>NZ_QNRY01000013.1 GCF_003315515.1 Brenneria salicis ATCC 15712 = DSM 30166 | reverse complement strand
GTCGGTAAAGCGTGATTTTTTCATAGCGAATCTCCTGCGTTCAGATTACGAGAAAATTCTACTTATGAACACTTCGCTTTTTCGGGGGGATTACCCTCCCACTTCACCATAAGTAATATTAACAACTTCACCAAGTTTGAGGGGAAATGTAACCACCCCAGCACTACCGATGACCGTTTCAAATGAACCGAATAACTCAACCATACCATCAGCATATTTACGCCAGTAATAACCTGCGCCAGAGCCTGTTTCAGTGATTTCTTTAAAACCGAGGTTTTCCGGAGTCAGCGTAATATCTTTTGTACCATCAAACGCCACGCCATTAATCTTACGCGCGGAGGCCAGTTTGGTCGCCGCCGCCGCTGTTCCACCAACTGGCAAGGCCTCGACATCAGCAGCAGTAGGCTTATTGTTTGGACTGTAGACGCGTTGCCCGCTTTCCGAAATCGTACCGGTTACGAATAACGAACCAGAGGAGTTTAACGACGCCAGTTCGCTTTGTGATTCAGCGTCACCGTTCCAGAATACAAAACCGCCACCACCCGAACCTTTGTGGTTAACAAAGTCGGTTCTTCCGCTTCCGTTAACACGGTTCCAGCAAATATGCGCCCCTTGCGAATCAGGTAGAAAACCACTTTTCCCAACCACTTTTAAAATGTTATTAAGGGTGAGTTGACCTGTCATTGTGCCGCCAGCAACCGGCAAGGCACCTAAGTTAGCCGGGGTCAACACGATATCCGCTGAGCCATCAAACGCCACATCATTAATCTTGCGTGCCGTCGCCAGTTTGGTGGCCGCCACCGCCGTTCCCGCAGCAGGCAAGGCACCTATATTTGCCGGAGTGAGCGCGATATCCGCCGTACCATCGAATGCCACGCCCGCGATTTTCCGGGCCATTGATAATTTGGTGGCTGCCGCCGCCGTTCCTCCGGCGGGCAACGCGCCGATATCCGCCGCTGTGGGTTTATTGTTTGGGCTGTAGACGCGTTGGCCTTTTTCCTGAAGTATGGCGGCATTGGCCGTATGACCAAATTCAACATTTCCTGTCGCCAGATTAATTCTCATCGGGCGGAGGCTATTCCAGGCGCCATTGGCGTCATCCTTGTTGGTCAGCAGAATATAAAAATCCCCTCCGCCGTTGCGTTGAATGACGCCGTATACACCGTAGATAATGCGCAGAGCATCGGCCACCGTCGAAATCAGATTGCCGGTCAATGTGCCGCCCGCGATAGGCAATGCACCCACGTTGGCAGGCGTCAGAGAAATGTCTGACGTACCATCGAATGCGATGCCGGCGATTTTCCGCGCAGCGGCTAATTTAGTTGCCGCGACTGCCGTGGCTGTTTTTCCTAAATAACGCCCATCACCAAGAGCAATATCGGGAATATCGCTGGCCGCAGAGCCAATTGCGCGCGTAGCGGCGGACTTTAACCCGAGATTCGCCATAAATGCGGCCTTGTCGGGAATGTCCGCGCCGTTTTGTTCTTTCTCTAGTTTTTAAGCCAGTTTATTCAGCACGGTAGTGCTGAAATTCGGATCATCCCCCAGCGCAGCAGCCAGTTCTTTGAGCGTATCCAGCGCACCCGGCGAACCATTAACCAACGCGGCTATCGCGGCCATCACATAGGCCGTAGTGGCGATCTGCGCATTATTGACGCCCGCCGCTGCCGTCGGCGCAGTCGGCGTTCCCGTCAAGGCGGGGCTGGCTTTCGGCGCATATTGAGTATGCGGATCGGCGGCGTCGATATGCGATTGCAGATCTTCTCCGGTACTTTCCAGTTCCTTCTTCAGATAGGCGGTACGGTCAGCCAGTTGTTCCGCCTGTCGGTTGGATACGCCGCCGGGGCCGCCGACCACCGGATCTGACGTCTCCAGTTGGTAGATACCGTCAATCCATTCCTGTTTTTCCGGCAAGTTCGCCATACTTATGCACTCCCGTGGTTGTAGTTACCGTCATACGATGCGGTTTCGTTGTAGCGAATAGGAACGCCCCAATATTCCAGGCTGGCCAACCGGCAGCGTGCGGGGGCGATCATCTCAAGGGTATGGCACAGCATCTGCGCCTGATCGTTGGTGATGGGCTGTTGCAGCAATACCCGGTAGACCGGCCAGTGGGCTTTATCGCCATAGACCATATGGCCGTTATAACTGCGGACGCCGTCGTAGTTAAGCCGTCCGATATGCTCGATCAGTTCGACTTCGCCGAACCCCAGGCTACGGATCACCTCGCGTACCGCCCACGGCGTACCTTTATAACGGTGCATCTCAATGGCCGATTTAATCATGGCCCGGCGGGCATCTTCGGATTCCGCCAGTTGCCAGCCGTCTTCAATCAGCGAGAACTGTTCGGCCAGCGCATCCAGCGCGCTGCTGTCGACGATGTCGACCAGATATACCATCAGCATTTCCAACTTCAGCGCGTCAAAACGGTCGATGAGCGAGGCCAGCGACCGGAAGCTGGCGTCGGCGGCCAACGGCTATGGAAGCAGCACGTCACTCATCGGCGACTCCGGCAATGGTAATGGTGACGCCGCTACAGACGGCGAGTTGCCAGTCATCCAGCACCGTTAATCCGGGGGATAACAGCTCGACGCTATAGACACCATCGAGCGATAACGCGGCGATAATCTGACTGGGAACGATATCCTGTCCCAGCGTTGCGCGGCGGTTTTCCGCCCAGTCGGCGGCTACCCGCTCAGCTTCCTGTTTGACAGGCAATGCCTGAATATTGCGTTTAAGCGTCAGACGGGCATGGAGCGCATATTCCACCGGAACGGGCGCTTTGGCGGCCACCGTATCGGTCAGCGGTCGCACTTTCTCATCCGAACAGACGCTTTCCACCTGCGCCAACAGCGCGGCATCGGGCAACCCGCCAGACAGCAGCGGAAAGAGATGGACGACGCCCGGCTCAGCCCTGACCACCGCCACATCGACAATATCCGGGTGGGCGCTCAGCGCATGATAGCGATACGCCAATCTTGAACCCGCCGTGCTGAAGGACTCCGGCGCCAGTTGAATGCGTTCCCGTAGCCGCTCGTCGCTTTCTTCTTCCGCACCGCCGGAACTGGCGAGGGTGTTGGTCACAGTGAAATCGACATCGGCAATATCATCCAACAGGGTGCTGACCTGCGCCGGTTGCCAGTTATTCCCGGCGACGCCGGTTTGCGTACAAGTAGCGCTAACGGTGGCACTCAGCGCGCCTGCTGGCATCACCGCATCGCCATCGGTAGCAAACACAATGCTGTCTGACGCGCTGACGCGCGTTCCGGCTGGAATCAGCGTATCCGTTAGCAGTGCGACTTCAACGCTGAACAGTAGCGTGGTTTGCGCCGCCTGAGCCGCCAACCGATAGGTGCCGACCAGTTCGCCAAGATAATCGAGCATCGGCGCGCGGGCATAGCGCACCAGATTCTGCTTCGCCGCTTCTTGAATGCCGCTGCGCAGCAGCATTTCCCGGTAGGCGATCAGGTCGATCAGCAAGCGCTCCGCCTGCGCCGGATAGAGCGTTTTTCCGCGATCGGCTTCATATTTGGCGATCATCTCGGCGGTGATCGCCTCGGCGTCACGCTCAATAAAGATCGGTTCTTCAGTTACCGCCATAACACCTCCGTGGCCTGCAATACGCCGCTGGTCGTTTCCCAGCTCACGCGCAGCGTCATATGTTCACCGCTGATAAGCGGTTTAACCGCCAGTAATCTGCAACGCGGCTCCCAGCGCTTGATGGCTTCAACCGCTTCACGCACCACATGCGGAACGGCCCGGTCGATGGGATAGTCGATGTAGAGCTGCAAATTGCTGCCGAATTCGGGGCGATGGAAATCACTGCCGCGCGGCGTGCGCAGAATGATGTGGATGGCCTGCGTGATATCGGCGACCCCCTCGCCGAGTTCGCCGGGGCGTTGCAAGGCCGGTTGCCAGAAAACAGAGTGAGTATTCATGGGGGCAGTATCGCCCCCGGAAGGATTGGTCGATATTAAAGGGATTTAAAAAGGGAGCGCCATGAATTAGCGTCCGTTTTCCGCCATCTTCGTCCACAGGAAATTGCAGAAAGCGCTACAAGCAACCAGCATAAATTTGGCGTCGGCAAAAGAAGGATGCGCTGATTCGTCCGTTAGTGCATGCCGGATACCGCCGCTATCACAGGTATAGCCGTACAGACTTGAAAATGCATTTCTTAGACTGGGATGCAAGCCGATAGCGGTTTCAATTTGTTTTAGGCTTTTCCCTAAAGTACCTTTCTCGTCGCCAGAAATGGCGTTACATGCTGATTCAACGGCGGAGATGGACTCTTTAATGGAGTTTCGGTAGTCAGGTTGTTTACGGTCGGAAAGAAGTTCTAAGGCTCGTTGAAGATGTGCTTTTGCCGATTGAGGACTATTGCTGATGGCATCTTCAATGGCCTCAATTTCCAAATTGTCCGTTATTTCAACGATTTCTTCTTTTACTAAACGATAAGCCGCATTTTCCTTTTCCAACACATAATTGCATGATGATGATAAGGGCGCACGCCACTCATCTGGAATGTTTTGAAGGGTAAATTCAAAAAAATCATACAATTCCCACCATTCCATCTCGAAAAAGAAGTCCCTTATAATTTCATGTGCATCTTTTGAGGCTCTATAGGGGTCGTAATGAAATGCAGGTATTTTATCTACTGGTAGTTTAAAAAAATGAATCCATATTTTTTTAGTTGTAATCTCAAGCTTTTCTCTTGAAAAGGATCCATCTGACCATTTATCCCAAACTGCAATTTGTAATACATTCCAAAGTCCAATACGCAACTCATTATCCATCGACTCACGCTGAATCGCTTTCTGCATCGGGCGGATTCCCATCCGCTGAGAAAATGACGGCATATGCTCACCTGGAAAGTAGATAACATTCAGTGAGTATGATGATTCGAGTTGCCGCCCTTGTCCATGATCTTACCACCGGCATCGATATCGCCCTCGACGCTGACGTTGCCCTGAATAATCGCCGCCGCGCCGCTGCCGCCAGATCCCGCCATACCACCCTGATAGGTGAATTTGCCTTTAACCAGCAGATTGCCCGTCACTTCCGTTTCCGGCGCGTCAATGGTGGCTTTTTGCGTTTTAACCGTTACGTCCGCGCCGCAGGTAATCACGATATGCTCGATACCGCCGTTAATCGTCAGCGTGTGGGTATTGCGGTCGTAATAAAACGCCGCGCTGTCCGCATAGGTCACGCCGCGAGCGTCCGGATTATTGACGGGCGGCGTATCGACGCTGGAGTAGACCGCGCCCAGGATCACGCCGTCTTCGCCGTTGGCGTCCAGCAGCACGACAACCTGCTCGCCGACGTCGGGCAACCAGTAATCCTTATTGTTCTGGGTATTGTGTTGCAGCACGTCCAGCCAGTTGGTGCGCAGGTTATCGCATTCTGGCAGACGAACGCGGGCGCGGACGTTTTTGGGGTCAACGGCGCTGACGGTGCCGACCTGGCGGGATACGCTCATTTTTTCTTTTCCCTGGTGACGGTTTCAGTGGTGCCATCCGGTTTATATACCGTTAATTTCTGCGTTTTACTGCGCGTCGATTTGCCTGTAGTAACCGGGCCGCGTGCAATCTCGATCTCAGTGATATAACCGCCGCTGCGGTCAAACGAATGCCGGGCGGAGGTGATCAGCCAGTGACCCGACAGTTGGCCGAATTTCACCAACTCGATTTTGTTGCCGGCGATGAGCTGCGGCGTACCCATCAGGCTTATCGAACCGGTCTGCTGGTACTCGTTATGCCCATCCAGCGCCGCATCGGCTTTAAGCTGCGCGCTGTCTTTATCCGCTGCGCGGCTGTTAAGCTTCAGCGTAGCCGTGCTGATGGATCAACCACAACGCAATCCACAACAGCGGTTTCCACGGCAGGTTTTTAAGCAGGTTCAGCACAGCTACGGCCTCCCCAGGTCAGATAGCGCGGCGCTAATTCCAGCAGGATGCGCTGTGGATAGTGGCGGTTCTCGCGCCAGTTGGCCTCGCTGCGCCCGGCGTTGACGGCGGCGACATGACCGAACCAGCGCTGACTGTCCAACCCGCGTCGCGCCGCCAGCTTCTGATCGCGCTGAACCCAGCCCAGCCCGCCGTTGTAACCGGAGAGCGTCATCGCCATGCGCTGGCAGTCGTCAGCCGCATTGACGCGCTGCCAGATCCAGCGGTCATATCGGGTCAGCGCCCGGATAGCCCACGCCGGATTAAACGGCTGATTAGCTTTCAGTTCCGGCACGATGCCGCTAATCCACTGCGCCGTAGCAGGCATAAACTGCGCCAGCCCCTGTGCGCCAACGGGCGATACCGCACGCGGATTCCAGCCGGATTCCTGATGGAGTTGGGCGGCAAAATCCGCTACCGGCGCATTCAGCCCCCAGTCCAGTCGGGCGTTGCGGATCAGATCGCTGCGGTATTGCTGGGCGGCTGGGGGCCGGGCGGCATCACTGTCAAACGCGCCTGCGAGCAACAGGAGCAACAGTAAAAACAGCAGACCGGAAGTCGATCCGTTGTGATGAATTTGGCTTACCATATTAAAGCCCCGTCGCCACGGCGAGGCAGACCGCCGCCACAATGATGGCGCGACGGATCAACGCGGCGGCGAATACCCGCTGGTAACCGTTTTTGACCGGGTACTCGCCTTGCTCCATCCGTTCAGGCTCATGAACCAGATACTGCGCTAGCCCGGCTTTAGGGAATAACGAACGATCCAGCCAGTAACCGAGCACAGCGGCCAATGTAATCAGTGAAATTTTGTAGATAACGACGGAAAGCTGTTGCGGCGATACCAGCGCGATAGCGACCAGCAGCAAAACAGCGGTGATTTGCCAGCCCAGCAGGCGTTTGATGCGAATGTTAAGCTTCATGAACTGTCTCCTGTGAAGTGAGTGGAGACATCATTACGGGGATAGCGCTGCGGGGATTTTAAACGGCGTTAATAGTGGGAGCGGTGGCGTAACGGCAGTATGGCGGGGAAAAGAGCGACCCGTCAGATGCGTCAACATCCACCGGGCCGTCAACACACAGATACGACCTGTGAGTCAACCGAGGCTCTCCCGTTCTCGAGAACCGGAAAAGCCTACCGTATTTTCGATTAACGAAAAAGGCTTACAGATAATGAAAGAGCAATCTTTGCCCATCGTTCCGTGGATTGGTGGTAAACGCCGCCTGGCCAAACATATCCTGCCATTGTTTCCTGCTCATACTTGCTATGTAGAACCGTTCTGCGGCGCGGCGGCGCTCTATTTTCTCAAACCCCCCAGCAAAACTGAAGTGATCAACGATATCAACGGCGAACTGGTGAACCTGTACCGAGTGGTGAAACACCACCTGGAAGAATTCGTGCGTCAGTTTAAGTGGGCATTGATCAGCCGCCAAATCTATAAATGGCTACGGGACACGCCGCAAGAAACCCTGACCGATATCCAGCGTGCCGCCCGATTCTATTATCTGCAGAGGCATTAGAGGCATGGCTGGCGTGGTGCAAGCCAAGAACTGTGAAGCGCGATGGTATTACTGTTGCCTGCGGAGGTGATGCGTGATTATCGGTTTTGTATTGCTGGTATCTGCCTGCGGTACTGATTTCTGCGATGCAATCCCTGTTTCAGACGACATTTATCTGAACCGGGAGTCGTGTCAGTTAGTGATGGATATCGTCCATGAACGCCGCCCTGATGCCGTATTGATATGTGGCGAAGTCCAGAGAGATGAAAACGAGGGTGAAGATGAATAAACCTCAGTTGATCAAACTCATTCATATCGCAAAACGCGATCTGCGACTTGACGATGAGACCTACCGCCAGTTGCTGACCACGACAACCGGTAAAACCTCAACGCGGGACATGACAGTCCCGCAGTTAGATAACGTGCTGAAGGCGGTGAAAAGACGTGGGTTTAAAATTAAATCTGCGAAAAAGGCTAACAGTACTCGTCCATTGGATGATGCTCCTCAGTCCCGAAAAATCCGTGCTCTATGGCTGGAAATGGCGGATATGAACATCATTCGTGACCGTTCTGAAGCAGCACTGGCACGTTGGGTAAAACGTGAAACCGGTGTCGATAGTCTGCATTGGCTGAATTCAGAACAGGCCAGCGTCGTCATTGAAAAGCTGAAACAGTGGCAACGCCGAGCGAGGAAAACAGTATGAGCAACGATACCAACAGTTTCCGCAGCAAAGGCCCTGAATTGCTGGTCGAACTGGCTCAGCATACTGCCAGTACCATCAAAGAGGTAGTCGAGATCGACACCGCCATCGCCGACCAAATTGGCGAGGCGGTGGCCAACCGTATGATGCAGGTCTGGGGCGGTCAGAATGTCTACTTTCCGATGGGGATGGCATGGAAAGTTAGCCAGCGTGACCTAGAAATATTTCACGAGTTCAACGGCAGGAACCATCATGAACTGGCGCGTAAATTTGGCGTCTCGCTGCAATGGGTTTACAGCGTCGTCAAGCGTGTCAGAAAGGAAGAACTGGATAGGATGCAGGGCAAGCTGTTTGATGGTGAACCTGATGACGAACCAGAGTCAGTGGAGTAAAATCAAACAGGCTGAACGATGAATTTCTTAATTTTTTGTCCGGCCTGTTTTTTTCACATACTGTAAGAGAATTACAATTACCATCTTGTTTCTTCCCAGTTCACCCCACGTAGTCCCACAATTATCTCGCAGACTCTGTATTATTTATCTCACTTCTAATCACCTGACGAGCCGTTATGCGCTCATAGATAACAACCATAAAAGGCAATATCATGAACGATAAAATTTTCAAACCTCCCATCACAAATCCTATTACCGCCGCCATCAGTCAACGTCAGTTGGCGCAATTGCCCGTCATCGTGGTTGACCATCCGCAGGTCCGTGCGGCAATCGCGCTACAGGGTGCGCACCTGCTGAACTGGCAGCCCGTCGATGAAGCATCGGTGCTGTGGTTGAGCGATAACACACCGTTCGCCGAACAGGTGGCTATTCGCGGCGGCGTGCCAATCTGTTTCCCCTGGTTTGGCCCGTTTGCGAAACCTAATCATGGGTTTGCACGACTGTTGCCGTGGGAATTCACCTCGCACCGCGAAGATGACGGCGGCGTTCAACTTGCCTTCACGCTGCGTGACAACGAACAAACTCGCGCCATCTGGCCGCATGCGTTTACGCTAATCGCGCATTTCCATCTGGGTAAAGAATGTCGTATTGAGTTGGAAGCGCATGGGGATTTCAGCATCACCAGCGCACTGCATACTTACTTCCAGATCGGCGATATCGGCAAGATCAGCATCAGCGGTCTGGGTGAAACGTTTATCGATAAGGTCGATCAGGGTAATCTGTCGACGGCGTCAGAGGATTTGGTGTTTACCGACCGCACCGATCGAATTTACACGCATCCGCAGTCAGTCAGCATGATTAATGATCCGGTGATGCAACGCACAATCGAAGTGCACCACATCAACCACAGTGATGTAGTAGCCTGGAATCCCGGCGCGGAACTATCGCATACCATGAGCGATATGACAGACGATGGTTATCAAACTTTCGTGTGCGTAGAAACCGCGTGCATTAATCAACCGCTCATCGCCAGCGCCAGTTCACCGGCACGATTGACCAGCCTGATTCGTATCAGGAAATAACCCCGCCGCCAGCGGGTGTTGGCCGATGCGCAGACACCCTTTTCAATACTGGTGCGCTACCCTACACCACATCCAGATATTGCTTGTGCGTCGGCGGCGGAAACGCCTGATCCAACAGCGCCAGTTCTTCCGACGTCAACCAGATCGCCAGTGCTTGTGCATTTTCTATCACATGCTGCTCGCTACTGGCTTTGGGGATCGCGATCACGTCGGGATGACGAATTACCCAGGCCAGCAGAAGCTGTGCAGGTGTTATTCCTCGCGCCTCGGAAATACGCATTACTGTCGGATGCGTCAGCAGGTCATCACGTAAACGGCCTGCCTGCGCCAACGGGCAGTAAGCCATCACCGGTACATGATGTTGCTGGCACCAGGGCAACAAATCAAACTCAATCCCGCGCGACGCCAGATGATAAAGCACCTGATTGGTTTGGCAAGTCTGACCGCCGTTGAGCGACCACAGTTCCCGCATATCCTCAATATCCAGATTGGAGACGCCCCACTGTCTGATTTTTCCGGCCTGCTGTAGCTTTTGCATGGCGGTGATCGTATCAATCAGCGGAAAACCGCCGCGCCAATGCAGCAGATACAAATCGATATAATCCGTTTGCAGGCGCTGCAAACTTTGCTCACAGGCGTTGATGGCTTGCTGACCGCCGGCATTGTGCGGATACACTTTGGAAACCAGATAAACTTTGTCGCGCTGCCCGCGAATGGCTTCACCAACAACCTCCTCCGCTCCGCCATCGGCGTACATTTCCGCCGTGTCGATCAACGTCAATCCGTGCGCGATGCCGACCTGTAGCGCATAAACCTCTTGCGCTCTCAACTCGGCATTTTCTCCCATATGCCATGTTCCCTGCCCAATAGCCGGAACCGTGATTCCATCTGGAAATGCCACTTTCCTGTTAGTCATCGAGCATCGTCCTCCTTTTAACAAACAGCATGAGAGTTGTTGCCTCATCAGTGTGCGAATGGGGTGAAATCACCCCATTTTTGTGCAATCAATGCACCAAAACTGCTAAGTCTGTTCAGAACCGATAGCTAACACCCACACTCATAAGTGCATTGTAGCTTCTATCCACAATCGGGCTGTCTTGCACCTCATCAGACAAACGGGTATAGCGCCCCACCGCCCAGGTGCTCCAGTTTGAGTTGATCTGGTAATTCGCGCTGAGCTCCAAATAAGGCGACCAGCCATCGTCTGGACGATAACGAGCAAAACCGGAACGTGCGGACTCTTTGCTGCTGACGCCATAGTAATAGCGGTTCATATTCTCACTGAACCAGGTGGCGCCAATACCGGGGGTTAAGCTCAGATCGCCCAACGTGAAGCGATAAAGGTAAGTGGTATCCCAGACAAAACCGTTACTGTAATCCAGGGTATCCCCTGCCAGAACGGTACGAACCTCGCCCCAGTCGGCTCGGTGACTATAAGCCATGCCCGCCATCAGCGTTCCACGGCGCTTATCCAATTGCTTCATCTGCTGCTCATCATTGTCGCCGCGCTTAAAGCCCAACGGCAGGTAATATGCCGTCAATGAAAGTCGATTAGCGCCATCATTCCACAGATAATATCCACCGCCCAAACCACGAAAATAGAATTGCTTGCTTTCATAGTTCAATACCGGAATCGGATAAACGTCATTATCCTCACCGCGGTATACGGAAGTTGAACTCGCGGCGCCAACGCCTAAGGACACCTCGGCAGCATAAGCAGCCGGCAATGACGCAACGCCGGAAACAAGCGCCGCCAACAGACATACATGAGAGTTTTTCACCGTTTTTATTTCCTATTGCATATGGGGATGAATAAGGATAGGACCTAGAGCGACACCTTTGTGCCCACCCTCACGCGATAAGATCAATTAAAAATAAGATAAGCAAACAGGTTATATCAAGAAAATCGCCCTATGACGAATGCATGACATGCCGCTCCAACGCCCACCCTGCGGGGTAATACACGGGATTGTCAGGAAGTGAGTCATTGAAATGTCTTAAAAATATGTCTAACGAGGAGAGGAAATTTTGCGGATGCAAACTAAGCTTTAATAGAGAAGGTGAATTTTTCCGGGTCAGCATGCATGAAAAAAAATCGTGAAACGGCCCGCTATCGCAAGTTGGCATAAGGGTTGCTGTACTCAGGATGATTTCATCTTTCGGGGGGCATTATATCTCATCAATATCAAGGTGCGGCAATACGGCAACTTGAAGGAGAGCGGATATACATTATATGGGCCACACGCATTCTACACGCTCTCTTAATCATCTGTGCTAATCGACGAAGGACGGGCATCGCTATGAACATATTTGATCACTATCGTCAGCGTTACGACGCTGCCAAGGATGAAGAGTTCACATTGCAGGAATTCCTTACTATCTGCCAGCAGGATCGCAGCGCGTTTGCCAATGCCGCTGAACGATTGCTAATGGCCATCGGCGACCCCGTGATGGTGGATACCGCACATGAATCGCGTTTATCCCGTTTATTCTCGAATCGGGTCATTGCCCGCTATCCTGCGTTTGAAGAGTTTTATGGTATGGAAGATGCCATAGAACAAATCGTGTCGTATTTAAAACACGCCGCTCAGGGATTGGAAGAGAAGAAACAGATTCTGTATCTGCTGGGGCCGGTCGGTGGCGGTAAATCCTCACTGGCGGAGCGTCTGAAAGTGCTGATGCAGCGCGTCCCCATCTATATTCTTAGCGCCAACGGCGAGCGCAGTCCGGTCAACGATCATCCACTATGCCTGTTCAACCCACAGGAAGATGCCGCGATCCTGGAAAAAGAGTACGCCATTCCGCGACGCTACCTCGGCACCATCATGTCGCCCTGGGCCGCCAAACGCCTGCAGGAATTCGGCGGCGATATCACCAAATTCAAGGTTATCAAAGTCTGGCCTTCCATTCTTGCACAACTGGGGATTGCCAAAACCGAACCGGGCGACGAAAACAACCAGGATATTTCAGCACTGGTAGGTAAAGTTGATATCCGTAAGTTGGAACATTACGCCCAGAACGATCCCGATGCTTACGGTTATTCCGGCGCTCTGTGCCGCGCCAACCAGGGCATCATGGAATTCGTGGAAATGTTTAAGGCCCCGATCAAAGTGCTGCATCCCCTGTTGACGGCAACGCAGGAAGGCAACTACAACGGTACGGAAGGCATCGCCGCCTTGCCTTTCAACGGCATCATTCTGGCGCACTCCAATGAATCGGAATGGGTGCAGTTTCGTAACAACAAAAACAATGAAGCCTTCCTTGACCGCGTCTATATCGTGAAAGTACCGTATTGCCTGCGCGTTTCGGAAGAAGTCAAAATCTACGACAAGCTGCTTAACCATAGCGAACTGGCTCACGCGCCTTGCGCGCCCGGAACGCTGGAAACGCTGGCCCGTTTCTCCATCCTTTCCCGGCTGAAAGAACCGGAAAACTCCAGCACCTACTCCAAAATGCGGGTATATGACGGTGAAAGCCTGAAAGATACAGACCCGAAAGCCAAGTCTTACCAGGAATACCGTGACTATGCGGGCGTGGATGAAGGCATGAACGGCCTTTCAACCCGCTTTGCGTTTAAAATCCTGTCACGCGTTTTCAATTTCGATCACAGTGAAGTCGCGGCGAATCCGGTTCACCTGTTCTATGTGCTGGAGCAGCAGATTGAGCGCGAACAGTTCCCACAAGATCTGGCCGAGAAATATCTGGAGCATCTGAAAGGCTATCTGATCCCGAAATACGCGGAATTTATCGGTAAAGAGATCCAGACCGCTTATCTGGAATCCTATTCGGAATACGGGCAAAACATCTTTGATCGTTATGTCACCTATGCCGACTTCTGGATTCAGGATCAGGAATACCGCGATCCCGATACCGGGCAGTTGTTTGACCGCGAATCCCTGAATGCGGAACTGGAGAAGATAGAAAAACCGGCCGGTATCAGCAACCCCAAAGATTTTCGTAACGAAATCGTCAATTTTGTGCTGCGCGCCAGAGCAAACAATAGCGGCCGTAATCCAAACTGGACCAGTTACGAGAAATTGCGCACAGTGATTGAGAAGAAAATGTTCTCCAACACCGAAGAACTACTGCCGGTTATTTCGTTTAACACCAAGACCTCAACGGATGAGCAGAAAAAACATGATGACTTCGTCGATCGCATGATGGAGAAAGGCTATACCCGTAAGCAGGTACGTTTGCTGTGCGAATGGTATCTGCGGGTGAGGAAATCATCATAATGATGCATGAAGTTGGCAATGTTGTTTGGGGGAAGTATGGCCTATTTCATTGATCGACGACTTAATGGCAAAAACAAAAGCATGGTTAACCGCCAGCGCTTTTTGCGCCGCTATAAGTCGCAAATTAAAAAGTCGATTGCCGAGGCCATTAATAAGCGTTCGGTGACCGATATTGAAAGTGGGGAGTCCGTTTCGATCCCCAATGGAGACATCAACGAACCCATGTTTCATCAGGCCCGCGGCGGACACCGCCATCGTGTTCATCCGGGGAATGACCACTTCGTACAAAACGATCGCATCGAGCGTCCGCAAGGTGGCGGCGGCAGCGGCTCCGGGCAGGGCGAAGCCAGTCAGGATGGTGAAGGTCAGGACGAGTTTGTATTTCAGATATCCAAGGATGAATATCTGGATCTGTTGTTTGAAGATCTGGCGCTGCCCAATCTGAAGAAGACGCAGCATCGGCAGATGAATGAATTCAAGACGCATCGTGCCGGTTACACGGCGAACGGCGTACCCGCCAATATCAGCGTCGTGCGTTCGTTGCAAAACTCCCTTGCCCGCCGTATGGCGATGACGGCAGGCAAACGCCGGGAATTGCACGCGCTGGAGCAATCGCTTGAACAGTTGGAGCATACCGAACCGGCCCAGCTTCTGGAGGAAGAACGTTTACGACTGGCAATTGCCGAACTGCGCCAGAAGATTGCCCGCGTCCCGTTCATTGATACCTTTGACCTGCGCTATAAAAATTACGAGCGGCGGGCCGAACCATCCAGTCAGGCAGTGATGTTCTGTCTGATGGATATCTCTGGTTCGATGGATCAGGCGACCAAAGACATGGCCAAACGCTTTTATATCCTGCTCTATCTGTTTCTCAGCAGGAGCTATAAAAACGTCGAGGTGGTGTATATTCGTCACCACACCCAAGCCAAAGAGGTTGATGAACAGGAGTTTTTCTATTCGCAGGAAACAGGCGGCACTATTGTATCCAGCGCGTTAAAACTGATGGAAGAAGTGGTGCATGAACGTTACGACCCCGCGCAGTGGAATATTTATGCCGCGCAAGCTTCCGATGGCGATAACTGGGCCGATGACTCGCCGCTGTGCCATCAGATTCTGGCCAACCAACTGTTGCCGTTGGTGCGATATTACAGCTACATCGAAATTACCCCGCGTTCACATCAGACGCTGTGGCGTGAGTACGAAATGCTGCGTGACGAATTCGATAACTTTGCCATGCAACATATTCGTGAACCGGATGATATCTATCCGGTATTCCGCGAACTTTTCCGCAAACAAACGGTAGGACATTAACCGTTGTTCATTCTTCAAAATAGAATCAGCCAGAGATAATCTGGTTGATTCAATCTCTTTCCCTTAAGCCTAAGTGACAATGTCACATACAGTGTGGTTTAACCACATCAGGGGGAGATAACGCTTCCTTTCCCCTGACCTAACCACTATCCTAGGCTCTTCCTTAGGAAAACATTGAAGTAACATTCAGGTTTTTGTTGCATATGCGAAATTTTGTTCTGCTGTTATTGGCTCTGGTGTTGCTGGGGCCATTAGGGATCGACATCTATTTACCGTTGATCCCCACCATCGCTCAGGAATTAAACAGTACTGAGCCGCGGATCCAATCCACGATCGCCCTGTTCATCCTGATCATGGGACTGGGACAACTCGCCGCCGGTCCATTAGCAGATTGCTATGGTCGCCGTCCTATGACGCTGGCGGGCGTCGTCATCTACCTGCTTGGCGCTTGTATGGCGGCGCTAGCGACCAACGCCGGAATTTTCATGGTGTCGCGCATTTTGCAGGGAATGGCTGTCTGCTGTACCTCGGTGGCCATCTTCAGTTGTGTGCGTGACCGACTGAATGGCGACGAGGCCGCCAAAACTTTCGGTTTTCTTAACGGCACGCTGAATATTGTCCCAGCGCTGGCGCCGCTATTAGGCGGATTGTTAGCGGAGTTTTTGGGCTGGCGAGCGCCCTTCTGGTTTCTGGCGACGTACAGCATCATTCTGTTGGCGATGGTCATTTTCTTCCTACCGGAAACTCGCCCGGCGTCAACCCTGTCATCCCGCGGCATCCCTCTGCGGCAATACGCACGCATTCTCACTGAGCCTCGCTTTTTGGGCTTCGCATTAGTCAATGCGGGCGCGATGGGCATGGCGTTGACCTACGTCACCTTTTCGTCAGTCGTGCTGATGAATGACGCGCAACTGACGCCATTACAATTTTCCCTGGCATTCGGTGGTAACGGATTTTGGATCATGCTGGTGAGCTTTTTTGCCAACCGCATCATCCGCAAAGCGGGACGCCCCGCTTGCCTGACCGTGGGAAGCTTGTTAATGGGGTTAGGCTGCCTGAGTATGTTGGCTGGCGTGATGTGGCTGCCTTCTTACTGGCAGAACAGTTGGCAGAGCTTCATGTTGCCGGTGGCGCTGGCCTGTGCGGGGTTGGCGTTCCTGATGGGCCCCGCCACCAGTTATGCTCTGGAGCCTTATTCCAATGAGGCGGGCATTGCTTCGGCAATGGTGGGATTCCTTCAGATGGCGGGGGGCGCGGTGCTGGGGCTTACGGCCATGGCGCTGCCGCTACCCTCCAAGGTTTCGCTTTCGGTGGTCATGCTGTGCACCGCGCTGCTGGCGCTGTGGGCGCGGCTGTTAACGCGTAAATTGAAAGGCAACATTACACCGTTGTCCCAACACTAAGCTGATTTATACCTGGGCAACCCAGTCATTGAATGATTCAGATGACTGGGTTGATTTGACGCGCGCGTCCAGCCGGGTAAACGCTATTGCGCGTAGCGCGAGAGGGAAAGATCGTCGGATTGAATATCCGGCGTTTTACCGGAAATAATATCCGCCAGCAGTCGTCCCGAACCGCAGGCCATTGTCCACCCCAGCGTGCCGTGGCCGGTATTAAGATAGAGATTTTTCAGCGGAGAACGTCCAACCAACGGCGTGCCGTCTGGCGTCATCGGGCGTAACCCCGTCCAGAACTCAGCCTGCGCCAGATGACCGGCATGGGGATATAAATCTCTGACCACCATTTCCAGCGTCGCGCGGCGCTTCGGATTCAATGCGGTATTGAAGCCGACAATCTCCGCCATGCCGCCGACGCGAATACGTTGATCGAAGCGGGTAATCGCTACTTTATAAGTTTCATCCAATACTGTGGAAACAGGGGCGGCGGCATCATCGGCCAGAGGAATGGTCAATGAATAGCCTTTCAGCGGATAGACCGGGATGGTAAAACTATCACGCAGCAGGCCCGTTGAATAGGAACCGCAGGCCATGACATAAGCATCCGCCGTTATCACTTCCCCAGCGCATTGCACGCCCCTTACCTGCCGACCTTCCACTTGCAAATGGCGAACTTCACGCCCCAGCTTGAATACCACGCCCTGCGCTTGCGCCTTCGTAGCCAACTGGCGGGTAAACATCTGACAATCGCCGGTTTCATCATGCGGCAAACGCAAACCGCCAGTGAGTTTTTCCGTTACGTTGGCCAGCGCAGGCTCGACGGTTGAAAGTTGCATATTGGTGAGCAATTGATATGGCACGCCTGCGTCTTCCAGCACCGCGATATCGCGCGCCGCATTCTCATACTGTTGCTCGGTTCTGAACAGTTGCAGTGTTCCGCCCTGCCGTCCCTCATACTGAATTTGGGTTTCCTGCCGCAATTTCTGCAAGCAATCCCGGCTGTATTCAGCCAGTCGAACCATGCGCGCCTTATTGACTGTGTAATGCCAACTATCGCAATTGAGCAGCATCCGCCACATCCAACACAACTGTTCGGCGGTGAAATCGGGGCGGATCGCCAACGGCGCATGACGTTGAAACATCCATTTAATCGCTTTCAGCGGCACCCCTGGCGCCGCCCAGGGCGCGGAATAACCGGGGGATATCTGACCGGCATTGCCGGCGCTGGTTTCAAGCGCGGGCTCAGGCTGCCGATCAATCACCGTGACCTCATGCCCGGCTTGCGCCAGATACCATGCCGTAGAGACACCAATCACGCCACTGCCCAAAATCACAACCCGCATTTTTACTTATCCCCTATCTTTTATCTGATCACCATGCAATATGCTGGTCAATTACCTATCCATTGGAATAAAAAACCACTTCAACAGTGGAATAGGAGACTACTGTAGCATTTAGATAAAAATTGTCATCAGGCGCAGATATAGCATTTATCTATTATTCATTCCTTGCTCACACAACGTATGATACATGCTAACCCTATGAATATTTATTCCCAACCCACCGTTTTCTCATCACTTTTACCAGATTGAGCTACGATTAATAATGTCTGTACGATACCGTGCAGGTAGTCATATAGGGGGCGCGCTGATGGCGATATCGACTGATAATCGGGTAAAGAAACCTAACCGTCTTGATGATGGACCAGACTGGACGTTCGAGCTATTGCAGGTCTACCTCGATGAGATAGATCGGGTAGCGAAATCCTATCGGCTGGATACCTATCCGCATCAAATTGAAGTCATTACTTCTGAGCAGATGATGGATGCCTATTCCAGTATCGGTATGCCGATCAATTATGCTCACTGGTCGTTCGGGAAGAAATTCATTGAAACCGAGCAACGCTACAAACACGGTCAGCAAGGGTTGGCGTATGAAATCGTTATCAACTCCGATCCCTGTATTGCTTATCTGATGGAAGAAAACACCATGCCCATGCAGGCGCTGGTCATGGCGCATGCCTGTTACGGGCATAACTCCTTCTTCAAAGGAAACTATCTGTTCCGTAGCTGGACCGATGCGGGCTCTATCGTCGACTATCTGATTTTTGCCCGCCAGTACATCTCGCGCTGCGAGGAGCGCTATGGCGTCGAAGAGGTTGAACGTCTGCTGGACTCCTGCCATGCGTTGATGAATTACGGCGTGGACCGTTACAAACGCCCGCAAAAAATTTCGCTGGAAGAGGAGAAGTCCCGGCAAAAAAGTCGTGAAGAATATCTGCAAAGTCAGGTCAACGAACTTTGGAAAACCCTGCCGCGGCGCGAACAGGATGTTTCCCCGGAAAAAGCCCGTCGTTTTCCGCAGGAACCGCAAGAAAATCTGCTGTACTTTATGGAAAAAAACGCCCCGCTGCTGGAACCGTGGCAACGTGAAATTTTGCGTATCGTGCGCAAAGTCAGCCAGTATTTCTATCCGCAAAAACAGACTCAGGTGATGAACGAAGGCTGGGCGACATTCTGGCACTATACGATCCTCAACCATCTGTATGACGAAGGCCGGGTATCTGAGCGCTTTATGCTGGAGTTTTTACACAGCCATACCAACGTTGTTTATCAGCCGCCCTATAACAGCCCGTATTACAATGGCATCAACCCTTACGCACTGGGTTTTGCCATGTTCCAGGATATCAAGCGTATTTGTCAGGAACCAACGGAAGAAGATCGCTACTGGTTCCCGGATGTCGCTGGTAAAGATTGGCTGGATACGCTGCATTTCGCCATGCAGAATTTTAAAGATGAGAGTTTCATCAGCCAGTTCCTGTCGCCCAAAGTCATGCGCGATTTCCGGCTGTTCACCGTACTGGATGACGATAACAACAACTATCTGGAAATTGCCGCGATCCATGACGAAGAGGGTTATCGCTTAATCCGTGAGGAGTTGTCCGCGCAATATAATCTGAGCAATCTGGAGCCCAATATTCAGGTATGGAATGTGGATTTACGCGGCAACCGTTCACTGACGCTGCGTTACATTCCCCACAATCGTGCGCCGCTGGATAAAAGCAGATTTGAGGTGATGAAACATGTTCATCGTCTGTGGGGATTTGATGTGAATCTTGAACAGGTTAACGAAGATGGCAGCGTGGAGTTGCTGGAGCGCTGTCCGGCGCGCAATATCGCCACCACCTGAGCGGGAAGAAAAAACACAGGGTATTCTGATTGCGGGATACCCTTTTTTTATAACGGCCTATCGCGGGCCGTCATTTTGTTGACATTGAATATCGCAGGCAACGATTTTCCATGTTCGCTTAGCGGCGAATTTCAGCAATATCATGTGGAATGGCGCTCTGCATGTTATGCCAAATCGCGCCGCTTTCCTTACCGTAGCGTCTGACCACATCCATCACCTGCTCATACAGCCCTTCACGACACAGTACTTCCAGACGGCCATAAAAATCCAGCGCCAGTTTTCTCGCTTCGGGATTGGAAAAATAGTAGCGGCCAACGCGGATATATAAGCCCCTCAGTCCGTTGAGGATCAAACCATAAATAGGATTGCCAGAGGCAAATGCCAGTCCACGAAAAACATTGTAGTCAAGCTTGGCGAAAGCATCCGCGTTGTCATCCACCGATCCGGTCTGCGTCAATACTTCATGTGTTTTTTCAGGATGTTGTCGCAGCGCTGCTCGAATAAAGATCGCCGCAATATTGGTACGCACGGCCAGAAGGTTGTCAATCAGTTGCGGCACGCTATCGTGATCGAGTCTTGCCAGCGTTTCCAGAATATTCAGCCCGGAAGTTTCCCAGAAGTTATTGACTTTCGTCGGTTTACCATGCTGAATCGTTAGCCAGCCATCACGCGCTAAACGCTGAAGCACTTCGCGCAACGTGGTGCGTGTTACGCCTATCAACTCGGAGAGCTCTCTTTCTGCTGGCAGAATGGAGCCTGGCGGAAAGCGGTTGTTCCATATACTTTCAATTATATATTCTTCAGCGAATCCTGCCGGACTTTGCGCCTTTATGACCATGAGTTTGATTCCGTAGCGATATTTACCGATGAAAGCTGATCTCATCATACCAGATGAACGAAACATGACATAGCACCGCCGCCATACGCCAAACCAATTGGCGATAAAACTGTGACCGTGAACAAAACCCTTCGGGCCGACGGCGATATACGCCATTAAGTATAAAAAATTTCGGATATGTTGCCACTGCTTAGCTGGGCTACATTGAATTTATACTCATCATGTATAGTAGTGAACAACAGGAAAGAGATTGCCGAGGAGAAGAGAGAGCGCTAGCATCGCCGCCCGCAGAGGAATTAAAGGAAAAATCAAATAAATACATTATTATTGAATACATAGTTACTTAATACAGCGTTACTGAATACATTATTACGTTTTGCACCGTGAAATGATGGCGGTGACGTCAAATCGGTTTACACTGCTGATTCGCTCATTTTTAGCATGGAATACTTGTTATGTTGCGATTTCTTAACCGTTGCTCACGCGGACGCGGCGCCTGGTTATTATTGGCATTGACCGCCCTGATTCTGGAGTTGGTCGCGCTCTATTTCCAACACGTCATGCAGTTGCGGCCCTGCGTCCTTTGCATCTACCAACGTGCGGCGCTTTTCGGCGTAATGGGCGCGGGATTGCTGGGGGCGGTCGCGCCGAAAAGCGTGCTGCGTTATCCCGCCATCGGGCTGTGGCTATACAGCGCATTCGAGGGCCTGCGTCTGGCCTGGAAACAAACGGATATATTGCTCAACCCGTCGCCTTTTAATACTTGCGACTTTTTTGCCAGCTTTCCGTCGTGGCTGCCGCTGGAAAAATGGCTGCCAGCCGTATTCAACGCATCGGGAGATTGTTCCGAACGTCAGTGGCAGTTTTTGTCACTGGAAATGCCGCAGTGGTTAGTCGGTATTTTCGCGGCCTATTTACTGATTGCGATATTGGTTCTGATCGCCCAGCCTTTCCGCCCTAAACGTCGTGATCTCTTCAGCCGCTATAAAAGATAATAACAAGCCCAGGCGATACCTGGGCTTCAGTGCAACAGCGTCAAAACACAGACCGCGCCTTTTATTGCTGAGGGCGATAAATATGCCGGTAGTGGACGAGTCTCTCCTTGAAAAATTGTCTCTTCTCTTTAGGAATCTTTTTCGATACCTCATCAGCGTTGATCACTTTCTGTTGGCTTTCCATAAAAGCAATCGTGGAGGCAGCAAAATCAGTATATTGCTCGCTGTATTCCATAATGATTTTTTCAAAGTTAATCATTTGTTGTCCTCCTGTGCTGTTTGCCGTTGTATTAAAATTATACAGCATATTTGAAATTGCACAGGCCGGATCGCTATCTGGCCCACGCCGGTTTGTTCAAAATGTGACCTTGCCAGTCAACAACTTCACTTTCGTGCACCGCGATATGGCGCACCGAGATACGCTCACCATGCATCGCCGCCTTGGAACCGGTAACCAGCGGGTGCCAGGACGGTAATGCCTGCTGTTCATTAATCAGACGGTAGGCGCAGGTGACGGGCAGCCAGTTGAAGGTCAGCAGATTTTCGCGCGTCAGCTTGATGCAGTCAGGTTCATATTCAAAACGCCGCGCATAATTACGACATTGACAACTTTTTATATTCAGTTGATTACAGGCTACGTTGGTGAAATAAATTTCCTCCGTATCCTCATCAATCAGTTTATTCAAACAGCACTGACCGCAGCCATCGCACAGCGACTCCCATTCATCATCGGACATCTCTGACAATGTCTTGTACTGCCAAAAAGGGCGTTCAGTCATTTTTTTTTCCAGTTAATCTTTCTTGGGCGCTCTGTATAACGGGTTTAGCTGACGGGAACAAGCGTTGCTACCCGCCCACAGCGGGCGGATAGCCAGAGACTTAGATGACACGGGTGTTCAAAGTGCGATCGTTGACGGTTATTTTCAGCATATCGCCGGACTGAATAGGCCCGACGCCCTTCGGCGTGCCGGTCAGAATGATATCCCCCGCCCGTAGCGTGAAAAAGCGGCTCATATAGGCAATCAGCGGCAGGATCGGCGTAATCATGTCACGGGTGTTGCCCTGCTGACGAACCTCGTCATTCACTCTCACGCCGAGTTCTGTTTGCTGTGGGTCACCGAACTCGGCGACCGGAATAAACCCGGAGATGGGACAAGCGCCATCAAACGCCTTGGCCTTTTCCCAGGGCTGTCCGCCCTTTTTAAATTCGGACTGCAAATCACGCAGCGTCAGATCCAACGCGACGCCATAACCGGCGATGGCCCGCGCAACGCGCTCTTCATTTGCCTGCTTCAGCGGCGTGCCGATCAGTACCGCCAGTTCAACTTCGTGGTGGACGGCGCCCAGGTTTTTAGGAATAGCGACTGGCTGACGCAAATCACACAGCGCCGTTTCCGGTTTGATGAACAACACTGGCTCGGTTGGCGTGGCGCTCCCCATTTCCTTGATGTGTTCCGAGTAGTTGCTGCCGACGCATACTACTTTGTTGACTGGGAAATCAAGCAGCGCACCCTGCCAGTCTCTGTGTTGGTACATGGATATTCTCCTGCCCTGTCTGTTGGGTAACTACGGTATTTATCACAATAGCATCATGCTCAAATACCATCATATAAAATGCAATCCTGTAAACCTCATCGTGGTAAATAGCGTTCTCGCCAGCGTGTGTCGTCACTCTCTGACGACAGTTTCACCTTGTTGCTATAAGCGTCACAGTATAAGACAAACCGGCGGATTTCTATCGCTGACAATAGTGAGTAAAGTCACTACTGATGATACGGATTAAATACAGCGCGGATTATTTCAACCAGAAACCCGGTTTATTCGCGGTGCTTGCTTTTTTGAATATGTTGCGCCGTAAGATTATGACTAAGGCATTATCTGAAAATAAACACCGGTATTATTTTTTTACATTTACCAAAGCGTCTTTAATAACGTTTCCGGCGGAGGCGGAACCTGTAGATAAAAGCCCTGTTCCCTAAGCGCTTGTTTTACCTTTTCAATATTAGCATTCGCCAGTTTTTTACTGCCATCCAGCGGCTATAACATGGCTAAATGCGGCGTACCAAAACTTTTCATCAATTCTTCCGGGACGCGGGAAAAATCGTCTTTTTTTTCGACATAAAGATAGGTCTGGTCACGTTTGGTGCTTCGATAGATCACACAAAACATCTTTTTTACTCTGTTTAATGGGAATGGCGTCTTGCCTGTATATAATTGTGACTATAACATGCTTGCAGCGCTCTGGAATATCATGCTTTAAATGTTACTCTGGGGATTAAAAGATGCGGAAACTGAGTCAGGATAGATGTCACAAACGCCAATAGAATTAAAAGGCAGCAGCTTTACCTTATCGGTTGTTCATTTGCATGATCCCCAACCAGAGGTAATTTATCAGGCATTGCAGGAAAAGATCGAGCAGGCGCCCGCTTTTCTGAAAAATGCACCCGTTGTCATTAATGTCGCCGCATTGACGGCGGAAACCGACTGGATAAAATTACAACAGGCTATCGCATCGACCGGATTGCATGTCGTCGGCGTCAGCGGCTGTAAAGACGAACAACTGAAACAGGCCATTACGCAGGCGGGCCTGCCTTTGCTGAGTGAAGGTAAAGCGCAACGCCGCCCGCCCGAATCCGTAGCGGCGGCTCCAGCCGCAGTTAAAACCAAGGTCATCAATACGCCGATACGCTCCGGTCAGCAGATTTACGCCCGGAATTGCGATCTGATTGTAACCAGCAGTGTCAGCGCAGGCGCGGAGGTGATTGCTGATGGTAATATTCATATTTATGGCATGATGCGCGGCCGCGCCCTCGCTGGCGTGTCTGGCGATGTGCACAGCCAGATATTCTGTACGCATCTGGCCGCTGAGCTTGTATCTATCGCCGGACGTTACTGGCTGAGCGATCAGATACCCGCTTCTTATGTCGGGCAGACTGCCAGGATAAACCTGAACCTGCTGGACAATGATTTAAACATACACTCGTTTTGAACAGACAAACGTTTTAAACGGACATCGTTTTAAACACACGAGCTTTGAACAATCGCTAGACTAGCACCTATGCTGGCAGATGTACGTGTCACTGACCGTGACAATGAAAACCGCCTGCCGGGATACGTTCTGAACCCTTTGACAAGGAAACATTTATGGCACGCATCATTGTTGTTACATCGGGTAAAGGGGGCGTTGGCAAGACCACTTCAAGCGCGGCCATTGCTACCGGTTTAGCCCGGAAAGGAAAGAAGACCGTTGTTATCGACTTCGACATCGGTTTACGTAACCTCGACCTGATCATGGGATGCGAGCGTCGCGTGGTTTATGATTTTGTTAATGTTATTCAAGGTGATGCGACCCTGAATCAGGCGCTGATCAAAGATAAGCGTACTGATAATCTGTACATTCTGCCTGCTTCGCAAACGCGTGATAAAGATGCGCTGACCCGCGAAGGCGTCGAAAAAGTGCTCAACGATCTGGGCGAAATGGATTTTGATTTCATCGTCTGCGACTCCCCGGCCGGGATCGAAACCGGCGCGTTGATGGCGCTGTATTTTGCCGATGAAGCGATTATCACCACCAACCCGGAAGTATCTTCCGTGCGTGACTCAGACCGTATTCTTGGCATTTTGTCGTCGAAATCGCGGCGGGCGGAACGTTCCGAAGAGCCGATCAAGGAACACCTGCTGCTGACCCGTTATAACCCTGGTCGCGTAAGCCGCGGTGATATGCTGAGTATGGAAGACGTGCTGGAAATTCTCAGGATCCCGTTAGTTGGCGTTATTCCTGAAGATCAATCAGTATTACGCGCATCAAACCAGGGCGAGCCGGTCATTCTGGATGCGGAGGCGGATGCAGGCAAAGCCTATTCGGATACGGTAGACCGTCTATTAGGCGAAGATCGTCCCTTCCGCTTTATTGAAGAAGAGAAGAAAAGTTTCCTTAAACGACTTTTTGGGGGATAAATTATGGCATTACTCGACTTCTTTCTGTCCCGCAAAAAAACGACAGCCAATATTGCCAAGGAGCGGCTGCAAATTATTGTCGCGGAGCGACGTCGGGGTGATAGCGAACCTCATTATCTGCCGCAATTAAAACGGGATATCCTGGAGGTCATCTGTAAATATGTACAGATTGACCCAGAAATGGTCACCGTTCAGCTTGAGCAAAAAGGCGATGATATTTCCGTGCTTGAGTTAAACGTCACATTGCCGGAAACGGAAGAAACGCCCAAATAATTTTTCCGCTGTTAATCTCCCCTGCTCATTTTTGCAGGGGTTTCGCCTCTGTGCGCCATCATAAAACAGCCGTGGTCTTTTACTGTCAGGCGCAAATTAATTTCAATCAGCGTCGTTCAGCATTCCTTGAGAATCTCCCGTAAGGCATCGCCATATAAATTATTGCGCCAGCCGGAAAGCATTTCCGGTACAGCGTCCTGCCCGGTTAATTTCCAGTGCCAGTTAAGCACCCGGTTGATCTGACGCCGTGAAGCCAGCAGTTCAGCCGATAATCCACTGCTCTCGCTGTAGCGTTGCACCATTGCTTTAATGTCCTTGAAGGCTTTCTTATAGCCGGGGTAATCAATCAGGTTGATAACCGGCGGCGGGCAATCGGCCTCGGCAATACCGTTGGTTTGCGCCACCAGCGCCAGTAGCGTTTTACCGTGGTAACGAATTTCCGGGCCGCTCAACCCCAGAGCATCCATTTCCCCTAATGACGACGGTAAGCACCGGGCAACCTGCAACAGATTTTCTTCTCGCACCACAAAATTTACCGCGCGGTCTCGCTCACGAGCTTTACGCAAACGCCACTCAGCCAGGCGTTGCAGACAGGCCAGATGGCGGCCACGCAGTTGCCAGGCGTTTCCTATCTCGCGATACGCCGCTTCGGGCGCCAGAATCTCCTGCTTACGCTGGCACAGAAGACGACACTCATCCCGCGCAGCGTTTGTCCACCCGGCGGCCTCGGTTTCCTCGACCAGTTTGATGGCCATCGGTAACAGATAGAACACATCCGCGGCAGCATAGTCACACTGTTTTTCACTCAGCGGACGGGCCAGCCAGTCAGTGCGTGATTCGCTTTTATCGAGCGTCACGTCCATGTACTCAGCCACCAACGCGGCAAAACCATAGGAGAGCGGTTTACCCAAAAACGCGGCCAGGATCTGGGTATCGATGAATGGCGCGGGAGACAGATCAAAAGCGTTGAAAAACACTTCCAGATCCTCGCTGCCGGCGTGCAAAAACTTGGTGACCCGCTCATCACGCAACAACGCCTGAAAAGGCAGCCAGTCGGTGATCGTCAGCGGATCGATAAGCGAAAGCTGTTCCCCATCATACAATTGAATCAACCCTAACTGGGGGTAGTACGTTCTCGTTCTGACGAACTCGGTATCCAACGCAATCTGTTGATGCAGACGCGCTTGTGTACAAACTTGTTTTAATCCGATATTGGTGGTGATCAACTGATAATTCAAAACATCATTCTCTTGATTGCTGATTAATAGAAAAAGTGACGCCGGACAAACCGGCGTAAATAGAATAATCGGGCCAGATGACGCAGTTGCGGATGTGGTTTGCCCGCCAATCCGCTCCATGACGATAGTCATGATAACGTGTCCTGTCGGCTTCTGGCAGACGATTTATTGATAAATCATCGCCATCCGCGCGGAACTAGGCGTTAACCACCTTTGCTGCCTGAGGCTGAACGTCGCGCAATTCCCGGCGCAAAATTTTCCCGACGTTTGATTTGGGTAAATCATCATAAAATTCAATTACTTTCGGTACTTTATAGCCAGTGAGGTTGCGGCGACAATGCGTAATCAACTCTTCTTTCGTTAATGTCGGGTCGCGGCGCACCACAAACGCTTTCACGGCCTCACCCGATAATTCGCTGGGTATACCCACCACCGCGGATTCGGAAACCTTTGGATGACGAGTCAGCACATCTTCAATTTCCGTGGGGTAAACATTAAAGCCGGATACCAGGATCATATCCTTCTTGCGGTCAATAATACGCAAAAAGCCTTGCTCATCAGAAGTGACGATGTCACCTGTCGCCAACCAACCATCTTTTAGCACTTCATCGGTTGCCGCGGGTTGCTGCCAATAACCCAGCATCACCTGCGGACCGCGGACCCATAGCTCACCGGATTCGCCGGGGCCGACATCATTGCCATTATCATCAATGATGCGCACATCGGTGGAAGGAACCGGTAATCCGATGCTGCCATTATACGAGGTCATATCATAGGGATTGCCTGATACCAATGGCGAACTTTCCGTCAACCCATAACCTTCCAGCAGATGTTTACCCGTGAGCTTTTCCCAACGTTCGGCAACCGCCTGCTGTACCGACGCCCCACCGCCGACAGACAATCGCAGCGTGGAAAAATCGAGTTCGCAAAATGCCTTGTTATTCAGCAAGGCATTGAATAGCGTGTTCACCCCGGTGATGGTCGTAAACGGATACTGGCTCAACGCCTTGACCACCGCCGGAATATCACGAGGATTGGTGATCAGCAGATTTTTTCCGCCCCGTTCAAAAAACAGCAGACAATTCACGGTCAACGCGAAAATGTGATACAGCGGCAATGCCGTCACCACCAGTTCTTGTCCTTCCTGCAGGACGGGGCCGTAAGCCGCTTTACACTGTTCAAGATTCGCCTGCATATTGCGATGGGTCAACATCGCGCCTTTGGCAGCGCCTGTCGTGCCGCCGGTGTATTGCAAAAAAGCCAGATCGGTATTGATGATGTCCGGCTTCACATATTGCAGGCGTCGTCCTTCTTGCATGACCCGACGAAACGAAATAGCATCCGGCAGATGATATTTTGGCACCAGCCGCTTGATATATTTGACGACAAAATTCACCAGCGTGCCTTTGGCGGTAGAAAGCTGATCCCCCATGCGAGTCAGAATAACGTGCTTTACCGACGTATTCGCCACCACCTTTTCCAGCGTATGCGCGAAATTGGATACGATAACGATGGTGCTGGCTCCGCTGTCTTTCAATTGGTACTCCAGTTCCGGCGGGGTATACAGCGGATTCACATTCACCGCCACCATCCCCGCCCGCAGTACGCCAAACAGCGCCACCGGATACTGCAACAGATTGGGCATCATCAAGGCAACACGGTCGCCCTTCTTCAGGCCAAGCCGATTTTGCAGATAGGCGGCAAAGGCCCGGCTACGCTCATCCAGCTTGCGGAACGTCATCACCTCACCCATGTTGATGAATGCGGTCTGATCGGCATAGCGCGTTACCGTGCTTTCAAACATATCGATTAGTGAGGCAAAACGGTCCGGGTCGATTTCCGCAGGCACCGAGGCCGGATAGCGAGACAGCCAGATTTTGTCCAAGACGTCACTCCCAAGATATTTTTTTAATGGCATCGCAAGCACCTCGGCATTGAACATTTATTAACATTACTTTAACTAAAATAATCAGTTAATTAACAATTAATCTCCAGGTTGCGAGGCCGATCACTGATTTGATGTTAGTCATTAGTTCAAAAAAAATCAGGCAACCTTAGTCGCCTGAATTTCTTCATCTGCAACAGCGTTTATTCTGTTACAACATCCTCAACTTGCGCAGGACCATACCAACCGCCGCCGAATCCCCATCCGGGCCCCCAGCCATGGCCATAGCGAGCATCCCATCCCCACGGGCCATAAGCGCCAGGCGGCATGACGACCCGCTGCACCACATTCCAACGTTTGTATCCCTGTACGTCCACCACGACAAAGCGATACGGTTTGTCACCGATGGCACCGTGCTCCGATCCCGTAATGAGGCCGACGACAGTAACCAATTGATTCTGAAAATCGATCGGTTCCAGGAAACGATTCACATAGGCAATGAAGCGCCCCTCGGAAGGGAGATCCAGCCGAGGTCTGGCGCCGCTATCAAGCGGCAGGCTGGCGATTTCCAATCGGGTTCGGTTAACTTCATTACGGATACTCACCACCCGGCCACCAAAACGCGCCTCCTGCCCGACATACAATTGCGGCGCATTCATTACCCGCACAAGATCGTCCTGTGGCGTTGGGGACGTTCCTTTTATCGCCTCAGGCACACTGACGCAGCCAGACAGTAGTAACACGGCGGCAACGACAAGACCGCGCACGGCCTGCACTGACAGGTTGTGAGGCTTCACATGCATTGAAATCGTAATCATCACATGCCCCTTCTTCAATGTCCGTTCATTAGACTATATCGCATCGAATAAGTTGCTGTTTTCTTCTGGCCGGGACCATCCGGGACGTGGAACGCGGCGACCGAAGTTTCAGCAAAGATGGTCTCAGCAAAGACGGATCTCAGCGTCCCGGCAGTTTTTTCCAGGCCACGTCGTTACGCAGATAACGCGGCTGGGCCAGTTCAACGCTTACGGCTTGTCCGGCTCGCCATTGCCGGTACGCCAGCGGCAACATGTCCTCGGCTCGCGGCAACAGCATGTCGCCATCCCGTAGGGTCAGCGCGGCGTGAACCACCAGATCGGGATAGGTTTGCCAGCCCGTTCCCACCGTTACCCATTCGCCCTGCAACGCAGCCGTCAGCGTTTGCGTCTGTAGGGGCGTCAGGACAGCCTCGGAAGCATCGCCCTGCCAGACGCCATCAGCATCACGCTGATATTGCGCCCAGTAGACTTCGCCCATCCGGGCATCAATGGCGGCTAACACCTGAGTAGCATTAATCCGACGAAATGCGCCCTGCGCCAGCGTCGCCAGCGTGGAAACGCCGATCATCGGCAGTTCCGCGCCCAGCGCCAGCCCTTGAGCGATACCGATGCCGATCCGCACGCCAGTAAAACTGCCCGGCCCCTGACCAAACGCCACTGCATCCAGTTCACCAAGCGTGAGGCCACCCTCGGCCAACACCTGTTGCACCATTGGCAGCACACGCTGAGTATGCTCTCTGGGACAAACCTCAAATAAAGAATGAATTTCACCATCATTCCAGAGCGCGACAGAACAGGCTTCCGTCGCGGTATCAAGCGCTAGAATTCGCGTAGACATGCCAACCTCAGGCGGGGTAAATAAATCTCAACGGCGCGCATAATAGCATATCCGCCGCCATCGCCGTCACCTTTCAGGCCCTTGTTCCGTCAGTCATCAAGTCAGTGATGCTTTGCGGGTAAGAAACGCAATGGCCTGCGCCATATCTCTGGTACGAGGAGCGGGCGGCAGGCTATTAAGGAAAACCTCGCCATACGGACGCATCACCAGTCGGTTATCGCAGATCACCAGAACGCCGCGATCATCCGTGTCGCGGATCAAACGGCCAACGCCCTGTTTTAACGTGATCACCGCATCAGGCAGTTGGACGTCGTCGAACGGTTCGCCGCCACGCAGACGGCAATCTTCGATACGCGCTTTCAATAACGGGTCATCAGGCGAAGTAAAGGGTAATTTATCGATGATCACGCAGGACAGCGCGTCGCCGCGCACGTCCACGCCTTCCCAGAAACTGCTGGTCGCCACCAGCAACGCATTCCCCGCCGACACAAACTGAGACAGCAACTGCGCTTTGCCGGTTTCTCCCTGCAACAGAACGGGCAAGGTCAGGGTGGCGCGGAATTCGGCGGCCAGATCGCGCATCATTTGATGCGAGGTGCACAGCATAAAACAACGTCCCTGATTAGCCTCAATCAACGGTCGCAATAAACCTGCCAACTTATGCGCCGCACCCGGCTGATGAGTTTGCGGCAAATAACGCGGCACACAAAGCAACGCCTGACTCGCATAATCGAACGGGCTGGGCAGCAACAGAGTATTGGCCGCGTCCAGGCCCAATCGTTCGGTAAAATGCGTCAGTTGTTCGTTAACGGAGAGCGTCGCGGAAGTAAATATCCAGGCTGCGGGCTTTTCTTTCATCAATTCCCGGAAACGATCGGCAACGGACAGCGGCGTCAACGCCAACACAAAGTGGCGGGAATTGCACTCATACCAGTAGCTGTAACCCGGCTGCTGCACATCGCGCAAACGTTTCAGGCGACTGCGGTACAAGGTGGCGCGCTCAAAGGCCGCATCAAGCAGCGCAGAGCGACCCAGCGACAGTTTGGCGACGTCATAACACAGTTCCAGCGCATCATCCAACAGCACCAGCGCACGCTGAAGATGGGGTTGGTTAAGCACGTCGCGCAGGTTGCCGCGAAAACCGGGATCGCCAAGCGCCAAACGAAAATCCTGGGTACTCTGGCTCAGGCGATCGGCGCTTTTCTGGAGTTGCTGCGCGTCCCGTACTTCCGTGCGATAGGCAATGGTGATGTCTTTTGCCAAATCCAGTAGTTGGCGGCTGGAAAGCTGCTGACCAAAATACTGGCTGGCGATATCCGGGATCTGATGAGCTTCATCGAAAATGACCACCTCGCTTTCTGGGATCAATTCGGCAAACCCGCTCTCTTTAACCACCATATCCGCCAGATAAAGATGGTGATTCACCACTACGATATCCGCATCCATTGCTTTACGGCGTGCCTTTACCACAAAGCAGTCTTTGTAATGCGGACAGTCGCTGCCCAGACAGTTGTCGTTGGTGCTGGTTACCAGCGGCCAGATTGGGCTGTCTTCCGCCACGCCGTCACAGGTGGCGACATCACCTTCCGTGGTTGCAGAAGACCAGCCTCGCAAGCGGACCAACTCGCTGAGCAGTTCCGCGGACAACTCCCCGCCCGCCAGCGATTGCTGTTCGAGTCGTTCGATACAAAGGTAATTGGAACGGCCTTTCAGCAACGCCAGTTTGCCCTGGTATTTCAGCGCCTGGGCCACCGTGGGCAAATCCCGACGGTAAAGCTGATCCTGAAGGGCTTTCGAACCGGTCGAAATAATGACTTTTTTATCCGATCGCAATGCCGGGGCCAGATAAGCGTATGTTTTTCCGGTGCCGGTTCCCGCCTCTACCACCAGCGCCTGTTTGCCGTGAATGGCCTGAACCACCGCCTGCGCCATTTGTCGTTGTGGCTCGCGCGGTTTGAATCCGCTAATTGCCCTGGCTAACGCCCCATCGGTGGCAAAATCATCTATTACACGATCACTTATCACGCTGTCTCTCTTAGTCGGGTTCAGACTGCCAGCGTTATCCAGTGACGCCGCCGGACCGATTATGCCAATACTCCGCCACGCTCGCTACCACCCTATCTTCGCCCGCGCTGCCCGCAACAGATTCATGACGCAAAAGAGTATGTTACGCTTAGCGCCGTTATTTACCCCAAGATGGAGACAATATCCTTATGTCAATTCAGAGAATCGATCCTGATGAACGCTGGTCCGACGCCGTTATTCACAACAACACGCTGTATTACACCAGCGTGCCGGAGAATCTGAATGACGCGGCGCAAGCGCAGACTGAGAATGCGTTGGCCGCACTGGATGCGATCCTGCAACGAGCGGGAACGGATAAAAGCCGACTGTTGGATATCACTATTTTTTTGGCTGACGCCGACGATTTCGCCGCCATGAACGCCGCATGGGATGCCTGGGTGGTGTCCGGCAGCGCGCCGGTGCGCTGCACCGTTCAGGCCAAACTGATGAATCCGAAATTCAAAATCGAAATAAAAGCCATCGCCGCGATATAACTGTGTGCTGGCGTCACCTCAGAGGAGGAACGGCAATCAGTGTTCTTCCTCTTCCTCACCATCGTCAAACGTGCCCTGGTCGTCATCCTGACGATTATCCTGGTCGTCTTCATCATCAAACATTGCTGTGACACTGTCACCTTGATGGGTGGCGCGAATTTCTGCGGCGACCAGCGCAATCGCCTGACCACTGCTTAACCCCTGTGACATCAGTTCCTGAATACGCTCAACCGCTGCTTGCTGCTGATGCGTCAGCGCGGGCATACCTGCAATCATGATAAATTCCTGCTTACCAACCAAGCGCATATCATCGCATGCCCTCCCGGTCATACACCAGCAGTTATGGTTTGTGATACGCTAGCCAGTCTGAATCGTCAAACAGACAACCAATAAAATAAACATCACCTGCCAAGCATGAAATTATACGACCACTCCGCCTCAGGCACGTTCTGGGTCTATCACTCGTTACCCTATCAGCCGGATGCGTTGCTAAAACGTTTTGCGCCTTTTTCTCAACAACCGTGGGCCATGTTATTACACTCAGGCTTCGCCGATCATCCGCACAATCGCTTCGATATCATGGTCGCCGATCCGCGGGTAACGCTCGTCACCCGCGCAGAGAAAACGACGATAACCCGCGGCGGGATCACGCAAATGGCGGCTGGCGATCCGTTCACGCTGTTACAGCAAGAACTGGATGACCTCGGCATCGCCGCGCCAGCACATCCTGACTTTCCTTTTCAGGGCGGCGCGCTCGGCTTGTTCGGTTACGATTTGGGGCGACGCATTGAGACGTTGCCCGTGCAGGCGGAACGGGATATTGATTTACCGGATATGGTGGTCGGCCTGTATGACTGGGCTCTGGTCGCGGATCACCAGCGTCAGACGTTAACCCTGATCGTCCAGGGCTCGCTTCAGCAACGGCTTGACTGGTTATGCACCCCGCCCGCCTCCAATAATCGGACGGACTTTCGACTCAACAGCCCCTGGCGCGCTAACCTGTCACGCGAGGAGTACGGCGAGCGATTTCGCAAAATACAGGATTACCTGCTGGCGGGAGACTGCTATCAGGTTAATCTGGCGCAACGCTTCAGCGCGGAATATGACGGGGATGAATGGCAGGCATTTCTGCGCCTGTCGGCGGGCAATCAGGCCCCGTTTTCCGCCTTCATCCGCCTGCCTGAAAATACGGTGATCAGCGTCTCTCCCGAACGTTTCCTGTGGCTGGCGGAGAACCGCATCCAGACCCGCCCGATTAAAGGCACGCTGCCGCGACTGGCCGATAAACACGCGGATGACTTGCAGGCCGAACGTTTGGCGCGCTCGGATAAAGATCGTGCCGAAAATCTGATGATCGTGGATTTATTGCGTAACGACATTGGCCGCGTCGCCGAACCGGGCAGCGTCACCGTGCCGGAACTGTTCGTCGTGGAACCTTTCCCGGCTGTCCACCATCTGGTCAGCACGATTGAAGCGAGACTTCCTGATTCGTGTCCTGCCACCGCGTTACTACGCGCCTGTTTCCCAGGCGGCTCCATCACCGGCGCGCCTAAAATTCGGGCGATGCAAATCATTGAAGAACTGGAACCGCAACGACGTAATGCCTACTGCGGCAGTATTGGCTATCTTAGTGTCTGCGGCACCATGGATACCAGTATCGCCATCCGTACTTTATTAACCGAGCAGGGAAAAATTTACTGCTGGGCAGGCGGCGGCATTGTGGCGGACAGTCAGGAACAGGCCGAATATCAGGAAACCTTTGATAAAGTTGGCCGCATTTTACCCTTATTGGATCCTCAGCCAGACGAGCAGGTAGAAAGCCGTGACCCATTCTGTCATTAGTAGCGCCATAGCGCCGACATCATTTGATTTGGCGGCGTTTATTACCCGTTTTCAGTTGCATGCGTTACAGCCTCATCCTCCGGTGTATCAGCAACGAAAGGCGGCGGTACTGGTGCCGATTGTTTGTCGCGCCACTCCGACATTACTGTTGACCCGACGAACGTCGGGTTTGCGCAAACATGCCGGTCAGGTGGCATTTCCCGGCGGCGCGGCCGACCGGGAAGATGGTTCGCTCATCGTCACGGCCCTGCGTGAAGCCCAGGAGGAAGTCGCCATCCAACCGCAGAATGTCCGGGTGCTCGGTACATTGCCGCCGGCGGACAGCGTCAGCGGATTTCAGGTCACGCCGGTGGTGGGGCTGATCTCCGCTCAGACCCGCTTTCATGCTAATAAAAGTGAAGTCGCCGAGTTGTTCGAAATGCCGCTGGCGGATGCCTTTGCGCTGGCGCGTTATTATCCGCTGGATATCGAACGGCAGGAAAAACGTCACCGCGTTTATCTTTCCTGGTATCAACAACAGTTTGTCTGGGGCTTGACCGCCGCCATCATTCGCCAACTCGCCATGCATGTCGCCAGTAAGCCATAAGCGTTATTCAATGTGTTCTGCTATAAGTTCCATTGTCCGTCTGCATAAGTTTATTTCATGCGAAAAAGCGAACTCCACAATATATTCCACACTACAATAGCGCGATTTGACGCGTTTTATTCTAACCACCTGCGCTTTTGAAGGAGTTCCGCGTGATAAGCGTTTTCGACATGTTTAAAATCGGTATTGGCCCCTCTAGCTCTCATACGGTTGGACCGATGAAAGCCGGTAAGCAATTTGTCGATGAATTGATAAATCAGGCGTTACTCACCGCCGTCACGCGCATCGCCGTCGATGTCTATGGTTCACTGTCATTGACGGGAAAAGGCCATCATACCGATATCGCCATCATTATAGGGCTGGCGGGCAATATGCCTGATACGGTTGATATTGATGGTATTCCGGCGTTCATCCGTCGTGTTGAACAGAGCGAGCGGCTGTTGCTGGCCGACGATAAACATGAAGTCGATTTCCCGCGCGAAGGCGGGATGGTTTTCCGCAGCGAAAACCTGCCGTTGCATGAAAATGGTATGACGATCACCGCCTTTGCCGGAAACAAAGAAATTTACAGTAAAACCTATTATTCCATCGGCGGCGGCTTCATCGTTGATGAAGCGCATTTTGGTCAATCTACATTGACTGAGGTTTCCGTCCCCTACGCGTTCAACTCCGCCAAAGCGATGCTGGCGCATTGCAAACAAAGCGGCCTTTCCGTGTCCGGTATGGTAATGCGTAACGAACTGGCTCTGCATAGCCGCGAGGAGATCGAAAATTACTTCGTGGATATCTGGCAGACCATGCGCGCCTGTATTGATCGCGGCGTAAACACCGAAGGCGTATTGCCGGGGCCACTTCGTGTTCCACGTCGAGCTTCCGCGTTGCGCCGCATGTTGGTTTCATCGGATAAACACTCCAGCGACCCGATGAACGCCGTGGATTGGATGAATATGTTTGCGCTGGCGGTGAATGAGGAAAATGCGGCGGGCGGTCGCGTGGTGACCGCGCCCACCAACGGCGCATGCGGCATCGTTCCGGCGGTATTGGCGTACTATGATCACTTCATCGAACCCGTAAGCCCCAGTATTTATATTCGCTATTTCCTGGCGGCGGGCGCCGTTGGCATTCTGTATAAAATGAACGCTTCAATCTCTGGCGCGGAAGTCGGCTGTCAAGGGGAAGTCGGCGTGGCCTGTTCCATGGCGGCGGCAGGATTGGCTGAGTTGATGGGCGCCAGCCCGGAACAAGTTTGCGTCGCGGCGGAGATCGGGATGGAGCACAATCTGGGGTTAACCTGCGATCCGGTGGCGGGACAGGTTCAGGTTCCCTGCATCGAGCGTAATGCCATCGCCGCGGTGAAAGCGATCAACGCTGCGCGTATGGCGATGCGCCGCACCAGCGAACCCCGCGTCTCGCTGGATAAGGTTATTGAAACCATGTATGAAACAGGGAAAGACATGAATGCTAAATATCGGGAAACCTCACGCGGCGGTCTGGTGATCAAGGTTCAGTGCGACTGACGGTTTTTAGTGAATAACGCTTGTTAGTAAATGCATTGATTTAACCGCCAACGCCGCCAGCAGCGACGTTGGCTATTCCTCGATATCACGCTTCCTGGTCTTCAACCGGCGCGGCGATTTTCTCCACCTTCACCAGTTCAATACGGTATTCCGAAACGTCAAGGATCTGGAAACGTAATTGGTGTAATTCGATGATTTCACCCACTTGCGGGAACTCATCACTGTGTGCCAGCAACAGTCCGGCCAGCGAAGTGTAATCCTCCTTCGGGCTCACCAGATCGCTGCTGTTGAGCACTTGCTGCAACGAATGCAGATCCGTACCGCCTTTTACCAGCCAGCCATCGCCGTCCGCCACGATTTCCAACGTTTCATCTTCGTCCGGGAATTCACCGGCTATCGCTTCCAGTACGTCCAGCGGCGTCACTAACCCCTGAATCACGCCAAACTCATTGCTAACCATTACCAGGCTGCCTTTGGCGCGACGCAGTACAGGAAGCAGATTGATGACGTCCAGCGTTTCCGGTACGACGATCGGCAGATTCGCCGCTGCAAAGCTTTCCACATCGGTGTGCGCCTCCAGCGCCACCAGCAGGTCTTTGGCCCGCACCACGCCGACCAACTCATCCAATGAACCACGACAAACCGGGAACAGACTGTGCGGCGTATCCAGCAATTGCAAACGGATATCTTCGATAGAACGTTCGCAATCTACCCAGGAAATTTCCGTGCGCGGCGTCATCACACTGCGCAGCGAGCGTGACGCCAGCGTCAGCACGCCGCTGATCATGTAGCGCTCTTCCTCGGCAAAGGTGTCCATCGTCACCTTCTGCGGTTCATCGTTATCCACTTCATCGGTGGTTTTCCGGGCTCCCATCAGCCGTAGAATCGCCTCGGCGGTACGCTCACGCAAAGGACGCCGCGACTGATGTTTCATGAAGTTATGTCGGGCAATCTGGTTGAAAAACTCGATCAGGATCGAGAATCCAATCGCGGCGTACAGATAACCTTTCGGAATATGGAAACCAAAACCTTCCGCCACCAGACTCAAGCCAATCATCAACAGGAAGCTGAGGCACAACACCACCACCGTGGGGTGGGCATTGACAAAGTTGGTCAGCGGCTTGGAGGCCAGCAGCATCACGGCCATCGCTATGATTACGGCGGTCATCATCACGCCAAGGTGGTTGACCATGCCTACTGCGGTAATTACGGCATCAAGTGAGAACACCGCATCCAGCACCACAATCTGCGCCACTACCGTCCAGAAGTTGGCGTGAACACGCGGACCATTTTCGTCATGTGATTTATTTTCCAGTCGTTCATGCAACTCCGTCGTCGCTTTAAACAACAGGAACAGCCCGCCGAACAGCAGGATCAGATCGCGGCCGGAGAAACTGAAATCACCAACGTGGAACAATGGACGCGTCAGCGTGACCATCCAGGAAATCAGAGACAACAGCCCCAGACGCATTAACAGCGCCAGCGACAGGCCGATGATACGGGCCTTATCACGCTGTTTGGGCGGCAATTTATCGGCAAGAATGGCGATAAACACCAAATTATCAATACCCAGAACAATCTCAAGTACCACCAGCGTCAGCAGGCCTGCCCAGATTGAAGGATCCAGCAAAAATTCCATGTCAGACTCCGAAAAATGAACGAGCAGATGGCTTCAATGCATTATCTACATTGAATGGTAATAGAAAGAATTGGGATGAAGCAGAGTAACTCAGAGAATGGTCGGAAAAACCAACCGAGTACAGGAAACCACCAGCGCAAGCGGGTAGGCAGTTAACGTTTTGTCGGTGACAGTCCATGGGAAGGGCTGATGCCCAGTGCTCCTAAGCAATTTAACGGAAGATTACTCTAACAGGTTGTCCCGCGTTTTCACAAAGATTTTCTTACACTTTTCCCGCTGATAAATGCGCTGCCCAGTAGCGTCTATTTTTTGACGATTGATAAGCCGCCAAAAGGAATACACCGCTGCGCAGCCAGGGATCGCGGCCTTATCCCAGTACTTTTTTCACACAGGTTTTAAAAACCCGGACGCCAATCTCCATTGCTTCAAGATCGAATCGCATATCGGGATGGTGTAGACCCGGCGTCAGGTTAGCCCCCAGGCCCCAGAAGCCACATTTGATCGTTGGCCGCTGACGCCCGTAATGGAAGAAATCTTCACTGCCAGGCGTATATTTGGCCTCGGTCGCCCCCTGCGTCCCCAACACGTCCACAATGGCGCTGGCAATCAACGCGGTTACCTCATCGTCAACCACCGCCGCCGGCATTTCCTTCATCACGCGAATGTCTGCCGCAGCACCAATCGCCGCCGTGCTATGTTCAATCGCTTTAATGACTTTTGCCTTAAGTTCATCCATCGGTTGATTGAATTGCGAGCGCAGATCCCAGCACACACGGGCTTCGGCAGGCACCGAGTTGGTAACGCCCGCATCGCAGATAAAACGTGTCGCCTTGACGCTATAGGTCAGTGAAGGCGCCAGATGGATGCTATTTACCGCCTGTACCGCCAGCACAGCGGCATCCAACGCATTAATGCCCTTATGCGGGCGGGCGGCATGGGACGGCACCCCTGTGATCACCGCTTCAATCGTCGCACTGGCTGAATAAAGCATAGCTGGCACCGCCTGCCCCAGCGGACACTCTTCCAACGGTCGCACATGAAAACCGAGCAATATATCGACATCATCGATCGCGCCGCCGGCCACCATCGCCAGCGCACCCGTTCCCAGTTCTTCCGCGGGCTGAAACAAAATTTTCAACCGCCCATTTTTCACTATCCCTTCGCTTATCACTTCCTGCGCGGTGCTCAGCACCACGGAGGAATGCGCATCATGACCACAGGTATGACGCGCCACCGGCTCGCCATTGATGATGTGCCCCAGGGCGTCCATATCGGCGCGTAACGCCATTATCGGCCCCGGCTCCCCACTGTCAAATTCGGCGATAATCCCGGTGGTGCCGTTTACATTGCGCGTGACGTTAAAACCCGCGCGCGCCAGTACGTCTGCCAGATATGACGATGTTTTTACCTCCTGAAATCCTAATTCAGGAATCTCATGCAAATATTGATAATGTTCGAGCGTTTTGGACACAGGCGTCACCTCCGGCAAAGAAAGTCAGCAATCGATTTACTGAAAGCCTGATTCGAGGATCAGGCGCAATTATCACTCAAGAAAGTACACAGACTGAGATTGGCGAGGTAAGAACGTTATCTTATTCCTCGACCTGATGGTGCGAAAATAGACTCACCCGCCCTGGTAGCGTCCCGGTTTGTGCCAGTTCATCAGCATGGCATTCATCGCCAGGGCGCTGACCGCCGACCAGAGCAACAACAGTCCCGGTATCTTGAGCAGCGAGAGCAGGAACACCAATATATCCAGCACCATCTGCGTTTTGCCGACATTGATATTGAAGCGCCGATACAACCACATGGCGACCACGCCCGTTCCGCCCACAGAGGCATTGTGACGGGCCAGAGAAAGAATTCCCATGCCGAGGAACGTACCGCCCACCAGCGCGGAAAATAGCGGATGGATATAACTAATGGTGATCAGATGTGGGATTGTCTGGGTCGTCAGGCCGAGGGCCACATTGACGATCAAGGTTTTCAAAGTGAAACCGCGCCCCATGCTGAAGTAACAGAAAATCATGAACGGGATATTGACCAGAATAAACAGCAGGCCGATAGACAGCGGGACATAATAGGAAATCAGTAATGCAATGCCGGCGATCCCACCGGTGACCATGCCGGACAACTTAAGCATATTTAGCCCTACGGCGATAAACATCACCCCCAGCGTCAACCCATAAATATCATCTTTCACCGTATGGGCCGTTCCCATCTGAAAAACCCTATCTGGCGCTTTTTGTTGCGCAACCGATTTTCGTAGCATACGCATTAACCTCAACTTCCACCGAACGCCTTCAGCCATAAGAAATGCATATGTTTGCATTTTATTTACCTGACAATTCACTTGATGCTCTTAAATTAACATCGATCACATCGTGATGCTTAACTAAAAATCACCGTGCTGCTATCACAATTTCGTCACAAACGTGCGCAACGCGGACATAACCCCTTTTAACTAATCAGCATTAGAGGAACATCACACTATTTATTTTTTCGATGGGTAAAATAAATCCGTCAAACCGTAGTGTTACGTGTCGTTGCCAGTATCTGCTCGCTGAAGGTATTGAATTAATGGCGACATTATTCACCGGATGAATAAGCAAGCTGGATGCTTACAACCATATGGATATCGCGACGGTTAACTTTCAGCATCTGAGCGTTAACCCTGTGTCCTGACGCATTACACATTCAATTTGATCGTGATGAGGAGGTAGCAAGTGAGTATTGCAATAATGTTATGCACTCACGGAGCCACTGCGGGGCCGCTGTTAAAAACGGCTGAAATGATTCTTGGCGAACAGAGCAACGTCGCCTGGATTGATTTCGTCCCCGGTGAAAACGCTGAAACATTGATGGAAAAATATCAGGAGAAATTAGCTCAATTAGACACCGCCGACGGCGTATTGTTTTTGGTCGATACCTGGGGCGGCAGCCCGTTCAATGCCGCCAGCCGTCTGGTTACCGATAAGAATAATCATGAAGTTATCGCCGGGGTAAATATTCCCATGCTGGCGGAAACCTTTATGGCGCGCGATGACAACCCGGCTTTCGCTGAACTGGTTTCCATCGCCCTGGAAGCGGGCAGAGATGGCGTTAAAGCGCTGAAGCCGCAGAGCACCGCCGCCGCTCCACCGCCAGCTAAAGTACAGGCTGTCGCCCCGGTTAGCGGAACGGGCGAACATATGAAGATCGGGTTGGCGCGTATTGATGACCGGTTGATCCACGGTCAGGTGGCAACCCGCTGGACCAAAGAAACCAATGTCACGCGCATTATTGTCGTCAGTGACGACGTGGCGGCGGATCATGTGCGTAAAACGCTGCTGACCCAGGTTGCGCCGCCGGGCGTGACGGCGCATGTGGTGGATGTCGCCAAAGCCATTCGCGTTTATGACAACCCGAAATATGCCGGCGATTGCGTTATGTTGTTATTTACTAATCCGACAGACGTATTAACACTGATTGAAAACGGCGTAAAAATCACGTCCGTTAATATTGGAGGAATGGCGTTCCGCCAGGGCAAAATTCAGGTTAATAACGCGGTCTCTATCGATGAGAAAGATATTGCCGCGTTTAAAGAACTGGATAAGCTCGGTATTGAGTTAGAAGTCAGGAAAGTATCATCAGATACCAGACTAAAAATGATGGATTTAATTAACAAGATGACTCGTTAACACCATTACTGGTGAATACGTCATTGGTTCACACGTCATTGATTCACATGTCATTGATTAACACAATCAATAACTATCGCTGTGTAACGATTTACTTTACTCAGAAACGTTTTCCATAGGAGAAGTACAATGGAGATTTCCACACTTCAAATTGTGCTGATATTTATCGTTGCTTGTATCTCGGGGATGGGCTCTATTCTTGACGAGTTCCAATTCCATCGTCCATTGGTTGCCTGTACGCTCATCGGGGCCGTTCTGGGCGATTTAAAAACCGGGATTATTATCGGCGGCACGCTGGAAATGATCGCTCTCGGCTGGATGAACATCGGGGCGGCGGTTGCCCCCGATGCCGCGCTTGCGTCCATCATCTCGACCATTCTGGTTATTGCCGGTGGTCAGAGCGTGGGTGCGGGGATTGCGCTGGCCATTCCGCTGGCCGCCGCAGGACAGGTGCTGACCATTATTGTGCGCACCATCACCGTCGCTTTCCAGCATGCCGCCGACAGCGCGGCTGAACGGGGCAGTTTAAGCGCGATTAGTTGGCTTCATGTCTCCGCCCTGCTGCTTCAGGCAATGCGTATCGCAATTCCTGCCGTTATCGTTGCGATTTCCGTCGGCACGGACGCCGTTCATGCCATATTGAATTCCATACCGGAAGTGGTGACCGGCGGTCTGAATATCGCAGGCGGTATGATTGTCGTCGTCGGTTACGCCATGGTCATCAATATGATGCGCGCAGGCTACCTGATGCCGTTCTTCTATCTTGGCTTCGTGACTGCGGCATTCACCAACTTCAACCTGGTTGCATTGGGTGTGATTGGTATCGTGATGGCGGTGCTGTATATCCAACTGAGTCCGAAATACAACAAGTCTCAGGGGCAGCCAGTCGCCGCTGGCAGCAACGATCTCGACAATGAACTGGACTAAGGGGAGTGAGATAAATGGGTGATACAACTGAAGTCAAAAAACTCACTGCCAGCGATATTCGCGCGGTGTTTATGCGTTCTAATCTTTTCCAGGGTTCATGGAACTTTGAACGTATGCAGGCGCTGGGGTTCTGTTTTGCCATGGTGCCGGTAATTCGTCGTCTTTATCCTGAAAATTCGGAAGAGCGTAAACAGGCGATCAAACGCCATCTGGAATTTTTCAACACGCAGCCGTTTGTCGCCGCCCCGGTCCTTGGGGTAACGATGGCGATGGAAGAACAGCGCGCCAACGGCGCGCCGATCGATGACGGCGCCATCAACGGCCTTAAAGTCGGTTTGATGGGGCCGTTGGCAGGTGTTGGCGACCCGATATTCTGGGGTACGGCTCGTCCGGTGTTTGCCGCGCTGGGCGCTGGTATCGCCATGAGCGGAAGCTTGCTTGGCCCTTTATTGTTCTTCATTCTGTTTAATCTGGTGCGTCTGCTGGTTCGCTACTATGGCGTAGCTTATGGTTATCGCAAAGGTGTGGATATCGTTAACGATATGGGCGGCGGCTTCCTGCAAAAGATGACCGAGGGGGCATCCATTCTTGGGCTGTTTGTCATGGGCGCGTTGGTGAATAAATGGACCCATGTTAATATCCCGCTGGTGGTATCCAGAGTCACCAACCAGAATGGCGAAACCACGGTAACCACGGTTCAGTCGATTCTCGATCAGCTTATGCCGGGCCTGGTTCCGCTGCTGCTGACATTCGGCTGTATGTATCTGCTCAGGCGGAAAATCAACGCGCTGTGGCTCATCATGGGATTCTTCGCCATCGGTATCTTTGGTTATTGGATCGGACTGCTTGGCATGTAATCCGCCACCTTGTTGCCGGGGGGAGTCCTCCGGCAATATTCCTGTATTTCCCTTATTTTTCATGTTACAGGTCTTGGGTTTCCGCCCACGGATATTCGCCCATGGAGTTTCTCATGACGCTTACGGATATCGCTCTGACGATAGTGATCGGGTTGACACTGCTTTATGCCATCTATGATGAATTCATCATGGACAGATTAAAAGGCGAAACACAGCTACGCGTGATGCTCAAACGCGTCAATCGTCTGGATGCCCTTATTTTTATTGGTTTGGTGGGAATTCTTATTTATCAGAATATTGTCAATAACGGTACGGTAATTACCACTTCTCTTTTGCTTTTTTTAGCATTCATGGCGCTGTATCTTGCCTATATTCGGCATCCAAAATTATTGTTTAAATCAACCGGATTCTTTTATGCCAATATATTTATTTCTTATAACCGTATTCAAAGCATCAATTTATCCGAGGACGGCGTTCTGGTTATTGCCCTTGAACGGCGTCAATTACTTATAAAGGTTAATCAAATTGATGATCTGGAGAAGATTTATAAATTTATGATTGAAAATCAATAATATAAATATTACACAAAGGAAACTTAAATTATTATTAAAATATTCGCAACGTATTGGCGTTCTTTTAACCGTACGAAATCAGATGTTATTTTATATGATCACAACTAACTTTTGTTTAAATGAAAATGATTATCAATTGCATTGATAAACCCTAAAACTTTTATTGTTGTTTAGTCTATAAATAATATGTTAAGGTTGCGCCGTCATTGGGGAGTAGCTGATTTCTGACGATAGTTAGAAATGCTCGTATCAACATACTCGTTTTATCCTTTCGCGGGATAGGTTTTGCAATATGGTTTTTCGCGGAAAGATTTAAACGTGGTGCGGGCGGCCAAAGGGCAAGCGAGACCATAGACACGAGGGGATCATCATCTGGTTGGGGATGATCTACGTGGATATGGACAAGCATACAGTCGAGGCTATTTAACATGAACCTTTCAGCAACCCTCATTCTTGCTTTTGGTATGTCGATGGATGCGTTTGCCGCGTCTATCGGTAAAGGCGCGGTTCTGCACAAACCCCGTTTTCGGGACGCCATTCGTACCGGCTTTATCTTCGGGATCATTGAAGCCATCACACCGCTGATGGGCTGGGCTCTGGGCTTTTTTGCCAGCCAGTACATTATCGAATGGGATCATTGGGTGGCATTCATCCTGCTGGTGATTCTTGGCGTGCGCATGATTACCGAAGGTATCAAGGGAACCGATCCCTGCCACTGTGAAAAAATCGGAAAACATAGTCTGGCGCTACTCATTTGCACCGCCTTCGCCACCAGCCTTGATGCGATGGCGATCGGTGCTGGACTGGCTTTCTTACAGGTCAATATCTTCCATACGGCTATGGTTATTGGTATGGCGACCATGATTATGGTGACGTTAGGTATGCTGATTGGGCGTTATATCGGCCCACTGCTCGGCAAAAAGGCTGAGATTATCGGCGGCGTGATATTGATTGGTATCGGTTGCAACATCCTGTACGAACATATCGGCAACGTCGCCTGACTTTATCCGCATTCCCTGAAAAATGGGCGGATTTATCGTCATCTCGCCCATTCTTACGCTTTTTCAACTTACTTTTATCGAGCGTCCAGCGGTTCAATGCGCTGATGCAATCGGATAATAAAGTCTGTTTCACAAGCAAATTGCGGCGCAGCCTGTATGCGCTGACTGACTTCCGGCGTCGCACGCCAGGCGAATGGCGTCATTTGCAACAATGCCGCCGCCTCCGGTCCTGACAACTGCATCGAATACGCCAATGTTTGTTGTTCAACCAACTCAAACCCGTCCAGCGCCTCATCCCTGACTGGATGCGGCAGTGCCTGATCGTAGACCTCAGCCTTGATCTGATAAAGGTGACGAGGCCCGGGCGATATGGTCATCAACCAGCCGCCGCGCTTCACCGTGCGCCGTAATTCAGTATCGTTACACGGAGCATAAATTTTTAATATGGCGTCAAAAGAGTGATCGTTAAATGGCAGACGCTGGCTTGACGCCACACAGAAATCAACATTCTGGTAACGCTTCGCCGCCCGCTGGATTGCGGCTTTTGAAACATCCAGCCCATAGACTGTCATTTCTCGGTGTTGTTGCAAACGCGCCGCCAGCGCCGTCGTGTAATACCCTTCCCCGCAGCCAATATCGAGTAACGCGCTCGCTTGAGGCGTCAGAATTTCATCCAAGCGTTGCGTGACACGTTCCCGCAGTGGCTGATAGTGGCCGGCATCCAAAAACTTTCGGCGCGCTTGCATCATCTCGGCGCTATCGCCTGGTTGTTTTGAGCGCTTGAATTGCACCGGCAACAGGTTCACATAGCCCTCTTTGGCACAATCAAAACTATGACGGCCACACGACCATTGCTGACTCATCCGTTGCAAGGGCTGTTGGCATAGCGGGCATTGATAAGACATCAGACCCCTTCCCCGCAAAAAAACGTTTTTATACCGCATAATACCGGTTGATAAGACGTTATATGACAAAAATGTGTTGATTGATAAATCTCAGGCAACAAAAAACCCGCATCGTGGCGGGTTTTGCAATAGAAGCGATAAATTACAGTGCAGTAACGTTTACTGCTGATGGACCTTTCTGACCATCTTGAATTTCGAATTCTACGTTCTGGCCTTCAGCCAGAGTTTTGAAGCCGTTGCCTTGAATTGCGGAGAAGTGCACAAATACGTCTTTGCTGCCGTCAGCCGGAGTAATGAAACCGAAGCCTTTAGACTCGTTGAACCACTTTACCTGACCTTTAATCTTTGCCATTTCAAATATTTCCTTTAATTGTTTAAACCGCCAGAGGCGTTATACAGACAAACCAAAGTCGTTACTGCTTGAGGCACTAAGATAAGGATCGGCAGAGAAGTGCAACGCTAACGTTTGTACTAAACTCTTCTTTACTAAAAATGCCATTCATATACAGAACTGTACCTCGTTTTACCCAGAAGTGTTATTACACACTCTGTAATCAATGGCAAGCCATTTTTTATCAGTCATGGACATGCCGCACAGATTAGCGTCATCAATGCTTCAGTAATAAGCGATTTCGGGTGAAATGAGGCTGGATAGCGCTTTATCCAATGAGCGCTACCAACAGTTCCTTGATACAAGGAAGTACAATGGTCTACGTCCTCCCACAACAGCTATCTACATCGTGGGCGTGCTACTCAATCTGTAACATAACAACGAATAATACGGTCGCCAGTATCAGTAAAATTATACTTGCCAGTTTCCAGCGTCTTTCTGATTTCGTGTTCATGTTGTTTACATACCTTCTCGGTAAAAATTTATACCCAATTCTTATAGCCTATAATTTATCGGCAGGTGGCGGCATTTTTTTAATTTATCTCCCGGTTTTTTCCTTCATGCCCGCCCACCGGTTGTTCATCACATAATCAAAAAAAGACTGATTTACTCGTTACCGTTAGACTTACGTTGCAACACTAGTTACGATTTATTAAATTAGATCAATATTTTTGTTACCAAAGGAGCATTATGGGTTTCTCGCTCATATGCACAGATGTACAGGTAGCCATCACTGGTGTCGACGGGCACGCCATCACCTCCCTCAGCCTTTCTTTGTTTCTTGACTTAAATGATATTGATAATTATTCTCATGTAAATTATATGCGCTTTGTAAGGATAATGCATGACCGCTTTCCAGATTAACTTTTCTCCTCTCTTACGACGTATTGTTTTGCCATGCGCTTTATTTTTACTAGCCAGCGGTTACGCGCAGGCGGCGGAAAAACTTAAGGTCGTCACCACTTTCACCATTATTCAGGATATCGCGCAAAACATTGCCGGGGATGCTGCGACGGTAGAGTCGATCACCAAACCGGGGGCGGAAATTCATGACTATCAACCCACGCCGCGCGATATCGTCAAAGCGCAGTCCGCCCAGTTGATACTGTGGAATGGTATGAATCTGGAGCGCTGGTTTGAGCGTTTTTTTGAAAATGTCAAAGATGTGCCCGCAGTGGTAGTGACCGAAGGGATCACGCCGCAACCCATCCGCGAAGGCGCCTACAATGGCAACCCGAACCCTCACGCCTGGATGTCGCCGTCCAATGCGCTAATCTATATTGAGAACATTCGCGCGGGATTGGTGAAATACGATCCGGCCAACGCCGAAACCTATAACCGCAATGCCAAAGCCTATGCGGAAAAAGTCAAAGCGATCGATGCCCCGCTGCGTGAGCGCCTCTCACGCATTCCCGCCCAGCAACGCTGGCTTGTCACCAGTGAAGGCGCATTCAGTTATCTGACCAAAGATTATCAATTCAATGAAGCGTACTTGTGGCCAATCAACGCGGATGAACAAGGCTCGCCGCAACAGGTGCGCCGCGTGATAGATACTGTGCGCGAAAAGAACATCCCGGTGGTATTCAGTGAAAGCACGATTTCGGACAAACCGGCAAAGCAAGTGAGTAAAGAAACCGGAGCCAAGTATGGCGGCGTGCTCTATGTTGATTCGCTGTCAAATGCAAAAGGCCCGGTTCCTACCTATATTGATTTACTGAACGTCACGGTGGAAACCATCGCCAAAGGATTTAATCAATGAGCAGCGATCTCGCAACACAGTCATTAGATGTCAATGATGTTTCCGTCACTTACAGCAACGGGCATCAGGCTATCCGCCGCGCCTCCTTTTCGCTGAAAGGCGGGACGATTTGTGCGCTGGTCGGGGTAAACGGCAGCGGAAAATCAACACTATTCAAAAGCATCATGGGGCTGGTCAAACCCACCTCCGGGCAAGTGCTGCTTAATAAACAGCCTATTTTTCAGGCTCTAAAGCAAAATCTGGTTGCCTATGTCCCGCAGACGGAAGACGTAGACTGGAACTTTCCGGTGCTGGTTTCCGATGTGGTGATGATGGGACGTTATGGAAAAATGAATTTTCTGCGCATGCCCAGTCAGCAGGATCGCGACATTGTTGCCGAATCCCTGGAGCGCGTGGGGCTTTCCGCTTTGCGGCAGCGTCAAATAGGCGAGCTATCCGGCGGCCAGAAAAAACGCGTCTTCCTGGCCCGTGCGCTGGCGCAGCAAGGCAGCGTGTTGTTGCTGGATGAACCTTTTACCGGCGTCGATGTTAAAACCGAAAACGCCATTATCGACCTGTTGCGCTCACTGCGCAATGAAGGACACCTGATCCTGGTGGCGACTCACAATCTCGGTAGCGTGCCTGAGTTCTGCGATAATGTTATTCTGGTCAACCGTACTGTGCTGGCGGCTGGCCCCACCCACAGTACGTTCACCCAAAGCAATCTGGAAAAAACCTTTGGCGGAGTATTGCGCCACATTAATCTCGGCGGTCCTAATCTCCACGACGATGATGATGTTCGTTCCGTTACCGTCCTGACGGATGATGAACGTCCGGCGGTATTTTATGGTTCAACCAAGAGCGATCCTCCCGCGCTGTTCACCCCCCCGGAGGAGGAGAAAGACTGATGGTCGATATTCTATTGCAACCCTTTGCCTATAACTACATGGTCAAAGCGATCTGGGTCAGCGCGATTGTCGGCGGCGTCTGCGCATTTCTGTCCGCCTACCTGATGCTGAAGGGTTGGTCATTGATGGGCGATGCGTTGTCGCACTCGGTGGTGCCTGGCGTCGCAGGGGCTTATGCGCTCGGTTTTCCGTATGCCGCAGGCGCGTTTTTCACCGGCATGTTGGCTGCGTTAGCGATGACGTTGATCCGGCATATTACCCGGCTGCGTGAAGACGCGATTATCGGCTTTATTTTTTCCACCTTCTTCGCGGTCGGTCTGTTGATTATTTCACTTAATCCGACCTCTATTAATGTTCAGTCGATTATCTTCGGTAATATTCTGGGTATCGACGATGCGGATATGCTTCAGGTGGAAATCATCATCGGCATCACTTTCGTCATTCTGTGTTTGCTGTGGAAAGACCTGCTGGCGGTGTTCTTTGATGAAAACCACGCGCGCTCGATCGGTCTTTCGCCACTGAAGCTGAAAATCCTTTTCTTCACCTTGCTCAGCGCCTGTACTGTTGCCGCACTGCAAACCGTAGGTGCCATTCTGGTCATCGCGATGGTGATCACGCCCGGCGCTACAGCCTATCTTCTCACTGACCGTTTTGAGCGTTTGGTGCTGATTGCCATTGCGTTGGGTTCAATCACCAGTTCAGTGGGCGCCTATCTGAGCTTTTTCCTGGATGGCGCCACAGGCGGCGTTATCGTCACCTTGCAAACCGTGGTCTTCCTGCTGGCGTTTTTATTCGCCCCCAAACACGGTTTGCTGGCATCCCGCCGCGCCCGGCAACACGACCAAACGGGAGATGCGCTATGAGCATGCTGATTAGTTGGTTTACCGAACCGCTTGCCTACCCGTTTATGCAACGAGCGATCATCGCCGCCGTCATCACCGGAACCGTATGCGCCGTGCTGTCATGCTTTCTGGTGCTGAAAGGCTGGTCACTGATGGGCGATGCGATTTCGCATGCCGTGCTGCCCGGTATCGTCGTGGCATTTCTGTTGGGGATACCGCTGGTGATCGGGGCCTTTGTTTCCGGTATCTTCTGCGCCATCGCCACCGGTTACGTCAAAGAGCATAGCCGGGTAAAAGAAGATACGGTCATGGGGATTATCTTTTCCGGCATGTTTGCGCTGGGGCTGGTGATGTTTGCCCGTGTCGATACCGACCAGCACCTCAACCATATTCTGTTTGGCAACGTGCTGGGGATCACCCGTCAGGAACTGACGCAAATCGTGTTGATTGCGGGTATTACCTTGTCGGTCATCCTGCTCAAGCGACGTGATTTCATGCTCTACTGTTTCGATCCCAGCCATGCGCGGGTAATAGGTCTGCCGGTGAAGCTGCTGCACTATGGCCTGCTCTGCCTGTTGGCGTTGACGATCGTGGCTTCATTGCAGACGGTCGGGGTGATTTTGGTCATCGCGTTGCTGATAGCGCCGGGTATCGTCGCGTTTATGGTATGCAAGCAATTTGACCGCATGCTGATTGTGGCGACGGCTGTCTCAGTGTTCTCCTGTGTCACCGGAACGTTAATCAGCTTCCACATTGATGGCGCCACCGGCCCTTGCATTGTGCTGGTACAGGCATCGTTTTTTGTACTGGCTCTGATTTATCACCAGTGGAAACTGCGTAAAACCGCCGCGTTGACAGCCCCGGCGAAAACCGCATGACGGCGGATACGCCTTCTACCCTCCCCATCATAACGTAAACTCAGGGATGGCCAGCCCATCCCTGATACACCATTTTCATGTACCGATTGCGCACGATAGGCAAACTGCGTTATTTTTCAACTGCGTCTATACTCTTCTGCTGAGCGCGTTCACCACCATCGTCATCACTGTGTTACAAGTCCGGTTTTTATTGTGCTTAATGCGTTACCGTGGTAATCGTCATCGGCTTGGCTGGCAGGTCGCGGCGGCGAGAAGAATCAGGATATCTGGCAATATCAACGAGAGGATGACCTTATGTGGCAAGCAATCAGCCGACTTTTGGAAGAACACCTCGGCGCAGCTGATATCCAGGCGCGTCATGAATTGTCAGGTGGCGAAATTCACGCCACATGGTATGTCCAATACGGTGAGCACGAGGTGTTTGTAAAATGCGACACCCGCGAAATGCTGTCCAAATTCACCGCCGAAGCCGATCAGATCACCTTACTGGCGCGCAGTAACACGGTTAATGTGCCCGCCGTCTACGGTGTCGGCAGTTCCCGCGATAATAGCTTCCTGCTGTTGGAATATCTGCCGGTAAAACCGTTGGATGCCCACAGCGCCTGGTGCCTTGGCGAACAGTTGGCGCACCTGCACCAATGGAGCGACCAACCGCAATTCGGGCTGGATTTCGATAACGATCTGTCGACGACACCACAACCGAATTGCTGGCAACGCCGCTGGTCGATCTTCTTTGCTGAACAACGGATTGGCTGGCAGCTTCAGTTAGCCGCCGAAAAAGGGATGCATTTTGGTCATATCGAAACCCTGATTACGCGAGCAGAGGAAAGACTGGCGGGCCACCAGCCTCAGCCTTCCCTGCTGCATGGCGATCTGTGGCCCAATAACTGCGCGAATAGTCACAACGGCGCTTATTTGTTTGATCCAGCGTGTTACTGGGGAGATCGCGAGTGCGATCTGGCGATGTTGCCGCTCTACCCCGAATTGCCGCCGCAAATCTATGACGGCTATCAGAGCGTATGGGCGTTGGATAAAGGCTTTATCGAACGCCAGCCGGTCTATCAGATATACTATCTGCTCAACCGCGCCAACCTGTTCGGCGGGAAAAATATCCTGGCGGCGCAGCAGGCGATTGAACAACAACTTAACGTATGATTGCGTTACAACGGCATGCCCATTAAACGCAAAATCAGATATCCCGCGCCCACCAGAATCAACGGCAGGATATAAAGCGGGAAAAACTGCACAAAAATGGTATGGCGAGGAACCACGACACGCGCTTCAAGCCCTTCACGCGTGCTGTTGTCGTTGCCTTTTACTTTCTCCAGAATCAACTGATCTTCAATCCCCTCGCGGATGGCTTTCACCTGCCGGGACATCCGTGCGCCCGATACCTGCAACGCCAGACCGATGAAAATCAGAAAGTAAATCAGCCAGAACATCAGGCTTGAAGTTATAAAAAAGCGAGAAAAATCAGGCACCGGCGAGTTATACCAGAAAATATTGAGAAATGGCGTGTTGAAACGAATCATTTCAATCATCAGGTTCAGAAAATCCAGCAGAACCGCATCAATCCCCTGTTTTTTTTGTGCATAAATGTATAAATAATTGGCCAGCGAAACGAGTGTAGACAGCAGAGCTGGAATAAAAATTATCCATCCCGCGATACGTTTAACCACGGCAATAAGGCCAGCCTGTTGATACGTCATGAGTTCCCCTTTTGAGCGACGCAGTATCGTTAATATCAAACAGTGTATACTGTAAAAATCCCGATAGCAGCCTACTTTAAGTTCATTATCAGTCAATGTTTTGTCGCTCATCACACGTTACAAACCATGATTTAGCATATAGTTAACCTGTATTATCATCGATTTCCGACTTTTCTACCTTGAGGGACTGGGCTGGTATGACTGCTAATACTGTTATTCGCGCCGCCATTTTTGATATGGATGGATTGCTGATTGATTCCGAGCCCTTGTGGGACATAGCCGAACTTGAAGTCATCGCCTCGTTGGGCATTGATACCTCACTGCGTAAGTCCATGACCGATACCCTGGGATTACGTATCGATATGGTGGTTGATCTCTGGTATCGCATTGCTCCCTGGAAAACTTCCGATAAAAAGGTGGTCGTGAACCGTATTATTGAGCGCGCAATCACCCTGATTGACGAGCGTCGTCCATTATTGCCCGGCGTTGAACACGCGCTGCAATGTTGCCGCCGGCAAAATCTCAAAATCGGTCTGGCGTCGGCATCACCGTCGCGCTTGTTGCAACAGGTTTTACGCATGTTCCAGCTTGAAAGCTATTTCGACGTGGTGGTTTCCGCGGAAAAACTGCCGTATAGCAAACCCCATCCTGAGGTCTATTTGCAGGCGGCGGAGGGATTAGGGATTGCGCCGTTACAATGCGTTGCGTTGGAGGATTCGATAAACGGCATGATTGCCACCAAAGCGGCGCGCATGCGATCCATTGTGGTGCCGGCGTCGTCGTTCAGCCAGGATCCACGTTGGGTGCTGGCCGATCATCAACTCAGTTCGTTGCAGCAGTTGGACACCACACACATTACCTAAAACGCGTGCAGGACAAAACTATTGGCCGGAAGGTACCTACCGGCCAGTAATTGAAGTAATTACAGGAAATCCGCCCGTTTGGGAGAAAACGTGTCAATTAACGCGCTGCCGTCTTCCAATGCCACCACACCGTGCATCTCATTTTTAACGGCCATATACGCATCACCGGTTTTCAGGATGCGCTTTTCCCCTTCAATTACCACTTCAAAGCTGCCAGCCGCGACATAAGCGATCTGATCGTGGATATCATGCTTATGCGGCGTACCAATTGCTCCTTTATCGAAATGCACGCAGACCATCATCAGTTCATCACTCCAGGTGATGATTTTGCGTTTAATGCCGCCGCCCAGTTCTTCCCAGGGCGTTTCATCGTCAATAAAATACCGTCTCATCATTTCTCCTTTTCAGTTTCTCAGTCTCATCCACCTGACCTACCAGAGTGAGTGCGCTACTGTAGATGCAGACATTCTAGTTACATCCGCGGTAGATGAAATACAAAATAAGCAAAATCATGACGCTCCTCAATAAATAAATAAAACATTATTTCATTTTTATTGAATTCACATCCCAACCAAACTATCATCACCAAATGACCAGAAAGAACCGGGCAATTAAGGTTTAGGTGACGTTGTCACTACCACGCGACGGACACATGTTCCGCCCGGTACTTTCACCGCGTGGGTCGATCTATTCAGGTGTGGGCTCCAGACGCTGCACCTTTATCTGGGGCATGGTTGGCTAGAAATGGTTGGCGAGAATCAGGTTTTCGGTGATATGGATTACGTTAAGGTTAGCAAGTGAAGTTAATCGCTTTCTACCACAATGACCGGTGTTCCCTACAATAACAGCTAACGACTTATTGTCGCTTTTGGAGAGAGTAAATCCATGATTTTAAATTCCTTCGATTTACAGGGCCGCGTTGCACTTATCACAGGTTGTGATACGGGGTTAGGTCAGGGTATGGCTATCGGCCTGGCGCAGGCTGGTTGCCATATTGTCGGCGTCAACATCGTTGAACCCAAGGAGACTATCGAGAAAGTCACCACGTTGGGACGTCGTTTTCTCAGCCTGACCGCCGACATGAGCAACATCTCCGGTCACGCCGCGTTGGTGGAAAAAGCGGTGAGCGAATTCAGCAAAGTCGACATTCTGGTTAACAACGCCGGTATCATACGCCGTGAAGATGCCATCGAATTCAGCGAAAAGAACTGGGACGATGTGATGAATCTGAACATCAAGAGCGTGTTCTTCATGTCTCAGGCTGTAGCACGTCAGTTCATCAAACAAGGTCACGGCGGTAAAATCATCAATATCGCCTCCATGTTGTCTTTCCAGGGCGGTATTCGCGTGCCTTCTTACACCGCGTCAAAAAGCGCCGTGATGGGAGTGACCCGCCTGCTGGCGAACGAATGGGCGAAACACAACATAAACGTTAACGCGCTCGCCCCCGGCTATATGGCCACCAACAATACCCAGCAGTTACGCGCCGACGAAGACCGCAGCAAAGAAATTCTGGATCGCATCCCGGCAGGCCGTTGGGGTTTGCCGCATGATCTAATGGGTCCCGCCGTGTTCCTGGCTTCCAGCGCGTCCGATTACATCAACGGCTACACCATTGCTGTGGATGGCGGCTGGCTGGCTCGCTAATCGTTTATTTAATCCGCGGTACAATTTTTTCATATGCTGCATTTTTCACACACCGCATGATAAAAGGCACAATTCCGGTTGTGCTTTTTTTTCATTTTCAATTGGTTATTTCCTCCCCCCCCTTATTTTTCCTCATCAAAATCTCGCCTTAAAAAAAATTAAAACAACGTTCCGACTTTGATCACACTTTCGCTATTGCGTACATGACGACAAGGTTAATAGCGCCATATAATCATTCAAAACAGCGTTTCTATTTATAAGGAACTGGTTACGCAGTTCCATAAGAAGGTACTCCATGAGTATTTTTGCAAGCTTCTACACCAGTCAGAAAACGCAGCTTGATCAGTGGATTAATATGCTGTGCCGGCATATCGCAACCGTTCATAAAGTGGCGCATAGCCGTACCACTCCAATACCTTTAATGGCTGATGGGTTTGATGTACTACCCGGAAAAAACGCTTAACTTCCTGCTTTGATTTTATTTTTGATATTTCACAATGACTAAATAGGTAAGCATTATGAATGAAAACAGAATGCTGGGGTTAGCCTATATCTCCCCCTATATTATAGGGCTGATAGTGTTTACCGCTTTCCCCTTTGTTTCATCATTTTTTCTCAGTTTTACCGAGTATGATTTGATGAGTCCGCCTGAATTCACCGGGATGGAAAATTACCAGCGCATGTTCATGGAGGATGACCTTTACTGGAAATCCATGGGCGTGACTTTCGCCTATGTTTTCCTCACCATTCCGCTGAAATTGATATTCGCTCTGTTGATTGCTTTCGTCCTCAATTTCAAACTGCGCGGCATCGGTTTCTTCCGCACCGCTTACTATGTGCCTTCCATTCTCGGCAGCAGCGTCGCCATCGCCGTGCTATGGCGCGCCATGTTCGCCATCGACGGACTGTTGAACAGCTTTCTGGCCGTTTTCGGCCTGGATGCCGTCAACTGGCTGGGCGAACCCTCGCTGGCCCTGATGTCCGTTACCCTGCTACGCGTTTGGCAGTTTGGCTCCGCCATGGTTATCTTCCTCGCTGCCTTGCAGAACGTGCCGCAATCACAATATGAAGCCGCCATGATCGACGGCGCTTCAAAATGGCAGATGTTCCTCAAGGTGACGGTCCCGCTGATTACTCCGGTCATCTTCTTCAACTTTATTATGCAGACCACTCAGGCGTTCCAGGAGTTCACCGCCCCTTACGTCATCACCGGCGGCGGCCCGACCCATTACACCTACCTGTTCTCTCTCTATATCTACGATACCGCCTTCAAATATTTCGATATGGGCTATGGCGCGGCGCTGGCGTGGGTGCTGTTCCTGGTGGTGGCCGTATTCGCCTCGGTCGCGTTCAAATCATCCAAATACTGGGTGTTCTACTCCGCGGATAAAGGAGGAAAAAATGGCTGACATGCATTCCAATATGACCCTGGCCCAGGCAATTGCCGCACGGGAAGTACACCGCACACTGCGTAAAGAGAAAACCAGCGCCGCCATCCGTTATGTCATTTTACTGTTCGTCGGGCTGCTGATGCTCTATCCGCTGGCCTGGATGTTCTCGGCTTCCTTCAAGCCGAACCATGAAATCTTTACCACTCTGGGGCTGTGGCCTGAGCACGCCACCTGGGACGGTTTCGTCAACGGCTGGAAAACCGGCACCGAATACAACTTCGGTCACTACATGATCAACACCTTCAAGTACGTGATCCCGAAAGTGCTGCTGACAATTATCTCATCCACCATCGTCGCTTACGGCTTCGCACGCTTCGATATTCCTTGGAAGAATTTCTGGTTCGCCACCCTTATCGCCACCCTGCTGCTGCCCAGCACCGTGCTGCTGATCCCGCAGTACATCATGTTCCGCGAAATGGGCATGCTGAACAGTTACCTGCCGCTCTACCTGCCGCTGGCGTTCGCCACCCAGGGGTTCTTCGTATTCATGCTAATCCAGTTCCTGCGCGGCGTACCGCGGGATATGGAAGAGGCGGCCCAGATCGACGGCTGCAACTCCTTCCAGGTGCTGTGGTATGTGGTGGTGCCGATCCTGAAACCGGCCATTATCTCGGTGGCATTGTTCCAGTTCATGTGGTCGATGAACGACTTTATCGGGCCGCTGATCTACGTCTACAGCGTGGACAAATACCCGATTGCGCTGGCGCTGAAAATGTCCATCGACGTGACAGAAGGCGCACCGTGGAATGAAATCCTGGCGATGTCCAGCATTTCGATTCTGCCCTCCATCATTGTTTTCTTCCTGGCACAGCGTTACTTCGTTCAAGGCGTGACCAGCAGTGGCATTAAAGGTTAATTGGGGATTTATCATGGCTGAAGTCATTTTCAACAAGCTGGAAAAAGTCTATTCCAACGGTTTCAAAGCAGTGCACGGCATCGACCTGACCATCAAAGACGGGGAATTCATGGTGATTGTCGGGCCGTCAGGCTGTGCGAAATCCACCACGCTGCGGATGCTGGCCGGGCTGGAAACCATCAGCGGCGGCGAAGTCCGTATCGGCGAGCGCGTGGTGAATAATCTGGCGCCCAAAGAGCGCGGGATTGCCATGGTGTTCCAGAACTACGCGCTCTACCCGCACATGACGGTTAAGGAGAACCTTGCCTTCGGCCTGAAGCTCAGCAAAATGCCCAAAGAGCGGATTGAAGAGCAGGTTACCGAGGCCGCCAAAATTCTGGAACTGGAAGAACTGATGGACCGCCTGCCCCGCCAGCTTTCCGGCGGCCAGGCCCAGCGTGTCGCGGTAGGCCGCGCCATCGTGAAAAAACCTGACGTCTTCCTGTTTGACGAGCCGCTGTCCAACCTGGACGCTAAGCTGCGCGCCTCCATGCGTATCCGTATTTCCGACCTGCACAAGCAACTGAAAAAAAGCGGCAAGGCCGCCACGACCGTGTACGTCACCCACGACCAGACCGAAGCCATGACCATGGGCGACCGCATCTGCGTCATGAAGCTGGGCCATATCATGCAGGTGGATACGCCGGACAACCTGTACCACTACCCCGTCAACATGTTCGTCGCCGGTTTTATCGGCTCGCCGGAAATGAACATCAAGCCAAGCAAGCTGGTGGAGAATGACGGCCGAATTGGTCTGACGGTCGGTCACTACACGCTGGTGCTGAACCGCGAACAGCAGGACAAAGTCCGCGCTTACGCCGATCAGGATGTGTTCTTCGGTATCCGGCCTGAGTACGTCACCGTGTCCGAAACCCCGTTTGAGGCGAACCACTCTCAGGGAGAACTGGTGCGCGTAGAGAACATGGGTCATGAATTCTTTATGTATATCAAGGTTGACGGCTTTGAATTAACCAGCCGTGTCGCTTCCGATGAAGCACGGTCGATTATCAGCAATGGCCTGCATCGTCAGGTCTTCTTCCAGTTCGATATGGAAAAGTGCCATATCTTTGATGCAAAAACAGAAAAAAATATCTCTCTTTAACAGGAGTAGTAACCCGATGAAAAAAGCGATCCTACACACTCTGATAGCCTCATCACTAGCATTATTGGCGGCACCGTCGTTTGCTGCTGATCAGGTTGAATTAAGAATGTCCTGGTGGGGAGGCAATACCCGCCATCAACAGACACTCAAGGCGATTGAAGCGTTCCATCAGCAGTATCCCAATATCACCGTTAAAGCGGAGTACACCGGTTGGGACGGACACTTGTCTCGTCTGACGACGCAGATTGCCGGCAACACGGAACCTGACGTGATGCAGACCAACTGGAACTGGCTGCCGATTTTCTCTAAAAATGGCGATGGCTTCTACGATCTGAACAACGTTAAAGAGACGCTGGATCTGACCCAGTTCGACGCTAAAGAGCTTCAGGGGACGACCATCAATGGCAAGCTGAACGGTATTCCTGTTTCTGTTACCGCCCGTGTGTTTTATTTCAATACAGAAAGCTGGAAAAAAGCCGGTCTGGAATATCCGAAAACCTGGGATGAACTATTGAACGCCGGTAACGTATTCAAAGAAAAGCTGGGCGAGCAATACTACCCTGTAGTTCTGGAGCATCAGGACTCCCTGGCGTTGTTAAACTCTTACATGGTTCAGAAGTACAACATCCCGGCCATTGATGAGAAAAGTCAAAAATTCTCTTATACCGATGCGCAATGGGTGGAATTCTTCAGCATGTATAAGAAGTTGGTTGATAGTCACGTGATGCCTTCAGCGAAATACTATGCCTCTTTCGGCAAGAGTAATATGTATGAGATGAAACCGTGGATTAGCGGCGAGTGGAGCGGCACGTATATGTGGAACTCTACGATCACCAAGTATTCCGACAACCTGCAACCGCCGGCAAAACTGGCGTTAGGCGACTATCCTATGTTGCCGGGCGCCAAAGATGCCGGTCTGTTCTTTAAACCTGCACAAATGCTGTCAATTGGTAAATCAAGCAAACATCCTAAAGAAGCGTCTCTGCTGATTAACTTCCTGTTGAACAGCAAAGAAGGCGTTCAGGCGCTGGGATTAGAGCGCGGCGTGCCGTTAAGCAAGGCTGCGGTAGCCCAACTGACGGCTGACGGCGTTATTAAAGATGACTCCCCCGCAGTTTCTGGTCTGAATCTGGCGTTATCATTGCCGCATAGCATGAGCGTTTCACCTTATTTTGACGATCCGCAAATCGTGTCCCTATTTGGTGATGCCATTCAATCTATCGACTATGGTCAGAAATCGGTTGAAGAAACGGCGAAATACTTCCAGCGGCAGTCTGAACGTATTTTGAAACGGGCCATGAGATAATAAAATTATTATTCAAAGGTAATAAACCCTGCCACACCACTGGCAGGGATTTTCATTAAAATTAAAAAATGAATTATATTCAAACCGATCAAAATCACAATTTGAAACTGCATTTCATTTTTTATCCTCCAAGAAGATCAAGATCACAAAACAACATTTAAAAACAAATAAAATAGAGCGTGTTTCAAAAGCAACAATACGTCTTTCAAATTAAGCACTATCCTATCCACAGGAAATATAACAATGAAAATTAAATTATTAACTCTGGCTATTACTTCATTAATCAGTGTCAATGCATTGGCCGTCACAATTGATTATCGTCATGAAATGAAAGATACGCCGAAAAATGATCATCGCGACCGTTTATTAATTTCACACCGATTTGCCAATGGTTTTGGTCTGTCTGCTGAAGCTAAATGGCGCCAGGCAACCAATGACTCGACGCCGAATAAACCCTACCATGAGACGGTAAGTAACGGCACAGAAGTGGTTGCCAGCTATGTCTATAAAATCGACAAAACATTCTCTATTGAACCGGGATTTTCTTTAGATTCATCATCTAACTCCAACAATTATCGCCCTTATCTCCGGGGCCGCGCCGGAATTACAGATGACTTATCGGTATCGCTTCGCTACCGTCCTTATTATCAACGTTACAATAGCAGAGTGGGTACTACAAACCCGAACACCAAGGAAACCGGATATACTCTTACTGGTGTCGTCAGCTATAAATTCCTGAAGAAATTCCAGGTGAACTATGAACTGGAATACAAGAAAGCCAATCAAGCAGGACGTGTTCTTTATGACAACGAAAGCTATAATTTTGTACATAATGTGAAATTATCATACAGTATCGATAAAAACTGGAAGCCCTATACTGCCATTGGCAATGTAGAAGAAAGTGGTACATCCGACCATCGCCAAACACGTTTCCGTGTCGGTGTACAATATAACTTATGATAGCCTTAGAATTATTTAAATAACTCTTACCATTAGCAGTAATAAGGGATGCTATCTTTAATACATGCTTGCTGACATGTTTATTAAACGTTAAACACCTCTTTATTAAGGCCTCTCACTTCAGTGAAGTAAGTTATAAATTAGTTGGTTTTTTTTAGTATTTACTGTCTGTGTTGTCGTGTTATTAAAGCACTGTGTCTGATTTACCCTCTCCACGTATGAATATTATTTATTAATTTATCTTTTGCGGTTCGGGACGGTCATTTTTTCTCCGATGTAATGACTGTCCCATTTTTTTGTTCCGCTTATCGGCGACGCCCCAATAACAAACTTATAGCAGACCTGTTATCCTGTTACGGTTTATTACGACTGAAAAAGATAACGTTTATACAAACAAGGAGAAGTGGAGATGAATTTTCCGCTGCTATTCAATATATTGGCATTTGTCAGCCTGATGATCTTATTGGGTTACGCCGCAAGAAACCCGTCCTGGAGTCTGGCTAAAAAAGTATTGCTGGGGCTGGTGGCGGGGGTCGCATTTGGTCTGATATTGCACTTTATCTATGGTGAAAATACCGGGATTATCGGCCAGTCTATCGCCTGGTTCAATATTGTGGGCAATGGATACGTCCAACTTCTGCAAATGATTGTCATGCCGCTGGTTTTCGTTTCTATCCTCAACTCGGTGGCAAAACTGCATAATGCCTCGTCATTGGGCAAGATAAGCGTGCTGACGCTCTCCACGCTGCTGCTCACCACCCTGATTGCGGCACTGGTCGGCGTTTTCGTCACCAACCTGTTTGGCCTGACTGCCGCCGGGTTGGTACAAGGCGCGCAGGAAAGCGCCCGGCTGAGCGCCATTGAAAATAATTATGCGGGCAAAGTTACCGATCTTAACGTACCGCAACTGATCCTCTCCTTCATTCCCAAAAACCCATTCTTCGAATTAACCGGAGCCAATCCCACATCCATTATCAGCGTGGTTATTTTTGCGGCGTTCCTCGGTGTCGCGGCGTTGCAATTGCTGAAGGATGACAAAGAGAAAGGCGAACGCGTGCTGGTTGCAATTGATGCGCTGCAATCCTGGGTAATGAAGCTGGTTCGTCTGGTGATGAAGTTAACGCCTTACGGGGTGATGGCGCTAATGACCAAAATGGTCGCCAGTTCCAATCTGCAAGATATTCTCAAACTGGGCAGCTTTGTGGTGGCGTCCTATCTGGGGCTGGCGATCATGTTTGGCGTACATGCTCTGCTCCTGACCTTCACCGGAATCAATCCGTCTCGGTTCTTCCGTAAAGTCTGGCCGGTGCTGACGTTCGCCTTCACCAGCCGCTCCAGCGCCGCCACTATTCCCTTAAGCATCGAAGCGCAAACCCGCCGGATTGGTGTTCCTGATTCCATCGCCAGCTTTGCCGCCTCATTCGGCACCACTATCGGTCAGAATGGTTGCGCCGACGGTAGGAATCAATCCGCTCGATCCGGTCTGGATCGCCACGTTGGTCGGGATTGTTACCATCAGTTCCGCCGGCGTAGCCGGCGTTGGCGGCGGCGCAACGTTTGCCGCCCTGATTGTGTTGCCGGCGATGGGATTACCGATTACGCTGGTTGCCCTGCTGATTTCCATCGAACCCTTGATTGATATGGGACGCACCACGCTGAATGTCAGCGGTTCGATGACCGCCGGCACCGTGACCAGTCAGTTGCTCAAACAAACGGATAAAACGGTATTTGATTCGCAGGAAGATGCGAAACTGACGCACCGGTAAATGCGGATAAAACGCTAACCCGCGATTAAGCAAAAAATAATGCCGGAAAAGTAATTTTCCGGCATTGGATTGTAAATAACGTTGCATCAGATGATGCGGGACACCACTTTACCGTTGCGGGTTGGTGTCGTATGCCTGACAACTTTGGAAGCCCTTGTTGCGGACATACCCGTTCTCGTCATAACTGACAAAATAGCTCTGGGCCGTACCGTCACGATTCTTCAACACGTAATCGCTACAGGTGCCGGTGGCATTCACCATTCTTCGCTCCATACCACCCGAACCGGCAATCTGATGAACCTGCTGCTTCGTCATTCCCACCTTAACATCTTTCACTACCGGTTCATTTACATAACTCTCTGCTTTATTGTAGGCCGAACACCCAGAAAGAAAGACAGCTCCTGCCGCCACAATACACAACATTATACGATTATTTTTCATTTCATTACCTCATTGATTAATGGGTCCTGGATAAGACTAGATGGCAACTGGCACTTTTTCAAATGGCAGGCTGATGAAGTAACCACTTCATCGATAAAAGAAAGGTATCAGCCATAGATTAAACCATTGACAAAACGCTTGTCCTTTTTCTTCACGCCAATTCGTTTTACACTCTGATGATTGAAATAATTATTTCGCAGGATCAATAAGTTCAGGAGGGGGAGATTATGTCATTACAGTCAGACATCATCGCTGCACTGGGAGTCAAAAGCACCATCGACCCGATGAAAGAAATCCGCGTTAGCGTTGATTTTTTAAAGAATTATCTGAGCGCCCACCCATTTGTGAAATCGCTGGTATTGGGGCTGAGCGGAGGTCAGGATTCGACGTTAACAGGTAAACTTTGCCAAACGGCCATTACCGAAATGCGCAGTGAAACAGGCGATGAAAGTTATCAGTTTATTGCCGTGCGCCTGCCTTATGGCGTACAGGCCGATGAAGCCGACTGTCAGGACGCCATCGCGTTCATACAGCCTGACCGCGTGCTGACTGTTAATATCAAACCGGCGGTGGAAGCCAGTGAAGCTACGCTGAGGGCGATCGGTATTGAACTGTCCGATTTCGTCAAAGGTAATGAAAAAGCCCGTGAACGAATGAAAGCGCAATACAGCATCGCCGGCATGCATGCCGGACTGGTGGTGGGAACCGACCATGCTGCTGAAGCCGTGACGGGTTTCTTCACTAAATATGGCGATGGTGGAACAGATATCAACCCCATCTTCCGGTTGAACAAACGTCAAGGGAAAGCGCTCCTGCGGGAACTGGGCTGCCCTTCTCACCTTTACACCAAGGCGCCGACGGCAGATCTGGAGGAAGATCGGCCTTCACTGCCGGATGAAGTGGCGCTGGGCGTCACTTATGAAAAAATTGACGACTACCTTGAAGGTAAAAAAATCGATGCCAAAGATGCCGCGATTATTGAGAACTGGTATCGCAAAACTGAACATAAACGTCGGCCACCGGTAACGGTTTTCGACGATTTCTGGCGCTAAACTGGTTTTGATTCCCTCTGGCGGATGCTGGTCACGGCATCCGCCTTGCCCGTTTTAACGACATATAAGCACAACACCGCAAACTTGAAGATCATGCTCCAGTGCAATACATGTTGGGAATAGAAGGCCAGAATGCCGCTCAGCGCGATAACCTGTTATAGTGATCCCCCCATTAATTTAACGAAAAAATAACGTCATGTTACGGCGCTTCTTCTCTTATTACGCTCCTTACAAGGGGTTATTTGTACTGGATTTTGGCTGCGCCATTATCGCCGGGTTGCTTGAACTGGGTTTTCCGATGGCAATTAAAGCGTTCATTGATACGCTGCTGCCGGAACAGGACTGGTCATTGATTCTGCTGGCGTCAGTGGCGCTATTGGCCGTGTATTTACTGAATACCGGACTGATGGCCATTGTGAACTATTGGGGCCATGCGCTGGGCGTCGGCATCGAAACCGATATGCGTCGTCAGGCGTTTGAACACCTGCAAAAGTTGCCTTTTCGCTATTACGACAATATGAAAACCGGGCATATCATTACCCACGTCACCAAGGATTTGGAAGAAGTGGGAGAAATCGCCCATCACGGCCCGGAAGATCTCTTTATCGCCATTATGACCTTCATCGGCGCGTTTATTCTGATGGCCACCGTACATCTGCCTCTGGCTATGCTGACTGTCGTTATCGTCCCGTTTATGACGTTTCTGGTCAGTCGCTATGGTGCCCGCATGACCGACACCTGGCGTCAGTTGTTCGGTCAGGTCGGCAATTTCAACGCGCGTATTGAAGAAAGTGTTGGCGGCATTCGGGTAGTCAAGGCGTTCGCCAACGAAGCGCATGAGAAAAAACTGTTTTCCCATGACAATGAAAATTATCGCCGAACCAAACTTCAGGCCTACCGCATCATGACCGCCAGTTTGACGCTCAGCTACCTGAGCACTCGCCTGATTCAATTGATCGTCATGCTGGCGGGCATCTGGTATGTCATTAAAGGCGAACTTACCTACGGCGGTTTTGTTGGCTTCCTGTTGCTGATCGATGTGTTCTTCCGTCCGGTCGCTAAAATTACCTCGGTGCTGGAGAGCTACCCGAAAGGAATAGCCGGTTTCAAACGCTTTACACAACTGATCGATACCGTGCCGGAAATTGCAGACGCGCCCCATGCACGTGATGTCGGTACGCTCAAAGGCGATATCCGGTTCAATCAGGTTGGTTTTGGCTATTCGCCAGACCGCCCAATCATCCATAATGTTGACCTGTCGATTCGTGCGGGCGAAACGATCGCCTTTGTCGGGCCTTCCGGCGCGGGAAAAACCACGCTTTGTTCGCTGCTGCCTCGTTTTTATGATCTCACTAGCGGCAGCATCACTATCGATGGTATTGATATCCGCGACATGACGCAGACATCGCTACGCAGCCAGATCGGTATTGTTCAGCAGGATGTGTTTCTGTTTGGCGGCACCATTCGTGAAAATATTGCCTATGGCAAACTGGGCGCCGGCGATGACGAAATTATGCAGGCGGCGCGACGCGCCAGACTGGACGAACTGATTGAGAATCTGCCTGACGGACTGGATACCATCGTTGGCGAACGCGGCGTTAAATTGTCTGGCGGACAGAAACAGCGTTTATCCATTGCGCGGATTTTCCTGAAAAATCCACCGATTCTGATTCTGGATGAAGCCACCTCCGCCCTGGATAGCGCTACCGAGCAGGCGATTCAACAATCGCTCAGTGAACTTTCGGCGGGACGAACCACGCTGGTTATCGCCCATCGGCTGGCAACCATTCAGAATGCTGAACGCATTGTGGTGGTCGATAACGGCGGGATCATTGAGCAAGGCAGCCATCAGGCTTTAATCGCGCACCGAGGGATTTACGCCAGTTTGCATCAGGCACAGTTCAGACAAGCTTGATCCCCTTCGCGAGGAGGTTCGTGCCTCGCGTTTACGTTGATTCCGTACTGAACATGACGCCAATCACATAATGCATCAACGCTATTTAGGACAGATCAAACGCGTAAAAAAGGCCGCTTGCGCGGCCTTTTGGGTTTATCACGTTTACTCTTTGGGAGACGCGTTCTCTACCCTGCTTTTTAGCTTTTGCCCCGGACGGAACGTGACCACACGGCGCGCCGTAATCGGAATATCTTCGCCAGTTTTTGGGTTACGTCCCGGACGTTGGTTCTTGTCTCGCAAATCAAAATTGCCAAAACCGGACAATTTAACCTGCTCGCCATTTTCCAAAGCGCGACGAACTTCTTCAAAAAACAGCTCGACTAGCTCTTTGGCATCCCGTTTGCTCAGCCCAAGCTTCTCAAACAGGTATTCTGACATTTCAGCTTTAGTAAGCGCCATAGGTTCAATCCCTCAAGGATGCTTGGAATCGCTGTTTTAATGCTGCTACGCATTCTGCAACGGTAGCGGCAATTTCCTCTTCTGCCAGTGTACGAGAGGTATCTTGCAAGATCAGACTGATAGCCAGACTCTTATAACCATCCGCTACACCCTTACCTCGGTACACGTCAAATAAGTTTACGCCAACTAACTGATTTGCGCCAACTTTCTTACACTCGGCTAAAATATCGCCAGCAGACACGCTTTCGGCCACTACCACAGCGATGTCACGACGGTTTGTAGGGAAGCGGGAAATATCGCTCGCATCAGGCAGCACGCGGTCTGCGACCTTATCCCACAGTAATTCGAACACCACGGTGCGCCCGTTCAGATCCAGTTTACGCTCAAGCTCCGGGTGAATAACCCCAATAAATCCAATGCGTTCCCCGCAGAGATAAATAGCAGCACTTTGCCCTGGATGCAATGCCGGATTGCTTTCCGCTTTGAATTCGATGTCGGACAGTTTTCCGGTCAGCGCCAGAACAGCTTCCAAATCACCTTTTAAATCATAGAAGTCAACAGCCTGACGCGCCAGATCCCAATGCTCTTCGTAACGGGTGCCGGTAATCACGCCAGCCAGCATGAAATCCTGACGAATACCCAGGTCGGCGCTACTGTCAGGCACAAAACGTAAGCCGCTTTCAAACAGACGCAAGCGGCTCTGCTGGCGGTTCTGGTTGTACACCACCGCACCCAGCAACCCGCTCCACAAGGACAGACGCATGGCTGACATTTCCGCTGAAATCGGACTAGGCAGGTTCAACGCCTGTTCACCGGGATGGATCAGCGCCTGAATTTTCGGATCAACAAAACTGTAAGTAATTGCTTCCTGATAGCCATGATCGACCAATAACGTCTTGACGCGTTTGAGAGACAGCGTCGCTTCGCGGTGTGACGTCATGGTCAACGGCGCGAGCGTCGCGATGTTGGGAATGTTGTTGTAGCCGTAAATACGGGCGACTTCTTCAACCAGATCTTCTTCGATTTCCATATCGAAACGCCAGCTTGGTGCAACTGCCTGCCAGCCGGTAGCTGTTTTGGTCACTTTGCTGCCAAGACGCTGCAATATATCGGTCACCTGTTCATCGGCAATGACGTGACCAATCAGGCGATCCAGTTTTTCACGACGCAACGTAATCGTCGCCCGCGTGGGTAAATCCGCCGCGCTGGTCACATCCATGACCGGCCCAGCTTCACCGCCGCAAATGTCGATCAGCAGACGCGTGGCGCGTTCCATCGCCTTATGTTGTATCGCCGGATCAACACCACGCTCGTAACGATGTGAGGCATCGGTATGCAAACCATAGCGGCGCGCGCGTCCGGTAATGGACAACGGATTAAAATAAGCGCATTCCAGCAGAACATTCTGCGTGTCCTGATTCACGCCGGAATGCTCCCCGCCAAAAATACCGCCCAGCGCCAGCGCCTTCTGTTTATCGGCGATCACCAGCGTATCCGCATTCAGCTTCGCTTCATTGCCGTCCAGCAGCGTCAGCGTTTCGCCATCATGGGCCTGACGCACCACTATCCCGCCTTCCAGACGATCGAGATCGAACGCGTGCATCGGCTGACCTAGCTCCAGCAGGACATAGTTGGTGACATCAACCACCGGATCGATAGAACAAATGCCGCAACGCCGCAGTTTTTCACGCATCCACAAGGGCGTGGCGGCGTTGATGTCGATGCCTTTGACCACACGTCCCAGATAACGCGGGCAAGCTTGCGGGGCTTCGACCTGAATCGGGAACGCGTCCTGAATGGTGGCCGCGACGGGCTCAATTTCAGGTTCGCTCAGCGGTAATTGGTTCAGCACCGCCACATCGCGCGCCACGCCAATGATGCCAAGACAATCCGCACGATTTGGCGTAACGCTGATTTCAATGGTGTTGTCGTCCAGTTGCAGATATTGTCGAATATCCGTACCCATTGGCGCATCGAGCGGCAGTTCTATAATGCCGTTATGATCGTCAGAAATACCCAGTTCGGAGAATGAGCACAACATGCCTTCAGACGGCTCGCCACGCAGCTTGGCTGCTTTGATTTTGAAATCGCCCGGTAACACCGCGCCCACTGTCGCCACCGCCACTTTCAGCCCTTGACGACAGTTCGGCGCGCCGCAAACGATATCCAGCAGGCGATCGCCGCCCACATTCACTTTTGTTACCCGCAGTTTATCGGCGTTCGGATGTGGCGCGCACTCAACCACCTCTCCCACCACCACGCCGTGGAACGCGCCGGCCACCGGTTCAATACCATCAACCTCAAGGCCGGCCATGGTGATTTGTTCAGATAATGTATCGCTGTCAACTGCCGGGTTTACCCACTCGCGCAACCAGAGTTCACTGAATTTCATGATGATATTCCCGCCTTACTTAAACTGTTTGAGGAAACGCAGATCGTTTTCGAAGAATGCGCGCAAATCCGTGACACCGTAACGCAACATGGTCAACCGCTCCATGCCCATGCCAAAAGCAAAGCCGGAATAGACTTCAGGATCGATACCGACATTACGCAGCACATTCGGATGCACCATACCGCAACCCAGTACTTCCAGCCACTTGCCGTTCTTGCCCATCACATCGACTTCGGCGGACGGTTCGGTAAACGGGAAATAGGAAGGACGGAAACGAACCTGTAAATCTTCCTCAAAGAAGTTACGCAGGAAATCATGCAGCGTTCCCTTCAGGTTGGTGAAACGGATGTTTTTATCTACAATCAGCCCTTCCATCTGATGGAACATGGGTGTGTGTGTCTGGTCGTAATCATTACGATATACGCGACCAGGCGCAATAATGCGGATTGGCGGCTGCTGGTTTTCCATGGTGCGAATTTGCACGCCGGAGGTTTGTGTGCGCAGCAAACGCTTAGCATCGAACCAGAAAGTATCGTGGTCGGCACGAGCCGGATGGTGGCCCGGAATGTTCAGGGCATCAAAGTTATGGTAATCATCTTCAATTTCCGGCCCCGTTGCGACGGAGAAACCTAACTCGCCAAAAAATGTTTCAATACGATCGATGGTGCGGGTGACCGGATGCAAACCGCCGTTTTCAATGGTACGACCGGGCAACGAGACATCTATGGTTTCTTGCGCGAGTCTGGCGTTCAACTCTACCGACTCCAGCATCTGCTTGCGCGTATTCAGCGCTTCCTGCACGTTCTGCTTGGCCTGATTAATGACCGCACCCGCGGCTGGACGCTCTTCAGCCGGCAGATCGCGCAGCGAGGTCATCTGAAGGGTTAAGTGACCTTTTTTGCCAAGATATTCAACACGCACGTTTTCCAATGCGGTAATGTCCCCGGCCTCTTCTATAGCTGTTCTGGCTTTGGCAACCAGTTCTGCGAGATGTGGCATCGTATTCCTCTTCTTGTGCCTGTATGACCAACCGTCATGATTAAAATTATGGTATCAATGACCTTCTCCGTTTCTTGCTATCTGAAGAAAAAGCATTGAAAAATCAGCATAATATTTCTAAAAAAAAAGCCTCCCACTGGGAGGCTTGAGCGCTACTTTTCGTTTCTTTTCTTACGCGCAAAGCCCCCTGAGTTCAGGCGCTAAAGTAAAAAAAGAAGCGGAAAATAGCAGTATGCATACTTGCGTTACCTTGTCATTTTATAAAACAGGAAATCGATTTATTGAAAAATGAGTCGCACAAATGTCAACTACAACCCATGATCTTACCAACATCAACCCCACAGACTAAAAGAGGGAGCCAGGCTCCCTCTTTTAACTGACTTATGCCAGAGCAGACTTCGCTTTTTCAACCAGTGCGCTGAACGCGACTTTGTCGAATACGGCGATATCAGCCAGGATCTTACGGTCAATTTCAATAGAGGCTTTTTTCAGGCCATTGATGAATTTGCTGTAAGACAAGCCATTTTGACGGGCTGCTGCGTTGATACGTGCAATCCACAACTGGCGGAATTGACGTTTACGTTGACGACGGTCGCGGTAAGCGTATTGACCAGCTTTGATAACTGCTTGAAAAGCGACACGATAAACGCGCGAACGGGCACCATAGTAACCTTTCGCTTGTTTCAGTATTTTTTTGTGACGTGCGCGAGCAACCACACCACGTTTTACGCGAGCCATATGCTCACTCCTAAAGTCTTATTCTAAATTCAAAAAGGTTACTTATGCGTAAGGCAGACATGCAACGACCAGGCCCAGATCCCCTTTGGAGACCATACCTTTCGGACGCAGATGACGTTTACGTTTAGTCGCTTTTTTGGTCAGAATATGACGCAGGTTAGCATGCTTACGCTTGAAACCACCTTTGGCGGTTTTTTTGAAGCGTTTAGCGGCGCCACGTACTGTTTTGATCTTTGGCATGTTAATTTCCACTTCGCATTGTTAATTACAACGAATCAGATAAGGCGAACAAAACCCGCACGGCGCATGCGCAGCGCGGGTTCAGTTACTTGAATGCCTTACTGTTTCTTCTTAGGTGCGAGCACCATGATCATCTGGCGGCCTTCAATCTTCGATGGGAAGGATTCAACCACCGCCAGTTCACTCAGATCGTCACGAACGCGATTAAGCATTTCGATACCGATCTGTTGGTGCGCCATTTCACGTCCGCGAAAACGCAGCGTGATTTTGGCTTTATCGCCGTCTTCCAGAAAGCGAATCAGGTTGCGTAGTTTGACCTGATAGTCGCCATCATCGGTACCAGGCCGGAATTTGATTTCCTTGACCTGAATAACTTTTTGCTTCTTCTTCTGTTCCTTTGTAGCCTTACTCTTCTCATAGAGGAACTTGCCGTAATCCATGATTCGGCAAACCGGCGGCTCGGCGTTCGGACTGATTTCAACTAAATCAACACCTGCTTCCTCGGCTTTTTCTAATGCTTCATTCAGACTGACAATACCAAGCTGTTCGCCTTCGACGCCAGTTAAGCGTACCTCGTGTGCGCGAATTTCTCTGTTGATGCGATTAGGACGCGCCGGTTGAACTCGTTTTCCGCCTTTAATACCTTATTCCTCCAATTGATGAAGACTACGGCTGCGAATCTCTTGTTGCAGCTTGCTAATTACATCGCTGACATCAAGGCTCCCCAGGTCTTTACCACGACGAGTACGGACAGCAACTTTTCCTGCTTCCACTTCTTTATCGCCACAGACCAACATATAGGGAACACGCCGTAAAGTGTGCTCGCGGATTTTAAAGCCTATCTTCTCATTTCTCAAGTCTGCTTTTACGCGAATGCCTGCTTCTTGCAGTTTTCTGGTCAATTCATTGACATAATCAGACTGGCTATCGGTGATATTCATAATCACCGCTTGTACCGGCGCCAACCAGGTTGGGAAGAACCCTGCGAATTCCTCGGTAAGAATGCCGATGAAACGCTCCATTGATCCCAGAATGGCGCGGTGAATCATTACCGGCACCTGACGTTCATTACTTTCCCCCACATAGGAGGCATTCAGGCGACCGGGTAAAGAAAAGTCGAGTTGCACCGTACCACACTGCCAGGCACGATCCAAACAATCATGTAAGGTAAATTCAATTTTTGGTCCGTAGAACGCCCCTTCACCTGGCTGATATTCAAATGGAATAGCATTTTCAGTCAGGGCGGCGGCCAAATCTTCCTCGGCGCGATCCCACATTTCATCGCTGCCGATACGTTTTTCAGGACGGGTAGACAGTTTCACCGCGATTTTTTCAAAACCGAAGGTGCTGTACACATCATACACCATTTTGATGCAACTATTGACTTCATCACGGACCTGCTCTTCTGTACAGAAGATATGCGCATCATCCTGAGTAAATCCGCGCACGCGCATTAATCCATGCAGGGAACCAGACGGTTCATTACGATGGCAGCTACCGAACTCGGCCATACGTAGCGGCAGATCGCGATAAGATTTCAATCCCTGATTGAAAATCTGTACGTGCCCCGGACAGTTCATCGGCTTAATGCTGTATTCACGGTTTTCAGATGACGTGGTGAACATCGCTTCTTTGTAGTTTTCCCAGTGTCCGGTTTTTTCCCACAGTACGCGGTCCATCATGAACGGGCCTTTCACTTCCTGATACTGATACGCTTTCAGCTTCATGCGAACAAATGCTTCCAGTTCACGGAAGATGGTCCAGCCATCGTTGTGCCAGAACACCATCCCTGGCGCTTCTTCCTGCATATGGTAAAGATCAAGCTGTTTACCAATCTTGCGGTGATCACGTTTGGCCGCTTCCTCAAGACGTTGCAGATAAGAAGCAAGCTGTTTTTTATCAGCCCAGGCTGTGCCGTAAATGCGTTGCAGCATTTTGTTTTTACTGTCGCCGCGCCAGTATGCGCCGGAGGTTTTCTGCAATTTGAAATGGTGGCAGAAACGCATGTTCGGTACGTGCGGACCACGGCACATATCGATATATTCCTGATGGTGGTACAGTCCAGGACGATCATCACGGCTGATGTTTTCGTCCAGAATAGCGACTTTATAGATCTCGCCGCGAGCGGCAAACGTATCACGCGCTTCCTGCCAACTGACTTTCTTTTTAATGACGTCATAGTCAGTGCCGGCAAGTTCATGCATCCGTTTTTCAAGCAGATCGATATCTTCCTGGGTCAGGGTGCGATCAATATCAACGTCGTAGTAAAAACCGTTATCGATAACCGGACCAATCGCCATCCTGGTATCCGGCCATAATTGCTTAATGGCATGGCCCAGTAAGTGAGCGCAGGAGTGACGAATAATCTCCAGACCCGCCTCATCTTTGGCGGTAATAATCGCCAACTGCGCGTCGGTTTCGATTTTGTCGCCGGCATCGATCAATTCACCATTAACACGACCCGCGATGCAGGCTTTCGCCAGACCGGGACCGATATCAAGGGCAACATCAAGGGGAGAAACAGCGTGATCGTAGTGACGCTGACTTCCATCAGGAAGGGTAATAACAGGCATTATAATTCCCTTATTTGCAGTGGTGACCCGCACGAAAGATCACATACAAAAACAATTTTCTTTAATTTCAAATGATTGACGGTTAAATCAGACCCACAATGTCAGATTGACCGACAAGTTGGCCCACAGCTTCTTTTATGTGAGCACATTCGGCCTAAACAGGCAGTCAGGATAATATCACCAAACTAGCCAGGGATAAACGAGCACTTGCCGCCAGGAACGCCAATAGATAAACCGACTAAACATGCGTTATTCATGTGGATTTGCGCACTGGCGCTCTGATTTGAAAAAAACTTTAGCCGAACGCGGGAGCGTGGCTGCAATCAACGTTCAGGGATGACGTTTTTAAATGCCAACGTGACATCGTCACTTTCCTGAAGATCCAGCGCATCATCTTCTGCCTTTTCTGCCGTTGCGCGGCGTGCCTCTTGCAGAAACCGCATTTTTAACAAATCCAGTTGCTGACGCTGTTGCTCAACAATTTTATGCAATAGCCTGATCTGCTCATTGGCCCGCACGCTCGCCCGGTTAATGAAAAACCAAACCAGCAGCGCCAACACCGCCAGCAGCGCGATAAAAACCATTTCTAATATGTTCACACACCCACTCCACTCAAAACCGCGTTATCCAAAACTTCGCTATTCAAACAATATGCTATTCAAACAACATGTTGTTCAAACAACACGACTCAAAATAACGCCACTCAAAACGAACCACCAAACAGGACAAGCAGCGAACCGTTATTGGCGGCACTCATCTTAACACCGGGCATCCGGCAAGTTCGATATCTCCTTTGTGTCATCGCATTGCATAAAAAAGCCTGTCGCAAGGACAGGCTGATTGACGGCGATCCTAATCAGAACGGATAATCGTGATATCCCATCTGCTCAGAAATGTTTCTGGCTGCGGTATGCAACATCTGAACGTATCCGTGTTTGTTTTCTTCAGAAAAACGGATCGTCGGGAATGAAATGCTCAGGCCGGCGATAACGACGCCGAAGCGATCAAAAACAGGCACCGCGATGCAACGCAATCCTTCTTCCTGCTCTTCATTATCTTCACCGTATCCTTGCTCGCGCACCAGATCCAACTGCGTTAACAGCGCATCAGCAGAACTCAGGGTATGCGGCGTACTACGGGTAAATTCGACAGCGGAAAGAATTTCATTCACCTCGTCTTTGTCGCGCCAGGCAAGCAGCACTTTACCGATAGCCGTACTGTATAAGGGATTACGGCGCCCAATGCGCGAGTACATGCGCAAGTTATACATTGAATCGATCTTGTGGATATAAACGATACTGTCTTCGTCCAGCGCGCCAAGGTGGATGGTTTCCCGCGTCAGCGCCGAAAGCTCGCGCATCTGTATATCCGCACTACGGATCAAATCGACATTCTGTAATGCCTTTGCGCCGAGCTCAAACAACTTCAGCGTCAATGAATATTTCTCTGATTCGCCTTCCTGCGCGACATACCCCAGGGATTTCATCGTCTGTAAAAACCGGTACACGGTACTTTTAGACATCATTACACGCTGAGAAAGTTCGGTAATGCCAATCTCCCGCTCTTCACCTAATGCCTGCAAAATACCAAAAACCTTTAAAACGGACGACACGGAATCGGGTTGTTTATCTAAATCTGCTATAGCCATCTCTGTCGTTACCCTACTCAGTCTTTGTTGTTTTAAAAAAAATAGAACAATGGTTTTAGTATAAAGGGAATACTTTGATTATGGCAATGGAGCAACGACGATAATCAAGTTACTTTGACAAATATCAGAGCCAGAACTTTCTTAATTAATAGGTTAATGAATTTATAGATAATAAACCGCGCCATAAATGTGACGACGCGGTTTATTAAGTATTATTACTGCCAGACTGACTCAGGGATCGTCGCCAGATATAGGGCGGGTTTGCCATCCACATCTGAGGTAAACAGAATTTGCTTATTGTCCGGGGTGAAAGAAGGATGCGGATGCGTTACCTGACGGTCGCCTTGCAGCACTTTCCAGGACGTATTGTGCTGCGCCACACGATGCTGCTTCCCGGTCCGCATATTAAATACATACAGGAAAGGATCGTTTTCAATCTTGTAGCCGCCGTCATCCTGTACATCGACCGGCGCATCTGAGCCGTCGCCCACCAGTAATGTCCCATCATAGTTGCTCATCAGATGAGAACAGGCGGGCATCGCCGTCAGTTGACGATCTTGCAAGGTGACCGGGTCAATGCTGCAAATATAACGGTTTGGATTTCCCTTATGATAAGAAACGTAGATCATCGCTGAACCATCCGGCACCCAGAATTCGTGGGTACAACTCTCGCCTTGCGCATGCTCTTTCACTTTACGCATGTTGCTGCCGTCTTCATTGATGAACCACATACGGGCGTCAACCAGATCGTGTGGCCCTTCATGACAGAAAGCAACGGTATTATCATCTCCCGGACGGTAGATCGGATGCCCAAGCCATTGATTTTCCTGGAGGATGGTGCGCGCCTCGCCCGTCGTCAAATCAACACGAATCAGACGGCAGCACGGATTGGTTAAGTAGAATGCCTGAAATTTTTTCCAATCTGTTAATGGTTTCCAGTCTTCTTTCCTGATTTCAATACCCACCATCTTGGTGCAATCAGAGTTCGCGACCCAGGTTCCGTAGCCCACCCAATCATCAGGAACCTGATAAAGGGTTTTCTCTTCCAGCGTTTCCAGATCGACGCGCATCAGGTTACGTCCATCCTTCACATAATACAGCGCATCATCATTCGGCGACAGAAAACCGCCGAAGGTATTATCTCCCTTCCCTTCGGTCAATTGCTGGGCTTCCCGCGTGTTCAGATCCAGCAGATAGTAGTTCCACGGCCCAGCAAATGCGCCGCCAAACAGCAGCTTACTGCCATCATTGCTGAAACATTTTTGATAAAAGTAATTGCGATGGCAAATGACATCTGGCGGGGTTAAACGCACAACGTCGGTGCCCGTCGTTGAATCCTGGTAGAAATGAAACGTCAGGGGAAACTTGTTACCTTTAGCCATCCGTAAATCCTTAGCGCTTATCATGAACAATTTGACCTCGCATGAGCGTAGCATCAGGAAAATCCGTGCTGCTGGTCATACTCCCTCACGCGAATTATCTGTTATATCGACATTATAGAAACAATGTTTCATTTTTCCGTGATCGTGGTTTTGTTTTATAAAACATTCTTTCCGTTTTGATGAACGGTGATCACGGCGGATAGCGGGATTTCATAAAGAAAAAGGCCCGAAATTCGGGCCTTTGGCAGGTAATAGCGATTATCAGAGAGAAACCTTATTTCAGGTAAGCCCCTGAGCGCAGCGCTTCAATACGCTTGTCCAGCGGCGGGTGCGACACAAATAACTCACTGAATGATTTGGATTTACCGTTGATACAGAACGCCATCATGCTGCTGGCTTCCTGCGGTTCGTAGCTGGTTTTCAGACGTTGCAGCGCGGCAATCATCTTTTCACGCCCTACCAACTTCGCGGAACCGGCATCCGCGTGGAACTCACGATAGCGAGAGAACCACATGGTTATGATGCTGGCCAGAATACCAAACACCAGTTCCAACACGGTCGCCACCGCAAAATAAACCAACGGGTTGCCGCTGCCGCTCTCGCCTTCATCACGGTTGCCGGACAGAAAGCCTGACGCCACCTGCGCGATCAAGCGTGAGATAAAGATAACAAAAGTATTCACGATACCTTGAATCAGCGTCATGGTGACCATATCACCATTGGAGATGTGGCTGATTTCATGCGCGATAACGGCTTCCGCTTCATCACGGCTCATGTTTTGCAGCAAGCCCGTGCTGACCGCAACCAGGGACGCATCACGACGCGCGCCGGTGGCGAAAGCGTTGATATCGGGCGCATGGTAAATCGCTACCTGAGGCATTGCGATCCCGGCTTGCTGTGATTGCGAACGGACAGTTTCCAGCAGCCAGCGCTCTGTTTCATTGCGTGGCTGTTCGATCACTTCACCACCAACCGATCGTAATGCCATCCATTTAGACATCAGCAGTGAAACAAACGCACCGCCGAAGCCGAACAGTCCGGCCATAATCATCAAGCCCTGGACACTGCTGGACTGAATTCCCGTCAGGCTGAGTACCAGCCCGAAAACCAACATCACCGCCAGGTTGGTGATCAGGAAAAGCGCAATACGCATCATAGAAGTCTGATTTCCTCTCGCAGAAAAATTAAAGTTTGCAACACTTACATCGTATGGGTTGTGGTGGCATTTTCAAGCATTCTTAACTTTTAAGTTACTAAATCCACATAACTTTACATTATCCACAGGACGTCGTTTCGCACCGCGGGAGAAAACGCGAAAACGGCGGGATAGCCCGCCGTTAATTGACGCCTTATTGCACTATTGCTGAAGATTACCGCGCATGCGCCATCATGGTGTTAAGTGAAGTTGCAGACGGATAGTATTTCGGCGGTTTAATCCACAGTGTTATCAGTAAAGAAATCGCCGACATAATGATAATCGCCATAAACGTGGCCTGAAAACCGCCCAGTTGCGCCGCGATAAACGAACCGGACAGTGCGCCGATGCCGAAACCCTGATAGATCACGCCATAATTTTTGCTGTGATTTTTCAGACCGAAGAAGTCGCCGACGATGGCCGGGAGAACCGTGATATTGCCGCCAAAACAGAAAGCGATAGCGCTCACGCAGATGAAGAACGTCACCGGATTGAGCGGCATAAAGGTCATCACCGATACGGCAAGGATGGTCGTAAACAAGGTAAATGTGATCACCCGCAAACGTCCGACATTATCGGAAAGCGAGCCTAACACGATACGGCCCACGGTGTTGAATATCGCAATGGCGGATACGGCATTAGCCGCGGTTTCCATATTCATCCCCGCCATCTGCACGCCGATATCTTTCACAATACCAATCAGGTACAACCCGCTCATACAGGCGGTGAAGAAAATAATAAACAGCAGATAGGATTCTTTGGTTGCCAGCATCTCGCTCAGCGAGAAATCATGCGCTTGTCTCTGATCGGCAGCCTTGTTAACCGGCGCCGCCGCAGGTTCTTTCAGCAGCAAGCTACCGATGATAATCATCGCCATCACGATAATACCCCAGTAGAGGAAGGCTGCCGACACGCCGACTTCGGCAATCAGGAAGCTATTAATGTACTTGAAGAGCAGGCTGCCCGTACCAAATGCCCCCACCGAGATACCGGCGATTAACCCTTTCCGCTCCGGGAACCATTTGATCAGGTTGGACAGCGTGGTGATGTAGGCCGTGCCATCGGCAAAGCCGACGACGAAGCACATCAGAATATAGATCATCATCAGGGAAGAACTGGCGGCGCTGGCCATCAGCCCTAACCCCAGCACGATCCCGGCGATCAGTGTCAGGCGGCGAATCCCGATCCGTTCCTGAAATTTCCCGGCAAAAAGCGTCGCCAGCGCCAGACAGAAACTGGTGATGGAAAATGTGGTCGCCACCGAACCCAGCGACCAGCCAAATTTATCCACCAGCGGTTGATTAAACAGGCTCCAGGTATAAATGGTCCCCAGTCCCATCTGGGCAATGATCGTGCCGACGACAATCAAACCTCGGTTTACAGGTTTCTCATTCATGGGTTTTCCCCTACATCAATATTGAGTCCGATGATCTCGGAATACGAAAAATATAAGCTGAGGCGAGGGAGAAAATGTCACCGGGAACACCGTCAGCTTATGGGCTGAGGCCAGTATACAAGCGGGCTGACAGTGTTTGTTCGAAACGGGAATGAGATGCCGGAAATGCGGAATGAAATGCCGTTAAAGACGCATCAATGACCTGAATTCTTTTACCTTGCTGCGGCTGACCGGCACTTCAAAATCCAAATCGTTCAGGCGCAGAATATAAGTATTGTTAAACCAGGGTACAATCTCACAAATTTTAGTCAGATTAACGCAATAAGAACGGTGACAACGGAAAAAAACGTTTCAGGTAAGCGGTTACAGAACTCGGTGATATTCATCGACATGATGAACGTTTCCCGCCGGGTATAAACCAGCGTGACTTTTTCCTGCGCCGCGGCGTAATAGATATTATTGATGTCCGTGACGATAATACGTTCATCTTTCATCAGATTAATCGTCTGTTGAGCACTCCGATGAGCGCTGATGCTATCTTCCGGTTCGATGGCCGCGGGTAACTGCCGCTGCCGCCATGCCGTTTCCAGTTTTTGCAGCATAGTCACAATACGAGACTCATGATAAGGCTTAAGGATATAGTCAAAAGCTTCCACTTCAAACGCTTCAACCGCATGTTCCTTATACGCCGTTATAAAGATGATATAAGGCTTATGAACATATTTGCTGATATTCTGCGCCAGCCAGACACCATCCAGCGACGGAATATTAATATCCAGAAAAATCGCATCCACCTTGTTGTGCTGTAGATATTTCAGCACATCCAATCCGTCGTCAAAGATGGCGTTAATGTCGATATTACTGTGCTGTTTGATGAGATAACTCAATTCTTGTTGAGCCAAAAACTCATCCTCGACAATAATGGCTTTCATCGTTCACCTCCTGATAAACTGGCTGTCGAATCCAATGCTTGTTCGCCGCTTCTCATTTCAGGCATCGCCGTCTGCGATATATCGACGCGTGGAATATAAAAATAGATTTCTGTTCCCGGTTCGAGACGACGAATATGCAGTCCCTCGCCGTAAAGCAAACGAACCCGATGGTGCACATTCAGCAAGCCAATTTTATTGCCCGGCATTTCATTCCTCGCTACCCGGTCCATCGTCTCCTGGCTGATGCCATGTCCGGTATCTTTCACCGCCACCAGCAATCGTTCGCCCAGATCTTTCACTAAAAGCACCACCGTCCCCTTACCGCGAAAAGGCTGAATACCATGCACAATGGCATTTTCAACCAACGGCTGAATTAACAGACTGGGGATCTTGTAGGTCAGATCGTCATCAATATCGTAGATAACCGTCAGTTTTGAACCAAACCTGGCCTGCTCAATCGCGATATAGTCACGGATCTGATAGAGCTCTTTTTTAATATCAATCAGCGAGTCATCATTCAGTTCCAGGTTATAACGCAAATAGCGGGATAAATTGATCACCAATTGGCGCGCGGTATCGGGATTTATTCGAATGGATGAAGAAATAGCATTCAGCGCATTAAAGAGAAAATGCGGGTTGATTTTACTTTGCAAAGCGCGTAGTTCCGCTTTATTCGCCATATCACGCGGTTGTTCCGTTCGGGAAACTTCAATCTGCGTTGACATAATTTGCGATAATCCCACAGCCATCACTCGCAATGAATAGGTAATTTTGTGCGCATGACAATAATAGATTTTCAGCGTTCCCGTTACCTGTCCATGTTCCCAGAGCGGAATAATAATCATCGAATGGATTTGCGGCGTCAGATGCTGTTCATCATTATTTTTGATAATAATTTTGCCATCTTTCATCGCCTGCTGCGTCATCGAACTGGTGATATCATGTTCAATCTGATATTTTTCCTCACCGACCCCCACATACGCCAGAATATGTTGGGTATTAGTGATCGCTTCTGCATCGGCATTGATTTCCGTGCGGATAATATTGCAGATGGATGCTAAGGAGTCATTATTGATATTGCGGAAATAAGGCAAGGTTTTCCGGGCGATATCCAGCGCGAGCTTTGCCTGTCGCGCGGCTATCACTTCTTTTTCATTGGCGACACTGTGCACCAGCAGCACGATCAACCCGATACAGACGGAACCCAAAATCATCGGCACCGCGATTTTGGAAACAATATCCAGCCCTAGTTCAATCGGCGTGGCCTAGGCAACCACCAGCAACATGGTAAGCGATTCGCACAGCATGCCGCCCAGAATCCCCATGCTCCATTGCTGCTTTTTTTTACTTTCTTATTAATATAACCGGCGGTCGCACCGGCAATAATGCTGGTGATTAGACAAGGGACGGATGTAATGCCATCAATATCAATCAGATATCGATGGACGCCAGCGATCACCCCGGTAGCTATCCCCACCCACGGCCCAAATAGAATACCGCCGGACATCACCGCAATAATGCGCACATTGACCAGCGAACCTTCAACATTGATGCCGGAATAAGTGCCAAACAGCGCGAATAACGAAAAAATAGCCGTGACGGTGACACGCTCTCGGGGCGAGTACTGTTCTTTTTGCAACAGTTGCCGAAATTGCCGCGTGCGCGTAAGCAAAAAAAGACAAATCAGCATCAGGGCTGCGCGATCAAATACCGCGAGCAACATCTCAAATATTCCGTGCACAGCGAATTCCGAAAACCAGAGCAACAAGGATTCACTATAGAAAATATGTGATCTACATTCCACTTTTTAGTACGGCGGAAGGGAATGCCAGCAATTGTTCACAAACGGCAGCACAGAGTACCTCTGGCGTTGTTGACAAGGAAAAGGTCACGAAACAGCAGCCGCATCAGCCTGATAAAAAACTGTTTGCGTTCTGACCGCTTCCTTACTCATCAGGCAGAATCGATCCGCAAATCGATATGCTCAGATGTTCTATGATCAAATGTACATTGGACTATTGCTTTATGGAGGGCGGAATATCAAGTTTCAGCAATCGGGTAAACTCGTCGGCGAGCATCGGACAGCCGAAGAGATATCCTTGCACCTCCTCACAGCCCTGGTTCCTCAGTAGTTCACATTGTTCCTGCGTTTCGACTCCTTCAGCAATTACCCCCAGTCCGAAGCTTTTTCCCAGGTAGAGGAGCGCGCGGACAATCGCCTCGTCAGTCGATGACTCGCACATGTTGCGCACAAACGTCTGATCAATCTTAAGCCTGGTCACCGGGTAGTTTTTCAACATGCTCAATGAGGCATAACCCGTGCCGTAATCATCAAACGCGATCCCGATCCCCGCATTTCGCAGCGTATTCAGGGGCTTCAACACACTTTCATCGAAGCGTAGAATGATGTTTTCCGTTATTTCCAATTCCAGCGAACTGGGTGGTAATCCGGTTTCCGCCAGCACATCGGTGATCTTCTGCACCAAAATATCGGAACGAAACTGTACGCTAAACAGATTAATGCTGATGCGAAAATGAGTGGCGCCTGCATTGTACCACCGAGCGGCTTGTTCGCAGGCGGTTTTGACCACCCAATCCCCTACCCGCCCGGCCCAGGCGCCATACTCCAATGCGGCAAGAAACTCACCCGGCGCTAATAAGCCTCTTGTGGGGTGACGCCATCGCAATAGCGCTTCCGCACCGACGATCTCATTGTTCAACAGATTCACCTGCGGCTGATAAAACAACTCAAACTCATGTTGCGCGTAGGCGCGCACGAGTTCCTGTTGAAAAGCATACCTTGCCTGAAAAATTTCACGCAGTTCCTGGGTAAACAGCCGATGGCAGTTCTTGCCTTCCGTTTTGGCCTGATAAAGCGCCAGATCGACGCTTGTCAACAATTCCTGTACCGTGGTGCCATGTTTCGGCGCCAGTACAATCCCGATACTGGCGCTGATATTGATTTGGTGATCATCAACAAAAATGGCTTGCGAAATGTCATGAATAATTTTTTTCGCAAAATCGGCTATCGCCAGTTGGTCATTCAGCCCCGGAAACAACAGGGCAAATTCATCGCCGCCCATACGAGCAATCACATCGCCAGGCCGAACAATGGCCAGAAGCGTCTTCGCGACACTAACCAGGATATGGTCGCCGTAGGCATGACCCAGACTATCGTTCACATCCTTGAAACCATCGAGATCGATCATCATCACACAGGCGGTGGCATTGTTCTTCAGCGCCTGCTCCAGATTGGAAGACAACAGTGAGCGGTTTGCCAACCCGGTGAGCGGATCCATATGCGCCAGCAGGAACAGGCGCTCTTCATTACGTCGGCGCTCAGTAATATCGCGCATGATCACGCCATAACTGACGGTGGAATCCTCTTTCCACATGGAAACCGACACTTCGACCAGCATCGAGGCACCACTTTTCGCCCGGACATTCAATTCCAACATGATACCTTTGGTCAGCGCCTGCCGATCGGCAATCAGTTGATCCAACTGCGAGATATCCTCTTCGGCGACAAGGTTATGAATATGCGAACCGATGATTTCATCGACCGTGTAGCCAAGCAATTTTTGCGCAGCCGGATTCCAGAAGGTAATAGCGCCGTGACCCTCTACGCAAATAATAATGTCCGGCGAGGTGTTGGCAATATTTTCAAACCGAACCTTACTGGCCTTGCGCGCCAGATCAAGGCGCCGCATTTCCAGCTTATCCATAACCAATGCGGCCAAATCCTGCAAGTTATGTCTATCTCTGGCGCTGAGCTTAAGATGCGGTTTGACGTCAACAATACAAAGCGTACCAATCGCATGACCTGTCAGCGTCCTTAACGGGATAGCTGCATAAAAACGGATATGAGGCGTGCCTGTCACGAACGGGTTATGTTTAAAGCGGGGATCTTCAAGGGCGTCAGGCACCACCATAATTCTCTTTTTCAAAATCGCATAGGGACAAAAAGAGAGTTCTCTTGGCGTGTCATAAAAAGGCATGCCAAGGCTGGCAACAAATAGCTGTCGTTCTGATTCCAGTAGGGAAACCCAAACGACAGGCATATTAAAAACATTTGCCGCCAGATTAATCAAATTGTCAAGATCGGTATCAAATAAATAATTGTTGATGCCATACTCTTGAAGAGCAGCAAGACGGGCAGTTTCATCTTTGCCTATTGGGGCCGGGCTCATAGGTTCCCCCTGCATATCAATCGTATTCAGATTAAAAGAATTAGAAATCTAATTAGTCACCGCATGTAATAATTTCAATACGAACCGTCAACTAACGCCGACAAGCAGAAAAATGAGCAACATTCTCATTTTCAGAGCAGTAAATCCCTATGGCTGAGAATAATTATGGCAAAAGATCCTAAGTCTACCACCCCTTAACACAGACAATAGTTGCGGTTAAAACATCAAGATCTTTTGATAGTGTTGCTCAGCAGAAAGCACTGAGCTCAACAGACGCAGGACGACGTCACCAGATGAAGTGATTTGATTTCAAATCCGAAATACTTTTATACAGGATAAAATCGCCTGCCGTTCATTTGCGCCGACAGGTATTTTGGATCGATTAATGCGGTCGCCATCGCTGGAAAAAATACTTAATCCTATATCTTTTATGCAGATAGCCAGGGGTTTGTTCGTACCGATGCGATTACGAAATAGAAGGGAAAAGCGCAATCTCGTATTTATTGACAACTAAACATTCAAGGTCAGCATATTCATTCACATAACAAATAATATGCTAACCACAATATCATCAAGCAGGAAAATAGCTTATCGAATGTTCCGGCGTATCGTTTTTTGCCTTGATAATTAAATCCCAATCCCCGGTATACGGAACCGTCAAATAAATCTCATTTTCCGCACTGACGCTTATCATATCCGGCATGGCGGTTTGATTCTGGCCGTGTTCCCCCTGGTCGCCACTAACCATTTGAAGTTCAAATACATTCGAACACCGTACAATTACTGTATCACCGCCAAAAAGACTCAAACACGTGCGAATTACAGACATACATCCTCCCCGGCATACCGCCACTAAATAGCTGTTCCAAATAGTAGATCACTTTGAGGGAACTCAGTCCGAGTTGAGCGATCTGATCAATCGCTAAAAATCACAAATCACCAACCGGACTGAGCGATGCCGATCATAGCACCAATACCCCGTACCGAACGACGTCGGATGCAGAAAACCATCCATAAAA
>NZ_QNRY01000012.1 GCF_003315515.1 Brenneria salicis ATCC 15712 = DSM 30166 | reverse complement strand
CCGGTTGGTGATTTGTGATTTTTGGCGATTGATCAGATCGCTCAACTCGGACTGAGTTCCCTCAAAGTGATCTACTATTTGGAACAGCTATTTAGAAAGCGGCAAGATAGTGGTCTTGCTGGATCAGAATACTGTAGTAAAATCCCCACTGATAAAAACGCTTTCCGGGGTTATAGTCATTCAAATGGGGAGATTATTCTTGAAAGGATGCTGATTAACTCAACTAATATAGTATATTCACAATTATTAGATGTCGGTGCGGTACATCAGCAAGGAAATTTATTGCTTAACTTATCTGTTGCAGTAAATTTATTTATTGGTCGTGATCTGCCACAAATATGTATCGTCGATCAAAAAAATATTAATTGTTATCGGATTACTGCTGTTTGCTTTGAGTGGTTTATAAAAAACATTAAGCACGTTCTGATTGGCTCAGACGTGCCTAAGCGATGTGTATTGCTACGTCGATATAGCAATCGGTGTTTTGAGTAACTGACGAATTAACGCCTGTTGATCGCTGTTTTGTAGCCAGACGGCATAAAATGGCCGTACTACGGGCGGCGTGTCGTTTAATGCTTTCAGATGAGGATAGATCTGTAGCCAGTGGCTGGGCAGGAAGGCGCAGCCGCTGGTGGTCACCAGTAGCTGGCGAGTAAGATGTGCGGATGTGGTAGTAAGCACGGGAAGTTGATCGCTGAGTAACAGCAGACTTTCTTGCTGATGAAAATCAGCTCCCCATTCCAGCTTGATGTAAGGCAGATCCTGATTATTCTCGTTTTCTGCGGAGGTGAAAAGCGAGAGTGAAAAGTTGCCTAAAAGTTGGCTCGCCAATTCTTCCATTTTCGGCTGTTCTGTCGTGATCAACAGATCCAACTGACGTTCATGAAGTTGCTTTACCAATGAGTGGCGCAGTGCGATACGTGCTTCCAACTGTAGCAAAGGCCGTTTCTGATAGAGCGACTGTAACCACGACGTAAGATAGGCCTCCCACAGTGAGGCGGTGGCGCCAACGGAGAGCAGGCTATGCTGTTGTGAACGTGCGACCTCTTTTTTGGCGATTTGCCAGGTGCCTATCAAGCTTTCCGCATAGGGTAACAGCCGCTCTCCTGCTGGAGTTAAGCGGATGTTATTTCGGTGACGGGTAAATAAATTTGCCCCAAGCTGAGTCTCTAACTGACGAATACGGAAACTTACCGCTGACTGTGTCAGATAAAGCGATTCTGCGGCGCGGCCAAAGTGTCGGGTCCTGCTGACTTCCAGAAAGGTTTTTAGTAATTCGGTATCCACGCCTATCTCCAAAAAATTTTGTCGTAATGATTTAAATGTTTTGTTTTACACAATGTCAAGCCTATCTAATACTCCGCGCCATAAACAACACGACCATAGAAGAATTAGGAGCGTGTAAGATGGCGGAAAGCTTCTCTACCAATAATCGTTTTTTTGATAACAAGTTTTATCCACGTGGTTTTTCCCGGCACGGCGACTTTACTATTAAAGAAGCACAACTGTTGGAACGCCACGGTTATGCCTTTAACGAACTTGATCTGGGTAAACGCGAACCGATTACCGAAGAAGAAGTACAGTTTGTGGCGATGTGTCGTGGCGAGCGTAAGGCTGAGACAGACATGGAAAAAATATGGTCCAAATATCTGGATCGTATCCGTCGTCCCAAGCGTTTCCACACGTTGTCCGGTGGCAAGCCGCAAATGGACGCGGTTGAAGAATACACCGAAAGTGATGATTAGTAATAAAATGGGGCGAAAGCCCTATTTTTTACGATGAACATCCTTGTCCATCTCCCTCTGGGCCGTAGCGGCGCAATGCTAAAAATACGCCTGACATTATTTATTCCTGATCTTCAAACGTTAATCGCTTCATGTGCATCTCTCTTGGAACCGCGCAGCTATTCTCATCCAAGGTTTTTGTGTAGTTGTATCAACAGGCGATCCATACATCGATAACTGAGTGCTTCAGCAAGGTGATTTTTGTGAATCTCAGACTGATCGGCGAGGTCGGCAATGGTGCGGGCAACTTTTAATATTCTGTGCCAGGCGCGTACTGATAATCCCAGCTTACTCATTACCTCTTCCAGATAACCGGCATCTTCCGATTTCAAACGACAGTATTTCTCGATTTCATTCGGCTTCAGTAGCGCATTGATTTTATTGGCGCGGTGGATTTGCCGCTGTCTTGCTGCCAGCACGCGTGCCCTGACGGTAGCGCTGCTTTCCCCGTGAGCGTTTTGCTGGCGTAGGACACCAGGCGGCAATAATGGAACTTCAATAGAGATATCAAAGCGATCCAGAAACGGGCCGGATAGTTTGCTGAGATAACGTAGAATTTGCTGTGCCGGAAGGCGGTTATGTATCCCCTGATAATGGCCCGAAGGGCTTGGGTTCATGGCTGCAACAAGCTGAACACGTGCCGGATAACGAACTTTGGCGCGAGTACGGGAAATAACGATCTCACCCGATTCCAGCGGCTCTCGCAGTGCGTCTAAAACTCGTCTTTCGAACTCTGGAAGTTCATCCAGAAACAAAACGCCATTATGTGCGAGAGAAATCTCTCCTGGTTTGGGCAGCGATCCCCCGCCGACGAGCGCCGTCATGGAGGCGCTATGATGCGGGGCTCTGAATGGTCGTGCACGCCAGTGTTTCATGATCGCATCGATATTGATCAAACAGTTTATTGCTGCGCTTTCCAGCGCTTCTTCATCGCTCAATGGCGGCATCAGGTTACCAAGTCGGCTGGCCAGCATGGTTTTACCCGTACCGGGCGGGCCAAGCAGCAACAGATTATGGCCGCCAGCGGCGGTGATCTCCAATGCCCGTTTTGCCTGCTCCTGACCAATAATATCTTTTAGATCAGGCGTATCATCATCGGTCACCGTCTCCAGAGGAATTTCATGGCTACGGAGTAATGCTTCCTCACCCTGTAAGAAAGCACAAACCTGCAACAGATGGTCGGCCATCAGCACGTCTCCCTGAGGGATTAGCGCCATTTCCTGCTTATTGTCTTCAGGCAAGATCAGTTGGCGACCGGATTTTGTTGCTGCCAGCGCTGCCGGGATCGCGCCGTTAACGCCACGTAAAGTACCTGAAAGGCCTAACTCGCCAAGAAACTCATACTGGCTGAGTCTCGTGCCGTCAATTTGCTCTGAGGCCGCCAGAATCGCCAGAGCGATAGGGAGATCGTAACGCCCGCCTTCTTTCGGCAGATCGGCTGGCGCAAGATTTACCGTTATGCGCTTGGCGGGAAACGTAAAACCGCAATTAATCAGCGCGCTGCGCACGCGATCGCGTGCCTCTTTGACGGTGGTTTCGGGCAAACCAACCAAGGTTAATGCCGGCAATCCACTGCTGATATGTACCTCAATGTTCACATCCGGCGCCTGTACGCCTATCATCGCCCGTGTGTAGGTAACCGCCAGTGACATCTATTCTCCTCCTTATGTATGATGTATGGCGACATAATGCGTTATCACCCTGCTTGCCGGGAGCATGTCGTGATGAGTTTGCGAAGGCGGAGCAAGGAAGTTTTTCTGCTCTCATTGTGCTACCGCATTCGTGCGAGCCGTATCGCGGTTTTTAATGACTAGAAAAGGGCTACCCAATAATTTCCCACGATCCGATGGAAATAAACGGAAATTACTCTACCCTATGATTAGACTGTGTTTTTTAATGTTCTGACGCTGCCGCTTAAAATTAATCATGCAAAAAATGGTTGTCATCCAATGACTGACTGTGATAACTCTGTAGGCATTCGTTCAACAGTGGGTTACTGAACAGCCTATTTATGAAAGCCCTATCCCTGGTGATTAGCCTAGTCGTGATTAGCGTGGTGGTGATTATTATCCCACCGTGCGGGGCAGCACTTGGACGAAGAATGGCTTAGAAATCAAGCCCGAATTCAAGAAAACCCCCGCACCGTAAGGTCGGGGGTTTTTTATTGGGCGCAATGTATAACATAAGGGAACAGATGATGAGTGGTAGCGTAAGATCCTGTTATTCCAGAAAAAGCTTGGGGAAATAACGATGAATGGGGCAAGGTGGGTGGTACAGGCGTTGCGAGCGCAGGGAGTGGAAACCGTATTCGGTTATCCAGGGGGCGCGATAATGCCCGTCTATGATGCACTGTATGACGGCGGGGTAAGCCATCTACTGTGTCGCCATGAGCAAGGCGCAGCAATGGCGGCGATCGGTTATGCGCGGGCAACAGGGAAAGTTGGCGTGTGTATTGCTACATCAGGTCCCGGCGCAACCAATCTGATCACCGGGCTGGCCGATGCTTTGCTGGACTCTGTTCCCGTTGTTGCTATCACCGGTCAGGTTGGTTCGTCGCTGATTGGTACGGACGCTTTTCAGGAGATCGACGTACTGGGGCTTTCTCTGGCCTGCACTAAACACAGTTTCCTGGTTGAGTCGCTGGATTCGTTGCCGGAGGTGATGGCCGAAGCGTTTGCCATTGCCAGCAGTGGCCGCCCCGGTCCGGTTCTGGTGGATATTCCAAAAGATATCCAACTGGCTGTCGGGGATTTCGCGCCGCACGTTGCGGCGGTTGACAACGGTTTTGATTTCCCGGCTCAGGAAATCGCATTGGCGCGTGAGATGATATCGCAGGCGAAAAAACCTGTGTTGTATGTTGGCGGCGGTGTCGGCATAGCGCAGGCGGTGCCCGCCCTGCGCCAGTTTCTGGCGATGACCGATATGCCTTCCGTTGTGACGCTGAAAGGGTTAGGTGCTGTTGACGCCGAACATCCCTACTATCTTGGTATGATTGGCATGCACGGCACCAAAGCCGCCAACCTGATGGTGCAACAGTGCGACCTGTTGATCGCCGTCGGCGCGCGGTTTGATGATCGCGTGACTGGCAAACTGAACGCCTTCGCGCCCCATGCCAAGGTGATCCACATGGATATCGATCCGGCCGAACTGAGTAAATTGCGTCAAGCTAATGTGGCGTTGCAAGGCGACCTGAAAGCGTTGTTGCCCGCGCTGCAACAATCGCTGAACATCGCCGACTGGCAACAGCAAGCTTCGATGATGAAGGCGGAGTATCCCTGGCGCTATGATCATCCGGGGCAAGCTATTTATGCGCCGGCCTTGCTGAAGGCTATCTCCGATCGTATGGACAAAGATACCGTGGTGACGACGGATGTCGGCCAGCATCAGATGTGGGCTGCTCAACATATGACATTCAGCCGCCCGGAAAATTTCATCACGTCCAGTGGCCTCGGCACCATGGGCTTTGGTGTGCCTGCCGCAGTTGGCGCGCAGGTTGCCCGCCCGGAAGATACGGTAATCTGTATTTCCGGCGACGGATCTTTCATGATGAATGTTCAGGAACTGGGCACCATCAAGCGAAAACGGCTGCCGCTGAAAATCGTCTTGCTGGATAACCAGCGGTTAGGCATGGTGAGGCAATGGCAGCAGTTATTTTTTGATGAACGCTATAGTGAAACGAACCTCTCCGATAATCCTGATTTCCTGACGTTGGCAAGTGCTTTTGCTATCCCCGGCCAACGAATCACACGTAAAGACCAGATTGGTGTGGCATTAGATGCCCTGTTCAACAGCGAAGGGCCATATTTACTGCATGTCTCCATCGATGAATATGAAAATGTCTGGCCTCTGGTTCCCCCCGGCGCCGGTAATGAAACGATGTTGGATAAAACCGAGTAATGGCTAGCCACAATAGAATACGTGTTGGAGAAAACAGAATGATGCATCATCAACTTTCCATTCAGGCTCGCTTTCGTCCCGAAGTTCTGGAGCGTGTATTACGCGTTACCCGCCACCGCGGGTTTAAAGTATGCGCCATGAATATGGTGCATACGACGAATAATGAGCAGATTAATATTGAACTGACCGTTGCCAGCCACCGTCCGGTGGATCTATTGTCGGCTCAATTAAGTAAATTGTTGGATATCTCTAATGTCGATATTCAGCCGATGACAGCGACGCAACAGATCAGTGCTTAACGTACAAGTGAAGGAAAATAAAGAATGACCAAGAAAGCTGATTACATTTGGTTTAACGGGGAAATGGTGCCGTGGGCGGAAGCGAAAGTACACGTGATGTCGCACGCATTGCATTATGGCACCTCGGTGTTTGAAGGGATTCGTTGCTATAACTCGCATCAAGGGCCGGTGGTGTTCCGCCATCGCGAACATATGCAGCGTCTGCATGATTCAGCAAAAATCTACCGTATGCCGGTACAGCAAAGCGTTGATGAACTGATGGAAGCCTGCCGGGAAACGCTGCGCAAGAATAATCTGACCAGCGCCTATATTCGTCCGTTGGTATTTGTCGGCGATGTTGGCATGGGCGTCAACCCGCCGGACGGCTATAAAACTGATGTCATTATCGCGGCATTTCCGTGGGGCGCCTATCTGGGTGAAGAAGCGCTGGATCAGGGCATTGACGCCATGGTTTCCTCCTGGCACCGTGTGGCGGCGAATACCATCCCTACCGCGGCGAAAGCGGGCGGTAATTATCTTTCTTCGTTGTTGGTGGGAAGTGAAGCTCGTCGTCATGGCTATCAGGAAGGGATTGCGCTGGATGTGCATGGTTATGTGTCGGAAGGCGCGGGTGAAAACCTATTTGAAGTGAAAGACGGTATTCTTTTCACGCCGCCCTTTACCTCGTCCGCGCTGCCTGGCATTACGCGCGACGCCATCATCAAATTGGCGAAAGATTTGGGCTTTGAAATCCGTGAACAGGTGCTGTCTCGCGAGTCGCTTTATCTGGCCGACGAGGTGTTTATGTCCGGTACGGCGGCGGAAATCACGCCCGTGCGCAGTGTGGACGGTATTCAGGTGGGGATCGGCAAATGTGGCCCAGTCACGAAAAAATTGCAGCAGGCGTTCTTTGGCCTGTTCACCGGTGAGACGGAAGATAAATGGGGCTGGCTGGATCCGGTAAACCGTTAATCAATTAATAGATATAAAATCAGGCGGTGGTTTATTTCGCCATCGCCCATTACGTTATTATTGGAGTAATAAGAGCATGCCTAAGTACCGTTCAGCCACCACCACGCATGGCCGTAATATGGCGGGCGCCAGAGCCTTGTGGCGCGCCACCGGGATGACCGACGACGATTTTGGCAAACCCATCATCGCGGTGGTTAACTCCTTCACCCAGTTTGTTCCCGGCCATGTGCATTTACGCGATCTGGGGAAACTGGTCGCCGAGCAAATCGAGGCCTCTGGTGGTGTCGCTAAAGAATTCAATACGATAGCGGTTGATGATGGTATCGCCATGGGGCATGGCGGCATGCTCTATTCTCTGCCTTCCCGTGAATTGATCGCCGACTCGGTGGAATACATGGTCAATGCGCACTGCGCCGATGCGATGGTGTGTATTTCCAACTGCGATAAAATCACGCCCGGCATGTTGATGGCGTCGCTGCGCCTGAATATTCCGGTGATTTTTGTTTCCGGCGGGCCAATGGAAGCCGGAAAAACCAAATTATCCGATCAGATCATTAAGCTGGATTTAGTGGATGCCATGATCCAGGGCGCCAACCCGAATGTCAGCGACGCCGACAGCGATCAGATTGAACGTTCCGCCTGCCCGACTTGCGGTTCCTGTTCCGGGATGTTCACCGCCAATTCCATGAACTGCCTGACCGAAGCGCTGGGGCTGTCTCAGCCGGGGAACGGTTCGCTGCTGGCGACGCATGCCGATCGTAAGGAACTGTTCCTGAATGCGGGCAAACGAATTGTCGGTCTGGCGAAACGTTATTACGAGCAGGATGATGAAAGCGTGCTGCCGCGCAATATCGCCAATAAAGCGGCGTTTGAAAACGCCATGACGCTGGATATCGCCATGGGCGGCTCTACCAATACCGTACTACACCTGCTGGCGGCGGCGCAGGAAGGCGAAGTCGATTTCACCATGACCGATATCGATCGTCTGTCCCGGCAAGTGCCGCACCTGTGTAAGGTCGCGCCAAGCACGCAGAAATATCATATGGAAGACGTGCATCGTGCGGGCGGCGTCATCGGCATTCTGGGCGAACTGGACAGAGCGGGCTTGCTGAACCGGGATGTGAATAACGTGCTGGGCAAAAACCTGCCGCAAACGCTGGAAGCCTATGACTTGATGCTGACGCAGGATGAGAGCGTGAGAAGCATGTATTCCGCAGGTCCGGCGGGTATCCGCACTACCAACGCGTTTTCGCAAGATTGCCGTTGGGATTCGCTGGATACCGATCGTCAGGAAGGGTGCATTCGTTCCCGCGAATTTGCCTACAGTCAAGACGGCGGCCTGGCGGTGTTGTACGGCAATCTGGCGGAAAATGGCTGTATCGTGAAGACGGCGGGGGTGGATGAAGGCAGTCTGGTTTTCCGCGGCCCGGCCAAAGTTTATGAAAGTCAGGATGATGCGGTGGAAGCGATCCTGGGCGGCAAGGTGGTGGCGGGCGATGTGGTGGTGATCCGTTACGAAGGGCCGAAAGGGGGGCCGGGCATGCAGGAAATGCTGTATCCGACCAGCTTCCTGAAATCAATGGGCTTGGGCAAACAGTGCGCACTGATTACGGATGGCCGCTTTTCCGGCGGGACTTCCGGTCTATCCATCGGCCATGCTTCGCCGGAAGCGGCCAGCGGCGGCACCATTGGTCTGGTACAGGACGGCGACATGATTGCCATCGATATTCCGCAGCGCAACATCGTACTGGACGTAGCCGACAGCGAGTTGGCCCGCCGCCGCGAAGCGGAGGAAGCACGGGGCGAGGCGGCCTGGACGCCGCATCATCGTGACCGTCAGGTTTCTTTTGCCCTGCGCGCCTACGCGAGTTTGGCGACCAGCGCCGATAAAGGGGCTGTTCGCGATAAGAGTAAGCTGGGAGGCTGATTCTGATGGCAGTGTCACAACCACTTCCTGCCGCGCCCGGCGGCGCGGAGTATCTGCGGGCGATCCTGCGCTCGCCGGTTTATGAAATTACCCAGGTCACGCCGCTGGAGAAAATGGACAAACTTTCTTCGCGGTTGGGTAATGTCATTCTGGTAAAACGTGAAGACAGACATGCGGTGCACAGCTTCAAGCTGCGCGGCGCCTACGCGATGATGGCGGGGCTGAGCGATGAGCAGAAATCGCATGGCGTGGTGACGGCATCGGCAGGTAACCATGCGCAAGGCGTGGCGCTCTCTTCCAGTAAGCTTGGCATTAACTCATTGATCGTGATGCCGGTGGCGACAGCCGATATCAAGGTTGACGCGGTGCGAGGCTTCGGCGGAGAAGTGTTGCTGTATGGCGCCAACTTTGATGAGGCGAAAGCCAAAGCGATAGCGTTGTCGCAACAGCAGCATATGACTTTCCTGCCGCCATTCGATCATCCGGCGGTCATTGCCGGACAAGGCACATTGGCGATGGAACTGTTGCAACAGGACGCGCATCTGGACCGGGTGTTTGTACCGGTGGGCGGCGGTGGACTGGCTGCGGGAGTGGCGGTGTTGATCAAACAGTTGATGCCGCAGATTCAGGTCATCGGCGTGGAAGCCGAGGATTCCGCCTGTCTGCGGGCGGCGCTGGATGCCGGACATCCTGTCGATCTCCCGCGCGTGGGGCTGTTTGCCGAAGGTGTTGCGGTGAAACGCATCGGTGATGAAACCTTCCGCTTGTGCCGGGAATACCTGGATGATGTGATCACGGTGGATAGCGATGCGATTTGCGCGGCGGTCAAAGATCTGTTTGAAGACGTGCGGGCGATTGCGGAACCCTCCGGGGCGCTGGCGCTGGCGGGAATGAAGAAATACATTCAGCAGCACCAGATCCAGGGCGAACGTCTGGCGCATGTGCTGTCAGGCGCTAACGTAAACTTCCACGGTCTGCGATATGTTTCCGAGCGCTGTGAACTGGGCGAACAGCGTGAAGCGTTGCTGGCGGTCACCATTCCAGAAAAGAAAGGCAGTTTTTTGAAATTCTGCCAACTGTTGGGCGGTCGTTCCGTGACCGAATTCAACTACCGTTATGCCAATGCCGACGATGCCTGCATTTTTGCCGGCGTGCGTCTGACGCGCGGCTATGCCGAGCGTGACGAAATCATCACCGAGTTGTCGGCGGGCGGTTATGAAGTGGTGGATCTGTCTGATGATGAAATGGCCAAGCTGCATGTTCGCTACATGGTCGGCGGACGGCCTTCAAAACCGTTGCGGGAGCGGCTTTATAGCTTTGAATTTCCCGAGTCGCCGGGCGCCTTGCTGAAATTCCTGCATACGCTGGGCACGCACTGGAATATCTCGCTTTTCCATTATCGTAGCCACGGTACGGATTTTGGGCGCGTATTGGCGGCGTTTGAACTGGACGAGCGAGATCCTGAGTTTGAGCATCATCTCCAGGCGCTGGGTTATGAGTGTCATGATGAAACCGATAATCCGTCTTTCCGTTTCTTTCTGGCGGGCTAGGGAGTCACCGCGCTCCCGGTGGTGTTTCACTGTCGGGAGCGTTATCTTTATGCCATCAGAGACAACATGGATGACAGACAACGATGGCTTCACATTTCAATGGGTTTTCTCAGCAAGGGCTGACATTCCTGCAACAGGTGCGTCAGCACAATGATAAAGACTGGTTCGAAACTCATCGCGCTATTTACGATGAACAGTTGGTCGCGCCTTTTCGGGCGCTGGTGGATGAACTGAGTCTGGCCATGTTGCAGATTGACGATCATTTCGAAACCCGCCCGGCCATCGGCAAGACATTGTCGCGAATCCATCGCGATACCCGGTTTTCCCACGATAAATCACGTTATCGCAGCCAGATGTGGCTGACCTTCAAGCGTACTCGTAAAGACTGGACGGACGCGCCGGTCTATTTCTTTGAGATATCGCCGGATAGCTGGCGTTACGGGCTGGGATATTACAGCGCGACGCGCACGACCATGGATTTGTTCCGCCAAACGCTGCGCGGCAACCCCGCGCAGTTTCTGGCGGTGGCAGGCTGTCTGGGGAATACCTTCATGCTGGAAGGCGAAAGTTACAAGCGACCGCTGATTAACGATCAGCCGCCGGAACTGGCCGACTGGTATAACCGTAAATCCTTTGCCGCGATTTGTACCCGGTACGATATGGACGCCTTATTTTCCGGTGAACTGATCACCACGCTGGCACAAGGATTTACCCGGCTTGAGCCGCTCTATCACTACCTGATGAACATCGAAACTATGAAGAGAACCGCGCAGGAATCTGAAGCGTCAGGTTCGCGCGCCTTTCCTGCCGACAAGTGGTTTGAGCGCTAGAGAATCGGACGCGTGGTGAGCCCTGTTTTATGGTTTGTCCGGCAAGGTTTCCCAGAAAGCGGCGATTAATGGTTCGCTGAGCCGTTTTTTCTGTACGCAAACGCCCAATTCAAGCGGTTCCATTGCTTGCTCGGCAAAAATGGAGACGCGGTTGCGCACCGGTTCCGGGCTGTTTTCCAGCACCACATCCGGGATGAGCGCAATGCCGCAGCCCAGCGCAACCATCGACACCATCGCTTCATGACCGGACACGGTGGCATAAATTTGCGGATTATTGAGGTGGTGGCGACGGAACCATAGGTCGATACGCTTACGCACCGGGCCGTGTTCCGGCAGAATAAACGGAATTTGCGCCCAGTCAGGGTGGGGGACTTTAACCTGCACCTGAACCGGACATGGTAGCGCGGGGATAATCAGCGCCAGCGGAATTTTACCGATCGGCATAAACTCCACGCTGGCGGGCAAGGTTTCCGGGTTTCCGGCTATTCCCAGGTCAGCCTCGTTAGACTGGACTTTCTCAACCGCGTCTGCGGCATCACCGGTGGTCAGTTTGATCTCCACCAGCGGATGCTCCACTCGGAAGCGATCAAGAATGGGGGGCAAATGACTGTAAGCGGCGGTCACCGAACAGAAAATACGCAACTCGCCGCTCAGGGACGGCCCGCGTTGGTTGAGGACATGTCTGAGTTGCTGATATTGCAACAGCGTTTGCTGGGCGAACAGTTTCAGATGTTCTCCGGCATCGGTGAGTTGCACGGTACGGTTATCGCGCTGGAACAAGGTTTGCCCCACGTCTTCTTCCAACCGTTGAATTTGCCGAGACAGCGTTGAAGGACTGATGTGCATCGCCTTGGCGGTACGACCAAAATGTCGGCTTTCCGCCAAATGCAGAAATAATTTGAGATCACGTAAATCCATGCGATGCGAGCCTCGTTTTTATCTTGCAGATTTTGCAATGTGACGTTGTTAATATATCAATTTAAGCAACGCATTTCCTGTCATATGATGAACGCCATAATGGTTTTCGCTGCGGCGGGAGCCTTTTTCGAATAACAGACAAACAAAACCGGATACGGAGCATGACATGGCTAACTATTTCAACACATTGAACCTGCGCCAGCAGTTGGCGCAACTGGGCAAGTGTCGTTTTATGGGACGTGATGAATTCGCCGATGAAGCGAACTACCTGAAGGGTAAAAAAGTGGTGATTGTCGGCTGTGGCGCGCAGGGCCTGAATCAGGGTCTGAACATGCGTGATTCCGGTTTGGATATCGCTTATGCGCTGCGTCAGGAAGCGATCGCCGAAAAACGCGCTTCATGGCGCAAAGCCACGGAAAACGGTTTCACCGTGGGCAATTACGAAGAACTGATCCCGCAAGCCGATCTGGTGGTTAACCTGACGCCGGACAAACAGCACTCAGCCGTGGTTCAGGCGGTTCAACCACTGATGAAGCAAGGCGCGGCGTTGGGCTACTCGCATGGTTTCAATATTGTTGAAGTGGGCGAGCAAATCCGTAAAGACATTACGGTAGTGATGGTGGCGCCGAAGTGCCCCGGTACGGAAGTCCGTGAAGAATACAAACGTGGTTTTGGCGTGCCGACGCTTATCGCGGTTCACCCGGAAAACGATCCGCAAGGCGAAGGCATGGCGATTGCCAAAGCCTGGGCCGCCGCGACGGGCGGTCACCGTGCCGGCGTGCTGCAATCTTCTTTCGTTGCAGAAGTAAAATCCGACCTGATGGGCGAACAAACGATCCTGTGCGGCATGTTGCAGGCCGGTTCGCTACTGAGCTTCGACAAACTGGCGGCGGATGGTGTCGACGCGGCTTATGCGGAAAAACTGATTCAGTTCGGTTGGGAAACCATTACCGAAGCGCTGAAACAAGGCGGTATCACGCTGATGATGGACAGGCTGTCCAACCCGGCGAAACTGCGCGCCTATGCGTTGTCTGAGCAACTGAAAGCGATTATGGCGCCGCTGTTCCAGAAACACATGGATGACATTATCTCTGGCGAATTCTCCAGCGGTATGATGGCGGACTGGGCGAACGACGATGTTAAGTTGCTGACCTGGCGTGAAGAAACCGGCAAAACAGCGTTTGAAAACGCGCCACAGTTTGACGGAAAAATTTCCGAGCAGGAATACTTTGACCACGGCGTGCTGTTGGTGGCGATGGTGAAAGCCGGTGTTGAACTGGCGTTTGAGACTATGGTGAGCGCGGGCATCATTGAAGAATCCGCTTACTATGAATCACTGCATGAACTGCCGCTGATTGCAAATACCATCGCGCGTAAGCGTCTGTACGAAATGAACGTGGTTATCTCCGATACCGCGGAATACGGTAACTATCTGTTTGCCAATGCCGCGGTGCCGTTGTTGAAAGAAAAGTTCATGGCCTCGCTGCAACCAGGTGATCTGGGTAAAACGGTCGCCGCGACCGAAGTAGACAACGCGCAACTGCGTGACGTCAACGAAGCGATCCGTAATCATCCGATCGAAACCGTCGGTCGCAAACTGCGTGGCTATATGACGGATATGAAACGTATCGCCGTTGCGGATTAATTCTGCGATTATATGCTAAACAAGGCACAGCGTCATGCTGTGCCTTAGACTATTGGCAAACCTTGTTGGGAAATCAGAAGGGTGGTGATAAAGGGATAGAAGAGCAAAACTTTCGCACCAGTGCGACAAAGGGATGTATTTATGGCATCTTACGATCTATCGATTACCGCCGCTCCTTGTGCTTTGTCAGCAACCTCCGAATAGATTTTTCCTTCCTTTCTTGTACATCACGAAAATAACAACATTAATTGATTGAAACTCTGCGTGTTTGTACCGAGAAAACGTTTATTATGATGCCAATTGTATCAATGAAATATCGCGCTTAATATTTCAACACGGAGGTTGTTATATGTCCTATCCTTCTGCACCTAAAGGTGTATCTGTCGATGCTAATATGGCTTATCTCAAAAATAAGTATGGGAGAATAGTCGGCGCTTTAGATTATTATGATTTTTATAAGCTCGTCAGAAACAAAGGCCCTTGGGATTTTAAACAGCAAAGTTCTAAATTTGAAAGTTTTGGGAATTTTCATTATGGTGCAGTAGGTTATGCCGCAGGTATCCCTGAAACTATTTTATTACGGGGGGCCGGTTGTGCACAAATGAGGGCGGGAACCAGCCGCCCAGATGATGGTGTTTGTTGGGGAAGCGTGCCTTATGGTGATGATCCGGACGATCAGTTTTATATTAAGCTAGGGATTGATTATGCAAAGAGTAAAGGTTATTAAAGTATTATTGTTGTCTTTTTCGTTAATCGTCGTCCTGCTGTTATTTTCAATATCAGGAATCGCCTATTATTTATTTGGCATGGAAGATGTTTACACCAAAGTTGACGAATACAAGCTTGATAATAATATTTCCGTTGATGTTTTGCAGTTGGAAAAAGGCGGTGCGACGGTCGGTTTCATTTATTCTTATACCGTTCGTAAAGACAATCAAAAGCCCCAGGAATTTTTGAAAGCAAACACAGGTGATGCGGAAATTTCGATGCGGGATGGTGTGTTGTTCATTAAATTGATTGGTGAAGTCTATAAGCTGGATAACCGGATCAGGTTTAATAACACGCAGGAAACGTTACAGACAGAAATGATCATTCGGAATGGATAAGGGCACAGCGTCATGCTGTGCCTTTTTTTACGGGTTATACCGACCTGAATTCCGCTTCCGCTTTATGAAAACGCTCGGTAATCGCCTGAGACGGCGGACGGCCCATCAGACTGACGATAAAGATGGTCAGGCAACTGAACAGGAAGCCGGGGATGATTTCATACAGTCCCAGCCAGTTATACTGCTTCCAAATCAGTACGGTCGCCGCGCCGACAATCATCCCAAGCAGGGCGCCGTTGCGGGTCATCCGCGGCCACAGCAGGGAAATCAGGATCACCGGCCCGAAAGCGGCGCCGAAACCAGCCCAGGCATAACTGACCAGCCCCAGTACGCGGTTCTCCGGGTTTGCCGACAGGATAATGGCGATCGCCGCCACCAGCAGCACCATCGCGCGTCCTACCCACACCAACTCTCTTTGCGTGGCTCTTTTACGGAAAAAAGGACGGTATAAATCTTCGGTGATCGCGCTGGAACAGACCAGAAGCTGGCAGCTTAAGGTACTCATGACCGCCGCCAGGATCGCCGACAACAGCACGCCGGCAATCCACGGGTTGAACAGCAGCATGGACAGTTCAATAAACACGCGCTCACTGTTTTGCGCAACATTACCTGCTTGTTCCGGGTGGTTGCTGAAATAGGCGATGCCGAAAAAGCCCACGGTCACCGCTCCCGCCAGACACAGGATCATCCAGGTCATACTGATGCGGCGCGCGCTGTGAATGGTGTGGTGTGAATCCGCCGCCATAAAGCGCGCCAGAATATGCGGTTGCCCGAAGTAACCGAGGCCCCAACCCATCAGGGAAATGATGGCGACAAAATTCAAACCTTTGAACATATCCAGATTGGCCGGGTTTTTCGCTTCGATTACCATCAGCGAGGCATCAATGCCGCCCAGCGACAGGATCACCATCACCGGCGTCAGGATCAGCGCGAAAATCATCAGACTGGCCTGAACGGTATCCGTCCAGCTTACCGCCAGAAACCCGCCGATAAACGTATAGGCGATGGTCGCGGCTGCTCCGGCCCACAATGCGGCGCCATAGCTCATATTAAAGGTGCTTTCAAACAGGCGGGCGCCCGCCACCATGCCGGATGCGCAGTAAATAGTGAAAAAGATCAGGATAATCACCGCTGAAATCACGCGCAGTAATTTGCTGGTGTCTTCAAAACGGTGAGTAAAGTAATCCGGCAGCGTCAATGCGTTGTGGTTGACTTCGGTATGAACGCGTAAACGACCGGCGACCCATTTCCAGTTAAGGTAGGTCCCGACCGTCAGGCCGATGGCGATCCAGCTTTCAGAGATACCGGAAATGAAGATGGCGCCCGGCAGCCCCATCAGCAGCCAGCCGCTCATATCGGAAGCGCCAGCGGAGAGCGCGGTGACCACGCTGCCCATTTTGCGTCCGCCCAGAATGTAATCGCCAAAGTTATGGGTGGCGCGATAGGCGAACAGGCCGATAAGTACCATCCCGAAAATATACACCAGAAAAGTCACCAACATGGGTGTGCTCATTGTCATTCAACTCTCCATTTTCATTATTATTCGCACACCTTGTGGTTGCGATGGATCTTCATGCTTCCACGCTGGCCGGAACGAGGCGCAGAGAGGAATAGTGATTTTTTTATTCACCATAACATCATTTATTAACAAGGTTGCACAAAGTTGCAACATGACTGATATTGATATTTTACCGATATGTCCTTTTCATCACAGGAGTGACGTTTATGGGCTTTACCACGATGGGCGTAAAACTCGACGAGGCCACGCGTGACCGTCTCAAGGCCGCAGCGCAACGGATTGATCGCACACCGCATTGGCTGATCAAACAGGCCATCTTTAACTATCTCGAACGGCTCGAAAGCGCTGGCGACACGCCTGAAATACCGCAATCGGCTATGCCCAGCCCCATCGAAGCGCAAGAGATTATGCCGCAATCTCAGGAAGAAGAAACCCATCAACCCTTTCTTGAGTTTGCACAACAGGTATTGCCCCAATCCGTTATACGTGCTGACATCACTTCCGCCTACCGACGCCCTGAAAGCGAACTGGTGCCGACATTGCTTGAACAGGCGAAACTTCCGGCGGAAATAGCGCAATTGACGCAGAAAATGGCTTATCGGCTGGCGGAGCGCCTGCGAGAGCAAAAAGGGGCGAGCGGGCGCGCGGGTATGGTACAAGGATTGTTGCAGGAATTTTCACTTTCTTCGCTGGAAGGAGTGGCGTTGATGTGTCTGGCCGAGGCATTGCTGCGCATTCCCGATAAACCCACGCGTGATGCGCTGATCCGCGACAAAATCAGCGCTGGCGACTGGTATGCGCATCTTGGTCACAGTCCATCGCTGTTTGTTAACGCGGCGACCTGGGGACTGTTGTTCACCGGTAAGCTGGTTGCTATCCATAATGAGGCGAACTTGTCGCGATCGCTCAACCGCATCATTGGCAAAAGCGGCGAACCGTTGATTCGTAAAGGCGTGGATATGGCGATGCGTCTGATGGGGGAGCAGTTTGTGACCGGCGAAACCATTGCCGAAGCGCTGGCCAACGCCCGCAAATTGGAAGCGCGGGGATTCCGCTACTCCTATGACACGCTGGGGGAAGCGGCGTTGACGGAGAAAGATGCCGCCGCTTATCTGACGTCCTATCAGCGGGCTGTCCACGCGATTGGAAAAGCATCCAATGGGCGCGGCATCTATGAAGGGCCGGGTATTTCCATCAAGCTATCCGCGATGTATCCCCGCTACAGCCGGGCGCAATACGAAGGGCTGATGGATACGTTATATCCGCGTTTATTGTCGCTCACCTTACAAGCGCGTCAGTATGACATTGGCATCAATATCGATGCGGAAGAGGCGGATCGACTGGAAATCTCGCTCGATTTGCTGGAAAAGCTCTGCTTTGAGCCGCAACTGGCGGGCTGGAACGGTATCGGATTTGTCATTCAGGCTTACCAGAAACGCTGCCCGTTCGTTGTTGACGCCGTGATCGACATGGCCCGGCGCAGTCAGCGACGGCTGATGATCCGTCTGGTGAAAGGCGCGTATTGGGACAGTGAAATCAAACGCGCGCAAGTCGATGGGCTGGAAGGCTATCCGGTGTATACGCGCAAGGTCTACACCGATGTGTCCTATCTGGCCTGCGCACGTAAATTACTGGCGGCGCCCAACCTGATTTATCCTCAGTTCGCCACCCATAACGCACAAACCTTGAGTGCGATTTACCATCTGGCTGGCAACAACCATTACCCCGGTCAGTACGAATTCCAGTGTCTGCATGGTATGGGCGAACCTCTGTATGAACAGGTGGTGGGCAACGTCGCCGAAGGGAAACTGAATCGTCCGTGCCGCATTTATGCGCCGGTCGGAACCCATGAAACGCTATTGGCTTATCTGGTGCGCCGTCTGCTGGAAAATGGCGCGAATACGTCCTTTGTCAACCGTATCGCCGATGTGACCTTGCCGCTTGAGACGCTAGTGGGCGATCCCGTCGGCGAGGTGGAAGCGTTGGCGACGGCGGAAGGGCGGATCGGTCTGCCGCATCCTCGCATTCCTCTCCCGCGTCATTTATACGGTGCGGCGCGGCATAACGCCAGCGGGCTCGATCTGTCCAATGAACATCGTCTCGCCTCGCTTTCCAGCGCCTTGCTGACGAGCGTGGCGCAATCGTGGCAAGCCGCGCCGGTGATTGACGGCGACGCTGTGCCGCAGGCCGCAAAACCAGTGTTCAATCCTGCCGAGTCGCGCGACATTGTGGGCTATGTCTGTGAGGCCAGCGAGCAGGATATTGCTCACGCGCTGGATTCATCCGTCAGCGCGGCGGCGATCTGGTTCGCCACGCCGCCAGCGGAGCGCGCATCCGTGCTGAATAAAGCGGCGGACATCATGGAAAGTCAGTTGCAGCATCTGTTGGGGTTATTGGTGCGTGAAGCCGGTAAAACATTCGGCAACGCCGTCGCCGAAGTGCGTGAAGCGGTGGATTTTCTGCGTTATTACGCCGCTCAGGTGCGCGAAGCATTCGCCAATGACTCACATCGACCGCTGGGGCCGGTGGTCTGTATCAGTCCGTGGAATTTTCCGCTGGCGATTTTCACCGGACAGGTTGCGGCGGCGCTGGCGGCGGGCAATAGCGTGCTGGCGAAACCCGCCGAACAAACCCCGCTGATTGCGGCGCAGGCGGTGCGTATCCTGCTGGAAGCGGGCGTGCCTGTCGGCGTCTTGCAGTTGTTGCCGGGGCAGGGGGAAACGGTTGGCGCCGCGTTGGTCAATGACAGCCGGGTACGTGGCGTCGTGTTTACCGGCTCAACGGACGTAGCGAAACTGTTGCAGCGCGCCATTGCCGGACGACTGGATGCACACGGACGCCTTACGCCGCTGATTGCCGAAACCGGCGGGTTGAATGCGATGATCGTGGACTCTTCCGCGTTGACAGAGCAGGTGGTGAACGATGTGATCGCCTCCGCTTTCGACAGTGCCGGTCAGCGCTGCTCGGCATTGCGTATTCTGTGTGTTCAGGAGGATGTCGCGGAGCATACGTTGCAAATGCTGCGCGGGGCGATGGCCGAATGCCGGATGGGGAACCCGGAACGTTTATCCACGGATATTGGGCCGGTGATCGATGCGCAAGCGAAGCAGGCCATTGAACGCCATATTCAGCGTATGCGGACGAAAGGACGCAAGGTGTATCAGCCGGCGTCGTCGCCGCAGGATGAACAGCAATGGGCGCGCGGAACCTTCGTCAAACCAACGTTGATCGAACTGGAAAGCGTGAATGAACTGCAAAAAGAGGTATTCGGGCCGGTATTGCACGTCGTGCGGTACCACAGCCAGCATCTCAACACGTTGATTGAACAGATTAATTCGGCAGGGTATGGTTTGACGTTGGGCTTACACACGCGTATTGATGAAACCATCTCGCGGGTGACCGGCAACGCCCGTGTGGGCAATCAGTACGTCAACCGCAATATGGTCGGCGCGGTGGTCGGCGTTCAGCCATTTGGCGGAGAGGGGCTTTCCGGCACCGGCCCGAAGGCGGGCGGGCCGCTCTATCTGTATCGGCTGCTGTCACACAAACCAGATGATGCGCCGCTGCATGGGCTGGCTGGTGAGGATGGTGGGCAAACCGTGGATGTCGGCGTGCGATCGACGCTGTTGACGTCATTGCAGGCGTTGGAAAAATGGGCGCTTGCCGAGCATCGGCACGATTTGGCGGCGCTATGCCAGCAGTACGCGGAACGTGGATTGGCCGGGACGACGTATTTGTTGCCGGGGCCGACGGGAGAACGCAATACTTATACGCTGACGCCGCGTGAGCGCGTGTTGTGTCTGGCTGACAACGACAAAGATGCGTTGATTCAGTTAGCGGCGGTGCTGGCGACGGGAGGATACGTATTGTGGCTGGAAACGTCATTATTGCAGACGCTGTATCGTCGTTTACCGGATGTCGTTCAATCGCGTATTCTGTTCAGTCAGGACTGGCGGCGAGACGATCAGGCATTTGATGCGGTGATCCATCATGGCGATACCGATCAGTTGCTGCAACTCAGTCAACAGCTTGCCGAACGTCAGGGGCCGATTATCGCCGTACAGGGCTTTAGTCGCGGTGAGACCAATATCGCGCTGGAGCGTCTGCTGTATGAACGTTCGCTGAGCATTAACACCGCCGCTGCGGGAGGCAACGCCAGCCTGATGACCATCGGCTAGAGGCGTTGCACTATCGTCACCTTGCCGGCGCCGTTGCGTCCGGCAAGGTGAATGCTGGGATTAATTGCGGTACAGCACTTTAATCAAATGATAGCCGAACTGGGTCTTGACCGGGCCGAACGGTTGCAGCAACTCGCAGGAAAAGACCGCTTTATCAAAGGCGGGAACCATATCGCCTTTACGGAATTCACCCAAATCGCCGCCATTACGTTTTGACGGGCAGGTGGAGTATTTTTGCGCCAGTTGCTGAAAATCGGCGCCCTGGTGCAACTGGGTCAGAATGTCGTTGGCCTGCTGTTCGGTATCCACCAGAATATGCAGTGCCGCTGCGGTATTTGCCATGTCGTTACCCTTATTTAACAGAGAGGGGAATTCCTGAGCGCAATGTAACATCTGCAACGTCAGATGTGGATTGCGATGTGCTTTCCATGACGATAAATCCCCGCTCAAGATCGATTCCGCTTTCTGCTACAATCCCCTTCCGTTTGATGAGTGAGCCATATCGTTATGCGTTTAAACCCCAGCCAACAACATGCTGTCGAATTCGTTACCGGCCCTTGTCTGGTGCTGGCGGGAGCCGGTTCGGGTAAAACGCGCGTTATCACCAATAAGATTGCGCATTTAATCCGTCAGTGCGGCTATCAGGCCCGTCATATCGCCGCGGTAACTTTCACCAATAAAGCCGCTCGCGAAATGAAAGAACGTGTCGCGCAAACGCTGGGCCGCAAAGAAACTCGCGGGTTGGTGATCGCCACCTTTCATACGCTGGGGCTGGAAATCATCAAGCGCGAGTACGCGGCGCTGGGTATGAAAGCCAACTTTTCTCTGTTCGACGATCAGGATCAGATGGCTTTGCTGAAAGCGTTGACCGAACAATGGCTGGAAAATGATAAGACGCTGTTGCAGCAATTAACGTCAACGATCTCGAACTGGAAAAACGATCTTGTTGATCCCGCTGGCGCGGCGGCAACGGCGCGCGGCGAACGGGATCGGTTGTTTGCTCACTGTTATTCGTTGTATCAAGACCATCTGCGCGCCTGCAACGTGTTGGATTTTGACGATCTGATCCTGTTGCCGACGTTGTTGTTCAAGCGTAACGATGAAGTACGGGAACGTTGGCAGAACCGCTTACGCTATTTACTGGTGGATGAATATCAGGACACCAACACCAGTCAATATGAGTTGGTTAAATTGCTGGTAGGCAGCCGCGCACGCTTTACCGTGGTGGGCGATGACGACCAGTCGATCTATTCCTGGCGTGGCGCCCGCCCGCAGAATCTGGTGCTGCTACAACAGGATTTCCCGCAGCTTGAAGTCATCAAGCTGGAGCAAAACTACCGCTCTTCCGGCCGCATCCTGAAGGCGGCGAATATTCTCATCGCCAATAATCCGCATGTATTTGAAAAACGGTTGTTTTCGGAACTGGGTTATGGCGATGAACTGAAAGTGATTACCGCCAACAACGAAGATCATGAGGCCGAAAGGGTGGTGGGCGAGTTGATTGCCCATCATTACATCCACAAGACCCAGTATGGCGACTATGCCATTTTATATCGTGGTAATCATCAATCCCGTCTGTTTGAAAAAATGCTGATGCAGAATCGCATCCCCTATCGGATTTCCGGCGGCACATCGTTTTTCTCACGTCCCGAAATCAAGGATCTCCTGGCGTACTTGCGTGTTTTGACCAATCCAGATGACGACAGCGCTTTCCTGCGTATCGTCAATACGCCAAGACGTGAGATTGGTCCGGCAACGTTGCAGAAGCTGGGCGAGTGGGCGAATCAGCGCAACAAAAGTCTGTTTAGCGCCAGCTTTGATCTGGGGCTCGGTCAATCGCTGACTGGCCGTGGGCTGGAGTCGCTGCAACGGTTTACGCAGTGGCTGTCGGATATCGCTCGGTTGGCCGAGCGCGAGCCGGTGGCGGCGGTGCGCGATCTGATTCACGGACTGGATTATGAAAGCTGGCTGTATGAAACTTCGCTCAGTCCCAAAGCCGCGGAAATGCGGATGAAAAACGTGAATCAGCTTTTTAGCTGGATGACGGAGATGCTCGAAGGTTCGGATCTGGATGAGCCAATGACGTTGACGCAAGTCGTCACACGTTTCACTCTGCGGGATATGATGGAGCGGGGAGAGAACGAAGACGAACTGGATCAGGTGCAGTTAATGACGCTGCACGCTTCAAAAGGTCTGGAATTCCCCTATGTGTTTCTGGTAGGGATGGAAGAGGGGCTGCTGCCGCATCAAAGCAGCATTGATGAAGACAATGTCGATGAAGAACGGCGGCTGGCTTACGTTGGGATCACCCGCGCTCGGCGCGAATTGATCTTTACCCTGTGTAAAGAACGGCGTCAGTACGGGGAATTGGTGCGTCCTGAACCCAGCCGTTTTCTGCTTGAGTTGCCGCAGGATGATCTGGTTTGGGAAACTGAGCGTAAAGTAGTGAGTGCTCAGGAAAGGATGCAGAAAGGACAAAGCCACCTGGCCAGCCTCCGCGCGCAGTTGGCGAAAGCCAAAGGGGAATAACACTCCCCTAATCTTCTTTTTATGACATCAATCCGTCAGTCAAACGGGAACTTCTTCCAGCATCAGCGGCCAGTGGACATAGCTTTGCCAGCGGCTTTCCTGCTCCAGCGCTTCGGCCCTTAACGGATGTTGCGCCATCCAACCGGCCGGCAACATGACCCGCAAACCTTCACCCTCAACGTGCAGTCGTACTGCGGGCAAAGTGTCGTCACGGCGACGGCTGGCAAAAATAATCGCCAAACGCAGCAAGCGGCACAGACGCTGAGCCTGTATCACTGGCACCGCATTTTGCTGACTGAGCGGCATCAAATCGATAGGGTTGCTTTGGTTTTGCAGCAAGGTCGCCAACAGTTTCTTTTGTGCGGGGGTAAAGCCAGGAAGATCGCTGTGACGGATGAGATAGGCCGCATGTTGGGGAGACTGGCGGAAATCAATGCTCAGACCAATTTCGTGCACCAGACAGGCGCTTTGCAGTAGCTCGCGACATCGATTGTCCAACTGCCAGTCGCGTGCGACCTGTTGTAAAAAGGTATCGGCCAGCGCGCTCACCCGTTCGGCTTGCTCGCTATCCAGCAGATAACGACGCTGCAAATTATGCAAGGTACGATGGCGGATATCCTGCCCAATCGGCAGATGAAGCATGCCGTACACCAGCCCTTCGCGCAGCGCGCCGCCGGCCAGCGTCATGGTTTTAATGTCGAGCTCCTGGAAGATAGCCAGCAGGATCGCCAGCCCGCTGGGGAAAACCAGAGCTCTTTCCAACGTCAGGCCTTCAATTTCAAGCTCTTCCAGCTTATCGCACTGAATGGCATGTTGTTTTAACTGCTGGAGTTTCGTCAGCGTGATGTATTCGTCCATCCCCTGCGTGACCATAATCTCCTGCAAAGCTTGTACCGTGCCGGAGGCGCCGACGCAGATTTGCCAGCCCTGTTCTTTCAGGGAAGCGACCACCGGACGTAACATCTCGCGGGCCGCCTGTTCAGCGCGCTCGAAATTGCCTGCTTCCAGATTACGATCGCTGAAATAACGTTCCAGCCAGGTGACGCAACCCATGGGCAAGCTGATAAGCCGGGTCGCTCTGGCGCCGATGCCGGTAGCCAGTTCCGTACTGCCGCCGCCAATATCAACCACCAGACGTTGCTCCGGCCCGCCGGTGGTGTGAGCAACGCCCTGATAGATTAGCCGGGCTTCTTCTTCGCCGCTGATAACCTGAATCGGTAATCCCAGAATCCGCTCGGCCTGTTGCAGAAACTCATCGGCGTTGGTCGCCAGCCGCAAGGTCGCTGTAGCGACGACACGTACCTGCTCGCGTGGGATATCCTGCAATCGTTCTGAAAACAGTTGCAGACACTGCCAGCCCCGCTGCATCGCGTCTTGCGATAACCGATTCTGCTTATCCAATCCTGCGGCAAGACGGACTTTTCGTTTTATCTTTGCCAGCGTCTGAATGCTGCCCGCATTTTTCCGAACAACCAACATATGAAAGCTGTTGGAGCCGAGATCGATAGCTGCATAAAGTGAGGATACGCTTGGCATTTGCGATCAACCTAGCCGTTTACGATTATTACGCGGCGCATTGTTTCTGCGTGGGCCGTTATTGGTGCGTGGCGGGCGCGTTATGCGCTTCGGCGCCGGTAAATCGTTGAGCAATGCGTCGCTGTTGTACTTGCTGACCGGAATACCGTGACCGATATAGGTTTCGATAGCAGGCAGATTCAGCGCGTATTCTTCACAAGCCAGACTGATGGAGAAACCGCTTTGACCGGCGCGGCCAGTACGGCCAATACGGTGAACATAGTCTTCACAGTCATCCGGCAGATCATAGTTGAAGACATGGGTGACTGACGGAATATGCAGGCCGCGCGCCGCTACGTCCGTCGCAACCAGAATGTCCAGATTGCCGTTGGTGAATTCATCCAGAATACGCAAACGTTTTTTCTGCGCCACGTCGCCCGTCAGCAGACCCACGCGGTGACCATCGGCGGCCAGATGGCCCCAGATATCTTCACAACGGTGTTTGGTATTGGCGAAAATAATGCAGCGATCCGGCCACTCTTCCTCAAGCAGTGTCTGGAGCAGGCGCATTTTTTCTTCATTCGACGGATAGAACAACTCTTCTTTGATGCGGTGGCCAGTTTTTTGCTCCGGTTCGACTTCCACATACTCGGCATTATTCATTTGTTCAAAAGCGAGTTCGCGAACGCGGTAGGAAAGCGTCGCGGAAAAGAGCATATTCAGGCGCTGGGTGACCGGCGGCATGCGGCGAAACAGCCAGCGGATATCTTTGATAAAGCCGAGATCGTACATGCGATCGGCCTCATCCAGGATCACGACCTGGATCGCACCCATATTGATGTAATTCTGCTTGGTGTAGTCGATCAGGCGGCCAGTGGTGCCTACCAGAATATCGACGCCGCTTTCCAGCACCTTGAGTTGTTTGTCGTAGCCGTCGCCGCCATACGCCAAACCGAGTTTCAGCCCGGTAAGACGTGAAAGAGCTTCAGCGTCAGAGTGAATTTGCACGGCCAATTCACGCGTCGGCGCCATGATTAAAGCACGCGGCTGGTTGGTCTGACGCTCAGAGCTTGCCGGGTGCGAAAGCAAATAATGGAAAGTAGACGCGAGAAAAGCCAGCGTCTTGCCAGTACCGGTTTGCGCCTGACCTGCTACATCGCGCCCTGATAAAGCCAGCGGCAATGCTAACGCCTGAATAGGCGTGCAGTTATGAAACCCTTTGCTTTCAAGGGCTTCTATAACCTGCGGGTGCAGGGCGAAGTCGGAAAACTTCTGTTCTGTTAAGTGTGTTTTGCTCATAGTGTGGTAGAATATCAGTTAACTATTGCTTTACGAAAGCGTATCCGGTGAAATAAAGTCAACCTTACCGTTGGTTAATGCTACACCAACAAGGTAGATATAATCCTGTGGAGTAAAACATGAGCGATAAAATTATTCACCTGACTGATGGCAGTTTCGATACGCAAGTATTGGACGCTGAGGGCGTAACCCTGGTTGATTTCTGGGCTGAGTGGTGTGGTCCCTGTAAAATGATCGCTCCTATACTGGATGAAATTGCAGAAGAGTTCGCGGGTAAACTGACCGTTGCCAAACTTAACATTGACGAAAACCCGGCGACGGCACCGAAATTCGGTATTCGTGGTATTCCTACGCTGTTGCTGTTCAAAAATGGCGAAGTCGCGGCAACCAAAGTCGGGGCCTTGTCTAAAGGGCAACTGAAAGAATTCCTGACCGCCAATCTATAATTCATTCCATATTCCTGAGGGTGGCAGCCAACATGAGTAATTCTCTATTGACCGCTTGCCGCCCGCCAGGAAGCGTGCTAGATTCATCAACACTGCATATCGTACTTACCTATGTTTAAGCCTTTAGGCTTAAGCCTGAAAGTTAGAATCTAAAGTATTATTCTATGTCAAAATCAGAAAGTCATTGATTTACAAAAATGTTCGTCATCTGGTTTGGACAATCTAATAGTTTTAAAATAACTGGTTTTATGTATCTTTGAATCCCTTATGGTCGTTTTGTGCAGATACTGCATGCGTTAAGAGCGCAACAAAACGGATGTTCGGTGATTGAAGGTTATTATAGAGGCACGGATGACCCTGCCATACCATTCACGTTAATAGTTCGAGATTTACCCCGAGTTTAAGAACCCACCACTATGAATCTTACCGAATTAAAGAATACGCCGGTTTCTGAGTTAATTACTCTCGGCGAAAATATGGGACTGGAAAACCTCGCTCGCATGCGCAAGCAGGACATTATTTTTGCCATTCTCAAGCAGCACGCAAAAAGCGGCGAGGATATTTTTGGCGATGGTGTGCTGGAAATATTGCAGGATGGCTTCGGTTTCCTCCGTTCCGCAGACAGTTCCTACCTTGCCGGCCCTGATGATATCTACGTTTCTCCCAGCCAAATCCGCCGTTTTAACCTTCGTACTGGCGACACTATTTCAGGCAAAATTCGTCCGCCAAAAGAAGGGGAACGCTATTTTGCGCTGTTGAAAGTAAACGAAGTCAACTACGACAAACCTGAAAACGCCCGCAATAAAATCCTGTTTGAAAACCTTACCCCTTTGCACGCGAATTCCCGCCTGCGCATGGAGCGCGGTAACGGTTCAACAGAAGACTTGACGGCTCGCGTACTGGATTTGGCCTCGCCTATTGGTCGTGGTCAGCGTGGTCTGATCGTTGCGCCGCCAAAAGCGGGTAAAACCATGCTGTTGCAGAATATTGCACAAAGTATCGCCTACAACCATCCTGACTGCGTGCTGATGGTGTTGCTGATTGACGAGCGCCCGGAAGAAGTGACCGAGATGCAGCGTCTGGTCAAGGGTGAAGTGGTTGCCTCCACCTTTGATGAACCCGCTTCCCGCCACGTTCAGGTTGCCGAAATGGTGATCGAAAAAGCCAAGCGTCTGGTCGAGCATAAAAAAGACGTTATCATTCTGCTGGATTCCATCACCCGCCTGGCGCGTGCTTATAACACTGTTGTGCCTGCTTCCGGCAAAGTATTGACCGGTGGTGTGGACGCCAATGCCCTGCATCGCCCGAAACGTTTCTTCGGCGCCGCCCGTAACGTTGAAGAAGGCGGCAGCCTGACGATCATCGCAACCGCACTGGTCGATACCGGTTCGAAAATGGACGAGGTCATTTACGAAGAGTTCAAAGGCACCGGTAACATGGAATTGCATCTGGCCCGTAAAATTGCCGAAAAACGCGTATTCCCGGCTATCGATTACAACCGTTCCGGTACGCGTAAAGAAGAATTGCTGACCACGTCTGAAGAACTCCAGAAGATGTGGATTCTGCGTAAGATCATCCACCCGATGGGTGAGATTGACGCCATGGAATTCCTGATTAACAAGTTGGCGATGACCAAAACCAACGATGAATTCTTTGACATGATGAAGCGTTCATAAATCACGGATGAACTCGGGGAACGCCACGCGGGGTCGTGGCGTTTTTTATGGCAGGTTATCTTTGCCCGCCATTCTACGGGCCGTCGCAGGCGATGTTGAAAATCATTCCCGGCGATTTTTTATATCGATGCCGGTAAAATGGTCGTTTGAGCTATTCAGGTTACGAATCGTGTCTCTTTTAGACTATGCTGATCGCCCGCACAGCAAGTGCGTCTTGCTGAATGTCGCTGTTTCAATGCGACGATAGTATTTATGTGACGATAGTGTTTAAGCGAAGATAGTATTTAAGACATAAACCGAGCATATATTGAGCAGCCGCAGCGAAGCTGTGAACGGTGAATTTACTCATTATGAGTATTGAATTATTAATCATTTTCCTGTTTTCTCTGGGCTTCCTATTTTTAGCTCGCCGGATGGCGAGAAAAATAGGACTTGTCGATCGCCCGAACTACCGTAAACGGCACCAGGGGTTGATTCCTTTGGTTGGCGGCGTTTCCGTGTACGCCGGGATCTGCTTTACCTTTCTGATCACCGATTACTACATTCCCAATTTCCGACTTTACCTGTTTTGCGCAGGTATTCTGGTGTTTGTCGGCGCGCTGGACGACCGCTTCGATATCAGTGTGAAAATTCGCGCCATTGTACAGGCGTGCGTCGCGGCCATCATGATGGGGTTTGCCGGGCTCACTTTGCATAACCTGGGGTATATTTTCGGACCGTGGCAGATGGGGTTAGGGCCGTTTGGTTATCTGGTGACGCTATTTGCGGTCTGGGCCGCGATCAACGCATTTAACATGGTGGATGGGATTGACGGATTGCTGGGCGGCTTATCCAGCGTCTCCTTTGGCGCGTTGGGGATACTGTTGTATCTCAACGGCCATGCGAATCTGGCGTTATGGTGTTTTGCCATGATTGCCGCCACCCTGCCTTACATTCTGCTCAACCTTGGGGTTTTCGGTAAACGGTATAAAGTTTTTATGGGCGATGCCGGTAGCACAATGATTGGTTTTACGGCTATCTGGCTGCTGATTCAGACAACACAGGGGATACAGCATCCCATTAATCCGGTAACCGCGTTATGGATTATCGCGATCCCGCTGATTGATATGATTGCGATCATGTATCGGCGGTTACGTAAGGGGATGAGTCCATTTTCGCCGGATCGCCAGCATATCCATCATCTGATGATGAGGGCTGGCTTTACCTCCCGACAAGCTTTTGTATTGATTACCCTGGCCGCCGCATTATTAGCCGCAGTAGGAGTAGTCGGAGAATATCTCTCTTTTGTTCCAGAATGGGTTATGTTGGCCTTATTCTTGCTTGCATTTTTGTTCTATGGTTATTGCCTGAAACGCGCATGGCGAGTCGCTCGTTTTATCAAGCGGATCAAGCGTCGTATGCGGCATGTCGATGAGCAAAAGCAGTTACCTTAACCAAATAATATTGGGGAAGTAATGAAATCAGAGAACCAGTCTGCCGGGAATACGTTAGTTGATAACGAACTGGACATTCGCGGCTTATTTCACACGCTGTGGCGTGGTAAGCCTTGGATCATCGCCATCGCCGCGTTGTTTGGCGTTATCGCGTTACTCTATTCCTACCTGGTAAAACAGGAATGGAGCGCGACGGCGATTACGGATAAACCGACGGTGAATATGTTGGGCGGTTACTATTCCCAGCAACAGTTTCTCCGCAATCTTGATGCGCAAGCCTTTTCTGTCCCGCAAGGTGAGCAACCCTCTATTTCATCCGATGTTTATGCCGAGTTCATTGTGCAACTGGCGGCATATGATACCCGCCGGGATTTCTGGTTGCAGACCGACTATTACAAACAGCGGCAGGAAGGGGATACGAAGGCTGATGCCGCGCTACTGGATGAACTGGTGAATAATATTCAGTTCACACCGCGTGATGACGCCAAGAAAACCCGTGATACGGTGAAGCTGGCGGCGGAAACCTCGGCTGATGCCAATACTTTACTGCGTCAGTATGTGGTGTTTGCCAGTCAACAAGCCGCCGGTCATCTGAATGAAGAAATCACTGGCGCATGGGCGGCCAGAACCATCTTCATCAAGTCGCAGATCAAACGGCAGGAAGCCGTTGCCAGGGCGATTTACGAACGGGAAATCCAGAGTGTCGAACAGGGGCTGAAAATCGCCCGGCAGCAAGGTATCAGCCGTAGCCAGACCGATACGCCGGCGGATGAATTGCCTGCATCGGAAATGTTTTTACTGGGAAGGCCGATGTTGCAGGCACGTCTGGAATCTTTGCAAGCCAGCGGGCCGCACTATGATCTCGAATACGATCAAAATCGCGCCATGCTGACCACACTGAATGTCGGCCCCACGCTTAACGCTAATTTCCAGACCTACCGCTACCTGCGCACGCCGGAAGAACCGGTGAAGCGTGATAGCCCGCGCCGCGCCTTCCTGATGGTGATGTGGGGCGCGATCGGCGCGTTAGTGGGCGCGGGTTTTGCTTTGGTACGTCGTCCACGTTAACCCGCTTAACGGGTAACGTCCGATTCGCAGTGAAAAGTCTGCGTCTAACTTGATTAAAGAGATTCACCGTGAAAGTGTTGACTGTTTTCGGCACCCGGCCTGAGGCCATCAAGATGGCCCCGCTGGTTCATGCCCTGGCTCAGGATGAAGCCTTTGAATCGAGAATTTGCGTAACGGCCCAGCATCGGCAGATGCTGGATCAGGTGCTGCGTCTATTCGATATTACGCCAGATTACGATCTGAATATCATGCAACCGGGACAGAGCCTCAGTGAGATATCCTGCCGCATTCTGACCGGGCTTGAGCCGGTCATGACTGAATTCAAACCCGATTTGGTGCTGGTGCATGGTGATACCACCACAACGCTTACCGCGAGTGTGGCCGCGTTTTATCAGCGTATTCCTGTCGGACACGTAGAGGCCGGGCTGCGTACCGGAAACATCTATTCTCCCTGGCCGGAAGAAGCGAATCGTAAGCTGACCGGGCATCTGGCGATGTACCATTTCGCGCCGACGGAAAATGCCCGTCAAAATTTGCTGCGTGAGCATTTGTCGGATCGACACATTGTCGTCACCGGCAATACGGTCATTGATGCGTTGTTCTGGGTACGGGATCGCATCATTCGTGATGCGGAATTGTGTCGTCGTCTGGATCAACAGTATGCTTTTCTGGATACGACCAAAAGATTGATCCTGGTGACCGGACACCGGCGTGAAAGCTTTGGCGGCGGTTTTGAGCGTATTTGCAGCGCGTTGGCGGATATCGCCAAACGGCATCCCGATACGCAGATTGTTTACCCGGTTCACCTTAATCCTAATGTCAGTGAACCGGTCAACCGCATCCTGAGCGGCATCAACAATGTGATGTTGATTGCGCCGCAGGATTACCTGCCATTTGTTTATCTGATGAATCGTGCGTATATGATTTTGACCGATTCCGGCGGCGTTCAGGAGGAAGCGCCCTCGTTAGGCAAACCCGTGCTGGTGATGCGGGAAACCACCGAGCGGCCTGAGGCGATAGAAGCCGGTACGGTGAGATTAGTCGGCACTGACGTGACGAAAATCGTGGACACGGTTTCCCTGCTGCTGACCGACGAAAACGAATATCAGATGATGAGCCGCGCGCACAACCCTTATGGCGATGGTCAGGCCTGCCAACGCATTGTTGATGCGTTAAAAAATCGCCAGGAGCGATTTTAAACGCCGCTTGCGGCGACCAATACAATGATGGCGGAGCGCCGCCATCACACACGAATTTCAGGTGACGTTATGAGTTTTGAGACAATCTCGGTTATCGGACTGGGATATATCGGTTTACCGACCGCCGCTGCATTTGCCTCTCGTAAAAAGCGGGTGGCGGGTATTGACGTAAATAAAAAAGCGGTGGACACCATCAACCGGGGTGAGATTCACATTGTCGAACCGGATCTGGATGCGCTGGTGAAAACAGCGGTGGAAAATGGTTATCTGCGCGCGTTTAACCAACCCGTTGCGGCGGATGCTTTTCTGATTGCGGTGCCAACCCCGTTCAAAGGCGACCATGAGCCGGATATGGCCTATGTACAGGCGGCGGCTGAGTCGATCGCGCCAGTGTTGAAAAAAGGCGATCTGGTCATTCTGGAATCCACCTCGCCTGTCGGGGCGACCGAGCAAATGGCGCAATGGCTGGCGCAGGTTCGCGCTGATCTCCGTTTTCCACAGCAGGCGGGAGACAAGGCCGACATCAATATCGCCTATTGTCCTGAGCGCGTTTTGCCGGGGCAGGTGATGGTCGAGTTGATTAAAAACGATCGGGTCATTGGCGGTATGACGCCGACGTGTTCCGCCCGCGCCCGCGAACTGTATAACATTTTTCTTGAAGGTGAGTGTGTAGTCACTAACTCCCGAACCGCCGAAATGTGCAAGCTGACGGAAAATAGCTTCCGTGACGTGAATATTGCGTTCGCCAATGAGCTATCGCTGATTTGCGCCGAACAAAATATTAACGTATGGGAACTTATCCGATTGGCAAACCGTCATCCACGCGTCAATATTCTGCAACCCGGCCCCGGCGTGGGCGGACACTGCATTGCCGTTGATCCCTGGTTTATCGTCGCTCAGAACCCGCGGCAGGCAAGACTGATCCATACCGCCAGACTAGTCAATGACGGAAAACCGCTGTGGGTTGTCGATCAGGTTAAAGCGGCGGTGGCGGATTTTCTGGCACAGACGGACAAACGCGCCAGCGAAGTCACGGTAGCCTGCTTTGGTCTGGCGTTTAAGCCGGATATTGACGACTTGCGGGAAAGTCCTGCCGTGGAAATTACGGCAATGATCGCACAGTGGCATGCGGGTACGACGCTGGCGGTGGAGCCAAACGTGAAACAGTTGCCCTCCGTGCTGGCGGGGTATGCGCAGTTGGCTGATACGGCGTCAGCGTTACGGGATGCGGATATCCTGGTGATGCTGGTCGATCACCGCCAGTTCAAAGCGATTAACCCTGAAGATGTTAAACAACAGTGGGTTATTGATACAAAAGGAGTGTGGCGTTGAAACGTATTTTAATCACTGGCGGAGCCGGATTTATTGGTTCGGCTTTGGTAAGACATATTCTGACCGCAACACCGGACAGTGTGGTGGTGGTGGACAAACTGACCTACGCCGGCAACCTGTCTTCGCTGGCCCCAGTTGCAAACAGCGATCGTTTCGCTTTTGAACAGGTCGATATTTGCGATCGGGCGGCGCTGGATCGGGTGTTTGTCGACTATCAGCCTGCCGTGGTAATGCACCTGGCGGCGGAAAGTCACGTCGATCGCTCTATTGATGGTCCGGCGGCGTTCATCGAAACCAATATAGTGGGTACTTACACGCTGCTTGAGGCTGCTCGTCACTATTGGCAAGAGATGGAAGCTGCCGCGAAAGCGGCGTTCCGTTTCCATCATATCTCGACCGACGAAGTCTTTGGCGATTTGCACGGCACCGATGACCTGTTTACGGAAACGACGCCGTATGCGCCCAGCAGCCCTTATTCCGCCTCCAAAGCATCCAGCGATCATCTGGTGCGGGCCTGGCTGCGTACCTACGGCCTGCCGACCATGATCACCAACTGTTCCAACAACTATGGCCCCTACCATTTTCCTGAAAAATTGATCCCGCTGGTGATCCTGAACGCGGTGGCGGGTAAACCGCTGCCGGTTTATGGCGATGGCGCTCAGATCCGTGACTGGCTGTTCGTCGAAGATCACGCCAGAGCGCTGTATAAAGTCGTGTCCGAAGGTGAGGTGGGCGAAACCTATAATATCGGCGGTCATAACGAGCGTAAGAACATTGAAGTCGTGCAGACGATCTGTGACTTGCTGGAAGAACTGGCGCCTAACAAACCTGTTGGCGTGCAGCGTTACCGTGACCTGATCACCTATGTGAAAGATCGTCCCGGCCATGATATGCGCTACGCTATCGATGCCGGTAAAATTGAGCGCGAACTGGGCTGGCGTCCGCAGGAAACCTTCGAATCCGGCATGAGAAAAACCGTCGATTGGTATCTGAATAATGAGGCCTGGTGGCGCAGCGTTCAGGACGGCTCCTACACCAGCGAGCGTCTGGGGTTGAACGACTGAACAGCAAGTTGAGGAGCCAAGATGAAAAATTCTGATCGCAGGCTGACGGCGGAGACGCCAATGTCCTCGGCGGTGTCTGCGATCCGCGCCACGATTGACCCGCTGCACTGGGAAAGCGAGTTTTTCAATCTGAGCAGCGGCAAGTTGAATTTCTCATCCAGCGCACCGGTCCTGACGCCAGCGGCATTGACGCGCTATGCGCTGACGCAGGCGAAAATATCGGCCAATAATCTGGCGCTGGCTGATGCATTGGCGAATATCGGTTTCCGGCTGGTTGAAGGTGAAGTCGACCTCTGTTTGTCTGTGGATGATGCGCCGGCGGCGACGGTATCGCTTCGCCAGCGTCTGGCTGAGCGCGCCGATATTCCGCAACTGCGTCAGGCGGCGGCGCAGGTCTTCTCCCTGAACCGTTTCCGCGCCCCGTGGTATCAGCCAACGGACAGTGGCCGCTTTTACGCCCGGTGGATCGAAAACGCCGTGCTTGGCGCCTTTGATGATCTGTGTCTGTTAATTGAAGACGACAACGGGCAACCACAAGGCTGGGTGACGATCCGTCAGTCTGGCGAGAGGGAAGCGCGTATCGGGTTACTTGGCGTTTTTCCCGGCATCACCGGTCGTGGCGTGGGTTCGCATTTGATGGCGCTGGCTGAAACATGGTGTCGGCAGCAAGGGATACAACGTTTACGCGTCGCGACACAGGTCGGCAATGTGGCGGCGCTTCGTCTCTATCTTCGTCGCGGTGCCCGAATTGAGAGCACGGCTTATTGGTTATACAGGTGATCACATGATTCCGTTCAACGCGCCGCCGGTGGTGGGTACAGAGCTCGATTATATGCAGGCTGCCATGAGCAGCGGCAAACTATGCGGCGACGGGGGGTTTACCCGTCGCTGCCAGCAGTGGCTGGAGCACTATTCCGGCAGCAAGAAAGTACTGTTGACGCCATCCTGTACCGCCTCGCTGGAAATGGCGGCCATCTTGCTGGATATCAAACCCGGCGATGAAGTCATCATGCCGAGCTATACTTTCGTTTCGACGGCCAACGCCTTTGTGCTGCGCGGCGCCAAAATCGTGTTTGTCGATATTCGTCCCGATACCATGAATATCGATGAAACCAAAATTGAAGCGGCGATCACTGATAAAACACGCATCATTGTACCGGTTCACTATGCCGGGGTTGCGTGTGAGATGGACGCTATCATGGCGCTGGCGAAGAAATACGATCTGTTTGTGGTTGAAGATGCCGCGCAGGGCGTCATGTCCAGCTACAAAGGGCGAGTGCTGGGTTCAATCGGCCATGTCGGTTGTTTTAGTTTCCATGAAACCAAGAATTACACGTCAGGCGGAGAAGGCGGAGCGACGCTGATTAATGACCCAAGGCTGATTGAACGAGCGGAAATCGTGCGTGAAAAAGGGACCAATCGCAGCCAGTTTTTCCGGGGACAGGTCGATAAATACACCTGGCGCGATATCGGTTCGAGCTATTTAATGGCGGATATTCAAGCTGCTTATCTGTGGGCGCAACTTGAAGCCGCCCGCCCGATCAATGAGCGCCGTTTACGTCTGTGGCAGAATTATTATGCGGCGTTCAAATCGCTGGCTGATGCCGGTCGCATCGCCTTGCCGACGGTGCCGGCCAGTTGTATCCACAATGCGCATATGTTTTATATCAAGTTGCGCGATGCGCAAGATCGTAGCGCCTTTATCGATTACATGAAAGAAGCCGAAATCCTGACGGTCTTTCATTATATACCGTTGCATGACAGCCCCGCCGGACTGAATTTCGGACGTTTCGCCGGTGAAGATCGTTATACCACGCAGGAGAGTGAACGTCTGGTGCGTCTGCCGTTGTTCTATAACCTGTCAGACGTCAATCAGCGCACGGTCATCAACACTATCCTGAGCTTCTTCGCCTGATATGTCGCTGGCGAAAGCATCAATCTGGACGGCGGGTTCCACGCTGATAAAAATCGCCGCGGGGCTACTGGTGGTCAAACTCCTGGCGGTGGCATTCGGGCCCAGTGGGGTGGGGCAGGCGGGGAATTTCCGCCAACTTATTACTGTGTTGGGTGTATTGTCCGGCGCGGGTATTTTTAACGGCGTGACCAAGTACGTTGCCGAATATCACCAGCAACCGGACCGGCTAACGCCTCTGCTTGGCACCGCCGTTGCGCTGGTGCTGGGGTCTTCCACACTGCTGGCCGCCGTTTTTCTGTTTGCCGCGACGCCCATTGCTAATGCGTTGTTCGGACACGATGAATATCGGGATGTGGTGCGGGCGTTGGCGTTTATCCAGATGGGCATCGCCTACGCCAACTTGTTTCTGGCGATACTCAAAGGCTATCGGGATGCTATCGGGAATGCGCTGGCGATCATCAGCGGCAGCCTGATTGGTCTGGCGGCCTATTGGTTGTGTTTTTCGTTGGGCGGATACCGTGGCGCGCTGGCTGGACTGGCGTTGGTGCCCGCGTTGGCGGGCCTGCCCGCTGGCTGGCTGATGTTGCGGCGTACACCGCTCTCATGGGCGCGGTTAAAACCGGCTTGGGACTCCGTGATTGCCGGTCATCTCGGCAAGTTCACGCTGATGGCGCTGATGACCGCCGTCACGCTGCCGGTGGCCTATATCATGATGCGCAATCTGTTGGCGGCGCACTATAGCTGGGATGAAGTGGGGATCTGGCAAGGGGTAAGCAGTATTTCCGATGCCTATCTGCAATTTATTACGGCGTCGTTCACCGTTTATCTGCTACCGACGCTCTCGCGTCTGACGGATAAAACCGCGCTGGCGCAGGAAATCTTCCGGTCGTTGAAGTTTGTCCTGCCGGTGGTGGCCGCTGTCAGTTTTTGTGTCTGGCTGCTGCGCGATGTGGCTATCTGGCTGCTGTTTTCCAGCCAGTTTACTGCGATGAGAGAGTTGTTCGCCTGGCAACTGGTGGGCGATGTCATGAAAGTGGGCGCTTACGTATTTGGCTATCTGGTGATAGCCAAAGCAGCGCTGCGCTTTTATCTGCTGACGGAAGTGAGCCAGTTTCTGCTGCTTACCGGCTTTGCGCATTGGCTGATCCCCCGGCATGGCGCCTTGGGCGCGGCGCAAGCGTATATGGCGACCTATCTGGTCTATTTTTTGCTTTGTTGCAGCGTATTCATTATTTACCGTAGGCGAGCATGACGACACTGATTCATGTGCTGGGATCGGATATCCCACACCATAACCAGACGGTTTTGCGTTTCTTTAATGATGTTCTGGCAAGCGAATTGCCGGAGCAGCAGGTGCGTCATTTTATGGTGGCGGCGCGTGACGCGTTGCCATCGGCGGATTTTCCGGCGCTCGACATTGAAACGCATGCGGATAAAAAGACGCTGGCGCGGGCGGTGATAGCGAAAGCCAGTGCTGATCCCAATACGCGATTCTTCCTGCACGGGCAATTCAACCCCACGCTGTGGCTGGCATTATTGAGCGGTAAAATCAAACCGACACAGGTGTGTTGGCATGTCTGGGGCGCGGATCTGTACGAAGAGGGTCGCGGTTGGAAGTATCGATTATTCTATCTGCTGCGTCGTATGGCGCAAAAACGCATCGGACACGTCTTTGCGACGCAAGGGGATTTAGCGTGGTTCCGGCAGCGGCACCCTCGTGTTCCTGGTTCCTTGCTGTATTTCCCGACGCGGATGGACCCCGCGTTGACGGACATGTCGGTGGAGAAACCGCTGGCCGGGCCGTTGACGATTCTGGTCGGTAATTCCGGTGATCGCACCAATCGTCATCAGGAGGCGTTGCGGGCTATTCATCAGCAGTTCGGCGCCCATGTGCGGGTGATTGTGCCGATGGGCTACCCCGCCAACAACACGCACTATATTGCGCAGGTTGAGGAAGAAGGGCGCGCGCTGTTTGGCGTAAAACATTTTCAGTTATTGAAAGACCCACTGGCGTTTGATGATTACCTGAATATGCTGCGCACCTGCGATTTAGGTTACTTTATTTTTGACCGCCAGCAGGGTATCGGCACGCTGTGTCTGTTGATTCAGTTTGGCGTTCCTTTTGTGATTAGCCGCAAAAATCCGTTCTGGCAGGATTTGACGCAACAATATCTGCCGGTGTTGTTTTACTGTGATGATCTCAATGAAGCGCTGGTGCGTGAGGCTCAGCGTCAACTGGCCTCCGTTGATAAGCATCAAATCGCGTTCTTTAATCCTAATTATCTGCACGGTTGGCGACAGGCGTTGGCGCTGGCGGCGGGAGAACCAACATGACGCTGGGACAATTTGGCGGCCTGTTTGTGGTTTACCTTATTTCGGTGATTTTTATCCTGACGCTGACCTGGCAGGAGTTCCGTCGGGTTCGCTTTAATTTCAACGTGTTGTTTTCGCTACTCTATCTGCTGACGTTTTATTTCGGTTTTCCGTTTACCTGCCTATTGGTGTTCCGTTTTGGCGTTGAAGTGACGCCGGCGCCGTATTTACTCCAGGCGCTGCTTTCCGCCACGGCGTTTTACGCGATTTACTATGTCAGTTATAAAACCCGCCTGCGCAGGAAAGAGGCAGTTGTCCGTCCGTCTTTACTTACCATGAACCGGGTGGAAACGCATCTGACCTGGATGTTGCTGGCGCTGATCGCGATAGCGACGGTGGCGGTGTTCTTCCTTAATAATGGTTTTCTGTTATTCAAATTGCGTTCTTACAGCCAGATCTTCTCCAGTGACGTCTCCGGCGTGGCATTGAAGCGCTTTTTCTACTTTTTTATTCCGGCCATGCTGGTGGTCTATTTCCTGCGTCAGACACAGCGCGCCTGGCTGTTGTTTCTTATCGGCACGGTGGCATTCGGCATGCTGACGTATGTCATCGTCGGGGGGACGCGGGCGAATGTGATCATCGCTTTCGCGTTGTTTCTATTTATTGGCATTGTGCGTGGCTGGATAACGCTGTGGATGCTGGCGGCGGCGGGCATGTTCGGCATCGTGGGCATGTTCTGGCTGGCGCTTAAGCGCTACGGTATGGATGTCAGCGGCGACGAAGCGTTTTATACCTTCCTGTACCTGACGCGTGATACGTTCTCGCCGTGGGAAAATCTCGCGTTATTGTGGCAGAACTACGACAAGATCGATTTTCAGGGACTGGCGCCTATCGCACGAGATTTCTATGTGTTTATTCCTTCGTGGCTGTGGCCTGAACGCCCGAATCTGGTATTGAACAGCGCCAACTACTTTACCTGGGAAGTGTTGAATAACCATTCCGGGCTGGCTATTTCGCCGACGTTATTAGGTTCGTTGGTGGTGATGGGCGGGGTGATGTTTATTCCGCTGGGGGCGATTACCGTTGGGCTGATTATCAAATGGTTCGACTGGATTTATGCGTTGGGCAAAAACGACAGTAACCGATATAAGGCGGCCATTTTACAGGCGTTCTGCTTCGGGGCGGTGTTTAACATCATCGTACTGGCGCGTGAGGGGGTTGATGCGTTTGTTTCCCGTGTGGTGTTTTTCTGTCTGATCTTCGGCTTTTGCCTGCTGGCGGCAAAATTGCTGTATTGGTTGCTGGAAAGCGCCGGATTGATCAGAGAGCGTCTATCGCGTCCCCGACCACAAACGAGTACGCCGTCAACCGTGTCGCCGGTCCCGCCCACGCGTAGCGTGCTGTAAAGGATTCAGAATGATGGAAGAAAAAGCCGTTATTCCACAGTATTCAATTCGTGGCTTATCTATCCACGGATTTCGCCATATGGCGCAATGTGTTGATTATCTGTTTGCCGATCATCGGGTAAGAACCGGTACATTGGTGGCGGTTAACGCCGAAAAAGTCTTAACGGCTGAGCAGGATAGCGCCCTGCGTACCTTGCTGGAAAAAGCGGATTACCCTTACGCGGATGGGATCAGCATTGTTCGATCGATTCGTCGCAAGTATCCGCAGGCTGAGGTGAGCCGGATTGCAGGCGCGGATTTGTGGGAAGCGTTGATGCGACGTGCCGGTCAGGAAGGCACGCCGGTTTTTCTGGTGGGCGGTAAATCGGAGGTGTTGCAACAAACGGCGGCAAAACTGCGGACGCAGTGGGACGTCAATATCGTTGGTTGTCAGGACGGTTATTTCGCGCCCTCAGCGCGTGATGCGTTGTTTGAACGTATCGGCGCCAGCGGCGCACAGATTGTGACTGTGGCGATGGGATCGCCACGCCAGGAAATCCTGATGCGTGATTGTCGTCGTCATTACCCTGATGCGCTCTACATGGGCGTGGGCGGCACCTACGATGTGTTTACCGGACAGGTAAAACGCGCGCCGCTGGCCTGGCAAAATTTGGGGCTGGAATGGCTTTATCGTTTGATGTCGCAACCGAGCCGTATTTTCCGCCAACTGAAACTATTGAAATATCTTGCTTATCATTACAGCGGACGTTTGTAGGTTTTCTTTATTGGCGATTGGCGCGCCGACTTTTCCTGTCGCCTTGGCCATTCCTGTCCTGAAATTGGATAAAAAAGGGCGGTAATCAGCGTGAAATCATCGCTTTTTGGGGAGAGAAGCATTGATTTGTACGTTATTTAACTTGAAATGAGCAAAGCATAAGCAAACACATCAATTCGATAAAAAAGCACTAGACAGGCACTCGTTAAATCCGTAGTATCCCCTCCCGCAACGGCGCTACGCGCCCGTAGCTCAGCTGGATAGAGCGCTGCCCTCCGGAGGCAGAGGTCTCAGGTTCGAATCCTGTCGGGCGCACCACTAAGTTGTGTGCAAGAGCTGCGGTGGTACAATTACCCCGTAAAGGAAGTACCGCGTAATAAAGCAGTAAAAGTTCGTGTAGTAAAGCGTGGTTTATGGTGGTTATAGCTCAGTTGGTAGAGCCCTGGATTGTGATTCCAGTTGTCGTGGGTTCGAGTCCCATTAGCCACCCCAGATTCAAGTTTGTGATTGATGGTAATGCGAAGGTGGCGGAATTGGTAGACGCGCTAGCTTCAGGTGTTAGTGTCTTAACGGACGTGAGGGTTCAAGTCCCTCTCTTCGCACCACACAAACGAAAAGCATCAGTGATGCTAAAGCAGTATATTCGGCGAGTAGCGCAGCTTGGTAGCGCAACTGGTTTGGGACCAGTGGGTCGGAGGTTCGAATCCTCTCTCGCCGACCATACATTTAAAAAAGCACATCGAAAGATGTGCTTTTTTTTCGCCTGCGATTTTGCATTATTAATTAGGCTTGAGCGATGTTATCCCTCTGGGATCGCCAAGGGTAGCATGGCGCCCCCGGCAATTCGCTTCGTTTTCTTATCGTCCCGTCGATTAATTTGCCAATACCTGATCGCTGCCGAAATATTTCTCCGCCAGTATTTTCAATTGACCGTTCTGGCGTAATACATTGAGTTTTTCATTAAAGCCAGCGAGGAGTTTTTCTCCTTCAGGCGTTTTGGCAAAAGGAAAACTGACCTGTTCATTGGACAGCGGTTCGCCCACCAGTTTGAGCGGTAACTGATGCTTGTTGATTTCCGCCAACAGGATCGGGCGGGAATTCACATAACCTTGCACTCGGTTATTCACCACATCATTAACTGCGGCATCACGGGTTTCATAGGTACGGATAGTGACGCTGTTATCAGGAAAGGCATTACGCAGGTTCGCGACATGCGTCGATCCTAATACGCCTGAAATGGTTTTGCCTTTTAAGTCGGCTATCGACTGAATGTTTTCATTTTTTACACTGGTGACGATTTGCGACGCATAAGTTAAATAAGCATCGGAAAAATTGTATTTTTTCTGGCGTTCGGTGGTGTTGACGAAATTATTTGCGATGGTGTCAAGTTTGCCCGCTTCTAATTGGCCCAATAATCCGCTGAAATCGGCGGTTGTCCACTGAATCTTGTATCCCAACTCTTTGGCGATGGCTTCCGCTACATCCACGTCATAACCGACTAATTTATTATTTTCTTTATAAGAGCCGGGAAAGCTTTGTCCGGTGGTGCCGATCCGCAGGGTATTGTCCTGATCGGTGGAGGCTTGATTATCACACCCGGTGAGCGCAACGGCTATTACGATGGTTAACAGTATGGTTTTCAGGCCTGGGGAGAATGTTTTTTTCATGCTGGCGTTCCTGTTTGAAATTAAATTGGACACCGCTTTATCATCACATTGTTATTTAAAGGGGCCCGAGGCGGTGTATCCGCAACGGACTATATCATCCGCAAAAAAGCGGGATTTATATCTTAACGTTATAATTTATTCCTTTTACTTGCATTACAAATCTGCGGGGGATTCTTACTATGACTACCTCTTGCGATTTGAATTGCCGGTAACGTAAACGGTGGTTATGGGTAAAAAGAAAATGAAGGAATCCTCGTGTTAGCCATAAAATCCCCCCTCGCCTATCACCATCAGGCTGGTTTATGCAACCAGGTGGGTGAACTGATACGCGTATTTGCTCAACGCATTGCCATCTTGACCAGCCCGCGAGCCTGGCAAGCGGTAGAAGCATCGGTGACGGCCAGTCTTGATAACCACGGGATCCAGTTTGAGGTGCATTTTCTTACCGGCGAATGTACCCGCACGGCGGTGGAATACCACCGGGAACGCATCGCGCAGCAGCAAATTCAATTTGTTTTGGGCATAGGCGGCGGACGTGTGCTGGATTGCGCCAAAGCGGTCGCGGATGGTCTGGATAATGGGCAAGTGGCGACGCTGCCAACGATTGCCGCCACCTGCGCGGCGTGGTCGCCCATCAGCATCCTCTATGATGAACAGGGCGGTCATCAGGGAAACTATCCGTTACAACGGATGCCGGTCATGGTTCTGGTGGATAGCTCGGTGATTGCGCGCAGTGATGCGCGTTACCTGAAGGCGGGGATCGTTGATGCGCTGGCCAAGTGGTATGAGTTTCAACCCTATCAGCAAAATAATGGCGACAGTCTGGCGCTGAATCTCAAAATTCAGGCGGCGGCTTTCGCCCGCGATACCTTTGAGCGGTGGGGTGAACAGGCCGTGCGCGATAATCAGGATCAGCAAGTGACCATCGCGCTGCAACACGTCATCGATGCCAATATTGCTGGCGCGGGATTAGCCAACAGCATGCGTGACGAAGACCCTTCGCCGGGGGTGGCGCACGCTATCCATAATCGCCTGACGCACTTGCCCGAATTGCATCATTGGCTACATGGTGAAAAGGTCGGATTCGGATTATTGGTGCAATCGATCCTGGCGCGAGGCGACGGGCGGCCCGATAACGAATTACTGGCGCAATTACGCCGTTACGATGCGCCATTGACGCTCTGCGCGCCAGGAGAGCAGCAGCCGGAGATCGCGAAATATCTGGCGAGTAGTTTCAAATTCCCGGCGGCCAGCGCCGACATGTTGCCGTTCTCGTTGACGCCAGAGGCAATAGAACAGGCTATTCTGGCTGCTGAGAAGCTATAATAGAAACGTTGTAAGAGCGGCGTATCGATTTTATGGCAGAAATGGTAGGGTAGACCCCTGATTTTCTGGATCTAAGATAGATCCAGAAAATATATGGGGGCTATGGGCTGCATGTTATATTCCCAAAATTAACGACAATAAAATCCCGCCTGATAAATCCAAATAAACGAGTAATTCTATATGGCATCACATCTTATTGATTTTCTTCTTATAGGGAATAATTTTGGCACGCCTGAAATGCGGGACGTGTGGTCGGAACATAATCGTCTGACAAAGCAGGTTGAAGTGGAAGTCGCGCTGGCGCTGGCTGAAGGAGAGCTTGGCGTCATCCCGCAGGATGCGGCAAATACGATTGCCGAAAAAGCGGACGCCAGCACGCTGAATGTTGAGGACATAGCTAAAGATGCGGCCCGCATGAAGCATTCTCTGATGCCGACGATCACCGCCATCCAGAAACAGTGCGGCGCGGCTGGCGAGTTTATCCATTACGGCGTAACCACGCAGGATATTGTTGATACAGCCACCGTTCTGCAATTAAAGCACTCTTTTGACATTGTTTTCCGTGATACCCAACTGTTGGCGGTTGAACTGAAACGTCTGTCGAAAAAGCATCAATACACGCTGATGACTGGCCGCACGCATGGTATGCAAGCGCTGCCGACCACGTTCGGTTTTAAGCTGGCGGTCTGGTTGGATGAGTTTATCCGCCATCTTGAGCGCCTGAGTGAGATCAAGGAACGCGTGCTGGTGGGTAACATCAACGGCGCGATCGGGACCTATGCGTCCTTCGGTGATAAAGGGCCGGAAATCGAGCGTTTAACGCTGGATAAGCTGGGCCTGAACACGCCAAACATCGGCTGGCAGTCCGCCCGCGATCGTTTTTCCGAGTATGCTTCCGTTGTGGTGTTGATCAGCGGTACGCTGGGTAAGATTGGCAACGAACTGTATAACCTGATGCGAACTGAAATCAATGAGATCGAAGAACCTTTCTCAGAAGGTAAAATCGGTTCAACCACCATGCCGCACAAACGTAATCCGGCGGCGCTGGAAGGGCTGGCAAGCCTGACCGCGCCAGTGTTTAAAAGCGCTGCGCTGATCCATGAATCGATGAAAGTGGAACATGAGCGCGATGCGATGAGTTGGCGGGCGGAGTGGATCGCCTTACCGGAAATCAATATCTACTTGTCGGCACAGCTTCAGAATGCGCTGGGTATTCTGCGCGGTATGTCGGTGAATGAAAAACAGATGCTGGCGAACCTGGAACTGCAAAACGGCTTGCTGCTGTCTGAGAAGGTGATGTTTGAGATTGGCAAACGTCTGGGTAAACAGACGGCGCACCATCTGGTATACGAGTGCTCCATGCAGGCATTCGAGCAGAACCAGTCATTCAAATCGGTTCTGTTGGCGCACCCGGTGTTATCGCAACAACTGACGTCCGCCGAACTGGAAGAATGGCTGAATCCGGCTAACTATCTGGGCAGCGCGCCTCAGAAAGTGGATGACGTGATCCGCTATGCGGATAACTCCGGCTTACTGCCCGCGTAAAAAGGTAACGTCATGAGTACTGTATTTCGCCAGGCGACGCTGGAGGATGATGAATCCTTTCTGGCTTTGGCATTGGCCGCTTTTGAACCGATACGGCGGTTAGGCATCAATTTTTCCGCCGCGCATGCGGATATTGAGATGGTGCGTAGGCATATCGCTTCACATGGGGTGTATGTCATGGAGAAAGACGGCACTATGGTGTCGTCATTCACCATCCGCTATCCCTGGGGGCCGGAGCCCGGCCCTTATGGTTTGCCGCATCTGGGGTGGTTCGCCACCCACCCGGACTATAAAAAGCAGGGGTTGGGCAGGCAAATGATGGCCTGGCTTGAGCAAAATGTTTTGATTGCTCAGCTTAAGGCGCCCGCCGTATCGTTGGGAACGGCGCAAAGCCATCCGTGGTTGGTCGAGATGTATAAAAATTATGGTTTCAGGGAGATCGGGCAAGCCAATTTAGGGAAAGGGCACCTGACGATTTATATGGAAAAAATCTTTGATGACCAACGCTATGACCAGTGGAAAAAAAGAAATTCAAGATGAGAGGCATGCAAGTGATAATGAAAAAATTAACGTTGTCTGTTATTGCACTGACGATTGCCTTTCTTGTGGCTGGCTGTGATCCTCAGGATGGCGCGGCGCAAGGTGAGAAAGTATTGAAAGTGGGTTCGACAGGTCAGAGTTATCCCAGTGGTTTCAAGCAGGATAACAAACTGGTCGGTTTTGATGTTGAGGTCACGGAAACTATCGCCAAGGATCTGAACTACAAGATTGAGTGGGTGACGGCTGATTTCAGCGGTCTGATGGGACAACTGGAAGCGGGTAAGCTGGCTACGGTAGCCAATGTGGTGGCGATCACGCCGGCGCGTCAGGAGAAATACAATTTCGCGCAGCCTTACAGCTATTATGGTAGCCAGATTGTCACCCACAAAGATAATACGGCGATTGATTCGCTGGATGATCTGAAAGGAAAAACCGTTGCCGGGGTGCTGGGGTCCAACCATGTTAACAACCTGAAGAGTGCCTTTCCTGATGGCAGCGTGACTATCCGTACCTATGAAACGCGTGACGGCGCGATGAATGATGCGTTGTCCAAACGCGTGGAAGGTTACGTGAACTCCCGTCCGATTCTGCTGGCGGAGATTAACAAGCGCAATCTGCCATTCAAGTTGGTCGGTAACTCGCTGGTGGTGGAAGAAGTCAGTTTCCCGTTCCATAAAAACGAACAGGGCGACGCTCTACGTAAGCAGTTCGATGAAGAACTGAATAAAATGCGTGCTGACGGGCGTCTGAAAGCGCTGGCGATAAAATATTTCGGTGAAGATATCACCACGCCGCCTTCCGCGCCGTAATTCGTGGCAGTCTCACGACAATTTTAATGCCATCGCTACGGTCTTGACCGCACGATGGCACTATCAATGGTATGACTCATGAATATCGATTTTGCTTACCTGCTAAAAGTCTTTCCCCAGGTATTGAGCTATTTACCCACCACGTTGCTGCTTGCTGTGGTGTCGATGTTTTTTGCCATGATTATCGGCCTGGTGCTGGCGCTGGTGCGTGAATCCAAAAACATCATCGTGGTGAAAATCGTGGAACTCTACATTTCTTTGTTCCGCGGTATCCCTTCTCTGGTGCAGTTATTTATCATCTATTTTGGTTTGCCGCAGCTTTTCCCAGGGTTATCCAACCTGGATGCGATGTCGGCCGCCATCATCGGTTTCAGTCTGAAAAACTCGGCTTACATGGCGGAAATATTCCGTGCGGCGTTGGCTTCGGTGGATTACGGTCAGACAGAAGCCGGGTTATCCATCGGGATGAACAAGGCGCAGATTTACCGTCGTATCGTGCTTCCTCAGGCAATGCTCAATGCGTTGCCCGCGACAGGCAATACGTTTATTTCTTTGATTAAAGACACGTCGGTGGCCTTTGCGCTGGGGGTATCCGAACTGTTCGCCGAAGGCAAGATGATTGCCGCAGAGTCGTTGCGTTTCTTTGAGACCTTCCTGGTTGTCGGTCTGATTTACTGGCTGGTGATCATTGTTTACGCCTGGCTGCAAAAGCAGTTGGAAAAGAAACTGAATCACTCGCTACAGCGATAAGGGGCTGAAATGATCAGTGTAAAAAATCTCACTAAAAGCTTTGGCGATCAGGTGGTGCTGGAGAATATCAGCCTGGATATCGCGCAGGGTGAAGTCGTCGCCATTATCGGACCTTCCGGCTCCGGTAAATCGACCTTATTGCGCTGTCTGAACCTGCTGGAAAAACCGGAATCCGGCACGATTGAGATCGGTGATCAGCGGCTGGATACGCGCAATTATTCCACCAAGGATGCCTACGCGCTACGTCGCCAGACCGCGATGGTATTTCAGAACTACAACCTGTTCAAAAACAAGACGGCGCTGGAAAACATCACGGAAGCGCTGATTGTGGTGAAGAAAATGCCCAAAAAGCAGGCCACAGAGATGGGGCTTGCGCTGTTGGAGCAGGTCGGTCTGTTGCCGCAGGCGGCACAGTATCCGGTGACGTTATCCGGCGGACAGCAGCAGCGCGTCAGTATTGCGCGCGCGCTGGCGGTGGATCCGAAAGCGATCCTGTTCGATGAGCCAACGTCGGCGTTGGACCCGGAACGCGTGCACGAAGTATTGCAGGTCATTCAGAAGCTGGCGAAAAACAAAACCACCATGGTGATTGTGACGCATGAGATGCAGTTCGCCAAAGAAGTCGCCGACCGGGTGATCTTCATGGCTGAAGGTCATATTGTGGAGCAAGGTCCGGCGGAAAAAGTGATCAGTTTTTCTGATAATCCGCAGACACAGCGTTTCCTGCGCCAGTTGACCAAGCTCCCTGAACCAGTTGAGTACGATATTTAACTGAAAAAAAAGTACCCTGACGGCCCGGTACAACCTGGATGCCCGTACATAGAGCGGACAACGTGGAGTAAGCATTAATGAAAATAGCATCTCAGCATGAGCCGCTGGCTCAGTTTATTCAGGCGTTTCGCCACGATTTGCATCGGCACCCTGAATTATCAAACGAAGAATTTGAAACGACTCGCAAAATCAGAGACGTGCTGGAAAAAGAAGGTATCCGTATTCTCGATTTGCCGCTGAAAACAGGACTCGTCGCCGAAGTGGGCGGACAACAAGACGGCCCGTTGGTGATCGTTCGTTCCGACATTGATGCGCTGCCGATCGAAGAAGAGTCTGGTGTGGAATTCACCTCAACCAGCAAAGGCGTCATGCATGCCTGCGGACATGATTTTCACTCTTCCGCCGCATTGGGCGCGGCTATCCTGCTGAAGAAAATTGAACCTGAGCTAAAAGGTACGGTGCGTATTCTGTTTCAGGCCGCTGAAGAAACGGGACTGGGCGCCCCGCAAGTCATCGCCACTGGCGCGTTAGACAACGCGGCGGCAATCTTTGGCATTCATAACGATCCGACATTGCCCGTTGGCGTGATTGGCGGTAAAGATGGCGCATTGACGGCGGGCGTGGACCGGTTTGAAATCAAGATTGCGGCGAAAGGGTGCCATGCGGCGAAGCCGCATGAAGGAAATGATCCGATTATCATTCTTGGGCAGTTGATTTCATCGGTGCAGACCATCATCAGTCGCACCGTTCCGTCTGATAACAATGTCGTGGTGTCGATCACTCAGGTGCACAGCGGCAGTACTTGGAATGTAATCCCTGATACGGCTTATCTTGAAGGAACGGTAAGAACATTCAGTCAGGACGTGCGTGAGTTGATTGAACAGCGCTTTCGTCAGATTGTGGCTGGTATCGCCAGCGCCTTCGCCGCCGAAATTGAGTTTATCTGGCACGCCGGGCCGCCATCGGTGGTCAATACGGCGGAGTGGGTCGATTTCGCTCTGAAAGTGGCGATTGAAGAAGGCTTTGAAGCGCGTCGTGTCGAGGCCAGCCCGATCGGTGAGGATTTCGCGTTCTATCAGCAAAAGCTGCCTGGCACCTTTATGATGGTGGGCTCTGGCGGCCCGTATGCGCTGCATCATCCTAAATTCCGTGTGGATGACCGCGCGTTGTTCCCAACGGCTCACTATCTGTACCAGATGGCGAAACAGAGTCTGGAGCAACTCGCTCAGGCATAAGCGTCGGCGCCTCCGGCCTGACAGTGAGTCATGCCGGAGGTGAACATAGGGATTGTTGCGATTTAACGACAAGGGCTGCGCTGAATGTCGCCGAAAGGTGACGTATAATTTATTGATTAATAAGAGCTTAGCTGTAAATTTAGTAATCTGTCTCTTGGCAGCGACGTTTTTTGTCAACCCTCTGGCTTATTCTTCGCTCGTTTTTCTCGTCGTGTATCGTTCGCAGGAAAATAAAAATATCTTTTTTATCAGTGGATTATTATAGTCTGATGCCTTTGTGGTAATTGGGATGTGCAAGTTGGCATATTTTGTGCTTAAATATAAGCGTAGATGCTCATTCCACCTTCTATGTTTGCTTAGGCTTCATAATCCTGGGAATGACGCAGAGCCAATTTAAGGTGCCTATCGTCCAACTCCAGATGAAGATGTTTCTCCATCGGATTTTCCCGGACATAACGTTGAGTGAGGCGCCATACTGTTGTCTTACAGACCTGATTTTTTTAACGCTTATCATTTATTGATAAGCGTTTTTTTTCACTATTTTTTCGCCATAAATAAAAACGGCGCTGAATCTATATTCAGTGCCGACAGAATATGACCGGGAACGTTTCAGGCCAACAGTTTTAGCAATGCGGCGGCGACTGGTGCGGAACTGGCAGGGTTTTGCCCCGTCACCAACAAGCCGTCAGTCACCACATAGGGCTGCCAGTCCGCGCCTTTCTCATACAGCCCGCCTTTTTGTTTAAGTTCATCCTCAACCAGAAACGGCACAATATTCGTCAACTGCACGGCATCTTCTTCGGTATTGGAAAAGCCTGTGACCTTTCGGCCTTTGACCAGCGAGTCGCCATCGGCGCCACGGACATGACGCAACACGCCCGGCGCATGGCAAACCACCCCGACGGGTTTACCGGCCTGAGAGAACGCTTCGATCAAGGCGATGGAGTGACGATCTTCGGCCAAATCCCACAGCGGACCGTGACCGCCAGGGTAAAAGACGGCATCGAAGTCCGTTTCTTTCACCTCGGATAACCGTTTCGTCGAGGCCAGCGCCGCTTGTGCTTCAGCGTCTTGTTTAAAGCGATCGGTGTCCTCGGTCTGAGCATCTGGTTCATCGCTTACGGGATCGAGCGGCGGTTGCCCACCTTGCGGTGAAGCCAGCGTGATAACGGCGCCGGCATCTTTAAACGCATAATAAGGCGCAGCGAATTCCTCCAACCAGAAACCCGTTTTCTTGCCGGTATCTCCCAGCCGATCATGTGAGGTTAACACCATCAATATCTTCATCTTTTACTCCTGGTATGCTGGATTCGTCGTGACAGGTTTTGTAATGGCAGCGAGATAAATACATGCCGGTTGCCTGACATTCGCTTTTGAACCATGAATATTCACTTATCCTTAAAGCATAGCAGACAGAATAAGTGCGCTATCACGGTCATACATTGAGGACAATGCGGGTAAATCAAGAGGCGGGGGGAAAATTAAGACAATTCATAATGATAGGGCATCAGAATCATGGGGCGTCCCTATCGACGCCCCATGGCGTTTACTCTGACGAAGGCTGCTGTAACGTCAGCAATAAACCTTCTCTGCGCATTTGAGCGGCTTCCTCCGGTAAATGAAGTCGATCAAGCGCATCCGCGCGCCAGGCGTAGTCATACGCATCCGGCCGTTGTGCCAGCGCGTCCCGGAAAGCATCGCTGGCCTGTTGCCACTCGCCATGTTTCATCAACAATTGCCCCAGCGTACTGCTCAGCAACGGCGTAGCGCCGTGCTGCTTGATGTGCTGACGCAGCATTTTTTCCAGTTGGTCCGGGTTGCCCGCTTTAAGACGCGGCATCAACAGAATCAGCCGTTCGTCATACTGGCGCTTGAGCCCATCAAGGATAATTTTCTGTGCGGTATCATGGTCGTCGCATTCAATCAAATGTTCGACCATCGCCACTTGTAAAGGCACTTCATGACGAACTTTACGACTTTGGCTGTTCCACCATTGCTTCAGTCCTTCATTACCGCCATCCGCCATGGCTTGATCCATCAGGCCGATGTAAGCCTGCTGTTGCAGTTGCCGGACATGCGCTTCGTCATAAGAAGGCAGTTTGCGCATGGCGGGCAGAATATCCAACAACGCGCTGTAGGCATGAGTGCGCAAAAACGCCTGCTCAGCCAGACGCAAGACTTCGGGATGACGAGGGGCGACTTCCAGCAGGCGGTCGACGCCATGACGCGCGGCATGATCTTCATGGCGCGCCAACTGAATACGCACACGGGTGATATCCACCGGTAGCGGGTCGCTATCGGCAATTTCCGCCGCTCGTTCCAGATATTGTTTGGTGCGGAATTCATCGCCGCGCTGTTGAGCGGCTTCCGCCGCCAGCAGGTAATTGACCACCGGCTGTTCGGCATGATCGGCATTGCGCGTCATTAATTTCTCAACCTGTCGATAATCTCCTTCCGCCAGTTTAAGCAACGCCGCTTTGGTCTGTTTTCTGGCCCGGTTGCGCTTACGGCCAAGGAACCAGCCCCGCGTGCGCGCTCCGGTACGAAAAACGCGACGGATAATCCATTCGACGGCCAGCAGGATCAGGAACAGCAACACCAGCATAATCGCCAGACCGGTCACGCTGGTTTCAATGTTGTAGTTGTCCGTTTGAATCAGCACATAACCTTGATGACCGGCCACCATCGGGCCGAGCACCACGCCTGCAATCAGCAGCAGAAACAGCAACAAGACTCTCAACATGTTCAGCCCTCCTGCTGTATCGCCGGCGTCTGTGCCAGCAAGTTACGGACTCTGGTCTGCATCAGTTTTTCCAGCAACGGCTGACTTTGCAATTCGGCAGGCACATCCATCGAGATCGATTGTTGGCTCAGTTCATCAAGCTGATCCAGAAAGGCCTGAGTCGTTGGGTCTGTGGTGTCGAAATAAGCTCTGACCCATGTGGCGGCGGTTTCCAGGGATTGTTTATACACTTCATTCTGATGACGCGGGATCGCCTGCGCCGCGACCAGCAAGCGCGAACGGATATTCTCGCGCAAATACACATCCTGGCTGGGTGCTAACAGCGGTTCCTCCGCGCTGTCCCGGCGGCGAACGGTAATGAAGTCAGTCAGAAAGTTGCGCCAGCTTTTGCTGAGGTTCTGCCGCCATTCGCTGAGCGAAGCGGATAACTCCGTGCTGTTTTCATCCATCGGCGCTTCGTCGATATCGTTATCGGCCAGACGCAGGTTATCTATCTGATCGGTCAATTGGTTCACTTTGAGAATGATACCGTCGAAATCGATTTGACTGACGCTAGCCAGCGCGCTGATATCATTGGTCAGCGCGCGGCGAACTTCGATCAGGCTTGGATCGTTCATTTCCGCCAGACTGTTATCCGCGCTTTTCAGTAACGCGCCGGCCGTGGTGACGTCTTTATCACTCCATAGTTTTCTGGCGGCCATTTTTACCAGAAAATCAGATTGCGTCAGCAACCAGGTGTTGGTGTCGTGATTGGACAATGCCGCCAGCTTTTCACGTAGTTCATCCGACTGACGCGTTAAGGCGTTAAGACGCTGTTCGGCCTCTTCCTGCACTTTGGTATGTTGCTGCTGCGCATCTTGCCACTGCTGGCGTTCCTGCTGTTGCTCTTGTTGTAGCGAGCTTAACCGGGATTCCAGCCGCACAATGGCGGCAGACGTTTGTTGGGCCTGCTGCTGGCTGTAATAGTAAAGTCCGCCGCTCAGCGCCAGCGCAATAATAATCGCGATAGCCCCCAGCAGGGCGCCTGTTCGTTTGGCTGGTTGCGGTGCGGGATCCTGTGGCTGATGAGCGGGGTCAGCCCGCTCTGTAACCTCTTCGGACGGGGCTGTTGGGGTATTGTGTTCCGTCATAATGGTACATCCCATGATCAGGTTTATTGTAGTGCGCGCACGAGCGCATCGTTGTCGGCGTTATCGGCTACTCGAATATGGCGCCAGCCAAGCTGACGCGCCTGCGTTGCCAGGCGTTCACTGACCACAATCACCTGACATCCGAGTAACCAGGAAGTCCGATAGTAATCAGGAACTAAATTATAGATCTGTTGTAGCATTTCTCCGCTGGTGATCACCACCCTGTCAATACCAGCCTGTTGCCAGTGACGACTCTGTTCCAGCCCGTCGTAATGTACGGCGCGGCGTTGATAACATTCACAGTAAACCACGCCGGCGCCCCGCGCGGCGAGGGTGGCGCCAAGCAGTTCCCTACCGCCGTTACCCCGTAATAATAGCGCTTGTTTGCCATTAACATGCTGAAGTTCGGGAAGTTGCAACAATGTTTCGCTGGTTTCTCTATCCTGAGGGTAGGAAACAGGCTGTGCGCTGACTTTGTGCAACGTCAGTGCGGTTGTCCTGCCAATAGCATAGTAGATTAGCGTGGAAGGCCAGCCATTGCCTGTCCGGGTCAGCAGCGGATCGGCATAATTTATCGCATGCTGTGAGAGTGCAAACACCATGTCGCCGGGTTGCAACGCGGCCAGCCGAGTCGGTAACTGGTTCAATTCATGGCCCGGTGAAAACTCAATCAGCGGGCTGTGCCAGGCGCTGTAGCCCAGTTTTCGCAATCGGGTCACCAGTTGCTCGCCAGCCGGTGACGGACGGGTCACCAGAATGGTCATGATGAGGGCGTTTCCTGATAGACGGATTGCAGGATTTCACGAGCCCCTTTCGCTAATAATTCTTCCGCCAGCGAGGTGCCGATTTGCGCGGCATCCGCCATGTCGCCAGTACGTTCACCGACGATGATCCGGCTGCCATCCGGGGCGCCGACCAGCGCGCGCAGCCACAAGGTGTCATCTTTCAATTCGGCGTAACTGCCGATAGGCACCTGACACCCGCCTTCCAGACGGAGATTCATCGCCCGTTCCGCCTGCACGCGGGCGGCGGTGGCGGCATGGTTCAACGGGGCAAGCAATCGCCGGGTACGTTCGTCATTTAACCGACATTCAATGCCGATCGCCCCTTGCCCGACGGCAGGCAGTGATTCTTCAGGGCTGAGAGCGCTGCGGATGCGATCTTCCAGCTTCAGGCGTTTCAGGCCCGCCACCGCCAGAATAATGGCGTCGTATTCGCCGTTATCCAGTTTTGACAGGCGCGTACCGACATTGCCGCGTAAATCCCGAATGATCAGATCAGGCCGTCTGGCGCGCAATTGGCACTGGCGGCGCAGGCTGGACGTGCCTACGCAACTGCCGGCGGGTAATTGATCGAGGCTGGCGTAGTGATTGGAAACGAAAGCATCGCGCGGGTCGTCCCGTTCACAGATGGTGACGAGTCCGAGGCCGTCAGGGAATTCGATCGGAACATCTTTCATGGAGTGAACGGCAATATCGGCGAGGCCCGCCAGCAGCGCCAACTCCAATTCTTTGACAAACAAACCCTTACCGCCCACCTTCGCCAGCGGGGTATCCAGAATGACATCGCCGCGGGTCACCATAGGGACCAGTTCGACCTGAAGTTGGGGGTGGAATTGCGTCAGACGTTGTTGCACATATCGTGCTTGCCACAGGGCGAGCGGGCTTTGTCGGGTGGCAATTCTAATAATGTTGTCTACCATGCTTGATACCGTTTTTATCATTTTCCACCATCGTATCACTGATGGTGCGCAAGTGTCAGGTTACGGACATGGGCGGTACGTCTTTAAACGTACAGGCGAGACACAGGAAGGTGGCGATGAGAGAGCGGGCTGGTTCGGGCAACTGAAAAAACGTAATAAAAGCAAGATAGATAAGTCTAACTTTCTTTACTTTCTTTACGCTCAATCAGCAAGGTGTTAAATTGATCACGTTTCCAGCAATATTTTGCCAAACATTCTTATAATTTCATCAGCGGCAGATTTGGAATACGGGTTTTTTTCTAGGCACTGGGATAATCATCAGGCGAAACGTCTTGTACTTCTATATCGAGACTTTGAAGCAAAGACTGGATGCGATCAACCAACTGCGGGTTGATCGTGCTCTGGAAGCAATGAAGCCCGCTTTTCAGCAGGTCTACAGTCTTTTGCCGATCTTATTACATCATCATCACCCGTTGATGCCAGGCTACCTTGAAGGCAAGGTTCCGCACGGTATCTGCTTTTACACGCCTGATGAAAAACAACAGCGCTACCTGGATAACATCGAATTAAAATGGGGCCAGTTGGCGGATTCGCACGAGCAAGGCGAGTTGCCGATCACCGGCGTCTACTCAATGGGCAGCACCGCTTCCATTGGTCAGAGTTGCAGTTCTGATCTGGATATCTGGGTTTGTCATCAGTCCTGGCTCGATAATGAAGAGCGTTCGCGGTTGCAGCAGAAATGTAAGCTGCTGGAACAGTGGGCGGCCGCGCAAGGCGTGGATGTCAGCTTCTTCCTGATGGATGAAAACCGCTTCCGCCATAATGAAAGCGGCAGCCTCGGCGGTGAGGATTGCGGTTCCACACAACATATCCTGTTGCTGGATGAGTTTTATCGTACTGCGGTGCGTATGGCGGGTAAGCGTATTCTATGGAATATGGTACCGGTTGAAGAAGAGTCAAACTATGACGAATACGTGCTGTCGCTGTATGCTCAAAGCGCTCTGGCGCCGAACGAGTGGCTGGATCTGGGCGGGCTGAGTACGCTTTCTGCGGAAGAGTATTTCGGCGCCAGCCTGTGGCAGTTGTATAAAAGCATCGATTCCCCCTATAAGGCGGTGTTGAAAACGCTGCTGCTGGAAGCCTATTCCTGGGAATATCCCGATACGCATCTGCTTTCAATGGATATTAAAGCGCGTTTGCACAAAGGCGAGATCGTTTCTTTCGGTCTGGACCCCTACTGCATGATGCTGGAACGCGTTACCCGTTATCTGACGGCGATTAACGATCCAACCCGCCTGGATCTGGCTCGTCGCTGTTTCTATCTGAAAGTCTGTGAAAAATTATCCAGAGAGCGCGCCTGCGTAGTCTGGCGCCGTCAAATCCTGAGCCAACTGGTGCAGGAGTGGGACTGGAGTCCTGAGTATCTGGCGATGCTGGATAATCGCGCCAACTGGAAAATCGAGCGTGTGCGCGAAGCACACAATGAACTGCTCGACGCGATGATGCAGACTTATCGCAACCTGATTCGCTTTGCCCGCCGTAACAATCTGAGCGTGAGCGCCAGTCCGCAGGATATCGGCGTTCTCACCCGTAAGCTCTATGCCGCATTTGAAGCATTGCCGGGCAAAGTGACGCTGCTGAATCCGCAGATTTCGCCTGATTTATCCGAGCCGAATCTGACCTTTATTTATGTGCCTGCCGGACGCGCCAACCGCACCGGCTGGTATCTGTACAATCAGGCGCCGTCGATGGACGCCATCATCAGCCATCAGCCGCTGGAGTATAACCGCTATCTGAACAAGCTGGTGGCCTGGGCCTACTTTAACGGCCTGCTGACGCCTGCCACGCGCTTGTACATCAAAGGCAACGAATTGTGCGACATCACCCGCTTGCAGGAGCTGGTGGCGGATGTTTCAAGCCATTTCCCGCTGCGTCTACCCGCGCCGACGCCGAAAGCGCTCTACAGTCCGTGTGAGATCCGTCATCTGGCGATCATCGTCAATCTGGAATATGACCCCACCGCCGCCTTCCGTAATCAGGTGGTGCATTTTGATTTCCGCCATCTGGATGTTTTCAGTTTCGGTCAGCAGCAGCAATGTCTGGTGGGAAGTATCGATTTGCTGTACCGCAACTCCTGGAATGAAGTGCGTACTCTGCATTTCAGCGGCGAGCAGGCGGTACTGGAAGCGCTGAAAACCATTCTGGGCAAGATGCATCAGGACGCCGCGTTGCCGGAATCGCTGGAAGTTTTCTGTTATAGCCAGCATTTACGCGGCCTGATTCGTACTCGCGTACAACAGCTGGTATCTGAATGTATTGAACTACGCCTGACCAGCACACGTCAGGAGCCCAGCCGCTTCAAAGCGGTGAAAGTGGCCGGACAAACCTGGGGATTGTTCTTTGAACGGCTGAGCGTCTCGGTACAGAAGTTGGAAAACGCCGTCGAGTTTTATGGCGCGATCTCCAACAATAAACTGCAAGGTCAGCCTGTTCAGGTGGAAACCAACCATGTGCATTTGCCAGCGGTGGTGGATGGTGTGGCCAGTGAAGGGATTATCCAGTTCTTCTTTGAAGATCTTGATGAAAATCGGGGCTTTAATATCTATATTCTGGATGAGTCCAACCGGGTTGAAGTGTACCGCCACTGCGAAGGCAGCAAGGAAGAACTGGTGCGTGACGTCAGCCGGTTCTATTCGTCCTCTCATGATCGCTTTACTTATGGTTCAAGCTTTATTAATTTCAATCTGCCGCAGTTTTATCAGATTGTGCAATTGGATGGCCGAACTCAGGTGATCCCTTTCCGCAGCAGCGCGCTTTCCCATTTGTGTATTACGCCAGTCGCAGAGGGTCAGACAATGGTCATGAAGCAGCGCTTGAAGATACTTTAGTTTTTATCCTTCAACATCATTGGCCAGATCTGGCTTTTTTCTTTTCGCCGTATTGAGAAAAGGACTTCACCTTGGATGCATTATCACGTAACAATTTGATATTACTGGTGTTAGGTCAGGGATTGACGGGCAGTATCATTTCGCTGATCACCCTTTCTTCTACCTTGGTCGGCATCCTGATGACGCCGGTTCCGTTGTTGACCACGCTGCCAATTACGTCAACGGTCTGCGGCGCCACGCTGATGATTTACTCGGTTTCCTCGCTGATGGCGAAATATGGCAGGCGCAACGCTTTTATCTTCGGCGCCTTGCTGGGGGTGACGGGCTCGCTGCTGGCGGCGTGGGCGATAGTATTGAACAGTTTTGCCCTGTTTGTTTTTTCCACATTTATGTTGGGCATGTCCTGCGCGTTCAATCAGTATTATCGTTTTGCGGCGGCGGAAATCTTTACGGATCAGCAGCAAAAAAGCAGCGCGATTTCATGGGTTATCAGCGGCGGGATCCTGGGCGGTTTTATCGGACCTTTCGCCGCCAGCCAATCCGCCTATTTATGGTCGCCGTATCCCTTCTTTGGCAGCTTTATCGCCGGGGCGGTTATCTGTACCTTCACGGCGCTATTGCTGTTGGGGCTGAAATTACCCAATACGGCGCCTGTCGCGGCAACGCATAAGGAAGAAGCGTCGTTGTTTTCAATTCTGAAAAGCCGTGCGTTTATGTTGGGAACGGTGAGTTGCACGGTCGGTTTTGTGGTGATGACGCTGCTGATGAATTCAGCGCCGCTCGCCATGCATCAGCACCACTTTTCGGTGGACAACAGCGCGACGGCATTGCAGTGGCATTTTGTGGCGATGTATGCCCCGGCGTTGCTGCTGGTAGTGTTGGCAAAACGGATGAGCGCTACGCAGGTGATCGTCACCGGTATTCTCTGCAATGTGATCGGTATTGTTGTCGCGTTAAGCGGCGTAACGTTCTGGCATTTCCTGGTTGCGTTGATAATGTACGGCATCGGCTGGGCGTTCATGTTCAACGGCGGCACGTTTATGTTGAATACCTTTACCCATTCCGTGCATAAATCCCGGTTACAGGGGATCAACTCACTGGCTATCGCTATCCCCAATGCGCTGGCGTCGCTGTCGGCGGGGAGTATGATGGCGCTTACCAGCGGCTGGCCGCTGGTGAATATGTTCGGCATCGCCGTGCTGTTGCTGATGGTGCTCCTGCTGGCACGCGCCTGGCGCGGCTAACCGTAAAAGTCTGATGGCGTCATGCGAAGTGGACATCTTCGCCTGCCTGCGCGGAACAGGCGGCGGACAGCAACGCCATCAAATCATCGCCGCTGCGAGCGCCTATCCAGCGGTCAGCCTGATAATTGAAGTGATAGCCTCCGGCTTTGGTCGCCAGCCAGACCTGATGCATCGGCATCGCCGGCAAACTGATCCAGCGTTTCTTCCAACTGAAGCATCAATTTATCGGCTAATTGATGGAACTCGCTATCGTTCATTTTCGATTCCAGTTGATTTTCATGATCCACCTGCGATTATAGAGAGCATACGAGTAGGAATTACAGGTCTTAATGTTATGAAAAAAGTATTTCGTCGGTTTTTTCTGGCGTTATCGTTACTAAGCCTGTTCGGGTGCGGCTTAAAAGGGCCGCTGTATATGCCGCCCGAACAGAAGGCCGCATCGACAGGCGCCGAGCAGAATGCGAATCAGGCATCACATCAAAATGTGCCCGTGCAACGTTAGTGCGTGACGATGTGTTTCTATCATTATTTTATAACAGGTCACGATAGCGTTTTTACCGCGCCCGGTTAAGCCAGCGGAGTCAGGATAATGCAGTTCGCTAAAATGCACGGCTTAGGCAACGATTTCATGGTTGTTGATGCAGTCACGCAGAATGTTTATTTTTCCCCCGAATTGATCCGCCGTTTGGCGGAACGGCATTGCGGTGTCGGTTTCGATCAATTGCTGGTGGTGGAGCCCCCCTACGATCCTGAACTGGACTTCCATTATCGTATTTTCAATGCCGACGGCAGCGAAGTCGCTCAATGCGGCAATGGCGCACGCTGTTTTGCCCGTTTCGTCCGTCTGAAAGGGTTGACCAATAAGCGCGATATCGCGGTCAGCACTCAGACCGGGCGCATGATCCTCTCTGTCACCGATGATGAACTGGTGCGGGTCAATATGGGCGAACCCAATTTTGAACCGCAGCAGGTGCCGTTTCGGGCGGTCAAAGCGGAAAAAACCTACATCATGCGCGCCGGTGAGCACACCATACTTTGCGGTGTCGTCTCTATGGGTAATCCGCATTGCGTGATCCAGGTCGATGATGTAAATAGCGCGAATGTGGAAGTGATCGGACCGTTGCTGGAAAGCCATGAGCGTTTTCCAGAACGTGCTAATATCGGTTTTATGCAGGTTGTCGATCGTCATACGGTTCGTCTGCGGGTTTATGAACGTGGCGCGGGCGAAACGCAGGCATGCGGCAGCGGCGCCTGCGCTGCTGTGGCCGTTGGGGTACAGCAGGGGCTGCTGGCTTCGCAGGTACGGGTGACGCTGCCTGGCGGTGATCTGGATATTCATTGGGACGGTCCGGGGCATCCGTTGTTTATGACCGGTCCTGCAACGCATGTTTACGATGGATTTATTCATTTATGAAGAATGTCGAGGAGCAGGCAGAGCGCCAAATCGCACTCAGTGACGAGATGGTTTTGCAGTTCCTGCAACAGAATCCTGATTTTTTTATCCGCAATGCCCGTCCTACCGAGCAAATGCAGATCCCGCATCCCGTCAGAGGGACGGTATCGCTGGTCGAGTGGCAGCTTGCTCGTCAACGGCATCACATCTCGCAGCTTGAAGAAGAAATCACGTTGCTGATGGAACAGGCGAAGGCGAACGAGGTGCTGTTCAAGCGACTGCTCAGCCTGCAAGCTGAACTGACCTCTGCCGACAGCCTGCTGGATATGCTCGATCGGCTTCAGCGCTGGGCGCGCAAGCTTGGCTTGGCCAGCGCATCCGTTCGCCTGTTCAGTGATAAATGGCGTATCGGCGCCCCTTCCGATTTCACGCATCTGGCGCTGAATCGCACGTTGTTTGAGCCGTTGCGTATTCAACGTTTCGGTCATTCCAACCATTATCTGGGCAACCTGAACGGCCCCGAATTGCTGATGCTGTTGCCGCAGGCCAAACAGGTGGGATCAGTCGCGTTATCCTTAATGGGTGAAAGCCACGACTTAGGGCTGCTGATCTTCAGTAGCCGTGACACGCATCACTATCAGGATGGTATGGGAACCGTGCTGTTGCAGCAATTGGCGACCATGTTGCCCGCCATGCTGGAGCGCTGGGTTGAGCGGATATGAGCCAGCCGGATCGACCTTCAGAGTGTGGCGCGCTGCAATCCGGCGTGGATGATTTCCTGCGTTATCTGAAAGTGGAGCGTCAATTAAGTCCGCTGACGCAAATCAGTTATGCCCGCCAGTTGGCCGCGATCATCACGATGGTGTCGGCTGCCGGCGTGACGGATTGGAAAAAACTGGATGCGGCGGGCGTTCGCGCTGTGGTTTCCCGTAGTAAGCGAGACGGGTTGCATGCGGCAAGTCTGGCGCTGCGGTTATCGGCGTTGCGCAGCTTCCTTGATTGGATGGTGTCGCGCGGCGCGCTGGGCGCGAATCCGGCCAAAGGCGTTTCCACGCCGCGAGCCGGTCGCCATCTGCCCAAAAATATGGATGTCGATGAGATAGATCGCCTGCTGGATATTGATCTGAACGATCCGCTGGCGGTGCGCGATCGGGCGATGCTGGAAGTGATGTACGGCGCCGGCTTGCGTCTGGCTGAACTGGTGGGTATGGACTGTCAGCATGTTAATCTTGATACGGGCGAAGTCTGGGTGGTGGGCAAAGGCAGCAAAGAACGTAAATTGCCGATAGGAAAAATGGCGGTTACCTGGCTGGAACAGTGGCTGGCGCAGCGCGAACTGTTCGGACCGCAGGACGACGCTATTTTTGTTTCCAACCAGGGGCGACGTATTTCCATGCGCAATGTGCAGAAGCGTTTTGCTGAATGGGGCGTGAAACAAGGCATCAGCAGCCACGTTCATCCGCACAAACTGCGACACTCTTTTGCCACTCACATGCTGGAATCCAGCGGCGATTTGCGTGCGGTTCAGGAATTGCTGGGGCATGCCAACCTGTCAACGACACAGATTTATACCCATCTGGACTTTCAGCATTTAGCGTCGGTCTATGACGACGCGCATCCACGCGCCAAACGAGGAAAAACCTGATGCATTTTTACCGGCCTCTGGGTCGAATCCGTGCGATCACGTTCGATTTGGACGACACGCTGTACGACAATGATGAGGTGATACGGCGCACGGAGCGAGAGTCGGTGAGCTTTTTACAACAGTATCACCCCGCGCTAGCTGATTTTCAGGCAGAGGATTTCCATCGACTGCGCGATGAACTGCGGGCGCGGGAGCCGGACATTTATCATGACGTCACCCAATGGCGTCGCCGGGCGGTTGAGCAGGTGATGTTGAGTGCGGGCCTGAATACGGCGCAGGCGGCGGCAGGCGCGAGCGAAGCGATGGCGGATTTCGCCCGCTGGCGCAGTCAAATCGAGGTAACGGATGAGACGCACCGTGTGCTGTCTGTTTTGGCCGAACATGTGCCGTTGGCGGCGATCACTAATGGCAACGCCGAGCCGCATCGATTTGGGTTGGGGCGCTATTTCAGATTTATTCTCCGCGCCGGCGCCGACGGGCGCGCAAAGCCGTTTGAGGATATGTATCATCTGGCGGCGGAAAAACTCGATTTGCCCCTGCATCAGATTTTGCATGTGGGCGATGATCTCACCGCCGATGTCGTCGGTGCGGTACGTTGTGGCATGCAGGCGTGCTGGATCAATCTGCGCGCAGGCAACCTGATGCGGATTGATGACGCCCGGCTACTGCCGCATATTGAAATTTCACGGTTGGCATCGCTGACAGCATTGTTATAATCACTTTATTAAACTGTATAAATCACCAGTGGAAAGGTGTCTTCCTGGTGACGACACCCCTTCCCGCCAACGGATAACCGGTATCTATGGACGTTTCTGAACTGCTCGATGGCCTCAACGACAAACAACGCGATGCGGTAGCCGCGCCACGCGGCAATGTATTGGTGCTGGCCGGAGCGGGCAGCGGCAAAACCAGGGTATTGGTGCACCGTATCGCCTGGTTGCTGGCCGTTGAAAACTGTTCGCCTTATTCCATTATGGCGGTGACTTTCACCAACAAAGCCGCGGCGGAAATGCGTCATCGCATCGATCACCTGATCGGCACCAGCCAGGGCGGAATGTGGATCGGCACTTTTCATGGCCTGGCCCACCGTTTGCTGCGTGCGCATCATACGGACGCCGGGCTGCCGCAGGATTTTCAGATCCTAGATAGCGATGATCAACTCCGGTTGCTCAAGCGTCTGATACGCGCCCTGAATCTGGATGAGAAGCAGTGGCCGCCGCGTCAGGCCATGTGGTACATCAACGGTAAAAAAGACGAAGGGCTGCGTCCCCAACATATTGAAAGTTATGGCAATCCTATCGAACAAACCTGGCAGCGGGTGTATCAGGCTTATCAGGAAGCCTGCGATCGCGCCGGATTGGTGGATTTTGCCGAGTTGCTGCTGCGCGCGCATGAACTGTGGTTAAACAAGCCGCATGTGCTGAACCACTATCGCGAACGATTCACCAATATTCTGGTGGATGAGTTTCAGGACACCAACCGTATCCAGTATGCGTGGATCCGTATGCTGGCGGGCGACAGCGCCAAAGTGATGATCGTGGGTGATGACGATCAGTCTATCTATGGCTGGCGCGGCGCGCAGGTCGAAAATATCCAGTTGTTCTTGAAAGACTTTGCCGGCGCCGAGACGATTCGGCTGGAACAAAATTACCGTTCGACCAGCACTATCCTGAAAGCGGCCAATGCGCTGATTGCGCACAACGGTGGGCGTCTGGGGAAAAATTTGTGGACGGACGGCGTGGAAGGCGAGCCGATTTCACTCTATTGCGCGTTTAATGAACTGGACGAAGCCCGGTTCGTCGTCAACCGCATCAAAGTCTGGCAGAAAAATGGCGAATCGTTGAACGACAACGCCATTTTATATCGCAGCAACGCCCAGTCGCGTGTGCTGGAGGAAGCGCTGTTGCAACAAAGCATGCCGTATCGCATCTACGGCGGCATGCGGTTCTTTGAACGTCAGGAAGTTAAAGATGCGTTGGCCTATCTGCGCCTGATCGCCAACCGGAATGACGATGCGGCGTTCGAGCGGGTGGTGAATACCCCGACGCGCGGCGTCGGCGACAGAACGCTGGATGTGGTGCGCCAAACCGCGCGCGACAGGCAGTTGACGCTGTGGCAGTCAACGCGCGCGTTATTGCAGGACAAGGCGCTGGCGGGACGCGCAAGCGCATCGCTACAGCGCTTTGTGGAACTGATTGATGCGCTGGCCTATGAAACCGCTGAACTGCCCTTGCATGTACAGACTGACCGGGTGATTAAAGATTCCGGTCTGTGGAGCATGTACGAGCAGGAGAAAGGGGAAAAAGGCCAGGCGCGCATAGAAAACCTCGAAGAACTGGTCACTGCCACACGGCAGTTCAGTTATCAGGATGAAGATCAGGATCTGATGCCATTACAGGCGTTCCTGTCGCACGCGGCGTTGGAAGCGGGAGAAGGGCAGGCGGACGCCAATCAGGATGCGGTGCAACTGATGACGCTGCACTCGGCGAAAGGACTGGAATTTCCGCAGGTTTTCATTGTCGGGATGGAAGAGGGCATGTTCCCCAGCCAGATGTCGCTGGATGAAGGCGGTCGGCTGGAGGAGGAGCGCCGTCTGGCCTATGTGGGCGTGACGCGCGCCATGCAAAAACTGACGTTGACCTATGCGGAATCCCGGCGTTTGTACGGCAAGGAAGCTTATCATCGTCCTTCGCGTTTTGTGGGCGAATTGCCGGCGGAATGCGTTGAGGAAGTCCGTCTGCGGGCCAGCGTATCGCGTCCGGTTAATCATCAGCGGCTGGGTACGCCCGTCAGCCAGAATGACAGTGGCTATACGCTGGGGCAACGGGTTCGTCACACCAAATTTGGCGAAGGCACCATCGTCAATCTGGAAGGCAGCGGCGACCACTGCCGGATTCAGGTGGCGTTTCAGGGACAAGGAATTAAATGGCTGGTCGCGGCTTACGCCAGGCTTGAAACGGTGTGATTTATTAAAGTGGTCTCTTCCAAAGTCGGGGCTACTATAAAAAAGCGAGGGAAAGCTTATGGGAAATAATATCTACGTTATCGTCAGGCGAGCCTGAAAATGGAAGACGCCCTTAATCGGTTTTCTCGCATGCTGCGTATTTCATCTCTTTCCATAATTACGGAGAATTTTCGAACAGCTTTCTTTATTAAATAGCCTGAGAATGGCGTTTATATTTCTTTACTCTTCGAAATAAAAGGTTAATTAACAACTATGAAAGCGTATTAAAAATCGCCATATATAATATAATGCTATAATAAACAAGGTTATTATTCTTATTTTATTCTTTTTTACGAAAAAAAATGGAATAAATACAGGAAAAATTATGAAGAAGAAAAATCCATCGCCATCTCCTTTAGGAACTTCGCAAAGGCTTTTGATCTCCTTATCATCGATCATCCACTCATTTCTGTTGTGGAGAATGCATAGATTAAAAAAACACAAATAATTGAGTAACCATAGAATAAAAAAGAGGGTAAAAATTTTTTTGTTTTTAACATCTGGCGTAAATCCTGTTTTTAGCTTATGAAATCATGGAAATTTCGTTGAATACCTCTGTTGTAACAAAAGTTTACTACAATCAACTGCTCGTCAGTTAGATGGGGGGGTGATTGGGAAAATCATATTTGATTAAATCATAGAGGTGTTGTGCATCACCCATATCTGGGGGATAAAACCAGAAAATTTATTCAATCGGCGACAGCGGGTTTTAACGGCGGTTTTAAAGTTGACAGCCTTTTTCATCTCGGCGTAACATGCGCGCATCATCATTCCCGGAGGACCTACGCCTTGGACACACCCAGTCGATGCTGGCTCATAAACCTGCTCATTAGGTACAACTTCTAAGGCTATCTCCTGCTGATAGCCTTCGTGGTTGTCAGCGATACTATTCATGTCGCTACGAGTCAGATCCGTCGAACGGACTGAAACCTGCCGGTGACGTTTTCACCTCTGTTTCTGTGCTTCAATCGCGTTGTCCATCTCTGTTACTGAAAAGGGAGCTATGGCCCATGCTAAGCGCATTTAAACTGGATCACTGCCGTTTATCTCGTCTGGAACTGGATGACTCCGATGATCTCACTTCATCCGTGTGGGTCGATCTGATCGAGCCTGACGATGATGAGCGAGATAAAGTACAAAACGAACTGGGACAAAGTCTGGCTACCCGGCCAGAACTGGAAGATATTGAAGCGTCGGCGCGTTTCTTCGAAGACGAGGACGGGTTGCACATTCACTCCTTCTTCTTCTTTGAAGACGCGGAAGATCATGCCGGTAACGCGACCGTGGCGTTCACCATCCGGGATGGTCGCTTATATACGCTGCGCGAACGCGAACTGCCCGCCTTTCGTTTGTATCGCATGCGGGCGCGTAACCAAACACTGGTCGATGGCAATGCTTATGAACTGCTGCTGGATTTATTCGAAACCAAAATTGAGCAGTTGGCGGATGAAATCGAGAACATCTATAGCGATCTGGAATCATTGAGCCGCGTCATTATGGAAGGTCGTCAGGGCGAGGAATATGATGACGCGCTTTCCACGCTGGCGGAACTGGAAGACGTGGGCTGGAAGGTTCGTCTGTGCCTGATGGATACGCAGCGTGCGTTGAATTTCCTGGTTCGCAAGGCGCGTTTGCCATCCGGTCAACTGGAGCAGGCGCGTGAAATTCTGCGCGATATCGAATCCCTGTTGCCCCATAATGAATCGTTGTTTCAGAAGGTTAACTTCCTGATGCAAGCGGCAATGGGCTTCATTAACATTGAACAAAGCCGCATCATCAAAATCTTCTCGGTGGTTTCCGTGGTCTTTCTGCCGCCGACGCTGGTGGCATCCAGTTATGGGATGAACTTTGAGTTTATGCCTGAACTGAAATGGTCATTCGGCTATCCGGGCGCCATTGTGCTGATGATCCTGGCAGGACTGGCGCCGTATCTCTATTTCAAACGCAAAAACTGGCTGTAAACGCTATCTGAACGTTGTCGCGCTCCCGCTTTTGTGGAGCGCTTTATCCGGTTTCGCTGCTGCTATTACGTTATGTTTATCCGATACATCGACCCGCGCCGACCTTAAGACCGATTGGTTCTCATCGCGCGTTATCTTGTCATCAATTGCCATATTCATTATCTGACTAATCAGTTTAAAATGGCGGATAATGACTTATTGTTGAAACAGGTTGTGCGCATGAAAAGGGTTTCACCCTTGATGCAATGGGGGATACTGCTGTCGGTTTCACTCATTCTGGGGTTCGGGTTGCAGGTTTACCATGTCCCTGCTGCGTTGTTGCTGGGCCCCATGCTGGTTGGCGTGGTGATGGGGTTGAATGGCGCAACCATCCGTATTCCACCAGTATGTTTTGCTGGCAGCAACGCGGTGCTGGGTTGTCTGGTGGCGCAAAGTCTCTCGTTTTCCATCCTTAGTCCGTTAATCAGCGAATGGCCGCTGGTGCTGTTTATTTTGCTGGCTACGCTTGCCGCCAGTGGGCTTTCCGGTTGGCTGTTGGTGAAGTTCAGCGAATTACCGGGAACGACCGGCACCTGGGGCGCGTCTCCCGGCGGCGCTTCCGCCATGGTCGCCATGTCGGGGAAATTTGGCGCGGATGTGCGGCTGGTGGCCTTTATGCAGTATCTGCGCGTTTTGATGGTGACGGCCAGCGCAGCGTTTGTCGCGCGCCTCAGCCTGGGGGACGCGGCCGCCGAAAACAATGCCATGCTAGTGTGGTTTCCCTCGCTTGACTGGCGTTTCCCCGCGACATTGTGCGTCGCGTTTGGCGGAGCATGGTTGGCAAGGCGTCTGCGTATTCCTTCCGGCGCGCTGTTGGGACCGATGATTATTGGTTCATTTCTGCACGCCAGCGGGGTGATGCATTTACAGACGCCGGAATGGTTGCTGGCGCTGGCTTATGCTTTTATTGGCTGGAGCGTCGGTTTGTGTTTTACCCGCCCGATATTTTTCCTGGCCTTGCGCACCTTGCCGCACATGATGGCGTCCATCGTCGGGCTGATGTTGCTGTGCGGCGGCATGGCGCTGCTGGTCACGCGGATATTGCCTGTTGATTTGCTGACGGCTTATCTGGCGACCAGCCCCGGCGGGCTGGATTCGATCGCCATTATTGCGGCGGGCAGCAGGGTCGATATGGCGTTTGTCATTGCGATGCAGACGTTGCGACTGTTCTCGACGCTGCTCTTTAGTCCATTTCTCTCGCGCTTTATTTCGCGCCGTGTTGTATCTGATGCGAGGTAACCTGAACCCGACGTCGCTTACGTTGCGTATGAAGCGCATCCAGAATAAACAGCGCCAGCGCACTCCAGATAAAGGCAAACGTGATCAGTTTGTCGCTCCCCATCGGTTCACCATACAACATGACGGCCAGCAGGAACATCATGGTCGGCCCAAGGTATTGGAAAAAGCCCAACGTCGAGAGGGGCAGGCGCATCGCGGCAGCGGTGAAAAGCAGCAACGGGACGGTGGTGACCATGCCCGCGGCGATCAGCAGCAGGTTCAGCGACCACGGGTTGTCGAGCATATGACTGCTTGGGCTATCGGCGATAAAAACAGGTAGATAACCGCCAGCGGCAACAGCCAAAGGGTTTCGATCAGCATGCCGGTTTGCCCGTCAATCCCAATCTTTTTACGCAACAGACCGTATAACGCAAAACTGAAGGCCAGCGTTAACGCAACGATGGGCAGCGAACCGAACGTCCACAACTGGACGAGCACACCGACAACCGCCAGCAGTACCGCCATCCATTGCAGACGGCGAAGGCGCTCACCCAGAAACAGCACTCCCAGCAATACGTTAACCAGCGGGTTGATAAAGTAGCCCAGACTGGCTTCCAGCAGATGATTGTTATTGACCGCCCAGATATACAGTAACCAGTTACCGCCGACGAGCACGGCGGTCAGGGCCAGCAACAGCAGGTGTTTGACATTGCGGCAAACATAACGCACCTGACGCCATTTCCGGCTGACGGTCAGCAGGATCAACATAAAGAAAAACGACCAGATAATGCGGTGCGTCAGGATTTCATCAGGCGGAACATGCTTGAGCAACTTAAAGTAAACCGGTGCAATTCCCCAAATGAAATAGGCGCCCAGGGCGAAAAAGATCCCCTGTCGGGTTTGCTGCGAATTCATGGGTGACTCGATAAAGAAGGCGGGTGAGAGTGGCGCCAGTCTACTCGAAATAGCGGGTGTTTTCATCTCAGCCGTTAACCGATGACGTGTTTTGCCGTCGATTGAGCAAGAGAGCGTTCTTTTCTTTGTAGAAAAGACTGAGAAAGCATCAAACACGGGTTCAAATACCGCCGAACTGTGTAGAATGTCGGGTTTGTGTTGGTATTGGTTGTCCGGCGGGACAGCGATCTTGAATGCTCTGGGGGAGAAGTGAATGCGTAAAATTGTAGACATGTTGGTCGCGCTGCTGGCGACATCCGTTTATGCGGAAGAAACAAAAACAGAGCCGGAGAAGGATCAACCCGCAGTGCACGGCAGCATTATCGCCAGCTTGTTGCAGGATCATGACAGCCCGTTCGTTCTCTATCCTTATGAAAGCAACTATCTGCTGTATACCTATACCAGCAATATCAATAAAGCCGCGATACAAAGCTATAACTGGGCTGATGAAGCGCGCAAGGACGAGGTGAATTTCCAGCTTAGTCTGGGATTCCCGTTCTGGCGCGGGATTTTTGGGGATAACTCATTGCTGGGCGGTTCGTACACCCAGCGCTCATGGTGGCAGCTTTCCAACCGGGGCCAGTCCTCGCCGTTTCGTGAAACCGACTATGAACCGCAGATTTTTGTTGGTTGGGCGACAGATTACACCGTTGCCGGCTGGACGCTGCGGGATATCGAGGTCGGTTTCAATCATCAGTCCAACGGACGTTCTGAGCCTACTTCACGTAGCTGGAACCGCGTCTATGCGCGTCTTATGGCGCAAAACGGCAACTGGCAGTTGGATCTGAAACCCTGGGTCCGGTTATCGGACAGCGAGGATGATAACCCGGACATCACCAAATACATGGGACACTATCGTCTGCGCGTGGGCTATGTCTGGGGCGATAGCGTATTCAGCGCGGAAGGGCGCTACAACTGGAATAGCGGTTATGGCGGCGGCGAACTGGCCTGGAGTTATCCATTGACGCAACACGTGCGCTTTTATACCAAAGTGTTCAGCGGCTATGGCGAATCGCTGATTGATTACAATCATCGCCAGACGCGCTTCGGTATCGGGGTCACGCTCAACGATATGTTTTAGACGCTGGGGTTGGCGGTTTGCTCGTATCGTCTTTTGCTCGCATCGTTGTTTGCGCCATCTGAAGAAATAGGGAAAATTTTTCGGGCAGACACGCAAGTATGGCGATAACCTGACGCACTGCTCTTTAAAGCATTGCAGTTTTATCGGACGGCGCTGAAAATAGCGCCTGTTGGATTTCATCGGATTGGGGAACGCGTGTCTACGGCGGAAGTATTGAATAAGGAAACGCTTGCGGTTCAGGTTTTACGGGAGACGTTTGGCTACAAACAATTCCGGCCCGGTCAGCAAGCGATCATCAACGCGACTATCGGCGGGCGGGATTGTCTGGTTGTGATGCCGACGGGCGGGGGGAAATCGCTCTGTTATCAGATCCCCGCGTTGGTAATGGACGGCCTGACGCTGGTGGTATCTCCCCTTATTTCGCTGATGAAAGATCAGGTCGATCAGCTACAGGCGTATGGCGTCAGCGCGGCTTGCCTGAATTCGACCCAAACGCGTGAGCAGCAGCTTGAGGTGATGGCGGGGTGCCGCAGCGGAGAAATCAAGTTGCTGTATATCGCGCCGGAGCGTCTGGCGACAGACAGTTTTCTCGATCACCTGATTCACTGGCAGCCAGCCTTGATCGCCGTTGATGAAGCGCACTGTATCTCTCAGTGGGGCCATGATTTTCGCCCTGAATACCGGGCGTTGGGGCAGGCTAAACAGCGTTTTCCCCACCTGCCGGTTATTGCGCTGACCGCGACGGCGGATGAAACCACGCGGCGCGACATTATCCGGCTGCTTGATCTTCAGTCGCCGCTTATTCAGATCAGTAGTTTCGACCGACCCAATATTCGCTACACGCTGGTGGAAAAATTCAAACCGCTCGATCAGCTTTGGATGTTCGTTCAAGGGCAGCGCGGCAAAAGCGGCATTATTTATTGCAACAGCCGGGCCAAGGTGGAAGATATCAGCGCGCGTCTGCAAAGCCGCGGGCTGAGTGTGGCGGCCTATCATGCTGGACTGGATAATCAACGGCGCGCTCAGGTGCAGGAAGCCTTCCAACGTGACGATCTTCAGGTGGTGGTGGCGACGGTGGCGTTTGGCATGGGCATCAATAAGCCGAATGTGCGCTTCGTTGTGCATTTTGATATTCCGCGCAATATTGAATCCTACTATCAGGAAACCGGGCGCGCCGGGCGCGCCGGGCTGGCGGCGGAAGCGGTGCTGTTTTACGATCCGGCGGATATGGCCTGGTTGCGGCGTTGTCTGGAAGAAAAACCAGCCGGGCAGCAACTGGACATTGAGCGCCATAAGTTGAACGTCATGGGCGCGTTTGCCGAAGCGCAAACCTGCCGCCGTCTGGTGTTGCTGAACTATTTCGGCGAAGGCCGGCAGCAGGCGTGCGGTAACTGTGATATCTGCCTCGATCCGCCGAAGCGTTATGATGCCCTGATCGATGCGCAAAAAGCGCTCTCCTGCGTTTATCGAATCGGACAACGCTTTGGGATGGGGTATACCGTCGAAGTGCTGCGCGGGGCGAATAACCAACGTATCCGTGAGTTCGGCCATGACAAATTGCCGGTTTATGGCATTGGACGGGAAAAGTCGCAGGAGCATTGGGTCAGCGTGTTGCGCCAACTGATCCACCTCGGCCTGCTGAGTCAGAATATCGCTTTGCATTTCGCATTACAGTTGACCGAATCGGCCCGTCCGGTGCTGCGTAGCGAAGTGCCTTTGCAGTTGGCCGTGCCGCGGGTGATCAATCTGAAACCGCGCGCCAGTCAGAAATCCTACGGCGGTAATTACGATCGCAAGCTATTCGCCAAATTGCGCAAGCTGCGTAAATCCATCGCCGATGAAGACAATATTCCGCCTTATGTGGTGTTCAGTGACGCCACGTTGCTGGAAATGGCCGAACTGATGCCGATTACCGCCGGTGAACTGCTGAATATTAATGGCGTCGGTCATCGCAAACTTGAGCGTTTTGGCGCGCCGTTTATGAACATGATCCGCGATCACGTTGATAACGGCGACGAGTGATGACGGTAACCCCGGCTGGCATCAAATCGGTCAATAGACGCGTCAGGTTTTTCTGGCGGTAGCCAGCAGCGCGCCGATCAGCACAAACAGCGAACCGAATATCCGGTTGAGCGTTTGCATTTGACGCGGGCCTTTCAGCCAGCCTGAAATGCGTGTCGCTAGCGTGGCATAACCAATCATCACCAGCACGTCGACGACAACGGTTGTCATGCCTAAAACCATATACTGCGCGGCTTGCGGTTCATGCGGCATGATGAACTGCGGAAACAGCGCGGCCAGAAACACAATGCTTTTGGGATTGGTCAGATTCACCAGCACGGCCCGTTTAAACAGCCGGCGGCGCGCCATTGCTGGATACCCAGCCAGATGAGATAGGCTGCTCCCAACCATTTAAGAATATCGAACGCCAATACGGAGTTGGCCAGCAGTGCGCCCAGCCCAATCCCCACCAGCACAATATGTATCGACAGGCCGACCTGCAAGCCGCAGATTGACGCGACCGTACCGCGATAGCCGTGGCTGATGCCCGTACTCATGGTGTTGATGGCGCCGGAACCCGGAGAGAGGCTGAGAATGAATGTTGTCAGTAAATAGGTTAGCCACCAGTCAATGGTCATTGCGAATGCTTCCTGTTGATTGTTTTCTCTGGCCGCGTCCTGCCTGCCACCTTTCAGGCCGTTGCTGCGCAACGTTAAAAATTTCGCCTGGAAATTTTTTATGCAACAATACGCTGTTATTGATATTTCAAAAAGCCTTTCCGTTAGCTTTATTGTCTGCACCGGAGACGTATGATGATCCCATATCACAATAACCTGTTAACGCGAGAAGCACAGTTTTCTGCCTTTGCTACCGGAGAGTTGCTGAACTTTTGGCTTCAGCGTGAGGAAGGAGAGTTCCTCGGCGTCGATAATGTGCCGATCCGTTTTGTTCGTTTCTCTGCGCCGCAACATCGGCATGTGGTAGCGGTATTTCCCGGCCGCATTGAAAGCTATGTAAAATATAGCGAAGTGGCTTACGATCTTTTTCATCATGGCTATGACGTGTTGATGATGGATCACCGTGGACAAGGGCGATCCGGTCGGCTGTTGGATGATAGTCATCGTGGGCATGTATTACGCTTTAGTGATTACGTGGATGACATTGCGCGATTGTGGCAACAGCAAATCGAGCCGCGAGCCTATACGCGCCGATTTGCGCTGGCCCACTCGATGGGCGGCGCGATCTTGGCCCATTTTCTGGCGCGTCGGCCGGAAGCATTCGCTTCCGCAGCGCTGTGCGCGCCGATGTGCGGTATCCATTTGCCCATCCCTCACTGGCTGGCGTGGCGGGTGCTCGACTGGTCGGAGCGACGTCCTGCCATGCGTGACTATTATGCGGTTGGCACCGGACAATGGCGGCCTTTGCCCTATATGGTCAATATGTTGACCCACAGTCGTGAACGCTATCAACGTAACGTCAGATTTTATGCGGATTACCCGGAGTTGCGCGTCGGCGGGCCGACTTATCATTGGGTGCGTGAAGCGATGATCGCCGGTAAACAGTTATTGGCGCGGGCGGCGGATATCACCACGCCGATCTTGCTGTTGCAGGCGCAGGAAGATCGGGTGGTGGACAATTGTAGCCAGGATGCCTTTTGTCAGGCGCTGGCACAGGCCGGTCACCCTTGCGCGGGCGGCGCGCCTCAGGTTATCGCGGGCGCGCGCCATGAGATCCTGTTCGAGAAGGATAACCTGCGCGCTCAGGCGTTTGCGCTGATTCTGGCTCATTTTGCCGATTATCATTAAATTTTGCGGCGTGCGCCGCCAACACCACAGAGGTTAAATTTCATCGTTATGTACCATGTCGTTGCTTCCGATTTAGATGGCACGCTGCTGTCGCCCGACCATACCTTATCGTCGTATGCCAAAGAAACGCTCAAGCTGCTGACCGAAAAAGGGATTCATTTTGTGTTCGCCACCGGACGGCATCATGGGGATGTGGCGCAAATTCGTGATGGTCTGGGTATCAGCGCGTTTATGATCACCTCTAACGGGGCGCGGGTACATAACACACAGGGAGAACTGATTTTTAGTCACAATCTGGATCAGGATATCGCCCATGATCTGTATCATGTGATGCATGCTAGCCCGGATATCCTGACGCACGTCTACCGCAACGATGACTGGTTCATGAACCGTATCCGGCCCGAAGAGGAGCGTTTTTTCCGCGAGTCGGTTTTCAAGTACAAATTATTCGAACCGGGTCTGCTGGAAACGGATGGTATCAGTAAGGTGTTCTTTACCGGTGATTCGCATGAGCAACTGTTACCGCTGGAAGAAGCGATCAATGCGCGCTGGGGCGATCGCGTCAATGTGAGCTTTTCGGCGCTCACCTGCCTGGAAGTGATGGCGGGCGGCGTATCCAAAGGACATGCGTTGGAGCAGGTGGTGAAAACCATCGGCTTTTCGCTGAAAGAGTGCATCGCCTTCGGCGACGGCATGAATGATTATGAAATGTTGTCTATGGTGGGGAAAGGCTGTGTCATGGAGAATGCGCATCAGCGCCTGAAAAATCTGTTGCCGGACCGCGAAGTGATCGGCACCAACGCCGCAAGCGCTGTACCGAACTATCTGCGTGATCTGTTCCTGAGATAATGGCGAGCGAGGGGAGATAAAGGCGGATAGCGAAAGAAAAGGCGGCGCCCACGACACGCCGCCAGAAGAATGCTGACAAGATAAAATTATACGCGATTCGCTAATTCTTCTTTGTGCTTTTTCTCGCTGAACATCACCACCACCAGCAAAATCACCGACAGTATGCTGCCGCCGATCATCACCATGAAGCCGCCGTCCCAGCCGAAGAAATCGACGGTATAACCGACGATGGCGCTGGCCGCTACGGAACCGCCGAGGTAACCGAACAGACCGGTGAATCCCGCCGCGGTGCCTGCCGCTTTTTTCGGCGCCAGTTCCAGTGCATGCAGGCCAATCAGCATAACCGGGCCGTAAATCAGGAAGCCGATGATGATCATGCAGGCCATGTCCACCGCTGGATTCCCCGCCGGGTTCATCCAATAAACGAGGGTGGCGATGGTCACCAGTATCATAAAGAACACGCCGGTCGCGCCACGGTTGCCCCTGAAGACCTTATCGGACATCCAGCCGCATAGCAGCGTGCCGGGGATACCGGCATATTCATACAGGAAATATGTCCAGGACAATTTATCCAGAGCAAAGTGTTTCACTTCTTTGAGGTAGGTTGGCGACCAGTCAAGGATGCCGTAACGCAGCAGATACACGAAGACGTTGGCAATCGCGATGTACCACAACAGTTTTGTTGGGGAAAACGTATTGCATGAAAATTTGCCTGGCGGTGAGTTCTTCTTCCGCTTTTTCATTGTAATCGACCGGGTAGTCGTTTTTATATTCTTCAATAGGCGGCAGACCGCAGGATTGCGGGGTGTCGCGCATCAGCGCAAACGCGATCAGCGCCACCACAATGGCGGCAAACGCCGGCATATATAACGCGGCTTTCCAATCGTTAAACCAGGCCATTCCCAGCAGGAACAGCAGTGGCGGCAGTCCGCCGCCGACGTTGTGCGCGCAATTCCAGATTGATACGATGCCGCCGCGCTCTTTCTGCGACCACCCGTGAACCATGGTGCGTCCGCATGGCGGCCATCCCATTCCCTGAAACCAGCCGCATAGGAACAGCAGCACGAACATCACCGCAATGCTCGATGTCGCCCAGGGGACAAATCCCATGAACAGCATGACGGCAGCCGACAGGATCAAGCCGGCCGATGAGAACACGCGCGGATTGGAGCGGTCGGATACTGAGCCCATGATGAATTTGGAAAAGCCATAGGCAATTGAAATACCGGATAACGCGAAACCCAGATCGCCACGGGAAAAGCCCTGTTCGATCAGATAAGGCATTGCCAGCGTGAAGTTTTTACGCACCAGATAGTAGGCGGCGTAGCCAAAAAATATCCCCATGAAAATCTGCCAGCGTAGGCGGCGATAGACAGGATCAATATGATCTTTTGCCATACGCGGCTGATGAGCGGCAGGTTTAAAAATACTCAGCATAGATATCTCCAATGCGAATGAAAACGACAATTTATTGTTCTATTACGAGCGTGATTGTAATGAGGAAGCGGGTTGGTATCTGTGATTCATCACTCAAATGTTACGTTTTTATTACAATGTAATATTTTTTGGGATGATGTTAACAACATTGATGGGATAAAAAGTTCATTTTTAGTGATTCAAATCACGTCTATAACCTTTGGTTCGCTATTTGATTTCGTTTTTTGTTCGTTATTGCTCTTTATCAAACATTATATCGCTATTTTGTGTCCTAATAGCAACATATGATGAGCGTCTGGGGCACAAACATGATGCAGAAGAGTGAAGCATACCAGGAAACCGATGTCATTATTATTGGCGGTGGCGCGACAGGCGCCGGTATTGCGCGGGATTGTGCATTACGCGGATTACGCTGTCTGTTGCTGGAGCGCCATGATATCGCGACCGGGGCGACCGGACGTAATCATGGTCTGTTGCACAGCGGCGCTCGTTATGCCGTGACAGATGGCGAATCCGCACGCGAGTGTATTGAAGAAAACACCATTCTGCGCCGTATCGCTCGTCACTGTATTGAACCCACGGACGGCTTGTTCCTGACGCTGCTGGAAGATGATCTTGGCTGGCAGAGCCAGTTTATTACCGCCTGCCGGCAGGCGGGGATCAATGCACAAGCGATTGAACCGCGGGAAGCGCTGCGGCTGGAACCGGCAGCCAACCCTGCGCTGATCGGCGCGGTGCGGGTGCCTGACGGCACGGTCGATCCTTTCCGGCTGACGGCGGCCAACATGATCGACGCCTGCGAGCACGGCGCGAGAGTGTTGACGTATCATGAGGTGATGGGGTTGATCCGTCATGGCGATCGCATTACTGGCGTGCGTGTTTTCGACCATAAACGCTCCATTGAAACAGAAATACACGCGAAAATCGTCGTTAATGCGGCCGGGATCTGGGGGCAGCATATCGCCGAATATGCCGATCTGCGGGTGCGTATGTTTCCGGCCAAAGGCGCCTTGCTGATTCTCGGTCACCGGATTAATAACATGGTTATTAACCGCTGCCGCAAACCGGCGGATGCCGACATTCTGGTGCCGGGCGATACCATTTCCCTGATTGGCACCACCTCGACCCACATTGATTACGACCAAATCGACAACATGGTGGTGACGCCCGCGGAAGTCGATACCCTGATTCGTGAAGGCAGCATGCTGGCGCCGAAGCTGGCGACCACGCGGATCTTGCGCGCCTATGCCGGGGTACGCCCATTGGTGGCGAACGACAGCGATCCGACCGGGCGCAGCGTGAGCCGCGGCATTGTGCTGCTCGATCATGCCAGCCGAGATGGGCTGGAAGGCTTTATCACCATCACCGGCGGTAAACTGATGACCTATCGGCTGATGGCCGAATGGACCACGGACAAAATTTGCGAAAAGCTGGGCTATAACGTTGCCTGTTCCACGGCTCAGCGAGCACTGCCGGGTTCTGAACCTGTCGCCGGACGCCACCAGACCGCGCAAGCCGCATCCAAACGCCCGGATGAAAAACCGTGGTCCGCGCCGCTGCGCGGATCGGCGATTTATCGTCACGGCGATCGCGCCGGACGTTTGCGCTCAGGCGAACGTCTGGACGGCGGTCTGGTTTGCGAGTGTGAGGCGGTTACCGCCGGTGAAGTGCGCTACGCGGTGGAGTCGTTACAGGTGAATAACCTGATTGATTTACGTCGGCGAACGCGCGTCGGCATGGGAACCTGTCAGGGAGAACTGTGCGCGTGCCGGGCCGCGGGGTTATTGTGCCGCCTGGGACAATCGACGCCGGAGCAATCCATCAGCCAACTCAGCCAGTTTCTGAATGAACGCTGGAAGGGTATTCGCCCGGTTGCCTGGGGCAATACGCTGCGCGAAAGCGAGTTTACCAACTGGGTCTATCAGGGGCTATGTGGTTTGACGGCGGATGACGGTCAGGAGGAATACCATGCGCTATGACGTAGTCATCATTGGCGGCGGACTGGCCGGGCTAACCTGCGGTATTCGGTTGTCTGAAGCGGGAAAACGTTGTGCGATCGTCAGCGCCGGACAAAGCGCGTTGCATTTCTCTTCCGGCGCGCTGGATTTGCTCTCTTGCCTGCCGGATGGCCGGGCGGTCAGTCAGCCGCTATCGGCATTGGCCGAGTTGGTCAGCCTGGCGCCGCGACATCCCTATTCGCGTATCGGCGTCGAACGAATTACGGCATTGCTGCCAGAGGCGCAGGCGTTGCTCAACCGTTCTGGTGTCACGGTGCAGGGCGATTATCGGCAAAACCATCAACGTATGACGCCGCTGGGCAAGTTTCGCCCCTGCTGGCTCAGCCCCATCGACAGCGTGACGCGCGGTTGGTCGGACGCGCCGCATTGGGAAACGCCGTTGATTGCCGGTATTGAAGGTTTTCTCGATTTTCAATCCCGTATTGTGGCAGGCGCATTGCAGCAGCAAGGGATCACCGCCCGCAGTGATGAATTAAAACTGCCGGTGCTGGATGGTTTACGTCTCAACCCCAGCGAATTTCGGTCGGTGAATATCGCCCGCCTGTTGGATGATCCTGACAATCTGGCGACGTTGAGCGATGAACTGAGCATGTTGTCCAGCGGCAACGATGTGGTCATTATGCCGGCGTGTCTGGGGCTGGAAAACGCATCGGTGTTGCGCGAATTGCACAATGCCATCGGCAAACCCGTGATGCTGTTGCCCACGTTGCCGCCATCATTGTTAGGGTTGCGTTTGCATCAGGCGTTGTCGCGCCGTTTTCGCCAATTGGGTGGCATGGTGATGCCGGGCGATAGCGTGGCGCGCGCCGAACTGGGGCCGCATGATGCGCGGTTGTATACCCGCAATCACGGCGATATCCCGCTGCGCGCGACGCAGGTGGTCCTGGCCAGCGGCAGTTTCTTCAGCAATGGTCTGGTTGCGCAATTCGATCGGATCACTGAGCCGGTATTCGGGTTGGATGTGCGTTTCGAGGCCCGTCGCGAGTGCTGGAGTCAACAGGATGTCTTTGCCGCTCAACCCTATATGCAATTCGGCGTGATGACGGATGAATGCCTGCGGCCCGCCGTTGGCGGTAAAACCGTGGCCGGCTTGTATGCCATTGGCGCGGTACTGGAAGGGTTCGATCCGATCGCTCAGGGATGTGGCGCGGGCGTCTCCCTGTTAAGCGCGTTGTATGTCGCCGACCAGATACTGAAGGAGAGCAACCCATGAGTCTGCTGACCGACAACAGTTTTGAGAATTGCATCAAGTGTACGGTATGTACCACCTATTGCCCGGTATCGCGGGTTAACCCAGCGTATCCGGGGCCGAAGCAGGCTGGCCCGGATGGTGAGCGGTTACGGCGTAAAGATCCCGCTTTGTACGATGAAGCATTAAAATATTGCACCAACTGTAAGCGCTGTGAAGTGGCTTGTCCTTCGGATGTGAAAATCGGCGACATCATTCAGCGTGCGAAAGCCAGCTACAGTGAACACAAACCGACATTGCGTGACGCTATCCTGAGTCATACCGATTTTATGGGAACGGTGGCGACGCCCTTTGCGCCATTGGTCAATACCGCGACCAGCCTTAAGCCAGTGCGCCAGTTGCTGGATAAAGCGCTGAAAATCGACCATCGTCGTCAGTTGCCAAAATATGCTTTCGGGACGTTTCGGCGCTGGTATCGCCAGCAGGCGGAACAGCAACGGCGCTATTGCGAACAAATCGCCTACTTTCACGGCTGCTGCGTGAACAACAACCATCCCCAATTGGGGAAAGACCTGATTCGGGTGTTCAACGCGCTGGACATCGGCGTGCAACTGCTGAGCAAAGAGAAATGCTGCGGGGTGCCGCTGATTGCCAATGGTTATCACGATCAGGCGCGTAAACAGGCGCGGATCAACATCAACGCGCTGGACGAGGCGATCAACGGCAAAACGCTGCCGGTGGTGGCGACCTCATCCAGTTGCACCTTTACGCTACGGGATGAATATCCGCATCTGTTGGGCGTCGATAACGGCAATGTGCGTGAAGGCATCGAACTGGTTACGCGTCGTCTCTATCGCTTATTGGAAGATGAGGGGCGCACCTTGCCGCTGCGTGCGCTGCCGCTACGCGTGGCCTATCATACGCCATGCCATCTGGAGCGCATGGGGTGGACGGCTTATACGCTCGCGCTGTTGCAGCGCATTCCCGGCATTGAACTGACGGTGCTGGATTCTCAGTGCTGTGGCATTGCCGGCACCTATGGCTTCAAAAAGGAAAACTACACCACGGCGCAGGGTATTGGCGCGTCACTGTTCCGCCAGATAGAAGAAAGCGGGGCGGATGTGGTGGTGACCGATTGCGAAACCTGTAAATGGCAAATCGAAATGTCCACCAGTAAACCCTGTGAGCATCCTGTCACGCTACTTGCGCGGGCATTGATGGAGAAGGCGTAGCGAACAGTCGACGGCGTATTAAAAAAAACTTTACAGATACGAATGATAATGATTATTATTGCCATGCATTCCGGGGAAACCAGCGATATGGCGTGTATTGATGGTTTATATAGACGATGTTTGTATAAATGATGTTCACGTGATAACCGCGGTTTTGCTGTGAAGGCACGACATTGCTCACATTGCTTCCAGTATTTTATTTAGCCAGCTCGGGTGCTGGCTTTTTTTTGTCCGTTTTTCGCCTTACTCTGAGCTTTTCCCATCGCGTGTTGCCACACCTGTTCTGATTTTTTGAACAGAGCGTTAAGTTTTTTACGCTATCTTATTCCCTATCACCCGTTAGACTTTGACTTATCAAAACGCGGGAGTGACTGACATGATCTATTTACGTAAAGCGCAAGATCGCGGACACGCCAACCACGGTTGGCTGGATAGCTGGCATACCTTTTCCTTTGCCGATTATTACGATCGTCAATTCATGGGTTTTTCAGCGTTGCGCGTCATCAATGAAGACAGGATAGAAGGCGGACAAGGTTTTGGCACGCATCCGCACAAAGACATGGAAATCCTGACCTATGTGTTGAGCGGAACGGTTGAACACCAGGATAGCATGGGCAACAAAGAACAGATTCAGGCCGGCGAGTTTCAAATCATGAGCGCCGGGACGGGCATCCGCCATTCCGAATATAATGCCAGCCGTGATGAACTGCTGCATTTGTATCAGATTTGGATTATCCCTGAAAAGACCGGGCTGACGCCGCGCTATGACCAGAAACGCTTCGATGTTCCGCAAGGACGGCAACTGGTGTTGTCGCCGGACGCCCGTGAGGGCTCGCTGAAAGTTTTTCAGGATATGACATTATGGCGCTGGGCGTTGAAACCGCAGGAACAGTCTGTTTATCAGGCCCAGGCGCAACGCCGTATCTGGATTCAGGTGGTGCGCGGCAGCGTGGCGATTAACGGTCATCAGGCGCAAACCAGCGATGCGCTGGCGATATGGGATGAAGAAACGCTCTCGGTTCACGCCAGTCAGGACAGCGAAATTCTGCTGTTTGATTTGCCGCCGGTATAATTATTTCTTCTGAATATTAAAATCGCATCAAGTCGCCGCTTTTAATGGTGGGCTATTCCAGCCCACCACGCTAAACAACGTTGAAAATGGTCAACAACGCTGAAAACGCGCCGGGATCACAGCTTCATATAAGCGCGCACGCCATCAAGGAACATTTGGGTCGAAAGCATGACCAGAATCAACCCCATTAGTTTTTCCAACGCGCTGACGCCTTTTTCTCCCAGCAGACGCAAAAACAGATCCGACATCAACAGAATAATAAAAGAGATGCCCCAGGCGATAAAAAGCGCGAGGGTCAGATGCGGTAATTGATCCGGGTATTGGTGCGACAGCAGCATCAGCGCCGCGAGGATCGACGGGCCGGCCACCAGCGGGATCGCCATCGGCACCAGAAAAGGCTCTTCACCGGCGGGTAAACCGCTGCTGTTTCCCTCCTTCGAGGGAAATATCATACGAATGGCGATCAGGAACAACACGATACCACCCGAAATGGATACCGTTTCGGTGCGCAGGTTGAGAAACGCCAGTATGTGCTCGCCGGCAAAAAGAAAAATCAGCATCAGCCCCAGCGCGATCAACATCTCGCGGATCAGCACCACGCGTCGGCGTTTCGGGTCTAAATGCTTGAGCACCGACATGAAGACCGGCAGGTTGCCCAGGGGGTCCATTATTAGCAGCAACAGAACCGTTGCCGAGATCATTTCCGTCATGGTGTTTTTTTTACTCCTGAAATCCTGTTTCCTAAAATTACAGCATGGCGATATTAGAATCACTGCTAAAAAACGTGGCGCCATCGAATAAATTCACTTGCGACTTTATGTACATTTTGTATGGTGGAAATACATCATTCTTAATGTATTTACGACATTAAAACAGCCAGAATTCTTTTTATTGCCCCAAGGCAGGACAGTTACCATGAAAAATGTTGGTTTTATTGGCTGGCGCGGTATGGTCGGTTCGGTTCTCATGCAACGCATGCAGGAAGAACGCGACTTTGATGCCATCCGCCCGGTATTCTTTTCTACTTCGCAGCACGGCGAACCTGCACCGGCATTGGGTGGTCAGCAAGGCGTATTGCAGGACGCCTACGATCTGGACGCGTTGCGCGCGCTGGATATCATCATCACCTGTCAGGGGGGGGATTATACCAACGAAGTCTATCCGAAGCTGCGTGAAAGCGGCTGGCAGGGTTACTGGATTGATGCCGCGTCTTCTCTGCGCATGAAAGATGACGCCATTATCATTCTGGACCCGGTTAACCACGCGGTGATTAAGCAAGGTCTGGATAAGGGTATTAAAACGTTTGTCGGCGGCAACTGCACCGTTAGCCTGATGCTGATGTCGCTGGGCGGTCTGTTTGCCAACGATTTGGTTGACTGGGTATCGGTCGCCACCTATCAGGCCGCTTCCGGCGGCGGCGCACGGCATATGCGTGAACTGCTGGTGCAGATGGGGATGCTGAATAGCGAAGTCGCCAAAGAACTGCAAGATCCGGCGTCGGCTATTCTGGATATCGAACGTAAAGTCACGGCGCTGACGCGCAGCGGCACCCTGCCGACCGATAATTTCGGCGTGCCGTTGGCCGGTAGCCTGATCCCGTGGATCGATAAACAACTGGATAACGGGCAGAGCCGTGAGGAATGGAAAGGTCAGGCGGAAACCAACAAAATCCTCGGCGCCAGCCAACTGATCCCGGTTGATGGGTTGTGTGTCCGCGTAGGGGCGCTGCGCTGTCATAGTCAGGCGTTTACGATAAAACTGAAAAAAGACGTGGCGCTGCCGGAAATCGAGCACCTGCTGGCAACCCATAACGATTGGGTGAAGGTGGTGCCGAACGATCGTGAGATCACCATGCGTGAACTGACGCCCGCCGCCGTCACCGGTACGTTGTCAACGCCGGTTGGCCGTCTGCGTAAACTGAACATGGGGCCGGAGTACCTGTCCGCTTTCACGGTCGGCGATCAGTTGCTGTGGGGGGCGGCTGAACCGTTGCGTCGCATGCTGCGTATTCTGCTGTAACGCCGGTTTGTTTTGTGGCGCAATCCGCTGGGGATTGCGCCTGTGTTCAGCTTCTTTTCTTCCAACGCTCGGCGATTAAGCCGCCTTTCCAATATTCTCCAGCGCTTTGCGCGGTGAAATCAGCGGTACACGCACCTCAACACGGGTAAATCTTTCGGATTCGCAGACCACCGTAATGCCGTAACGGTTGCCATAGCGGGCTTTGATGCGCCGATCCACCAGATTCATGCCCAGCCCGTCGCCCCCTTCGGGTGGCTGATACATGCCTGCATTATCTTCCACCGTCAGTTCCAGCGTATTGGCGCGCATACGTCCGCGGATGTGGATATAACCGCTGTCGATCATCTGGGAAATGCCGTGCTTGATGGCATTCTCGACGATGGGTTGCAGAGAAAATGCGGGTAATCGGGCTTCCAGCAAGTCGTCAGGCAGGGAAATCTCCACCGTCAGATGATCGGCGAAGCGCGCTTTTTCGATTTCCAGATAAGCATTAACGTGTTCCATTTCGTCGTTAAGCGATACCTCATCGTTGCTGCGTTTGAGGTTTTTGCGGAAAAAAGTCGACAGGGACAACACCAACTGACGGGCGTGGTTGGGATTACGGCGGATCACCGCCGATAACGTGTTCAGCGCATTGAACAGAAAATGCGGGTTGACCTGCGCGTGCAGTAGCTTGATTTCCGACTGCGCCAACAACTGTTTTTGCTGCTCGAAGCGTCCGGCCAGAATCTGTGCGGACAGCAGGTGGGCGATGCCTTCCCCCAACGTCCGATTGATGCTGGAAAACAGTTTGTTCTTAGGCTCATACAGTTTGATGGTGCCGATAACGCGCTGTTCTTCGCCGCGCAACGGGATCACCAGCGTTGAACCCAGCTTGCAGTGGGAGGAAATGGAGCAAGTGTAAGACACCTCGTTGCCATCGGCGTAGACCACCTGATTGTTATCAATGGCGCGTCGGGTATGAGATGAGGTGATCGGCGAGTCGACCTTATGGTGATCGTCGCCCAGCCCGATAAACGCCAGCAGTTTGTCGCGGTCGGTGATGGCGACCGCCCCGACGCCGAGTTCCTCGTATAGAATACGCGCCACGCGCATGCTGTTCTGCTGATTGAAGCCCTGACGTAAAGCACCTTCGGCGCGGGCGGCGATTTGCAGCGCCTTGGCGGAAAACGCTGAGGTGTATTTCTCGAAAATCGCCCGCCTGTCGAGCAGAATACGCATAAACATGGCGGCTCCGATGGTGTTGGTGATCATCATTGGCAACGCGATATCCCGCACCAGTTCCACGGCGTTGCCGAAGGGACGCGCCACCAGCAGAATAATCACCATTTGCAAGATCTCAGCCACCAGCGCGGTCAACCCCACCACCAACGGCTGGAACAGCAGATCGATGCGATTGCGCCGCGCCAGATAGCGATGCAACAGACCGCCGATCAACCCTTCGGCAATGGTCGACAGCATACAGGCCAGGGCGGTCATGCCCCCCATAGAATAGCGGTGAAGCCCGCCGGTCAATCCCACCAGAAAGCCGACCGAAGGGCCGCCCAGCATGCCGCCCAACACCGTGCCGGTGGCGCGGGTATTGGCAATGGAATCATCAATGTGCAGACCGAAATAGGTTCCCATGATGCAGAACACGGAGAACACCAGATAGCACACCAGCTTGTGGGGCAAACGGATCGTGACCTGCATCAAAGGGATGAATAGCGGGGTTTTACTCAACAAATAGGCGATAACCAAATACACGCACATTTGTTGCAGTAAAGAAAGAATCAGATCGATCTGGCTGATCATGGGGGATCACTCTTAATCATATTAATCATGCACACGTTAAACAGATTATACCTTGCTTGCCGAACATAACAGTATGCTTGCGATTACCGTATTGACGTGAGAGAGATACTCGTCCACATCATTTATTTGGCAAGAAATTAGCTGACGTTCATTGGCTGATTACTTTTGGCTATATCGCTTTTTCGTCGCATGGAAATTGATGATGGGCGATATAAGCGAAAAACACACTGCCATAACTTAGTTGTATAAATATAAAAAGAAAAATTCGAGGGCGTCTTGATTAGAAGTGAGATAAACAACTAAGAGAATCTGAGATAAATGGGATTTAGTGAGACCACTGGGGATTTATCGGGATAGATTACTGTAATTACCTTTCACATACTGTAAAAAAACAAGGGCAAAAAATTTAACTCTTCTGCCCTTAATTTTACGTTCAGGTCTGCTTTCTGTCAAAAGCCCAGCCGATCCTGAATATCACGAACGGTACGATTAGCACGACGAAAAAAAACGATAATCTTTTGTCGTAGGGATGACGTCAGAAATATAGCCAATTTTGAATATGCTGACCATTCTTGAGTCGTTCTTACGAGTGGTGTACCACAACTCAGTCGATACGCCAAAACCCGCGATAAAACGATTGATGGTAAAAATTTTATCCACAATCACTTATCCTCGTCATCAAACAGATCCAGATTCGGCTGTCGGCTTTTCATCATGCGGCGATGAACACGATGAATCAGCTTTCTCAGACCACGTTCAGTGATGCCATATTTTGAACTTAGCTCCGCCCAATTGTTGCCTTTGTGCTCGTTGTAAATCTGTAGATCACGCACAGCCAGCTTATAGACATAATCACGCGGGAACGTGAAATTTTGCCCGCCGAAATGTTCAGCCAGGAAATTAGCGACGGCCAGCCCCAGTTGTTCCGCGTGCTCTGTAGAACAGCCGTAATCTGTTGCTGTCTCTGCAACGTGATCGGCAACTTCAGACAACAGCTTATGACGCTTCTCTTCCATCGTCGTGATCATGATTTACCCCTCACTGAACAGACTGAGCCTTGCGTTCGCGGGCTTGCCATTTCTTTAGTGATTCGATAACGCGACTGGCCTGGTCTGTACTGTAGTGGAATACTGAATTTGGCCACCTGAACAGAGGTGATATGCTCACCTCAGAACAACACAGGTGCTCCAATGAAAAAAAGAAATTTTAGTGCAGA
>NZ_QNRY01000011.1 GCF_003315515.1 Brenneria salicis ATCC 15712 = DSM 30166 | reverse complement strand
CCGGTTGGTGATTTGTGATTTTTGGCGATTGATCAGATCGCTCAACTCGGACTGAGTTCCCTCAAAGTGATCTACTATTTGGAACAGCTATTTAGAGCATAAACTCAGCGGCAATGTAACGAACAGATGGTCATTTTACCCTGTAACTAGGCCATCTCTATTTATACCCGTCATTTTAAGTTAAAGAGATGTTGGCTTTCTGCAATTATTTGTATATCAATATGCTATGTGTTGCTTAAACTGGTCAGATTTATTCCGTGGTCGACTCGTCGCCATCCTGGAATAAACGCCATCGGAGATTGTTACAGGTGTTTAAACTCGCTGGAGCAGGTATAATCTGCGCCCCGATTTCGTTTGCAAGACAGAAGACAATCATGGCATTACTCATTACCCATAAATGTATCAACTGCGATATGTGTGAGCCGGAGTGCCCTAATCAGGCCATCTCCATGGGTATGGATATCTACGAAATTGACGCAAGCCGATGCACCGAGTGTGTCGGACATTACAACACACCGACCTGTAAAAAAGTCTGCCCGATTGATAACACGATCATCAAAGATCCTGCCCATCCAGAAGATAACGCGCAGTTGTGGGAAAAGTTCGTCTTAATGCACCATGCGGACAGCCTCTGAGCGCTAACTTTCAATGATTACCGTGGCGCAAGCATAACGGCGTTCATCCGCCAGAGTAAGATGTACGTATTTCACCCCCATGCACTCGGCAAGTTCCGCCGCCCTGCCGAGAAAACGCAAACAGGGTTTGCCCTGCTCATCGTTGAATATTTCAAACTGACTAAACGCCAGCCCATCACGAATACCTGTACCAAACGCTTTCGCCGCCGCTTCTTTGGCGGCGAAACGTTTGGCAAGGAAACGAATCGGTTGCTGATGTTGCTGATATTGCATCCATTCCCTATCCGTTAAGATGCGGCGCGCCAAACGCTCACCGCTACGTTCGACGACTGCGGTAATACGAGCAACTTCGACAATGTCTGTGCCAAGCCCAAGAATCGGCATTAACGACGAGCATCCTTCATCAGGCGTTTCATTTCCGCAACGGCTTCGCTTAATCCACCCATGACGGCGCGACCGATAATGGCATGGCCGATATTCAATTCATGTATTTCCGGTAAAGCCGCGACAGGCTGGACGTTGTGATAGGTTAATCCGTGTCCGGCATTCACTTTCAGGCCCCTTCCGACAGCATAACTGGCCGCATCTCGGATACGTTCAAATTCATGCTGACGCTCGCTGTCGCTGGATGCATCCGCATACGCGCCAGTGTGGATTTCAATATAAGGCGCGCCGCTGACGACAGCCGAGTCAATCTGCCGTTTGTCAGCATCAATAAACAGAGAAACCTGAATGCCAGCCTGAGTCAACCGGGCGACGGCATCATTCATTTTCTCTTGTTGACCAGCAACATCCAGTCCACCTTCCGTGGTCACTTCCTGACGCTTCTCCGGCACAAGACAACAGAAATGGGGTTTCAGTTCGCAGGCAATCCCCAGCATTTCTTCCGTCACGGCCATTTCCAGATTCATACGGGTTTGAATGGTTTCCCGCAAAATACGCACGTCGCGATCGGTTATATGACGCCGATCTTCACGCAAATGTACGGTAATGCCATCGGCGCCAGCCTGTTCAGCTACAAATGCAGCCTGAATCGGATCAGGATACGCCGTTCCGCGGGCATTACGCAGGGTTGCGATATGATCAATGTTAACGCCCAGCAACAACTCAGCCATGATAAAGCCTCTAAAAAGTAATGCGTAATGTCTGGAGTTTACACCGATGTGTGGGTTTCTGGGTATCGGCAAGCGAGTATTATTTCTCAGAAGATGGCGTTTCAGACGCGTTGAATGCGGGGACAAACTGGCGGAACAGTTCCCGGCTTTTCAGTGACTTACCGCCAAGATAGGGCTTTAGCGCCATGCGGGTAAAGCGTTTTGCCGCCCGTAATGTCACCGTATCGGGAAACTCCCGTGATGCCAGCGCACGCAACTCATAACCAGTAAAACTGTTATTATCAATAATCAGGCTGGCAATAAATCCTTTCTCTTCGCGATACCGATATGTCATGGTGTCAACGATCGGTTCACCACTGCCCGCACAATGCAGAAAGTCCACACCGTAACCAAGATATCCCAACAGCGCCAGTTCAAAACGCCGCAATGCAGGCTCAGGCGAGGCATCCTGAGAAGCAAGTTGTTGTAAACAATGGAGGTAATCGAAAAAGAGCGCTGAATAGTTGGTTTCATGTTCCAGCACACGCACCAATAGCTCATTCACATACAGACCGCTATACAACATGATGCCGGATAGAGGAAGCGCCAGCGATACCGGTTCCGCATTACGCAACGTCTTCACTTCTCCCCGACCGCTCCAGCGCACCAGCAAAGGCGTAAAGGGCTGCAAACAGCCTTTCAGACTGGAACGCCGCGCCCGCGCGCCTTTTGCCAGCACTCGCACCCGCCCGTCGCTTTCACTGAACAGATCCAGCAATAAACTGGTTTCGCTGTAAGGTCGCCCATGTAAGACAAATGCGCGTTGCCAGCCTTCCATCGGCGCGGGCCTTACATGTCTTCGCTGTAACCGAGGCTTCGCAGGGCGCGTTCATCATCCGCCCAACCTGATTTTACTTTTACCCAAAGTTCGAGGTGAACTTTGGTTTCAAACATTTCTTCCATGTCCTGGCGAGCTTCAATGCCGATCGTTTTGATCTTGGCACCCTTGTTACCGATGACCATTTTCTTTTGGCCTTCACGCTCAACAAGGATCAAGCCATTAATGTCATAACCACCACGTTCATTGGTTATAAAACGCTCGATCTCGACCGTCACAGAATACGGCAATTCTTCGCCCAGAAAACGCATCAGTTTTTCGCGAATAATTTCTGACGCCATGAAGCGCTGTGAACGATCGGTAATATAGTCTTCCGGGAAATGGTGATCAGCCGGCGCAAGGTGCTTACGCACAATACTGGCTATGGTATCGACATTGGTTCCTTTTTCCGCGGAAATCGGCACCACATCCAGGAAATTCATTTGCTGGCTGATAAATTGGATATGCGGCAACAGCTTGGTTTTATCCATGACGTTGTCCACTTTATTAATTGCCAACACAACAGGATGCTTCTGATCTCTCAGCTTATTCAATACCATCTCATCGTCAGCGTTCCAATGCGTCCCTTCCACCACGAAAATGATCAGTTCAACATCGCCGATTGAACTGCTGGCCGCCCGGTTCATCAGGCGATTAATCGCCCGCTTCTCTTCGATATGCAGCCCAGGCGTATCCACATAGATAGCCTGATAAGGGCCTTCCGTATGAATGCCCATAATCCGGTGGCGCGTTGTTTGGGGTTTACGCGACGTAATCGAAATCTTCTGCCCCAGCAACTGATTCAGTAAGGTTGACTTACCGACGTTAGGCCGACCGACAATCGCGATAAAACCGCAGTATGTCTGTTCTTCGCTCATTCAAGCTCCAGTTTTTTCAACGCTTGTTCTGCCGCAGCCTGTTCAGCCTTCCGGCGGCTCGAACCAGTACCAATTACCGATTCACTAAAACCACTGACCTGACAGTGGATCGTAAATTCCTGATCGTGCGCCTCGCCGCGAACCTGCACCACCAGATAGGTCGGCAGCGGTAAGTGACGTCCTTGCAAAAATTCCTGCAACCGAGTTTTGGGATCTTTTTGCTTATCGCCGGGACTTATTTCGTCCAACCGGCTTTTATACCAGTTAAGGATCAAACGCTCGATCGTCTGGATATCACTGTCGAGGAATATACCGCCGATCAAGGCTTCCACCGTATCAGCAAGAATGGATTCCCGACGGAAACCGCCGCTCTTTAACTCGCCGGGCCCAAGACGCAGGCACTCGCCCAGTTCAAATTCACGCGCGATTTCCGCCAGCGTATTACCACGCACCAACGTCGCACGCATGCGGCTCATGTCGCCTTCATCCACTTTGGGAAAACGATGATACAACGCATTGGCGATAACAAAGCTGAGAATCGAGTCCCCCAGAAATTCGAGTCGCTCGTTGTGCTTGCTGCTGGCACTGCGATGCGTCAGAGCCTGTAACAAAAGTTCATACTGCTGGAAAGTATAACCTAGCTTTCTTTGTAAACGATTTATCAGGATGGGGTTCATGTGTTACCAATAGATCAACGATGCGTCAAAAACAGCTGCATACGGAACAGCCCTGACTCGCTCATTACCAATCAAAACGGTTTCGTTTGCATCGGCTCCCGACAGGGAGCCTGCATTTATTCTTTTAAAAAAGAACGTTTCGAAAATAGTGTTTCAGTAAATATTCTACAACGAGCAGCATAATAATGCTGCGAGTTTATCGCTTTGGTTAATGAATACCGCCAATACGACTGAATCGCACACCGGTTGGCCACTCGCCTTCCTGTTTTTCAAAGCTCATCCAGATTGCGGTTGCTTTACCCACCAGATTTCTTTCCGGGACAAACCCCCAATAACGGCTATCCAGACTGTTATCGCGGTTATCGCCCATCATAAAATAGTGTCCGGCTGGCACCACCCAGGTCGCAAGCTGCTGTTGGGACTGCTGATAATATCCGCCCACCTGATCCTGCACGCCGGGAACCGTCAGAATGTTATGCGTCACATTACCCAAAGATTCTTTACGGATGCCCATACGAACACCATCAACGTTATTTTCACTCGCCGGAACCTGAAAGAAACCGCTGCGTGATTCCAGACCAGGCTGATTAAATGTCTGAACAAAATCGCTAGGCTGAACATTATTATAGGTCACAGCCAGCGCTTTATCACAACGTTGCTGACCATCGCAGGCAGGACTGATGGTTACTTGCTTGCTCATCGGGTTATAACTGACGCGATCGCCCGGTATGCCAACGACACGTTTGATAAAATCCACCTTTGGATCGGAAGGATATTTAAATACCACCACGTCACCACGTTTTGGATGTCCGGTTTCGATTAACGTTTTCTGGGTAAAGGGCTCTTTAATGCCGTAAGCGAATTTCTCTACCAGTATAAAATCCCCAATCAGCAATGTTGGCATCATTGAACCCGATGGTATTTGAAAGGGCTCATAAATAAAGGAACGCGCCACCAACACCAGCGCAACCACCGGAAATATTGATGCGACCGTTTCGACCCATCCAGGCTGCTCAGCCGATTTCGGCAAAGCAGGCTGCCCACCCGATGCCGCAAGTTTTTTTCGGCGCGCTGGTGCCCATACAAAACGATCCAAACACCAGACAATACCCGTGACAAGCGTCACAAGCGCCAAAATTACGGCAAACATATTGGCCATGCCAACTCCTCAGGATTTATTTATTGTCTTTGCCAACGTGCAAAATAGCCAGAAACGCTTCTTGCGGTAACTCCACATTACCTACTTGTTTCATACGCTTCTTACCGTCTTTCTGTTTCTGCAATAGTTTCTTCTTACGGCTCACATCGCCGCCATAGCACTTCGCCAGTACGTTCTTGCGCAGTTGCTTCACCGTGGATCGGGCAATAATGTGGTTGCCGATTGCCGCCTGAATCGCGATATCAAACTGTTGGCGCGGGATCAGTTCTTTCATCTTTTCCACCAGATCACGACCGCGATACTGAGAATTGTCCCGGTGGGTAATCAGCGCCAGGGCATCGACACGCTCGCCGTTAATCATTACGTCTACCCGCACCATGTCGGAAGCCTGGAAACGTTTGAAGCTGTAATCCAGTGAAGCATAACCGCGCGAAGTCGATTTCAGACGGTCAAAGAAATCAAGCACCACTTCCGCCATCGGAATTTCATACGTCAGCGCCACCTGATTGCCGTGGTAAACCATATTGGTCTGTACACCACGTTTCTCGATACATAGCGTAATGACGTTACCCAGGAACTCCTGCGGCATCAGCATATGACACTCGGCGATAGGTTCGCGCAACTCCTGAATATTATTCAACGGCGGCAGTTTGGAAGGGCTATCCACATAAACAATTTCATTAGCGGTGGTTTCCACTTCATACACCACCGTTGGCGCAGTGGTGATCAGATCGAGATCATATTCCCGTTCCAAACGCTCCTGAATGATTTCCATGTGCAACAGCCCAAGGAAACCACAGCGAAAACCAAAACCCAACGCGGTGGAGCTTTCCGGCTCATAAAACAGGGAGGCGTCATTCAGACTCAGTTTACCCAGCGCATCACGGAACGCTTCATAATCATCAGAACTGATGGGGAAAAGTCCGGCATAAACCTGCGGTTTCACTTTCTTAAAGCCCGGCAGCGCTTTCTCAGCCGGTTGACGCGCCAGCGTCAGCGTATCGCCTACCGGCGCGCCCAGAATATCTTTGATAGCGCAAACCAGCCAGCCCACCTCGCCGCAGTTCAACACCTCGCGATCAATCCGCTTAGGGGTAAAAATCCCCAACCGATCGGCGTTGTAAACCTGACCGGTACTCATCACCTTGATTTTGTCGCCTTTGCGCATCGAACCATTTTTGATGCGCACCAGTGAAACCACGCCAAGGTAGTTATCAAACCAGGAGTCGATAATCAACGCCTGCAACGGCGCGTCCGCGCTGCCGTTTGGCGGTGGAATATCGCGCACCAGACGTTCCAGCACATCCGGCACCCCGACACCGGTTTTAGCGGAGCAACGCGCCGCATCCGTCGCATCAATACCCACAATATCTTCAATTTCCTGGGCAACACGATCCGGATCAGCGGCAGGCAGGTCGATTTTGTTCAGCACCGGCACCACTTCCAGATCCATATCCAGCGCGGTATAGCAGTTCGCCAATGTCTGCGCTTCAACGCCCTGGCCCGCATCAACCACCAGCAACGCCCCTTCGCAGGCGGCCAGCGAACGAGAAACCTCGTAGGAGAAATCAACGTGTCCGGGGGTATCAATGAAGTTTAGCTGGTAGGTTTGCCCATCCTGCGCCTTATAATCCAGCGTCACGCTTTGCGCTTTTATTGTAATACCGCGTTCACGTTCCAGATCCATGGAGTCCAGAACCTGCGCAGCCATTTCACGTTCGGTTAAACCACCGCAAATCTGAATAATACGATCGGATAACGTCGACTTGCCGTGGTCGATATGGGCAATAATGGAGAAATTTCGTATATGCTTCATTATAAAAATTTTTCTACCTTGATATTTCTGAAATTCTTGCCGATGGGCATGCGCATTAGGTGAAACCAGCCGCGATGTTATTCCACCTGAATCGCAACATTCTACATGTCAGAAGAGCGAAAACCTAGTCATGTCCCATGCATTACCATTGATTATGGCGGTTTTATTCACAATGGCGGAAGAGCAAGACAAAAGCGAAAAGTAAACAGGCGAACATGACGGAAAAGGGTACAGGATAATCAAAAGGCACTGGCAAAATCATCCGTAATAAACGCCCGCGCTATGACTGAGAAACGGGGTTAATTTGCAGTAATTCTCCCGGTAGCGCAATCTGCAGGATAAGAGGTTCATAACGATTATTTTTGCCCAATCGTTTCGCCCAAAGCTTTACCGAGACAAAAGCCATACCACCACCGACAAACGCCCCGAACATGGCGGATAAATCACTGGCAAAAAACATCTGGAACAACGACGCGCCGAAAAGCAACCCCAGCAAAGGTAAGAAGTAGACCACCACTGCGGAACGCAGCAGACTGGCTTCGGCGATGCCCAGTTCAATACGCTGCCCTATCTCAAGTGGTTGTCCGCAAGACACCGTCAAGAGATGATCGGCAGAAGCCCCCAGTTGATTCAGCAATCCGGTGCCGCAGGTCGAGCGGGATTTACAGCTTCCGCAACCGGAACTCTGCTCACAACGCACGACAGCGATACCGTTCTGCCATGAAACAACCGTTGCCCACTCTTTAATCATTACTACGCCTTCCGAATAACGTTGTCTGCAATGCGCTTAGCCGTGGCGGGAGGAATTTCGCCAACAATGGTGATCTCGTAATTATTACGCACTTCCGTATGGATTGAACGCCTTCCTGTGCGCATTGCCTGTTCGGGACGAACATCAGGCGAAGGACTGACATTAATCGAAAAACTGAACAGGCCATCGCTGTATAAACGCGTCTCCACGGGAAGATTGGTGCCCGGCACGATTCTACGACTATGGGAAATTTCCTTCATACCGACAGGCAGCCACTCCGGATTCCAGGCGAAATTAACATTTTCCGATGTTGGCGCGGGCACGGAAGGCGGCAACTTGATGCGATCCAACGGTCGCAAGACATTAGCGATCTCATCATCAATAATCAGCGACGTGACTAAAAATTGCTCCAGGCGCTCCCCATTGCGATCTTGCAAATCAACCCGTAGAGGCAATTGGGAATGAGCATCAAGCCAGACGGCATAACTATAACGCGTCGCATCCCGGGAGATGATGCGGATGCCGACGGCTAAACGATCAGCAATACGCACTCGCCCATCGGCGGGGACAAAGTCGTAGTACATGGACAGTTTTTTGAAATCCGTATAAACCAAAGCGGGCAACGAATCAACAATATGATCGCCAGTCAGTGAAAAAGGCTCAAGCCCGGAATCAAAATAGCTGATCTCATTACCGCGCTGGATGATTTCACGCCGTGGCCCGTCCATGAACACCAGTTGCGCCACAGAACGGTTGTTCAGCACGGCATGCCGATATCGGACTGACTCAAAGCCTTGCGGGGTGATGTTGATAAAAGAAAGTTCGTAATTCAACGAACGACTGGCGCTGTTCATCTGTTGCAACAACGCCCCGGACTCAGTTTGAGCCGGGGCGAAGGTGGAATAGAACAGGTTGCCAATCAGCAAACAGGCGACAAATAAAACACGCTTCATTACTGAGGCTGAGTTCCTAATGATTGAGTTCCGGGAACCTGAATGGCGGCTTGCTGATCATCATGCGGTTGAACCTGTTCAGCATGCAGCCGACGCTGCAATTCATAGTCCTGCAAAATCGCATTGAGGCGGTTGCGTTGCGCATCGGATTTTTGCTGTCCGTTGTGGGGGGCGGACACGCTGTCTGACGGCGTTCCCAGACTAACCGGAGAGGCGGTTCCTGACGCGGGCAGGGTACGGAACAAAGCAGACTCGCCTGTCTGCTCGGCAACACCGGGTTGATTGTAACTCTGCACGCCGACAATCACCACCAGCGAAACGCAGGCAGTCACGCCAACCTGAGTCAATTGACTCGCCCAGGGACGGATCTTGTGCCAAAACGCCATCTGCGGCCAACGAGAAGGATGCGGTTGAGACTCAGGTTGCGCTTGATGAACCAGACGAACAGGCTCCTGTTCGATTGCGGCCGCGACACGGGAGGCGATATCCAAATGAATCACTTTTTCATCAATATCACCACGCAACGTATCACGAATCAAATGGTATCTTTGCCAACTTTGCTGCAATTTGTCATCGCGTGACAAAGCATTGAGCAGTTCAGAATCGACTGCCTCACCATCCATTAAAGCGGAAAGCTTCTCTTTCTGCATACCGACACCCTTATCTTGTCAAATCCATCATTAATCATGCGAATAGCTGAAAATGAACTAACGCTGAATAAGCGGTTGTACTTTATTATCAATAGCTTCCCGTGCCCGAAAGATACGAGAACGAACAGTGCCGACGGGACAATCCATAATGACGGCAATCTCTTCGTAGCTCAGTCCATCCAACTCGCGCAACGTAATCGCCAGGCGCAAATCTTCCGGTAAAGATTCAATAGTCCGAAAAACGATGCTTCGTAATTCTTCTGACAACATTAAGTTCTCAGGGTTCGAAATTTCTTTCAGCGCGCCTGCATTTTCATAGTTTTCAGCGTCATTGGCATCAATGTCGCTGGATGGAGGGCGCCGTCCCTGTGCGACCAGATAGTTTTTCGCTGTATTCACGGCAATACGATACAGCCACGTATAAAAGGCACTATCGCCCCGGAATGAATCCAATGCGCGATATGCTTTAATAAATGACTCCTGCACCACGTCAGGGACATCGCCCTGAGGCACATAACGCGATACCAGGCTCGCTACCTTATGCTGGTAACGAACGACCAGCAAATTAAACGATTTTTGATCGCCTTTCTGGACTCGCTCGACCAGTACCTGATCTGCCAGCTGCTCGCTCATCCGAGGTAATATCTCCTCAAACCGTTCTCCACACGTAAATAGTACTGCCAGCCATAATAAGTTATACCGGAGCAAGCTGTAGCTTAGAACCAGCGCCCGACATAAAGTTCCCGGTCATGATTTTTTCTTCTGCGTCGCCGCCCCTGGATTCGGATACCGCAACCCATCATTTTTCGAACTAATCAGAAGCGCAGACTTGGGATCATACGATAAATTCATGGCATTAGCACGATTCTCACCGGCCTGACGCCCGGTATTTATACATCTTTACAGGGGGTGAAAAATCAATACATGAATAAATAATTGGGTGCTAACATCGATTCTCATCTTCTCTCTTGCATCAATGGCACGAATATGCAACCGACCTTAGAACATACCTGTGATGTGTTAATCATCGGCAGCGGCGCTGCCGGCCTTTCTCTCGCCCTTCGCCTGGCTTCCCACGCAAACGTTACCGTCCTCAGCAAAGGCCCGCTGAACGAGGGCGCGACGTTTTATGCTCAAGGCGGGATTGCGGCTGTTTTTGATGAAACCGACAGTATCGATTCGCACATTGGAGACACGCTGATCGCCGGTGATGGTTTATGCGAACGCGAAACTGTCGAATTCATCGCCAGCAATGCCAAACACTGTGTTCAGTGGTTAATCGAACAGGGCGTACTATTTGATACCGAAACCAGCACCAGCGGTGAAGAACGCTATCACCTCACCCGCGAAGGCGGACATAGCCACCGCCGGATCCTGCATGCCGCCGACGCCACAGGAAAAGAAGTCGAAAATACGCTGGTCAAGCAAGTGCTGGCGCATCCTAACATTCGTATCATGGAACGCAGCAACGCCGTCGATCTGATTACTTCCAATAAGCTGGGGCTGCCCGGTATGCGACGTATTGTCGGCGCATATATCTGGAACCGCGAACGGGAAGCGGTGGAAACCTGTCGGGCGAAAACCGTGGTGCTGGCCACCGGCGGCGCGTCCAAAGTCTACCAGTACACCACCAACCCGGATATCTCCTCCGGCGACGGTATCGCCATGGCCTGGCGAGCGGGTTGTCGGGTGGCAAATCTTGAATTCAACCAGTTCCATCCAACCTGTTTATTCCATCCGCAGGCGCGGAATTTTCTGCTGACGGAAGCGTTGCGTGGCGAAGGCGCTCACCTCAAGCGGCCGGACGGCACCCGTTTCATGCCGGACTTTGATTCCCGGGGCGAACTGGCGCCGCGAGATGTGGTTGCAAGAGCCATCGACCACGAGATGAAACGCCTTGGCGCGGACTGCATGTATCTGGATATCAGCCATAAACCGGAGATATTCATCAAACAGCATTTCCCCACCATCTACGAAAAGTTGTTATCGCTGGGCATCGATTTGACCAGGGAAGCGATTCCTATCGTTCCGGCAGCGCATTACACTTGCGGCGGCGTGATGGTTGATCAGCACGGACGCACCGATCTGGATGGATTGTATGCGATTGGCGAAGTGAGCTATACCGGCTTGCACGGCGCCAACCGCATGGCATCCAACTCATTATTGGAGTGTCTGGTCTACGGCTGGTCGGCAGCGGAGGATATTCTGCAACGCTTGCCGCAGATCAAACCCATCAAGAAGCTGCCCGCATGGGATGAGAGCCAGGTCGATAACTCGGACGAACAGGTAGTGATTCAACATAACTGGCATGAGTTGCGCCTGTTTATGTGGGATTACGTCGGCATCGTGCGCAGCACCAAACGACTGGAACGGGCGCGGCGTCGCATCATCATGCTGCAACAGGAAATTGATGAGTATTACGCGCATTTCCGCATCTCGAATAATCTGCTGGAGTTACGCAATCTGGTGCAGGTTGCCGAGTTGATTGTGCGTTGCGCGCTGGAAAGAAAAGAAAGCCGCGGGCTGCATTACACGCTGGATTATCCGCAACAAGCAGACACGCCGCCACAGCCGACCATCCTGACGCCCTAGCGCGCTGCATTATACCGCCCGCATCAATCGGGCGTTGCGGCACACACGGTGATAAGACCAGCACCGCGTGTGTCGTGATTTTTTGCAATACTGCATTTTGCAATTCTACATAAAAAGGTAAAAATCTTTTGTCAGGCGCTGAAAATCCGACGAGTAGTTTTTGGCGTCGTCACGAATCGCCAACTGTTGCGTCAGGCATTCTCCCGGTTGCCGGGATAGCGCCAGCAGCACACGATGCGCCGGACGGGACTTCGATTCGCTTATCGCCATACGCTGACGCACAAACCAGCCGCGCGGTTGCGCCAATGGCAGAAAAGCTTTCTCAACCTGAACGGGCAGCACCACGCAAAATAGACCATCAGGGGCCAGCTCACGCTGTGCGCAATCGAGCAGGACCTCATGTGTCAGAGACGTGGTATAACGGGCCTGAGCGCGCGACGCATTGGCACAGGCGACACCCGGCGCGAAATAGGGCGGATTACTGACGATCAACGAATAAACATGCTCAGCCGAGGCGGTAAAATCCACAATATCGCCTGCGTAAACGCGCATTCGCTGTGCCCAGGCAGATGCCGTGATATTGTCCGAGGCCTGCTGACTGGCGGCCAACTCTCGTTCAACCGCATCAATATAAACCTCGTTATCAGTGCGCTGCGCCAGCATCAGTGCAATCAATCCCGAACCACAACCAATATCCAGTATGCGTCGAGCGCCAACAATCGGCGCCCAGGCGCCCAACAATATGCCGTCAGTACCCACTTTCATCGCGCAGCGATCATGCGCCACAAAAAATTGCTTGAAGGTAAATCCATCCCGACGCAATGTCGGTTTATTATCAGAACAATGGCTCATCGTGGCGGATCCCAGACTGAAAACGCCGTAGCATAAGTTAATCTTCCCCCCAGGAAAAGCGCCGTTGGCTGTTTAAACAGGTGAAGAACCAGACTAATGCGACTATAATCAGCGCCCCAAACAGAGGTAGACCATGACTGCGACAAATTTTTCCGAGCTTGATCTTGATGACAGCCTGCTAGACGCACTGCGTGATATGGGTTATGAACGCCCGACCGCCATTCAGTTGGCCGCCATTCCACCCGCGATGGATGGCCGCGACGTGCTGGGCTCAGCCCCGACAGGCACCGGTAAAACCGCTGCCTATCTGCTGCCAGTGTTACAGCATCTTATAGATTTCCCTCGTAAAAAATCCGGGCCGCCGCGCATTTTGATCCTGACGCCAACCCGCGAACTTGCCATGCAAGTCGCTGATCAAGCTCGCGCAATGGCGGCGCACACGCATCTGGACATCGCGACCATCACCGGCGGCGTGGCCTATATGAATCACGCGGAAGTTTTCAGTGAAAATCAGGATGTGGTCGTCGCAACTACTGGTCGTCTGCTGCAATACATAAAAGAAGAAAACTTTGACTGCCGTGCCGTGGAAACACTGATTCTGGATGAAGCGGACAGAATGCTGGATATGGGATTCGCGCAGGATATCGAACATATTGCCGGCGAAACCCGTTGTCGCAAACAGACGTTGTTGTTTTCCGCGACACTGGAAGGCAATGCGGTTAAAGATTTTGCCGAGCGTCTGTTGAACGAACCTGTCGAGGTCGAAGCCGATCCTCCCTCACGCCGTGAACGCAAAAAAATTCTGCAATGGTATTACCGGGCGGACGACATCAAACATAAAACCGCCCTGCTCTGCCACCAGTTGAAACAACCTGAAGCGACACGTTCGATTGTTTTTGTTCGCAAGCGCGAGCGTGTTCATGAGTTGGTGGCCTGGCTGCGTGAAGCAGGCATTACCGCTTGCTATCTTGAAGGGGAAATGGTGCAGGCCAAGCGCAATGAAGCGATCAAGTGTCTGGGCGAAGGCCGGGTGAATGTTCTGGTGGCCACCGATGTGGCGGCGCGCGGCATCGACATCAACGATGTCAGCCATGTATTTAACTTTGACCTGCCGCGCACCGCTGACACTTACCTGCACCGCATCGGACGTACCGGTCGCGCCGGACGCAAAGGGTGCGCCATCTCACTGGTCGAAGCACATGATCATCTGTTGCTGGGAAAAATTTCCCGTTATTTAAATGAACCGCTGAAACCCAGAGTCATTGATAAACTACGGCCGGTAACCAAAGCGCCCAGCGCCCAAACCACCGGAAAACCCTCCAAGAAAGCGCTGGCTAAACGCAAAGAGAAGAAAGAACAGGAAAAGGAAAAAGCGAAAGTGAGGGTTAAAGTGCGTCATCGCGATAGTAAAAATATCGGCAAACGCCGTCAGCCTGCCAGGAAAGTAGATGGAACAGCCAGCGAATAACACCGTTGGTTGAAACTTGCGGATACAATCGCAGACATAATAAAGGGAGCCGCGGCTCCCTTTTGCTATTGGGGTAAAACAAACGTCGTGGTTTACAGGCTTTCTGTAAAAGTACGGGTAATGACGTCGCGTTGTTGTTCCGGCGTCAGCGAGTTAAAACGCACGGCATAGCCAGAGACACGGATAGTCAGCTGCGGATATTTTTCCGGGTGCTTAACCGCATCTTCCAGCGTTTCACGACGAAGAACGTTCACATTCAAGTGTTGACCACCTTCTACACGTACTTCCGGTTTGATTTCCAACGGGATTTCACGATATTCGATCTGACCCAGATCGCTGACCGCCACCACTTCATCTTCGCTATAGCCGGATTTAGCGCAAACGCAACGCGCCTGAGATTTTTCTTCATCCAGCAGCCAGAAGGAGTTGATCAGAGCGCTATTGTTCGCTTTGGTGATTTGAATACCAGTAACCATTGTTGCCTCCGTAGAACGGCGTGTTATTGTCTTAATTGAAAATCGGAATCAGTAACGAACTACCATAAATGTTAACGATTAAATAAAACCAATTGCATATAACTTCTTATATACCAGTACGAACGCCACGTATCTTTGATTTAAATCAATTTTCAAATCCAGTTCAAAGAGCGTTTGAGGACAATTAATTGTTTTATATCAATTTAATTCGTCATCTTAATTGCAATTTTTTTATAAATTTTCAATTTTTTTTCAAAAAATGTACAGCGTGATATTTTCCCTGTCGTTACGGTTTTACCTCGACACAATTGAACGGTAAGCTATTCTCACGAAAATTCACCCTAAAAATGAAGAGTGCATGATGGCGACTTACCTCACCTGGCATGATGTGCTGGCAAAAGAAAAGCAGCAACCTTATTTTGTGAATACCCTTCAATTCATTGCGCAAGAACGCGCCGCAGGAAAAACCATTTATCCTCCCCAGAAGGATGTGTTTAACGCCTTCCGGATTACCGAGTTGCATCAGGTTAAAGTGGTTATTTTAGGCCAGGACCCGTATCACGGCCCCAATCAGGCACACGGATTGTCATTTTCTGTTCGCCCTGGTGTTCCGGCGCCGCCGTCGCTGGTGAACATCTATAAAGAACTGTCCACAGACATTCCAGGGTTTGACATTCCCGGTCATGGATTTTTGCAAAGCTGGGCTGAACAAGGCGTGATGTTACTCAATACCGTGTTGACGGTTGAAGCAGGACGCGCGCATTCACATGCCAATTTGGGTTGGGAAACCTTTACCGATCGCGTTATCGCCGCCTTGAATGAAAAACGTGAAGGCATTGTTTTTCTGCTGTGGGGCTCTCATGCGCAGAAAAAAGGCAGCATTATTGATCGCCAGCGCCACCATGTATTGAAATCCCCGCATCCCTCCCCTTTATCCGCCCATCGCGGCTTTTTAGGGTGTAAGCACTTTTCACAAACCAATCAGATCCTTGAAAAACAAGGTATAACACCGATCGATTGGAGGCCACAGTTACCTGAAAACGCGTAAAAAACCAGTCTGCCTTCGACACCGGGGGCAGCAAAACCACACGAGGATAAAATTATTTATAGAAAGTAGATAATGACAATAAATGCCGGGGATCACGAAACGGGGATGGTGATTTGGTGGAGCTAAGCGGGATCGAACCGCTGACCTCTTGCATGCCATGCAAGCGCTCTCCCAGCTGAGCTATAGCCCCACATAAGTGGAATGTTCGTAATATATTCAGAACCAAATTCTGAGGATTTGGTGGAGCTAAGCGGGATCGAACCGCTGACCTCTTGCATGCCATGCAAGCGCTCTCCCAGCTGAGCTATAGCCCCGTTTCCAACAGAAGAGTATCTGTGCGAACGGGTCGCATAATATGAAACCCGCTTAACAGTGTCAACGGCTAAATCTTTTTATGCCGTCAACCGCTGAAAAAGCCGCCAAACGCCCGTTACGTGAGACAAAAATAGCGGTGCTGTTTTGCGACAGCGTATTAAATATCAATGTCCCTCATGATGGCTGATAAAAAAGCTGCTAATGGTAAGGTGATTTATTATCATCTTTTTATAATCGGCCCACACATCCAGATAACCCAATACATGCGCTACTTTCCTATGATTACGCTTACACTACTGGCGTCCGGCCTGCTTCCCGCCCAGGCACAACCCGACGTTCCGGCGATAAGCGAACGGGCTCGACGCCATTTCGAGATCCTACAGGTTGATATGCAAAGCGATAAACGGCATGACTACCGTCTTTTTATCGCCACGCCATGTCAGGCGGCTACCGAACAGGGTTATCCGGTTCTCTATATGTTGGACGGTAATGTTCAGTTCCCGTTGGCCGTGAACAGCTATAAAGAAGAAAACGGCCCTGCGCCGTTGATCGTCGCCGTTGGTTATCAGATAAACCAACCCTACGATGTACCGGCCAGAACGCGGGACTACACGCCGCCAACACCAATTCGCGACCCCGATTTTGCCGCAGGCGGAGAAGCCGAAACGTTTTATCAGTTCCTGCAAAATCAGGTGAAGCCCTGGATCGAAGCACGTTATCCGGTTGATAGTCGAAAACAGACGCTCGCCGGACACTCCTTCGGCGGATTGTTTACGCTTTATACGCTGTTCAATCATACTGAATCTTTCCAGCGCTATGTGGCGGCCAGTCCTTCCATCTGGTGGGGTGATGGCGTCGTTATCCCGACAAAAACACCTTTGCTTAGCGCCTCGCCCCAGTCCGTCACACTGAGTGTTGGCGGAGATGAAGATGAGTCAAAAAAGGCCGAGGCCGGACAACCGCCTGATGCGGAATACGCGGCGCGGCAAAACCAGAAAAAAATGGTAGCGAGAGCGCGCACGCTGGCCACACAATTAAAAGCTCAGGGAACCCATACTGAATTCATTCTGTTTCCTGGCAAAGACCACAGCAGCGTTATTCCTGATGCAATGGAAAAAGCAGTAATCATCGCGGGGCAATAATGCGCGCCGTAAAAAACCCGGCGCAGGCCGGGTTCGTTTTATCTGTTGCATCGATTATTGTTATTGCTGCGCTTCACGCTCGGCAATAAACGCCAACGCTTGGTCAATACGCGCCAGCGCTCGCTGCTGACCTATCGCTTTTACTGTTACGTCAACGCCAGGAGACTGTCCCGCGCCCGTCACCGCCACACGCAACGGCATCCCGACTTTGCCCATGCCTTGTCCCAGTTCATCAGCCGTTCCCTGAATGGCATGATGAATATTTTCCGCCGTCCAGTCAGTGATGGCGGCCAGCTTAGCGCGCACCCGTTCCAGCGGCTGACGCGCGACCGGACGCAGATGTTTCTTCGCGGCATCGGCATCAAACTGCTCAAAATCTTCATAGAAATAACGGCAGGAAGCCGCGATTTCCTTCAGCGTCTTGCAACGCTCGCCCAACAGCGTCACCAGTTCGCTCAATTGCGGGCCATTGCTGGTATTAATACCCGCTTGTTCAATGTGCCATGAAAGATGCGTCGCCGCGTATTCCGCCGGCAGATGATTAATATAGTGGTGATTCAGCCATTGCAGCTTTTCCGTATTAAACGCGCTGGCTGATTTGCTGACCGCATCCAGAGAAAACAGATTCTTCATCTCTTCAACAGAGAAGATTTCCTGATCGCCGCACGACCAGCCCAAACGCACCAGATAGTTGAGTAAGGCTTCCGGCAGGTAACCATCATCACGATACTGCATGACGCCGACCGCACCGTGGCGTTTGGACAGTTTCTTGCCATCGTCGCCCAGGATCATGGAAACATGCGCATATTCCGGGACCGGCGCATCCAACGCTTTCAATATATTGATTTGGCGCGGTGTATTGTTGATGTGGTCTTCACCACGGATCACATGAGTGATTTCCATATCCCAGTCATCAACCACCACACAGAAGTTATAGGTCGGCGAACCATCGGTACGACGAATGATCAAATCATCCAGTTCCTGATTGCTGAATTCAATCGGCCCGCGAATCCGGTCGTTAAAAATAACGGAACCATCCTGCGGGTTACGAAAACGCACCACGTGCGGTTCATCATCGGCGTGATGTTCATGCGAATCACGGCAATGACCGTCATAACGCGGTTTATCGCCGTTTGCCATCTGCGTTTCACGCAGCGCTTCCAGACGTTCTTTCGAACAATAGCATTTATAAGCCGTATCGTTTTCCAACATCTGATCGATAACCGCGTTATAACGATCAAAACGCTTGGTCTGGAAATACGGACCTTCATCCCAATCGAGATTCAGCCAGTTCATACCATCCATAATGGCATCGATGGCGTCCTGTGTGGAGCGTTCCAGGTCAGTATCTTCAATACGCAGAACAAACTCGCCGCCCTGATGACGGGCGAATAACCAGGAATAAAGTGCGGTACGGGCGCCACCAACATGCAGGTAGCCAGTTGGACTGGGAGCGAAACGGGTTTTGATTTTCATTTGGGATTAAAGCCTTATTACGCGACGGCTGTCGGCGTATACCGACATGAGTTCAGATAACCAAAGTGGCCGATATTCTACCACTCTGCCTCGATTCCTCAACGCTGTAACGCCTCACACCGGCGTTTATTACCGGCAGAATCTGTTGATTACCCGCCGAATTGCCCAAAGATGCGACATCTCCGGCGAGAATTAAAGCGCCCTGACTAATTTTACAACGAACACGCCTTTTAGTTTTAAAAAGCGTTGACTCACTTTCAACTATCCCTATAATGCGACTCCACACAGCGAGGGTGATTAGCTCAGCTGGGAGAGCACCTCCCTTACAAGGAGGGGGTCGGCGGTTCGATCCCGTCATCACCCACCACGCTTTTATTAGAGCGACTCGTTATGTGAAGTAAGTTGTGTGAAGCAAGAAGATTTGAGATTGGGTGATTAGCTCAGCTGGGAGAGCACCTCCCTTACAAGGAGGGGGTCGGCGGTTCGATCCCGTCATCACCCACCAATCTCATACCAGCGTCTTCTTGTTTAATGGAGTACAGAAGTGGGTGATTAGCTCAGCTGGGAGAGCACCTCCCTTACAAGGAGGGGGTCGGCGGTTCGATCCCGTCATCACCCACCACTTCTGCGGGTCGTTAGCTCAGTTGGTAGAGCAGTTGACTTTTAATCAATTGGTCGCAGGTTCGAATCCTGCACGACCCACCAATTCCGCAAAGTACTCCTTTCTAAAGTTAATCCGTCCGTAATCAATAGGTTAAATAAAACCTTTCTTTAATTATTCTCTTCATCCCTGAAGAATACTGCCCTGATTCACGTCGTAAAACCATAACGCAACGCTTCTCTCATCGCTTCAGCAGGGAATGCGGCGTCACGCCGAAAGCCTTGCGGAACGCATGGCTGAAATGCGAAAAATCGGAGAAGCCGAAATCCAGCGCGGCCTGGGAAATGCTGCGCACATTGCCGCGTTCAATCGCATCGCGGCTGTCCTGTAAACGTTCATGCCAGATAACCGACATCGGCGTTTTCTGATGGCGCGCAAAGGCTCTGGTGACGGTACGGGTGGAGACATGATGCGCGCCGGCGATGCGCTCAATGTTCAAATCCGGTTCGGTCAGATGGCGGCGGATATAGTTCATCATCCGCGCATACAGATCGCGCTCGACGCTGTTTTTCGCCAAATCCTGAAGCTCCAGGCTCAATACCAGCAGATCGAGCAATGTCTGGGAAAAACGGCCGGAGATAGCGTCGTCGTGCGATCCTATCGGTTCGACCGCGACCTGATAGAGCATTTCGCGTAGCGGAACCACCCCCGGGCGGCGTTCGTCCAGCACCACGGCGGTAAGATGCTCGACACCGGGCAATCGGGTGCTCAGCAGGTGACGGGGAATGCGGACCAGATGATTTTCAGCGCCGCCGAGGCTAAAGCGAAACGTCTGCGAAGCATCGTAGAGCACCAGGCTGTTCGCCGCCAGCGCCGCCCGGCGTCCTCCCTGCTCCAGTTGTCCATGACCGTTTCGGGTAAAGCCAAGCCACAGATCATCGTTGGGGCCGGAACGCAAATGGCGCGGCGTTCGCTCCCAGTAATGCAACGGCGCCGATAACGTGCAAATATCCACCAGCCCCACCCCGTGGACCTTAAGCCGGCCGTCGAAATCGCTGTCGGATAAGGGCTTGCTATCAGCGGGAATACAATGGCGCAACACCACTTCCTTCCAGTATTCGAAACGTTGTGGCGCGGCAACCGCGATAGTCGAATATTGAGTATGACTCATGGACCGCCTCGCGTTAACAGATCACCTAGAAACAATAAACAATCCCGTAACCGAGGCAAATAGCATGCCAAAGCCTTCGGCACGCCTGATCGCGAGGACAGCCCTGTTCTGAGCGCCGGATCGTTTCAACGCCAGTCACCTGCGTCGGCGCGCAACTGCCCCAAAATGGATCAATCACGCACCAGCGACACGCATCGCCGCCATCCCTTTTCTCCTTGCCCGGCATCGCTTCCGCCGAATGTCGCTGTCAGACAAACCCCTGTCTTTCTGAAACAAGCATATCACCGGACACAGGCAGTAATCTCTGGCTTATCGGGGTTTCATTCCCCCCGTTCAAAACAAGCGGAACCGGCAAGATTTCGTCAGAAAACGCGCCGAACCTGATGTGAAAACCGTTATCGGCAAACCCAATCTTGATAAACCAAGGAGCCCTCATGGAGTCCGCAATCGACAAGCACCTCAAGTGCCCCCGGACGTTGTCCCGCCGCGTCCCCGACGACTACCAGCCCCCCTTCCCCATGTGGGTGGGACGGGCCGACGAGCGACTGCAACAAGTGGTAATGGCTTATTTTGGCGTGCAATACCGCGACGAGGAACAGCGTCCCGCCGCACTGGAAGCCATGCGCCAGATCGTTGCCAGCTTCGATCTGCCTGACGGCCCGCAACATTATGATCTGACCCAGCATAGCGATAATCAGGGTTACGGGAATCTGATGATCGCCAGTTACTGGAAAGATCCCGCCGCCCACTGCCGCTGGCTGCGCTCTGCGGCGGTTGCCGGGTGGTGGGCGGCCGACGAACGCCTCAATGAAGGTCTGGGCTACTTCCGCGAGATCGTGGCGCCGAGCGCTGAACAGTTTGAGACGCTGTACGCCTTTCGCGACAACCTGCCCGGCGTCGGCGCCGTTATGGACGGCATCAGCGACGAAATTGAAGAACATGGCTACTGGGGTTCGATGCGCGACCGTTTCCCCGTCTCCCAGACGGACTGGATGCAGCCGACCGGCGTGTTGCGGGTGATCGCCGGCGACCCGGCAAAGGGGGGACGCGTGGTGGTTCAAGGTCATGACAACATCGCACTGATCCGTTCCGGCCAGGATTGGGTGAACGCCGAAGCGGATGAACGCGCCTTGTATCTCGACGAGATCCTGCCGACCTTGCAGGCCGGGATGGATTTCCTCATGGACAACGGCCAGATGTTGGGATGCTACAGCAACCGCTTTGTACGCAATATCGATCTGCAAGGAAACCTGCTCGATCTGAGTTATAACATCGGTCACTGGCGTTCGGTGGAAAAGCTTGAGCGCTGGGCGGAATCCCACCCTAATCACTTACGGATCTTCACCACTTTTTTCCGTGTGGCCGCCGGCCTGAAGAACCTGCGTCTATACCATGAGGTATCGGTATCGGACGAAAAAAATCAGGTATTCGAATACATCAACTGCCACCCGCAAACCGGTATGTTGCGCGATGCGCAATCAAACCAGGGCTAACCCTTTCCACAGGAGCATCACGATGAGCAAGTCACGCTATCTTTTTCTCGCCGCGCTGTTGCCGGCATTCTATACCCAGGCCGTCGAAGTAACGCCCGGCGACTACGAGCAATTGCCGGTGGGGACGACGTTGGGTTTGCTCTATTATCAACACGCTACCACCGACTCCCTCTATGCTCAGGGCCGCCAGACCAGTTCGGATTTTAACCTGAAGTCAGATATCGGCATGCTCCGTTTACTGCATGTTTACGCGCTGAGCGATACCCTCACTATCGATCCGCAGTTTCTGTTGCCTTTCGGCCGCATAGCGGGCGGCGCCGACGCCTCCGCGCTGGGGGATGCCAGCGGCACCGGCGATCTTATCCTGGCCGCGCCGTTAAAACTGCGCCTCAACAGCGCCAGAGATACGCTCAGTTTCACCCCTTATCTCTACGTCCCGACCGGCAGTTATAACAAGGATGATGCGCTTAATCTGGGAGAGAACCGCTGGAAAATCGACCTCCAGGCCGCCTACGTCAAGCACTTCCCAGAGAAGTGGGCCCTCGATCTGGTCGGCGACGCAATCTGGTACGGCGATAACAACGACTTTAGCGCCAATTCCGTCCGTCTGGAGCAGGATATTTCCTACACTGCTCAGATCATGGGGCGCTATATGCCGGATACCACTACCTCCTTCGGCATTGGTTTCGGCCATAACTGGGGCGGCGAAACCACCATCGACGGCGTCGCTCAGGACAACAAGCAGAAAACCACCGATATCCGTCTCACCGCCGCCAAATTCGTCACGCCCAAAGATCAGGTGCAGATACAACTGGGGCGGGATCTGTCGGTGGATAACGGCGCCAAAGAAGACTTTCGCATGAACCTGCGCTACGCCAGAGTTTTCTGATGCCGTCTCCCCGCTGATGAGGAGCGGAGGAACTGTCCTTCCCAACCAAAGGGCTGTCCTTCCCGGCCAAGCATGGACGAAACGGGAACCCTATATTTTCCCTAACCGGGCAGCTAGCCCGGTTAAAAACAAGAACAGGAGCACTTATGGCAATCACTCGTCCTAACATTGAACAACTTCTGGCTATCGCCAGCCGCCTGCACATGCGTTTGACGCCGGAGCAAGCCAGCGAATATTTGGCCCTGATGCAACCCAACTTCGACGCCTACGACCTGATCGACTCACTGCCCGACGACGTGCCGGAGGTGCGTTATCCGCGCACGGCGGGCTATCAGCCGAGCGGCGACGAAAACCGCTATAACGCCTGGTACTATAAGGCCGAGGTGAAAGGCGCGGCGGAGGGAAAACTGGCCGGGCGTACCGTGGTTCTCAAGGACAACGTGTCTCTGGCCAACGTGCCGATGATGAACGGTTCATCAACGCTCGAAGGGTTTGTTCCGACTTTCGACGCCACCGTGGTCACTCGCCTGCTGGACGCCGGCGCCACCATTCTCGGTAAAGCGACCAGCGAACATTTCTGTCTGTCCGGCGGCAGCCATACCTCCGATCCCGCGCCCGTACACAACCCGCATCGCCACGGCTATGCGGCGGGCGGCTCGTCCTCCGGCAGCGCGGCACTGGTCGCCGCCAGGGAAGCGGAGATGGCGATTGGCGCCGATCAGGGCGGCTCCATCCGCATTCCTTCCGCCTTATGCGGCATCTATGGTTTGAAACCGACTCACGGTCTGGTGCCTTACACCGGCGTCATGCCGATTGAAGCCACCATCGACCACGTTGGCCCCATCACCCGCAATGTGCGCGACAACGCCCTGATGCTGGAAGTGCTGGCCGGTGCGGACGGACTGGATCCGCGCCAGTATGCGCCGCCGGTCGAAACCTACAGCGATGCGCTGAGCCGCGGCGTCAAGGGGCTGAAAATCGGTATCCTAAGCGAAGGCTTCCAACTGGGCAATCTGGATCCCAGAGTCAGCGACAAGGTACGTGAAGCCATCGCACGTCTGGAAAGCCTGGGCGCGGTGGTCGAAGAGGTTTCCGTTCCTGAACACACGCTGGCGGGCGCGCTCTGGTCGCCTATCGGCTGCGAGGGATTGACCGCGCAGATGATGCATGGCAACGGTATGGGCTTTAACTGGAAGGGCCAATATGATGTCGCCTTGCTGGATAAGCACGCCGACTGGCGAAACCGCGCCGATGCCCTTGCCGCCTCGCTCAAGGTGTGTATGTTCGTCGGTCAGTACGGACTGGAACACTTCCAGGGCCGCTACTATGCCAAAGCCCAGAATCTGGCGCGCAAAGCGCGCGCCGGCTATGACGATGCCTTGTCCCGTTATGATCTATTGGTCATGCCCACGGTGCCGATCACCGCTCAGCCGCTTCCAGAGCCAGGCTGCTCCATCACCGAGTACATCACGCGCGCGTTTGAGATGATCGGCAACACCGCGCCGCAGGATATTACCGGCCACCCGGCCATGTCCGTTCCCTGCGGGCTGGTTGATGGTTTGCCGGTAGGACTGATGCTGGTTGGCCGTCATTATGCCGAAAGCACCATTTACCAGGCCGCCGCCGCGCTCGAAGCGGATTATGACTGGCAAAAATGCTAACCCACTGAGACTGTAAGGAGCCTGATATGAGCCATGAGCACGATCACACTGAACCGCCTGCGGATATCGAACTGCGCGTCAAGGCGCTGGAATCGCTGTTGCGCGAGAAGGGGCTGATTGACCCCGCCGCCCTCGACACGTTGATAGACACTTACGAAAATAAAATCGGACCGCGCAACGGCGCGCAAGTCGTCGCCAAAGCCTGGGCCGATGCGCAATACAAACAGCGGCTGCTGGAAAACGCCACTGCGGCCATCGCCGAACTGGGTTTCCGGCGTTCAGGGAGAAGACATGCTGGTGGTGGAGAATACGCCTCAGGTGCATAACGTGACGGTTTGTACATTATGCTCCTGCTACCCCTGGCCGACGCTGGGTCTGCCGCCGGTCTGGTACAAATCCGCGCCTTACCGGTCACGGATCGTGATCGAACCGCGCAGCGTTCTGGCGGAATTCGGGCTGGCGATCCCCGCGGACAAAGAGATTCGCGTCTGGGACAGCAGCGCCGAGTTGCGTTATCTGGTGCTGCCGGAGCGCCCGGCGGGAACCGATGGTTGGAGCGAGGAGCAACTGGCCGAACTCGTCACCAGGGATTCCATGATCGGCACCGGTCTTCCCCTTACCCCCGCTAACGCGGCATAACAGATGAGGAGCAACGCATGAACGGAATACACGATCTTGGCGGCATGCACGGCCACGGCCCGATCCTCGCCGAAGAGAATGAACCCTACTTCCGCCATGACTGGGAGCGCAAGATGTTCTCGCTGTTCCCGGCGCTCTTCGCCGGTGGGCATTTCAATGTGGATGAGTTCCGCCACGCCATGGAGCGAATGGAACCCGCCCATTACCTGCTCGCCAGCTATTACGAGCACTGGTTGCATGCGATAGAGACGCTGTTGTGCGAAAAGGGCGTGATCTCCGCCGCCGAACTTCAGGGCAGGGTTAAAGCGGTTACAAATATACCCTCCCCATCGGTGCTGACCAATGACATGGTGTCGCTGGTGGTTAAGACCGGCGCCTCCGCCCGCGTCGCCCACGACGTGGCCGCCCATTTCAAGGCAGGCGATCAGGTTCGCGCGAAGAATATCAATCCGACCACCCATACCCGTCTGCCGCGTTATGTGCGCGGTAAAGTCGGCACGATCGAGATCGACCACGGCGTTTTCGCCACGCCGGACACCATGGCGCATGGTCTGGGCGAACACCCGCAGCATGTCTACAGCGTGAGTTTCACCGCCGAGGAACTGTGGGGTGAAACGCGCCCGGACAAAGTCTATATCGATCTGTGGGATGACTATCTGGAGGAGGCATAAACATGGCGACGCAACTCAATTATGAGGCGATTGACTTGCCGCGGGACGAAGAAGGCCCGGTGTTCGACAAGCCGTGGCAGGCGCAGATTTTCTCACTGACGGTTCATCTGCATCAGGCGGGATGTTTCACCTGGCGCGAGTGGGTGCAGATATTCAGCGAAGAGATCAAGGCGGCGCCGGCCATGCCGGGGGAAAGCGTGAATGACGCCTACTACCGTCAGTGGGCCGCCGCGATGGAAAAGATGATGGCTTCTCTCGGACTCACCGGCGCAGATGACATCTCGCAGCGGGCGCAGGCATGGCGACAGGCTTATCTCAATACCCCGCATGGCCAACCCGTGTTGCTGGCGCACGCCGACTGTCCGCCGGCGCACCATCATGATCATCACCACTCGCCGCAGCGGGCGCCGGTGGCCGTCAGTCCGGCTTTCAGCGGCTAAAAAGCGCAGCGCCAGACGTCTCCTGAATGTCTGGCGCAGCAATGACATTCAACGCCGTCAATCAGGACGGCAAAGGAGTTATCAATGCATATTGAACCAGGCGTTGTTGAAAACAGTAAAATCTGGCTGAGTTATCTCTCGGCGGCGGGCATCGGAACCTATACCCTCAAGCAGGCGCTGTCGGCGACGCGTGATCGTGGCTTGCTGTCGCTGGCGTCGCGCTCCCTTGCCTGCACGCTGCTGGTTTTCAGTTTCTTTCAGGTGTTGCCCCACCATCCGGTCGGCGTTTCCGAGGTACACCTTATTCTCGGATCGACGCTGTTCCTGCTGTTCGGCGCCGCGCCTGCGGCCATCGGTTTGGCGTTGGGATTGTTGACTCAGGGCCTGTTCTTCTCCCCTTTCGATCTGCCGCAATACGGCATGAACGTCACCACGCTGCTGGTACCGCTGTTTGCGCTCTCCGCGCTGGCTAAACGCGTCATTCGGCCAGATACCCCATATGTCGAACTGACCTATCGTCAGGCGCTGGCGCTGTCGAGCACCTATCAGGCCGGTATCGTCACCTGGGTGGCGTTCTGGGCGTTCTACGGTCAGGGCTTCACCGCCGGGAACATTTCTTCCGTACTGTCGTTTGGCGGCGCTTATATGATGGTCATCATCGTTGAACCGCTGGTGGATCTGGCCGTCCTGAGCGTCGCGAAAGCGGCAAACCGTCTGCAAGGCAGCGCGCTGGTTGAGAAACGGCTTTATCAAGCCGCATAAAAACGGCGCAAAACCGCCGGTTCCCATGATTTGATGGAAACCGGCGGTCATTATTCCGACGCGCTGAATTGAAGAGAAGGTCAACAGCGATACTGCCAGCGTTTAGGCGGGAATTTAAATCTCCCAATCGTGGTTATAACGTTTGGGTTTGAACTGAATCACATCCCCTTTTTGCAAACCGTGTAGGCTGAGATCATCTTTCGCCACTTCCGCTTCGATAAGTTCCTGTTCATCGGCAAGTTTCAGCGACAAGCGCGTCAATGCGCCCAGCGGCCTGATATCCCTGACGACCACCGGCTGATAGCCTTCCTGCGCCTGAGCAGACAACGCGACTTCATGCGGACGGAACAAGATGGTTTCATCGGTCTGGGCGATTTTCAGCCGGTTACTGTCGCCCAGAAAGTGATAAACGAACTCGCTGGCCGGACGATTGTAGACTTCATCCGGGGTGCCAATCTGTTCAATGACGCCTTTGTTCATGAGCACAATACGATCGGCGACTTCCATCGCTTCTTCCTGATCGTGGGTGACAAACACCGATGTCAGATTGATATTTTCATGCAACTGAGACAACCAGCGACGCAACTCTTTCCGCACCTTGGCATCCAGCGCGCCAAAAGGTTCATCCAGCAACAAAATACTGGGTTCGACAATCAACGCGCGCGCCAGCGCAATCCGCTGGCGCTGGCCGCCGGAAAGCTGTTCGGGATACCGATCCGCCAGCCAGTCCAACTGCACCAGATTCAGTAATTCGTGAACTTTCTGTTCGATTTCACGCTTTGCGGGCCGAATGTTTTTCGGCTTCATGCGCAGGCCGAACGCTACGTTGTCGAATACCGTCATATGCCGGAACAGCGCATAATGCTGAAACACGAACCCGACATTACGTTTGCGCACATCATGAATAGAGACGTCTTCACCGTGGAAGATGATGCTGCCGCTGTCCGGTTGTTCCAGACCGGCGATAATGCGCAACAACGTGGTTTTACCACACCCCGACGGCCCCAGCAGCGCCACCAGTTCACCGCTTTGAATCGCCAGATTGATGTCGTTCAGCGCCCGGAACTGACCAAATTGTTTATTAATATTGCGGATCTCAATGCTCATTTTTGGTCAACTCCTGTTGTTTCTGTAATTGCCTCGTTAACCTGCTTTCGCTCCACTGGCGCAGCAACAGCATCACCAGCGACATCGCCAGCAGCAGGATGGCGACGCTGAACGCCGCGACAATGTTATATTCGTTATAAAGGATCTCTATATGCAGGGGCAGCGTATTGGTCAGCCCGCGAATATGACCGGAGATAACGGAGACCGCGCCAAACTCCCCCATCGCTCTGGCGGTGCACAACACCACGCCGTAGATAAGCGCCCACTTCACATTCGGCAGCGTAATGTGCCAGAACATCTGCCAGCCGTTGGCGCCCAGCAATCGCGCCGCTTCCTCTTCCTGCGAGCCTTGCTGTTCCATCAATGGGATCAGTTCACGCGCCACATAAGGCAAGGTGACGAAAATGGTCGCCAGCACAATGCCCGGCACCGCATACACCACCTCCAGATTATGCGCCGTCAGAAAGGGATAGAGCTTGCTTTGCGCCCCGAATAGCAGCACGTAGACCAGCCCGGCCACCACGGGTGAAACAGAGAACGGCAAGTCGATCAGCGCCAGCAGCAGACTCTTGCCGCGGAATTCAAATTTGGTCACACACCACGCGGTCGCCAGCCCGAAAACCACATTCAACGGCACGGAAATCGCCGTTGCCAGCAAGGTCAGCTTCAGTGCTGAAACCGCATCAGGTTCAGAAATGGCGTCCCAGAATGCCCCAATGCCGTTATCCAGACCTTGCGTCACCACCATCAGCAACGGTAACACCAGGATCAGGAAAAATACGATCCACGCCAGCGCGACCAGCACGTAATACGTCGCCGGCTGTTTTTTTGCTTGCTGTAGACGGCCTTGAGAAGAAATAACCTGTTCCATGACAGTCCGCCTTACAGCTTCGGTTGAATACGGCGCTGCAATAAATTAATCAGCAGCAACATAATGAAAGAAACCAGCAGCATAAACACGCCAATCCCGGTTGCGCCTTTATAGTCATACTGATCGAGTTTAGAGACGATCAACAGCGGCAGAATTTCGGTTTTAAACGGAATATTGCCCGCGATAAACACCACCGAACCGTATTCCCCCACCCCGCGCGCGAAGGCCAGCGCAAAGCCGGTCAACCAGGCTGGCAACAGCGTGGGAACCAGAACATGGCGAAACACCTGTATTGGCCGGGCGCCAAGACAGGCCGCCGCTTCTTCCACTTCCTGCGGAATATCCGCCAGAACGGGTTGCAGCGTGCGCACCACAAAAGGCAGGGTGACGAAAATCAACGCCAGCGTAATCCCGATGCCGGTATAGGCGATCTTGAAAGGAAACAGCGAACCAATCAGCCCGTTCGGGGCATACAACGCCGTTAATGCGATCCCGGCGACCGCGGTGGGCAACGCAAACGGCATGTCGATCATTGCATCGATGATTTTTCGCCCCGGAAAAGTATAACGAACCAATACCCATGCCAGCAGCGTTCCCAAGATGCCATTGATAAACGCCGCCGCCAGCGCGGTGCCAAAGGAGAGTCGCAGGGAGAAAAGCACCTGTCGGCTGGTGATTAGATCCCAAAATTGCGCCAGCGTTAACTGGCTTGCATAAATAAACATCCCTGCCAAGGGAATAAGGACAATCAAGCCTAAATAACTCAAGCTGAAGCCCAAAGTTAATCCGAAACCGGGCATTACCGGGGAGCTACGGTGTGACATACGGTGCCTTCAATAGTCGTACTCAATGATTCCGGCGAATCAAACTGTTGCCGACAAATCAAAGCCGCTGCGATACACAGCGGCTTACCAACAGCGGAAACCCATTACTTACTTATTAATTTTCTGGAAGATTTTGTCGAATACGCCGCCATCGTTAAAAAAGGTGTCCTGTGCGGCTTTCCAGCCGCCAAAGTCTTTGTCGATCGTTACCAGTTTCACCGGCGCAAACTGATCTTTAAATTCTTCGGCAATCTTAGCGTTGCGCGGACGGTAAAAGTTTTTACCGATAATCCGCTGCGCCTCATCGCTGTACAGGTATTGCAGATAGGCTTCCGCCTGTTTGCGCGTCCCTTTGCGCTCTACCACGTTGTCCACCACCGCAACCGGCGGCTCGGCCAGAATGGACAGGGATGGCGTCACAATCTCAAGCTGATCGCCGCCCTGTTCTTGCAAAGAGAGGTAGGCTTCGTTTTCCCACGCCAGAAGCACATCGCCTAACTGACGCTGAACAAAGCTGATGGTTGAACCGCGGGCGCCTGTGTCCAGAACGGGCGCATGACGGTACAACTCCGTCACGAACTTCAGCGCGCTTTCATCGTTGCCGCCGGGTTGCGCTTTGGCGTAAGCCCAGGCCGCCAGGAAATTCCAGCGCGCTCCGCCGGAGGTTTTCGGGTTTGGCGTAATGACTTCAACGCCCGGCTTCACCAGATCGCCCCAGTCCTTAATCTGTTTCGGATTGCCCTTTCTCACCAGGAAAACGATGGTGGAGGTATACGGCGTGCTGTTTTCCGGCAGACGCGCCTGCCAGTTCGGATCGATGAGTTGCCGATTCAGATTAAGCGCATCAATATCGCCTGCCAGCGCCAACGTCACCACATCCGCCTGAAGGCCGTCGATAACCGAACGCGCCTGTTTGCCCGACCCGCCGTGGGAATTCCTGATGGAAATAGCTTCGCCCGTCGTCGCTTTCCAGTGCTGGCTGAAAGCCGCGTTATATTGTTGATAAAGCTCTCGCGTGGGATCGTAGGAAACATTCAATAATTCCGTCGCAGCAGACGCCACGCCGGAAAACAACAGCGCTGCCGCAGCAACGGAAAGCCCCAGACGACGTATTGACATGGTTATCACTCCCTGGAATTTGCAAGCACCTATCGACCTGCCCGGCGCATCGGGTTATTCGTTACGTAGCGAATCAGGCAAATGTATAAATAACGATGAGCATGGCTGATTTACGCGCTTAATCGACACGGCTATCAGACTGACAATATGGAAGTGACAATAGAGGATATGGGAAAGTGGCAAAAATACTGTTTCGCGATAATTTATGCTATCGCGTTATATTGTTAATGGTTATGTAATAGTTTTCAATCTAAGTCAATCATCGTCCAGAACGAACGCCGCGGCTTCCCTTTTAAGGATCGCAACCAGCGGCGTCATTCTCTGCGTATTTAGTCCCCTGCGGACTTAGTCTTCTTCGTCAAGTTGCAGTGCAACATATAACAACAGACGATCGTCGAAATTCCCCAGATCCAGCCCGGTAAGTTCAGAAATGCGATTAAGACGGTACTCAAGCGTATTGCGGTGGATAAACAGCGTTTTGGCGGTCGCGCCGGGCTGGACATTATTACGAAACCAGGCGCCCAGCGTCCGGCGCAACAATCCGTTGCCATCCATCGCCTTTAGTTTGGTCAGGGGACGTACCAGTTCATTCGCCTGCCAGCCGCCGCGCAAACTATCCAGCAATACCGGCAGCATCAGATCCTGATAGAAATAACAACGCTGTGACGGCATACGCTGCTTGCCGACGCTCATGGTGGTTCGGGCGGTACGATAAGAGCGGGCGATACTGCCCGCGCCGGGAAAATAGTTCCCCAGCGCCAGACGGATCCGCAGACGACTGCTTTCCGCCATTCGGGACAGCAAATGGTCAACCCGACGGCGATGTTCTTCCGCATCCCAACGCCCATGACTGTTCAAGGCGGGTTTCAGCACCACCATTTCGGTCAGGGACACAATGGCGATCAGGTTATCGCGTTCAGGCGTGGTCAGCAGCGTCTGTAGCTGCTGCAACTCCGCCATCGCGCTGTCTACCCCGAGTTGCCCGCTATCGACCTCCAGCACGGCCACGACCCGTGGCTTATTCAGATCGATCCCCAGACGCTGCGCCCACTCCATCAAGGCGGGCGATAGCTCATCGGTGCGAATCAGGTTCAAAACCAGTTCTTCGCGCAGGCGGCTATCCTGCGCCAGTATATGCAGCAGCCTGGCCTGTTCCAGCATCATTTCAGCGGTCATGCATACCAGTTCGCCGTATTGCCGCAACTGGGCGGGATTCCCGGTCAGACCGATAACGCCCACAATTTCGCCATCAATACGCAGCGGCAGATTAATGCCGGGGCGCACGCCATGTAAATGACGCGCCACCGCATCATCAATATCCACGACCCGTCCCTGAGATAACGCCAGCAGCGCCCCCTCGTGCAATTCACCTAACCGCTCCTGATCGCCGCTGCCAATGATTTTGCCGCGATCATCCATCACATTGATATTACTATCAATAATCTGCATGGTCCGCGCAACGATATCCTGCGCCATCCTAGCATTAAGCTGATACGACGCCATTTCCACCTCGGACAGCAACACTGACAATTGCACCAGCATAACGTTACGTGCGGCGCTGCACATTGTGCAAATTAACAAAGAACCGGGAATTCGTTTGGAACTGTGGAAGAACTCACAAAATGTGGCGGGAAAAGGCGTCAGCCGGGTGCGGCAGCACCCGGCGTTAGAGATAAATTACTGAGTTAACAAATAGATATCGCTTTCGCCACGCCGAATGTTCAGCGCCAGCACCGCAGGTTTGCTGTCGAGAATTTTACGCAACTCGCCAATATTCCGCACCGGCTGCTGATTGACGCCGAAGATAATGTCGTCCTTTTTCAGACCAATTTTCTCAGCAGCCGAGCCTACCTTGACATTATCAACCTTGACGCCCTTCTGACCATCCAATTCCGTGTTGCTTAATTCAGCGCCTTCAATCCCCGTATAGAGGTTACCAGACGCCACCTGAGTCTGGCTGCTTTGCTGAAGCGTCACTTCGACCGTCAACGGTTTTCCGTAGCGCAACAGCCCCAGCGCAATCTTGCTGCCGACCGGTAACGAACCGACCTGAGCGCGCAACGCCGCGAAGCTGCTGATTGCTTTGCCGTTTAACGAAACAATCACGTCGCCGGCTTTGATACCCGCCGCCGCCGCTGCGGATTTCGGTTGAACCTGACTGACAAACGCGCCGCGCTGCGCATCCACTTTCATGGCCTGCGCCAGTTCCGAATTCAATTCCGTTCCGGTTATCCCCAACTCGCCTCGTCTTACCTCACCGAATTCGACGATCTGCTCGACCAGACTTTTCACCATATTGCTGGGAATGGCAAAACCGATCCCGATGTTGCCGCCGTCCGGCGCCAGGATCGCCGTATTCAGGCCGATCAACTCACCGTTGAGATTCACCAACGCGCCGCCGGAATTTCCCCGGTTGATCGCCGCATCGGTCTGAATAAAGTTTTCATAGTTTTCAATATTCAGTCCGCTGCGCCCCAACGCAGACACAATGCCGGAGGTTGCCGTTTCCCCCAATCCATAGGGGTTTCCGATCGCCACGGTATAATCCCCGACGCGTAACTGATCTGAATCGGCCAGTTTGATGGCGGTCAGGTTTTTAAAATCTTTTAACTGCACCAACGCAATATCCGAACGCGGATCTTTGCCGATGACTTTGGCATCATATTTACGTCCATCACTGAGCCTGACCTGAATTTTATCCGCATCGTCAACGACATGGTTATTGGTGACCACATAGCCTTTTTGCGCATTGATTACCACCCCGGCGCCTAGCGCCTGAAAGTTCTGTTGTTTGGAGGGTTGCCCTTCATCGTCGTCGTCACCTTGACACATGGGTGATTGCTGGAATGGCGAACCTTCCTGACAGAACGGTGAATCCTTGCCAAAGAAAGGCTGAAGCTGTGACGGAACACGCGCTTGATCGACATTGGTATGCCCTTCCACAAAGATACTGACGACGGAAGGCATCACTTTTTCCAACATCGGCGCCAGGCTGGGAAGCTGTCCGCTGGCAGGCAAGGAAGATGAGGAAACTGACTCAGCCGCATTCGACGCGACAGGCACGATGGCCATCGCCAGGCTTAAGGTCAGCGCGCTTAGAACCAATGATTTTCTTTTCATAGGGATAGGTCTCATATTTATCAACAGGCAAGTCTTGCGGCCCACACGCCACGGTCATGTTGTATGAGATAAATATGGACCAATACCGTTCAGATTGGGAAGAGGTTGAAGCGTAAGAAAGTATTGACCCGCTTTACAAAAAACCTTATTCCGCCGCCATCAATTTCCGATACTCATCATATGCATATAAATCGGTCATGCCGCTGATGTAGTCCTGAATCAAACGGGCGCGATAATAATATTCGCGGATCTCCTGCTCTTTGACGGACAGACCGTGCAACTTATCCACCGCTTCACGGTAAGCCAGACAGTGCTTACTGGATAATTTATGGTACAGCCGGGTTTCAATAGGATAGTGCTTATGACTATCTTCTTTCACCAACTGGCTGAAATCCCGGTATGACATCTCAAGCAACGGGCTATAAATATCCAGCAGCCCACGGATAACCCGATATCCCTGGAGTTCAAGCTGCTCCACTTCGTAGTGATTAAACACATGCTTCAGCGCAACATTTTTGAATACTTTCAGCAGGCGATTCTGCGGACTGCCATCTTCCAGCAACGCATGATTAAATGACCCGGCATAAATCGCCGGTAAATTATCGATAAAGCGTTGTGAAGCATGCGGCACCATTCGGGCGACGGTATTGACCCGCAGGTTCATAAAAAACTGATCGTTAACGCTGCGCCACGGTTGACGTTCTCGGCCCTCATACGCCTTGCCGACGGTTTTGGCGAACAGATCGCCGTTCTTCACCTCCCCCCAGGCGTCACGCAGGTGATCGTGGAGTTGTTCAATGGTGAGAATATCTTTTTCTACCGCGTCTTCTAAATCGGCAATGCAGTAAGAGATATCGTCCGCCGCTTCCATGATGTAAGTCAGCGGATAACGATGAAATTCGCCCATCGATAACTCGTCGCGCAAACGGGTGACGAACGCTTCCTCCGCCAGATAATAACCCGGCTTTTTCATCAGATAATCGTATTCGGCGGGGATTTTCTCGCACCAGTAGGCAGGACGGGTATATTTCAGAATGCAACCGACCTGACCGTAGGTCAGATTCAGCTTGAGCAAAGTATGCACCAAGCGGATAGCCTGCGCATTGCCTTCAAAATGACTTAAATCCTGACGAATTCTGCCGCGCAATTCATTAAACCCGTCATCCTGCATTCGGAGGAAATCGACCCGACAGCGGTCTTCTTGACTTGCCTCGTCGCCAAGAAAGTCAATATCCATTAACCGGCAGAACCAGTTATTAATCGCGGATTCGCCAAAATGACCGAACGGCGGATTGCCGATGTCATGCATCAGGCACGCCATTTCCACCATGCTTTCAAACGGGGTTTGCCGGTTTTCCAATCCCAGTTCCTTGAGTCGGTCCGTTTCTTTCAGGCGGTGGATGAGCTCTTTAACGATATAACGTCCTACCTGTTGCACTTCCATAGAGTGAGTCAGACGTGAGCGCACCGCGGCATTGCGCTCCAGCGGAAAGACCTGCGTTTTTTGCTGAAGGCGGCGGATCGCCGCAGAATTGATGATGCGTCCGCGATCGCTTTCAAACTGACGAACGACGGCATATTCATCCTCGGCTGTAATCTCGGCGCTAAAGGGCCGCTGGAAGCTTATCTTCTTCGTAAAATCGATATCAGACATACGATTCTCCATGTAACACCGCTAACGTCAGTTCACACGCTCCATTTACGCTTGTCAGCCATGATAGACTAGCTGACACTATACTCGTGCTATTTATAACAAAATTTGTGGGGATCTTTATGAAAGTCGGCATTATTGGCGCAATGGAACAAGAAGTGACGCTGCTGCGCGATCGCATCGAAAATCGGCAGACCTTGCAGCGCGCCGGATGTGAAATCTACAGCGGACAGTTAAATGGTGTGGAAGTCGCATTACTGAAATCCGGGATTGGCAAAGTGTCCGCCGCGTTGGGCGCCACCTTGTTGCTGGAGCATTGCCAGCCGGATGTGGTGATTAATACCGGTTCCGCCGGCAGACTCGCCTCCACCTTGAACGTCGGCGATATTGTGGTTTCCGATGAGGTGCGCTATCACGATGCCGATGTGACCGCGTTTGGCTATGAACCCGGTCAGATGGCGGGCTGTCCGGCGGCGTTCATCGCCGACGAGCGTTTGATCACGCTGGCGCAGGAGGCGATTGCCCGGCTGCAACTCAATGCCGTGCGCGGTTTGGTGGTCAGCGGCGATGCCTTTATCAACGGCGCTGAACCGCTGGCGCGTATCCGCAACACGTTTCCTCAGGCTATCGCGGTAGAAATGGAAGCCACTGCGGTGGCGCATGTCTGCCATCAGTTTGGTGTTCCTTTTGTCGTCGTGCGAGCCATTTCCGACGTGGCCGATCAGGAATCGCACCTCAGTTTCGACGCGTTCCTGGCGGTGGCCGCCGAGCAATCTACCCGAATGGTGGAAACCATGTTGCAGGCGTTGGCTAAGCGTTAATCATGAGGCAGTCATGGACGCGACGCCTGCTGGGTGCGCTGCTTTTTTCACTACTGGCGACGGCAAACGCCGCGCCAGAACGCGTGATCAGCCTGGCGCCCCATGCCACCGAACTCGCTTATGCGGCGGGCATGGGCGAGCAATTGATCGCGGTCAGCGCCTGGTCGTATTATCCGCCAGCGGCGAAAAAACTGGAGCGAGTAGCATCCTGGCAGGGGATTAATTTGGAGCGGATCCTGGCGCTCAAGCCTGATCTCATTCTGGTCTGGCGTGAAGGCAACGCGCAAAGGCCGCTGGAACAACTGGCCAATTTCGGCATTCCCATCGTTTATCTCGATCCCAAAACACTGGACGCTATTCCCGCCGCGCTGCAACAATTGGCGGCATACAGCGATCATCCTGATCAGGCAGAAAAAGCCGCTGCCGCGCTTCGCCGGCAAATAACGGATTTACGGCAACGCTACGTCGGCAAAACGCGCCCGCCGTTGCGCGTCTTTATACAATTTGGCTCGCAACCACTTTTTACCTCGTCGAAAGACACCCTGCAAAGCCAGATCGTGTCACTGTGCGGCGCGCGGAATATTTTTAGCGACAGCCCGGTGCCCTGGCCGCAGGTCAGCCGGGAGCAGGTCTTACGGCGTGCGCCGCAGGCCATTATCATCAGCGGTTCAGCCTCCGCCATTGCCAATACGCAGGCGTTCTGGACACCGCAACTCGCTGTTCCGGTGATCGCGGTGAATGAAGATTGGTTTAATCGCAGCGGGCCACGTTTACTGCTGGCGGCCCAACAGATCTGCCGGCAACTATCGCGCTATTAGCCCATCCCACGCGTAAAAAAACCCGTGCGCCGACGATGGCCGCACGGGTTTTTCAACCGACGAAATGACTTATCAGATACTGAAAGAAGAGCCACAACCGCAAGTGGTTTTGGCATTCGGGTTGGTGACGATAAAACGCGAACCTTCCAACCCTTCCGTGTAGTCCACCGAACCACCCACCAGATATTGCAGACTCATCGGATCGACCACCAAAGCCACGCCTTGCTTTTCAATGGTCATGTCGCCTTCGTTGATTTGATCATCAAAGGTAAAACCGTATTGGAAGCCGCTGCAACCGCCACCCGTAATATAAACCCGAAGTTTCAGATCAGGATTCTCTTCATCGGCAATCAGGTTTTTCACCTTGATGGCTGCCGCATCGGTAAATTGCAGTGGCAATGCTATATCGTCGCTCATCTTTTTTACTCCCAACTCAGGGCTTATCAGGTGATACGCCCGCACTCATAGACTTATTATCCGGCAGTAAACGAAAACGTTCAAGATTTGACACTGGCCGCTGAATTAATCGTCCTATTATGCAACGGCGCCTGCGTCACAGCCAGTGATCTCATTGGCGATGGCACGTTATGTTTTGAACAGCGGGCCAGTACAACGATTTCATAACCGTGGGCAGTTGATTAGAATGGCCTTACTTTCCATGATAATCACAACGTCAGGATCACTTAATGAACAAATCTGAAAGTCTGTATGCCGCGGCACAGCAACTTATTCCGGGCGGCGTCAACTCGCCGGTACGCGCGTTCAACGGCGTCGGCGGCGTGCCGCTGTTTATCGAACGGGCGGACGGCGCCTACCTTTATGACGCGGATGGTCAATGCTATATCGATTACGTCGGCTCCTGGGGGCCGATGGTGCTGGGACATAACCACCCGGCCATTCGTCAGGCGGTGATCGCGGCGGCGGAGCACGGATTAAGCTTCGGCGCGCCGACGGAAATCGAAGTGCAAATGGCCCGGCTGGTGACATCGCTGATGCCCGGCATGGAGATGGTGCGCATGGTGAACTCCGGGACGGAAGCCACCATGAGCGCCATTCGTCTGGCCCGCGGCTATACCGGGCGCGATAAAATCATCAAGTTTGAAGGATGCTATCACGGTCATGCCGATGGTCTGCTGGTCAAAGCCGGTTCAGGCGCCCTGACGCTGGGACAGCCCAACTCGCCCGGCGTACCCGCCGACTTCGCCCGCCACACGCTGACCTGCACCTATAATGACTTATCCTCGGTGCGCGCCGCGTTCGAGCAATACCCGCAAGACATCGCCGCGATTATTGTCGAACCGGTGGCGGGCAATATGAACTGCGTGCCGCCGTTGCCGGAATTCCTGCCGGGGTTGCGCGCGTTGTGTGACGAATTCGGCGCACTGTTCATCATTGATGAAGTGATGACCGGTTTTCGTGTGGCGCTGGCGGGCGCGCAAGCTCACTATGGCGTTCAGCCCGATTTAACCTGTCTGGGTAAAATTATCGGCGGCGGCATGCCGGTTGGCGCCTTCGGCGGCAAACGAGAAGTCATGCAGGCGCTGGCGCCGGTCGGCCCGGTGTATCAGGCCGGTACGCTCTCCGGCAACCCGATTGCGATGGCCGCGGGTTTTGCCTGCCTGACGGAAGTGGCGAAACCCGGCGTCCATCAGAAACTGACGGAACTGACGCGACAGCTTGCCGAAGGGCTGCTGTCCGCCGCCAAAGCGGAACATATTCCGCTGGCAGTCAATCAGGCGGGTGGGATGTTTGGTCTGTTCTTTACCGATGCCGACAGCGTGACCTGCTATCAGGATGTGATGCAGTGTGACGTGGAACGCTTCAAGCGCTTCTTCCATATGATGTTGGAACAAGGCGTCTATCTGGCCCCTTCCGCCTTCGAAGCCGGGTTTATGTCGCTGGCTCACAGCCAACAGGATATTGAACGCACGATCGAAGCGGCGCAACGTTGCTTTGCGCGTTTGTAAAGTAAGGCGACCTGATTTCTAACGGCGTCATTCAGTTGGCGCCACAACCGATGTAAAGATCTCGATTATCGCCAAAATAGTTGAACCCGCCTATATTGTGACTGATCTGGGGACGAACGGCACGCCGTAAAACGCCGCCTTAGTTTTCGTCCGGGGGCGCAATGCCGCTCATTTCGCAAGCCAGCGCCCCCGCCCGTTTAAGCGCATACCGGTAACGCTCATCAAAAGGATAACAACAGGAGAGACGAATGGCGTGTTGGCAGCGGTCGCTCAAGGTGTAAAGCGCGCCGGGCGTCACGCAGATCTTTTCCTGCAACAGACGATGAAACAGCGCCACGCCATCCACCTCGCCAGGCATTTCCAGCCAGAAGACAAAACCGCCTTGCGGCTGGGTGGCGCGGGTGCCTTGCGGAAAATGGCGGACAATCAGCCCACGGGCCTCATCCAACTGGGCGGCATAGCGACGGCGCAACGTGCGCAGATGGTGATCGTAGCCGCCGGATTGCAGAAATTGCGCCAGCGTCTCCGACAACAGCGCGGACTCCGCCATTGACGACACGGCTTTCAGCCGCGCTATCATCGCACTGAAGCGGCCCGCCGCCATCCAGCCGATACGAAAATCGGGGGCCAGGGTCTTGGTGAAGCTCGAACAGTAAATCACCCACCCGTCGCGATCGAACGCCTTGACCGCTGGGGAAAGCGGCCAGCTAAACTGTAGCTCGCCATACAAACCGTCTTCTATCAGCGGAACCTGATAGTCGTTCACCAATTTCGCCAGTCGCTTTTTATCCGCCAGCGTCATGCTGCAACCCAGCGGATTTTGTACATTCGGCATGGCGATGATCGCCTGAAGCCGTCGTTCCGAAAGCAGCATCTCCAGCGCATCCAATGATAGCCCACGCTGCGGATCGGTCGGAATTTCCACTGTTTTCAGTCCCAGACTGGCCAGCAATGGAAACAGATAAAAATAGGTCGGCGTTTCCAGCCCCACGCAGTCCCCCGGTTGCGTCACCGCCCGTAATGCCAACTGAAGCGCCTCCATGCAGCCGTGAGTGACGGTGACATCCTCGCCGCTCAACGCGATGCCTGAGTCCATCGCCCGCCGCGCCACTTCACGACGCAGCCGCTCACTTCCCGGCGGTAAGGCATAGCGGCCAATGATATCGGGATGACGGCGCAGAAGCGAAGCGGTAATGCGGCTGATCTTCGCGCTGGGATAAAAATCGCTGTTTTGTGGACAGGCGAGAGAAATATTGAGGTAATCGGGATGATTCTGCGCGGCGAAAACCGTATCGATCAGATCCAGTTTTTCACTACCCGGAATGATGACCTGAGCACGATGCCGCGGCGCTTTCGTCAACGACGGCAACCGTCCGCGCACAAAATAGCCGGATTGCGGACGCGCTTCGATCAAACCGCGATCTTCGAGAATGCGCCAGGCATTAAGCACAGTATTGACGCTGACCTGATGCGATCCCGCTACGCGACGGATAGCCGGTAGACGGCTTCCCGGCTGCCAGGTTCCGTGATGGATCGCCGTGGCGAAGGTTTCCGCCAACTGTTGATAAAGCGTGCTTTCCTGCGGATCGATAATGGACACAATTACCTCGCCAACCGATGGGTACAATTAATCATTCATAGCATCTGTACTCATTACAATAATCTTTTTGTGTATCTGTTACCATTCCCTTCTTCCCTTTTATGATGGTGTTCTTACTCAGCGTCAAAAGGAACGCACCATGCTTGATCCCTCTTTCTTCAGCTATGTCACGGTAATGTCGATAACCCCCGGCCCCAACAATCTGCTGCTGGCGACCTCCGGGGTCAACTTCGGCATACGGCGTACACTGCCAATGTTATTGGGCGTTCTGATCGGCTGCGCGTTGCAAACGGCGCTGATGGGGATGGCGCTGGAGCTGTTGCTTAGTGGAATGAGCGCGGTAAGAGTACCGCTCACCGTGGTGGGGTGTGCCTATCTGCTATGGCTGTCGTGGAAAATTGCGCGTGTGTCCGCGCTGGAACTGAATGGAAAAAGTAAGCCGCTCACCCTGCTTCAAGGCGCGTTATTCCAGGCGGTCAACCCCAAAGCCTGGCTGATGTCCAGCAACGTGGCGCTGCTCTATGCGGCCAACAGCGGTGTTTTAACCGTCATGATCGGCTTTATGGCGCTGAATCTGCCGTGCATTCTGCTATGGGCGGCGCTTGGCGATCGCATCGGCAAGCACCTTCAGGATCCCAGAAAACTGCGGTTGTTCAACGGCGTGATGGGATTGTCGCTGGTGATCACCGCCCTCTGGATGCTGGTGGAAGCGATCAATCTCGCCCCATAACTTATTTTGCCTGCTTACGCAGCAGATAAACAAAGTAAGGCGCGCCAATAAACGTCGCCAGCAATCCAGCCGGAATTTGATACGGGAACATCACCATTCTGCCGCACCAATCGGCCATCACCATCAATCCGCCGCCCAGTAACGCGGAACAACAAAGCTGCGGCATGACGCGGCTAAATCCCATCATACGCGCCAGGTGCGGCGCCATCAGGCCGACGAAGCTCATTGGCCCCACCAACAGCGTTGACATCGCGGTGAGGATCGCGGCCAGCAACAGCACCAACAGACGAACCGGGGTGACGGCCACGCCCAACGCGCGTGCCGTCGTCGTCCCCAATGGCAGAATGCGCAACCAGCGCTGACAAAGCGGCACCACCAGCAACAACACGCCGGCAATCGCGGCGGTCCTCAGCGCATCAGCCGCTTCCACCCCATAGGTCGAACCTGATAACCAGGTCAGTACGTTGCCCATGCGCGGATCGCCACTGGCCAGCAGCAGCGAGATCACCGTGGTGAAAGCCATGCTCAGGGCTATCCCGGCCAGCAGCATGCGCTGTGTGGAAAACCCGCCTTGTCCGGCCACCGCCACCATGATCAACAGCGTTAACGCCGTACCCGCGCTGCCTGCCGGCAGCAACCAGACAAAGGCGTTACCGGGGACAAAAAACAGCAGGATAATCACGCCAAATGACGCGCCCGAACTGATCCCCAGCACTTCCGGGCTGCCCATTGGATTACCCGTCAGTTTCTGTATCAATGTCCCCGCCACCGCCAGCATCATCCCCGCCGCCAATGCCGCCAGAATACGCGGCCAGCGCCACGGCAACAGTTCCGTAAACAGTTCGCCGCCGCTCCAGTGCCACCCTTGCGCATTTTTCCCCAGCAGCAAGGCGACCAGCGTTATCGCCACCAGCACTACGCCGCCCAACGCCAGCCACCATCCCCACTGGCGACGTTCGACGACGGACGCCCCGGCATGATCCATTAGCGCAGGAGAGCCATGACTGCGTAAGCGTGGCAGCAGCCACAGTAATAACGGCGCGCCCAGCAATGCGGTGGCCGCGCCCGTCGGCACCTCGCGCCAGACAGACGTCAGCCAGATCACCCCCTGATCGGCGACGACCAACAGCAACGCGCCCAGTAACGGCGCCAGCCAGAGGCGATGCCACAGACGTCTGGCCCCCAGCATTTTAGCCAGCAGCGGCGCGAACAGGCCGATGAAACCGATAATCCCCACCGCATTCACTAATTGCGCTCAGGAAAATCGCCACCCCCAGTGCGCTCAACCGCGCCAGCGACAGCCCAAGCCCCAGATTACGCGCCACGCCGTCATCCAGCCCAAGCAGGGTCAGCGGCCGCAGCAGCAGCAACGACAAACAAAAGCAGATCAGCTGGCGCGGCAGCACAAACTGCACATTGCGCCAGTCCTGCTGATTCAATGCGCCGCTGCTCCACAGAAACAAATTTTGCAGTTGTTCATGGTGAAACAGCGCGAATAACTGGTTCACCGCCCCGCAGTAAAAACTCAGCACCAGCCCGGCCAGGATCAGGGTGACCGGCGAAAGCCGTTTTCCCCAGGCGACGCCAAACACCAGCGCGCCCACCGTTAATGCGCCGATCATCGCCGCGATCTGCTGAATCGCCATTCCCCCCGGCACCGACCACAGCGTCACCACCGTAATGCCCAGTTGCGCCCCGGACGCAATCCCAAGCGTCGACGGTTCCGCCAGCGGATTACGCAGCACCTGCTGGAATAAGACGCCGCATAACCCCAGACCCGCGCCGACCAGCAGGGCAAGCACCATGCGCGGCAGCAAACTATAGTGAAACAGTAATTGACGAATATCGTCGTTATTCGGCTGCCAGAATCCTTGCAGCCATAGCGCCACAGGCAATTGACGCTGTAAATTGTACGCGCCCAGACTCAGCGCTATCGCCAGCAACAGGCCGATCAGCAGGATGGACAACGCCTGTTTTTTAACCGCGATCACCCCGCGCCTCCAGCGCCTGCGCCAGAACCTGAGCGAATCGCATGGCCGACAGCGTGCCGCCATACAACCAGACCGCAGGCACTCGTTGCCAACGCTGTTCGCGGATAAACGGCATCGCCTGCCACAGCGGACTGCGCGCCACCTGCGCGATCAACGCGCTGTTGCCATGATCGAAACAGAGCGCATGCGCATGATCAATTTCCGCCAGACGTTCAATCCCCACCACCGCGCTGCCCCAGAAATTGGTTTCGCCCTGCCAGGCGTTTTCGATGCCAATATCATCCATCACTTCCTGAAACAAACTGTTTTTACCCATCACCAAGACATGACGCTCATCCAACAGCGATAATAGTAATAGCGGGCGTTGGGTATAAGGTTGCAGCCTGATGGCCGACTGGCGCATGAATTGTGCAAGCCGCGCTAAATGTTGTTCCGCCGCGTCAGGGATACCCAGCGTAGCGGCTAGTTTCACCAGCGATGTTCTGGCGACCGTCAGCGGTTTACCATTATTGTCACTAAACCCGAACCCCAGAATGGGTGAGATACGGGTCATCTTTTGGACCGAAGGGCCATAGCCTTCCGAATACAGAATAAGCGAGGGTTTCAGTAAAGTCAGTTGTTCCAGATTGGGTTCGGTACGCAACCCGACGTCAATCACCCGCTCCGGGAGGGCCGGTTCACTCACCCACAAGCGATAGTTCGGTTTATCCGCTATCGCCAGCGGCGTGATCCCCAGCGCCATCAGTAGCTCTGCCGGCAGCCATTCAAGCGCGACTATCCGTTCAAGATCGGGATACGCCGCGCCATAACTGGTTGAGGAATATATCAGGGGAGACAGCAACAAGGCGGTCAATAGACGGCGTCGCTGGTGATCCGGCAACGCTGCGGGAAGAAGTAATTCAGTCATGGTCAGCAAACATAACTTACCGGCGCGCCGCCGCCGGGATGAGGCAATATTCCCATCGGGATGCCGTAGATACTCTCCAGCACGTCGCTTTGCATCAACGCAGCCGGTTCACCTTGCGCAATCATTTCCCCACGGCGCAACGCCACCAGATAATCACAGTAACGGGCCGCCATATTGATGTCATGCAAAACGGCAATCACCGTCAGCCCCCGTTCCCGGCTCATACGTTGAATGAGCGCCAGCACCTCGACCTGGTGGGCGATATCCAGCGCCGAAGTGGGTTCATCCAACAACAGGCAGCGGCTATCCTGCGCCACCGTCATCGCCAGCCAAGCGCGTTGTCGCTCGCCGCCGGATAAGCTGTCCACCAGCCGATGGGCGAACGCGCTCAGCCCCACCAGCATGATCGCTTCGTCCACTTTTTCCCGATCGGCACGCCCGAAACGCCCCAGCGCGCCATGCCAGGGATAACGCCCTATCGCGACCAGTTCACGCACCGTCATGCCATCCGCCGCCGGCAACTGCTGGGGCAGATAGGCAACCTGTCGGGCAAAGGATTTGCTGTCCCAGTTTGCCGCGGATTGCTCACCCAGCAGCACGTTGCCGCCGCTGGCGGACTGGTGGCGACCAAGAATTTTCAACAGCGTGGATTTCCCTGAGCCATTGTGTCCAATCAAACCACAGACTTTACCGACCGGAAATGTCAGCGACAACGGATGCAGTAATGTACGACCGGTGATGGAAAAACTTACCGCATCCAGTGTGAATGTGGCATCTGGCAATCTATTACGATTTTGCATAACGTTTTGGTGTTCAATGAAAATCAAGGGGAATGATTAACCGGCATCAGGCCAAAGAGAAACGATAATGATTAATATAAAGGTTGCATAATAGGCTTAACGGGATTGTCTCCGCAAGATATTTACCGCACGAGGATTTAAGCGTGCGTAAGAAAATTCCCTGTCTCTTAGCCACAATTTTTACTGATAACGGTATATCCCCGTCATACTTCCCATTGCAGGCGCGTTGGCCGCACCCGCCACATAGCCCATCCGTGGGCCTCTGGCAAAGGCGGCGCCGCGTGGTTCCTTTGCCGCAGGGAGATAAGCTGTTGCCTCATCCCTCTCCCTCGGTTGTGGCAAAAACAGGAATATCGGGGGAAATAACGTATTACTGACCAAACATTTCCCGGATCCAGTCGGCCACGCCCTCGCCGCTCTGCTGCTCTTGCTGCGGGGCCTGTTGCTGAGCGACCTGACACAGCGATTGCGGATTATCCGTCCAGACCGGCAGCGTTCGTCCGGCGCTGCTGCCATTGCAGACAAAATTGCCGCTGGCATCAATCGTCATGGTCGCGATCCCTTCCGGCGGCGTCAGCATCAGCGGCAACGGCGTTTGATTTTCCAGATAGCGGCGATAAATGGTCAGCGCGCCGTTGGCGCCCGTCAGTTTTGCCGGGCCGTTGTTATCGCGCCCCACCCAACTGATCGCCACTTCTTTGCCGTCCACCCCGGCAAACCAGCTATCACGCAGATCGTTGGTCGTACCGGTTTTCGCCGCCAGATGATAATTGGGGAATTTCACCGCCAGCGAACGGGATGTCCCGCGCGCCACCACCTGCTGCATACCGTATAGCGTCAGATAAGCCGCTTGCGCCGGAACCGCGCGTTCCGCCTGCGGGAAGCTCTGATACAACACCGCGCCATCTTCCGCAATCACCGAGCGCAACGCCGACAACGGCGCACGATTGCCGCCGCTGGCAATCGTCTGATATTCCTGTGCCACTTCCATTGGCGTCAGACTGATGGCTCCCAGCAACATTGCCGGTACAGGCTGAATGACGTTATCAGGGATACCCAACCGTTTCAGCGTTGCGGTAACCTGATCCAGACCAACGGCCATGCCCAGATTCACCGTCGGCACATTCAGGGAGTTTGCCAGCGCATCAACCAGCATCACGCGGCCCCTGAATTCACGATCATAGTTTTTCGGCTGCCACAATTGCCCGTTGGGTTGCCTGAGCGAGAGCGGTTCATCCGCCAGCCAGGTGTTCAGACGATAAACATCGGGCTGGCTTAACGCCGTGAGGTAGGTTGGCGGCTTCGCCAGAGAACCGACGGGTCGGCGCGCCTGCAATGCACGGTTGAATCCGGCATATTGCGTCTGCGAACCGCCGACCATGGCGCGGATCTCACCACTGAAGCGGTCGACAATCACCATAGCCGATTCCAGATCGTTCACTCCCCTCGCGGCCCGCAACGCGGGGATCCCCTCTTCCACTGCTTTTTCCGCCGCATCCTGTGAGACGGGATCAAGCGTGGTAAAGATTTTTACGCCCGACAGATCGTTAACCTTATCGCCCAGCCGTTGCTGCAACTCCTGCCGCACGACTTGCATAAAAGCAGGCTGCGGACTGATAACGCCCCCTTTGGGTTGCACACCCAGCGGGCGAGCGCTCAACATATTGTAGAGATCGGCGTCGATAACCTGTTGATTTTGCAATAAACGCAATACCAGATTACGTCGTTCCAGCGTGATCCTGGGATTACGCCACGGATTATACAGCGACGCGCCTTTTACCATGCCCACCAGCAACGCCTGTTGATCCAGACTCAGTTCATTAACCGGACGACCAAAGTAATACAGGCTAGCCAATGGGAAACCGCGGATCTGGTCGCTGCCGCTCTGACCGAGATACACTTCGTTCAGATACAGTTCCAGAATGCGATCTTTGCTGTAGCGATAATCCATGATCAACGCCATATACGCTTCGTTGGCTTTACGCCACAAAGAACGCTCATTGGTCAGGAACAGGTTTTTCACCAACTGCTGCGTCAGGGTGCTTCCCCCCTGTACCGCGCGTCCGGCGGTAATATTCGCCAGAAACGCCCGCCCGATCGAATACAAACTGATCCCATCATGTTCGTAGAAGTGGCGGTCTTCGGTCGCGATAAGCGTATCGACCAGCAGATCGGGGAAACCAGAACGCGGCACAAACAGACGTTGCTCGCCATTCGGCGACTGCATCATGGTGATCAGCTTCGGATCGAGGCGGAAGAAACCGAAATTACGCTGGTTATCCAGATTCTGGATCTGCGCCAGACGATCATTGTTAAACGTCAGACGTGCGCGGATCTGCCCTTCTTTACTGTCCGGGAAATCAAACGGACGCCGCAGCATTTCAATGCTGTTGCCGCGAACGCTAAACTCTCCCGGTCTGGTGATGCGGCTGACCTGACGATACTGCATGCCTTCCAGCAGACTAATCATCTCTTTCTGGTTGTAAGACATGCCCGGTTCAAGGTTAACCATCCGGCCATATACCGCCGCCGGCAGTTGCCATACCTTGCCTTCGATACGGCTATGGATCTGACTGTCGAGGTACACGCCATAAATCGCCAACACGACCGCAAAGACCAGAGACAGTTTGATAAACAGTCCCAGCCAGCGCCGTTTCTTACGCGGTTTCTGCGTCATCGAATCCTCATCGTCATAGCGGTCATCGTCGTTAAAATCATCCTGATCATCTTCATAATCATCATCATAGTCATCGTCCCTGTGACGCCGTATCGCCTGCCTGCGTGTAGGTTTTCGTCCTGACGCCCTTCCTTTGCGCCCGATAGGTTCGCGATCATCCCGAGACATTACTGTTGCTTCTCCATCAGGTTGTTAACGGCCACCTGCGCTGCGCTCAAGCCGTCTACTCTGTTTCCGCCGTACATATCAAGGAAGCGGAAACGTCTGAAATTATTGATTCTGATATTTCCTGGTGCGTCTGGTCGGCGCTGTATTTGCCGGGTCGTCGGGCCACACATGTTTCGGATAACGCCCTTTCATCTCTTTTTGCACTTCACGGTAAGCGCCTTGCCAGAAGGCCGCCAAATCACGCGTAATCTGCAATGGACGTTGGGCCGGCGATAAGAGCGCCAACACCAGCGCCACCCGTCCTTCCGCCAGCCGCGGGCTTTGCCGTTCGCCAAACATTTCCTGTAGCCGTACCGACAGCACCGGCGGTTTATCTTCATCATAGGCGATGGGCAAACGGCTGCCGCCGGGCACAGTGTAATGGCTCGGCAGCGCACTATCCAGCCGCTGACGCAAAGGCCAGTCCAGCAACCGCAGCAACGCGTCGCTCAGATCCACCTGCCGTAAGCCGCGCAAATCACGCACACCGGCTAAAGATGGCAGCAACCAGGATTCCAGCGTGGCCAGCAATGTTTCCTCATCCACCCGCGGCCAGTCAACTTCCGGCAACCATTGCCGGGCGCATTGCAAGCGGGCGCGCAACTGCGCCGCCGCCGGTTGCCAGTTTAACGCCGCCAACCCGTGTTCCCGCAACCAGCCCAACATCGCCAGGTGTAGCTCTTCATCAGACGGTTTCGTCAATGGACGCGTCTGTAATATCAGGTGACCAATCTGACTGCGTTTGCTGGCGCGCAACGTGCCTTTTTCCTCGTCCCACTGCACGACATTATGCTCGCTGACCAACATCGGCAACTGCCGCGCCAGTTGGTCGATCTCCAGGGGCAACGCCAGCAGGATGTGCGCATCCGCTGAGTGACTGTTATGCAATAGCGCGGGCGCCAACAGCCAATCCGCGCCAGACAGCGCATCATCGTCCGCCATCATCGCCCCGATGCCGCCAGCCAGTTGATAGCGGCCATCCTGACCGCGCCGCCGGGCAATGCGATCGGCAAAAGTCTGTGCCAGCAACCAGGCGGCCCACGCGCTATCGATACGACTGGATACCGGCGCCAGACGGCGCGTTAGTTGCTGTCCGCGCCGTATCCAGTGCGGCAATGGCCGATGCAGCCAGTCCAGCAGATTAATCGATCCGCCGCGCGGCGGCTCCTCAAGGATCGCCGCCAGACACCCCGCGGTCGTCAGCACATCGTCGCTTTGTACATCAATGCGATGTCCGGCGGCGGCGAAGAGCATGGTTGCCAGCCTGACATCGCAACCCAGCGCGGCGATCTTGCGTCCTGCGGCAGTCAGCCGATCCTGCTGATCGGTAATTTTCAACCGGCTCAGCAAATCCCGGGCTGATTGCAAGGTGGCAGGCGGCGGCGTATCCAGCCACGTAAGCTGCGCCGTATCCGTACAACCCCACTGCAATAAATCCAGCCAGAAACTGCTCAGATCGCTATTAAGTATTTCGGCATCGCTTTGCGCCGCCGCGCGCTCAGCCTGCTCACGCGAACAGAGATGCCAGCAAATCCCCGGACTCAGACGCCCGGCGCGTCCGGCGCGCTGCGTCATGGATGCCTGGCTGATGCGCTGCGTGACCAATCGGGTTAAGCCGCTTTTCACGTCGAAACGCGCCACCCGCTCCAGACCGCAATCAATAACCAGACAAATGCCTTCGATGGTCAGGCTGGTTTCCGCAATATTGGTCGCCAGCACCACTTTACGGCGCCCCGTCGCCGACGGCAGGATCGCTTTTTGCTGTTCCGCCAACGTCAGCGCGCCGTACAACGGACACAAATCCACCTCATCCGTTATGCTGTTTTCCAACAGCGCCTGCACGCGTTTAATTTCGGCCACGCCGGGTAAAAATAGCAGCAGCGAACCGGCCTGCTCCGCCATAAGACGCCTGACCTGACGGGCGACGCCCTCCTCCAGCCGCTCCTGACTGTTCAGCGGCATATAATGACGCTCGACCGGATAACTGCGCCCCGCGGATACAATGCACGCCGATGACGGCAATAGCGCGGAAAGCCGCGTATTATCCAGCGTGGCGGACATGATCAGCAGTTTCAGATCCTCACGCAGTCCTTGCTGCACATCCAACAATAACGCCAGCGCCAGATCAGCTTGCAAACTACGCTCGTGAAACTCATCCAGGATCACCAGCGCGACGCCCTGCAACTCGGCATCCTGCTGCAATAGACGCGTCAATATCCCTTCGGTGACCACTTCCAGACGCGTCGCGGCGCTAACCCGACTTTCCGCCCGCATCCGGTAACCCACCGTCCGCCCCGGCTCTTCGCCCAATTGCTGAGCCAGCCGCCAGGCCACGCTTTTCGCCGCCAATCGGCGGGGTTCGAGCATGATAATCCGTCCGTGCAGATTACCCTGTTGCAGCAGTTGCAGCGGCAGCCAGGTGGATTTCCCGGCGCCGGTAGGCGCATTAAGCAACACCTGAGGCGAAGTATGCAGCGCCGAGACGACATCATTTAATACGGCGCTGACGGGCGGTAAAATCACAGAACTCTCCGTAAAGGTTAACTTTCAGCGGCTGGCATTGTAGCATCGAATGAAAGTCGCATCGGATGAGAAGAGAGATAGAGATGCCTGTCGCCCGCCGGTTGTTTTTTGCCTTAACGCTACCCGAAGAAATCCGGCAGGATATTATTCGCTGGCGCGCTGAACATTTCCCGCCTGAAACCGGTCGTCCGGTGGCCGCCGCCAACCTTCACCTGACGTTGGCTTTTCTGGGCGAGGTGAGCGAACAGAAAGAACAGGCGCTGCGCACGCTGGCGGGACGCATCAGTCAGCCTGAATTTGCCGTCAACCTGAATGACGCCGGACAATGGCCGCGCCCCGGCGTGGTCTGGATCGGATGCCGACAGGCATCGCACGGCCTGCTGCAACTGGCCGGATTGCTACGCTCGCAGGCGGCCCGCAATGGCTGCCATCAAACGTCCCAGCCCTTCCATCCTCATATTATCCTGCTGCGCGGCGCGACCAGACCGGTGACCTTACCGCTTGCCGATTTCAGTTGGTCGGTAACGATGGATCATTTCTCGCTTTATCAATCGCTGTTTGAGAGCGGCAGAACTCGCTATCAGACAGTGGCTAGCTGGCCGCTGACCAAACCACGCTTACAATAGGATACCCATGCAATTCACGCCACGCTTGCAACCAGCCAGACTGATTAAACGCTACAAACGCTTTCTCGCCGATGTGGTCACGCCGCAGGGCGAAACATTCACACTGCACTGCGCCAACACCGGGGCGATGACGGGGTGTGCGACGCCGGGCGACACCGTCTGGTATTCGACATCCGCGAATCCGAAACGCAAATATCCGCACAGTTGGGAACTAACGCAAACGCAACATAACGACTGGATTTGTGTCAATACAGTGCGCGCCAACACATTATTGCATGAAGCCCTGGCGGAAAATCGGATCGCCGAACTGACGGGCTACACCACCGTAAAGAACGAAGTGAAATATGGTGCGGAAAATAGCCGTATTGATCTGCTGTTACAGGCGGAAGACAAGATTAACTGCTATATTGAGGTTAAGTCCGTTACATTATTGCAACATGGACGGGGTTACTTTCCTGATGCGGTCACCCTGCGGGGGCAGAAGCATCTGCGTGAACTGCAACAGATCGTGACCCACGGTGAACGCGCCGTTCTGTTTTTTGCCGTGCTGCACTCCGGGATCGCGCAGGTTTCTCCCGCACGGCATATTGACCCGCGTTATGCGGAATTATTAATGGCAGCACAACAGCAAGGGGTTGAAATTCTATGTTATGCCTCCACGTTATCTCCTGATGGCATCAGGATTACGCACAAGTTGCCGTTATTATAAGTAGATAAATAAAGTGAACATGGCGATAACACGCTAACACGTTGTTTATCATCTGATGATAATTGGTTGTTCCTAACACTTTATCAGGCCGGTGTCAGGAATCATTGCCAACCTAATCTCCATCTGCTATTTATAGCGGCCTGTTTTTTCCCCTTAGGGGATCGATATACCCAGAGTGATTGAAGTGACGGCCTGGCAACAAATAAAGGCATTCTGAATAACTTATCAAAATAAGTAATTCAGGTAAGTTAAAGAAGCCAACCCTTTATGGTGACCGGCAACGCATTAACTTCAACTAAGCAGGGTATGGTGCGTGTCGTGTTATGTAGGAGAAGCAACATGCAAGAAGGGCAAAACCGTAAGACATCTTCTCTGAGCATTCTCGCAATTGCCGGAGTAGAGCCGTATCAGGAGAAGCCGGGCGAAGAGTATATGAACGTTGTTCAACTCGCTCATTTCAAGTGTATTCTTGAAGCATGGCGCAACCAACTCAGGGATGAAGTGGATCGTACTGTATCGCATATGCGTGATGAAGCCGCGAATTTCCCTGATCCCGTTGACCGTGCGGCACAAGAAGAAGAATTCAGCCTCGAACTGCGCAATCGCGACCGTGAGCGTAAGCTCATCAAGAAGATCGCCAAAACATTGCAAAAAATCGAAGATGAAGACTTTGGTTTCTGTGATTCCTGTGGCGTGGAAATCGGTATCCGCCGTCTGGAAGCGCGTCCCACCGCTGATCTGTGTATTGACTGCAAAACACTGGCGGAAATACGCGAAAAGCAAATGGCCGGATAACCATCCGCCATGCAAAATGCCTGCCCTGCGATATAAATCCGCGCAGGGTAGGCTTTATCATTTATGTCCTTATGCCTGGAACAACAGATTACGTTGGGCGCTTTGCCCCCTCGCCTTCCGGCGACCTGCATTTTGGTTCGCTGATTGCCGCGCTAGGCAGTTATCTTCAGGCTCGCGCTCAACGCGGACGCTGGCTGGTGCGTATTGAAGATATCGACCCTCCCCGTGAAGTTCCCGGCGCGTCATCCCGTATTCTCTCCCAACTCGAACATTACGGCCTGTATTGGGACGGCGACGTTGTCTATCAATCACAACGCCATACGCTCTACCTTGACGCGCTTCATCGACTTCACCAAGCCGGATTGAGCTACTATTGCACCTGTCCCCGCCGCCGCATTCAGCAACTGGGCGGGCGCTATGACGGCCATTGCCGTGATCTTGACCGCCCGGCGCAGCAGGCCGCGCTGCGCTTACGGCAAACCACCCCGGTTCTCCATTTTCATGACCGCCTGCGCGGTGAGATTCATGCTGATCGCGCCCTGGCGGAAGAAGATTTTATTATCCACCGCCGGGACGGGCTGTTTGCCTATAATCTGGCGGTAGTCGTTGATGATCATCAGCAAGGGATCACGGAAATCGTGCGCGGCGCCGATCTGATTGAACCGACGGTACGACAAATTTCGCTCTACCATTATTTGGCTTATCAGTCGCCCAATTACATTCACTTGCCGCTGGTGCTGAATCACGCAGGACAAAAGCTCTCCAAACAAAACCATGCCCCCACGTTGCCGGCAAGCGACCCCAGGCCGATTATTGTCGCCGCGTTGCAATTTCTGCACCAGCCATTGCCGGAAAGCTGGCAGGACTTAACACTTGCGGCGCTGCTTGAGTGGTCGATCGCGCACTGGTCGCTGGATAAAATCCCGACCGAGGCGGCAATAAACCGCTCGACAGTCACATGATTATTCTCAAAGAGGGTTTGGTGAGCTATGATTAGCCGCTATTTTTCGGTTGTGCCTTTATTTATCCATCACTATCGAGGTGTATTATCTTTACCCGAGTCGCTAATTTTTGCCGTAAAGTACTGAATCGTGAGAACGAAACGGTCGAGCACCAGGAACCGCGTCAGCATCTGACGGTAATCCCGCGTGACCAGCATAATATTTCACGCAGTGATATCAGCGATAATGCGCTGAAAGTACTTTATCGTCTGAACAAAGCGGGCTACGAGGCTTATCTGGTCGGCGGCGGCGTTCGCGACCTGCTGCTGGGCAAAAAGCCGAAAGATTTTGATATCACCACCAATGCGACCCCCGAACAGGTGCGTAAGCTATTTCGCAACTGCCGTTTGGTCGGTCGCCGTTTCCGTCTGGCTCACGTGATGTTCGGGCCTGAAGTGATTGAGGTCGCGACGTTCCGCGGTCATCACGACCAGCATCAGGAGCAGCAGGAAGTCAAGAATTCCGCCCAGCAAGCGCAGAGCGGCATGCTGTTACGCGATAATATTTTTGGCTCGATTGAGGAAGATGCCCAGCGTCGTGATTTTTCCATCAACAGCCTGTATTACACGATTTCCGACTTCACTGTTCGTGACTACACCAATGGGTTGAATGACCTGCGTCAGGGGATCATTCGCATGATTGGCGACCCTGAAACCCGCTACCGTGAAGATCCGGTGCGCATGCTGCGCGCCGTGCGTTTTGCCGCCAAACTGGGTATGACCATTAGCCCGGAAACCGCCCAACCGATCCCGCGTCTGGCGGCCTTGTTGCATGATATTCCCGCCGCCCGGATGTTCGAAGAGTCGCTGAAGCTGCTGCAAACCGGTTACGGCTACCCAACCTACAAAATGCTGTGCGAATATCAGTTATTCCAGCCGCTATTCCCGTTGATTAGCCGCCACTTTACCGAAGCGGGCGATACCACGCTGGAGCGGATGGTGGAGCAGGTTCTTAAAAATACCGACCAGCGTCTGCAAAACAATATGCGTGTTAACCCGGCGTTTCTGTTCGCCGCCATGTTGTGGTATCCGCTGATCGAACATGTGCAAAAGCTGGCGCAGGAAAGCGGACTGGCGTATTTCGATGCCTTCTCGCTGGCAATGAACGATGTGCTGGATGAACAGTGCCGTTCACTGGCTATTCCTAAACGTATTACCTCTTTAGTGCGCGATATCTGGCAATTGCAGTTGCGCCTGTCGCGCCGTCAGGGGAAACGGGCGTATAAGCTGATGGAACATCCGAAATTCCATGCGGCTTATGATCTGCTTTGCTTGCGCGCTGAAATAGAAAACCATCAGGAATTGCTGCGTCTGGCCGCATGGTGGGGGGAGTTTCAGGTTGCCGCGCCGCCGCTACAGCAAAATATGCTGAAATCATTGGATGACGGCCCGATGCCGCACCGTCGCTCTCGCCCCCGCCGACCACGCAAGCCAGCGGCAATACGCAGGGAAAACGCCGGATGACGCGCGTTTTTGTGGCGCTGGGCAGCAATCTGGCCCAGCCGTTACAACAAGTGCGCGCCGCGTTGACCGCGCTGGATACTGTGCCGCTCACCCGCGTGAGCATATGTTCCTCATTTTACCGCAGTCGCCCGCTTGGTCCGCAGGATCAGCCGGATTATCTTAATGCGGTCGTGGCGCTGGAAACCGATCTGAGCGCCGTACAGTTGCTCGACCATACGCAGGCGATTGAGCTTGAGCAGGGGCGTGAGCGCAAGGCGCACCGTTGGGGGCCACGCACGCTGGATCTGGATATTCTGCTGTTTGGCGACGTAGTGATTGATACGGCCCGTCTGACGGTTCCTCATTACGATATGAAAAATCGCGAGTTCATGCTGTATCCGCTGGCCGAGATCGCGCCTGATCTGGTGTTCCCGGATGGTGAATCACTTGCTCATCGCCTGGCCCGCGTCGATCGCAACGGCCTGACGTACTGGGATGACGATAACCACCCATAACTCGCGCCGCCCCCATGAGCGGTTGTTTTCGATTGACAACAGAAACTTGCAGGATAAGGGTATATCCCTGCACGTCCGCTTCCATTAGAATGATCGCCTTTCATTCTTCGCCCTATTGACTTAGGAAGGCTGTCATGAAACCGACGACCATCTCCCATTTGCACCAATGGAAACAAGAAAAGCGGAAATTCGCTTCGATCACCGCTTACGACGCCAGCTTCTCTCGCCTGTTCTTTGAACAGGGGATCAAGGTGATGCTGATTGGCGATTCTCTGGGCATGGCATTACAGGGACACGATTCCACGCTGCCCGTTACCGTTAGCGATATTGTCTATCACACGCATTGCGTTCGCCGCGGCGCGCCTTTGGCGCTGGTGCTCGCAGATCTGCCGTTCATGAGTTACGCCACGCCGGAACAAGCCTTTAGCCAGGCCGCAGAATTGATGCGCGCCGGCGCCAATATGGTCAAACTGGAAGGCGGAAGCTGGCTGGCGCCGACCGTGAAAATGCTGACCGAACGCGCTGTTCCCGTATGCGGACACCTTGGTCTGACGCCGCAGTCGATTAATATTTTCGGCGGTTACAAAATTCAGGGGCGCGACGAAGCGACGGCCAATCAACTCCTGGAGGATGCACTCGCGCTGGAGCAGGCCGGCGCCCAGCTACTGGTGCTGGAGTGTGTGCCGGTCGCGCTGGCGCAACGCGTCACCGAAGCCCTTGCGATTCCGGTCATCGGCATCGGCGCCGGCAATGTCACCGATGGACAGGTTCTGGTCATGCATGACGCCCTGGGCATTACCGGTGAGAAAACCCCTAAATTCGCCAAAGACTTTCTGGCGCAAAGCGGCGATATTCGCGCTGCCGCACGCCTCTATGTGCAAGAGGTGGAACAAGGGAGTTATCCGGCTGAAGAACATTCTTTCCATTAACACCGGCTGTTCTCATTAAGGAGTGTGGGTGTGTTGATTATTGAAACCCCTCTGCTGCTGCGCCGCGAAATTCGTCGCTGGCGTCAAGAGGGGAAACGTATTGCGCTGGTGCCCACGATGGGGAATTTGCACGACGGGCATCTGACATTGGTGGATGAAGCCAGAGCGCGGGCCGATATCGTGATCGTCAGTATTTTCGTCAATCCCATGCAGTTTGAACGACAGGATGATCTGGCGCATTATCCCCGCACATTGCAGGAGGATTGCGAGAAACTGAATCGTAAAAGCGTCGATTTGGTTTTCGCCCCCAGCCCGGACGTGATATATCCGAATGGGTTGGAAGCGCAAACCTTCGTCGACGTGCCGGGACTGTCCGCTATGTTGGAAGGCGCCAGTCGTCCCGGTCATTTTCGCGGCGTCGCCACCATCGTCAGCAAACTGTTCAATATGGCGCAACCGGATGTAGCCTGCTTCGGCGAAAAAGATTATCAGCAGTTGTTGCTGATCCGTCAGTTAGTCCGCGATATGGGCTATGACATCGCCATTGTCGGCGTACCGATTGTGCGGGCGAAAGACGGATTGGCGCTGAGTTCGCGTAACGGCTATCTCAGCCCGGAAGAACGCAAAATCGCCCCGCGCTTGCATAAGGTGATGGCTGGCGTGGTTGAACAGTTGTCGCAGGGCGAGCGGCAGATTGATGCGCTGCTGGGTCAGGCCGAAGAACAACTTCGACAGGCCGGTTTTACCCCGGATGAACTGTTTATTCGTGATGCCGATACATTACAGCCGCTGACCGCGGCCAGCGCTCGCGCGGTTGTTCTGATGGCCGCCTGGTTAGGCAAAGCGCGATTGATTGATAACCAGCAAGTTGATTTGACTGTGTGAACCGAGGTAACAAAGCGATGATACGTACCATGCTGCAAGGCAAATTGCACCGGGTGAAAGTCACCCAGGCAGATTTGCACTATGAAGGCTCTTGCGCCATCGATCAGGATTTTATGGATGCCGCGGGCATTCTGGAATATGAAGCGATTGATATCTATAACGTGGACAATGGTCAGCGTTTTTCGACCTACGCCATCGCGGGCGAGAGAGGTTCGCGAATTATTTCCGTCAATGGCGCGGCGGCACGCTGCGCCTGCGTGGGCGACAAACTGATCATCTGTTCTTATGTGCAGATGTCCGATGAGCAAGCACGAGAGCATCGTCCCAACGTCGCCTATTTCACTGGCGATAATGAACTGCAACGTCAGGCCAAAGCCATTCCGGTTCAGGTTGCCTGAGGGTGAAAAAGGCGGTGCTATCACCGCCTTCCCACTATCATGTATCAGGTACGTAGCCCGCGCCCACGCTCGATCAACCACCACGCCAGCAGATAAAACGCCAGGATAAAGCCGAGCAGCACCGTCATGGTAAAAACCAGCGGGACATCATGAATCCCCAGGAAGCCATAGCGGAACCCGCTTATCATATACACTAACGGATTAAGCTTCGACACCGCCTGCCAGAAGGGTGGCAACAGCGTCAGTGAATAAAATACCCCGCCAAGATAGGTGAGCGGCGTCAGCACGAAGGTCGGGATCAGGCTGATATCATCAAAGGTGGTGGCGAATACCGCATTCAGCAGTCCGGCCAGCGAGAACAGCACCGCCGTCAGTAATAGCGTCAGCACAATGATCCACCAGGCATGAACCTGAAGTGGAACAAAAAACAGCGATACCACGGTCACCAACATACCGACACATACGCCGCGCGCCACGCCGCCGCCGACATAGCCGGCGATGACCACATGGGTCGGCACCGGCGCGACCAGCAGTTCCTCGATATTGCGTTGAAATTTCGCACTAAAAAATGAAGAAGCGACATTGGCGTAAGAATTGGTGATCACCGACATCATGATCAAGCCGGGTACGATGAACTGCATATAATCAAAACCATGCATCTCACCAATACGCGAACCAATCAGATTGCCGAAAATAATAAAATACAGCGTCATGGTGATAACCGGCGGCACCAGCGTCTGTATCCAGATACGGCTAAAACGGTGGACTTCTTTCACCCAGATACTCTGTAACGCCACCCAATACAACTGCATCATGCTTTTTCTCCATTACCGTTAACCAGCGAGACAAACAACTCCTCCAGCCGGTTTGCTTTGTTACGCATACTCAGTACCTGTATCCCCTGCGCGCTCAACTGGCTGAACAGCCCATTCATGCCCTGTTCCCGCATCACTTCCACCTCAAGCGTCGAAGTATCCACCAACCGGAACGGATAGCCTTCAAGCTGAGGTAACGGGCTTTTGGCGGCCAGATCAAAAATAAATGTTTCAGATTTCAGTTTGGAGAGCAGATGACGCATCGAGGTGTTTTCCACCAGTTCGCCATGCTGGATAATGCCGATGTTGCGGCACAACATTTCGGCTTCTTCCAGATAATGGGTGGTCAGAATGATCGTGGTGCCCTGCGCATTGAGCTCTTTGAGAAAGCCCCACATGGAACGGCGCAGTTCAATATCCACACCAGCGGTGGGTTCATCCAGAATCAACAGCTTAGGTTCATGCATCAATGCGCGGGCGATCATCAGACGGCGTTTCATCCCGCCGGAGAGCATGCGGGATTTTTCATTACGCTTGTCCCACAAATCCAATTGCCTGAGGTATTTCTCCGCCCTCAGCATCGCTTCACCGCGTTTTACGCCGTAATAGCCCGCCTGACTCACCACTATCTGCAATACGGTTTCAAACTGGTTGAAGTTGAATTCCTGCGGCACTAACCCCAGTTGACGCTTGGCGTTAACCACGTCCCGATCCAGATCATAACCAAACACCCGTACCTTGCCGGCGGTTTTATTCACTAATGAGCTAATAATCCCGATAGTGGTGGATTTGCCTGCGCCATTCGGCCCCAGCAGAGCATAAAAATCGCCTGCTTCAACCTGTAGGTCGATGCCGCGCAATGCGTTGACGCCCCCTGAGTAGGTTTTGGTTAATTGCGCCAGTTCCAGTGCATATATCATAAGAAATGGATTGCCTTATTATCAGTGAGTTCTACAGTTTCAATTTTAAAACTATCGTTTTTCAAACGACGAATGTTGCCTTATATTACCTCTACTGTTTCTTGTCTGTCACAGGTCATTTACTTTCATGAAAGAAATTGAAGCACTCATCGCGAATAACCAACGCTGGTCAAAAACGATGGTGGAAGAAGATCCTGGTTATTTTGAACGGCTGGCGCAGGCGCAACGACCTCGTTTCTTGTGGATTGGATGCTCGGATAGTCGCGTACCTGCGGAAAGCCTGACCAGCCTCGCGCCAGGAGAACTGTTTGTTCACCGTAACGTCGCCAACCTGGTTATTCACACAGACCTCAACTGCCTGTCTGTCGTGCAATACGCGGTCGAAGTGCTGGAAGTCGAACACATCATTATTTGCGGTCATTACGGTTGTGGCGGCGTGCAGGCGGCAGTTGAAAACCCGGAACTGGGCTTAATCAACAACTGGCTGCTGCATATCCGCGATCTGTGGTACAAGCATAGTTCGCTGCTGGGAGAACTGCCTCCCGAACAGCGGTTGAATACGCTGTGCGAGATCAATGTCGTTGAGCAGGTTTATAACCTCGGTCACTCCACCGTGATGCAGTCAGCCTGGAAACGCGGACAAAAAATCATGATCCACGGCTGGGTTTACGGTATTCAGGATGGCCGATTGCGCGATCTGGAGGTTACCGCCACCAACAGGGAGACGCTGGAACAACGCTACCGTCGCGCCATTTCTTCCCTGCCCTGATTGATGCCAATTGACGCCTGCAACGGGCGTCAATTCACCGCCTCGCTTATGCTTGAGGAACCACTTTTCCGATATAGGGTAAATGGCGATAGTGCTGAGCATAGTCGATGCCATATCCCACCACGAACTCGTCAGGAATAGCGAACCCGACCCATTCGACGTTCACCTCCACTTCCCGACGTTCCGGTTTATTCAGCAGGGTACATATCGCCAGCGATTTAGGTTCACGCAATTGCAGAATTTCACGCACTCTGCTCAAGGTATTGCCGGAATCGATAATATCTTCGACGATCAACACGTCCTTACCGCGAATATCTTCGTCCAGATCCTTGAGGATTTTCACATCGCGAGTGGTATTCATACCGCTGCCATAGCTGGATGCCGTCATGAAATCGACTTCGTGCGCAACATCAATAGCCCGGCATAGATCCGCCATAAAGATAAATGAACCACGCAGCAAGCCGACCAACACCATATCACTGCCGCTGCCACGATAGTGATCGCTGATTTGTCGGCCTAACTCGTTAACGCGATCCATCACTTCCTGTTCAGGAATCATGACTTCTACGGTATGTTTCATCATACTCATAACTCTTTGAATAAAAGAATGCAGTATCATCGGCAAAGACGATGATGCCCCTTATGCTGAACGGTCGCCAGCGCAGGCAAATTGCGCCCAAGGGCGCGAAGTATACCAGAAACCACCGGCCAGCCCCATCCTTCCGGTTAAGGCGCGTTGATGAACATGCCTGATTACAAAATCAGTTATCGGGTGACTGCACCGCTGCCCGGTCAGCCATTTATTGATCTGCCGGCGAAGGCGTCGTAAGCGCCGGAAAGAGCACCGGCTGCTCGGTCTTAATGCTCAGACGCACATTCTGCCCCGGCTCAAACCAGTTGCTGGTCTGCACCAGAATGATCAGTTCGCCCAGGCTCACCTTATAGAGATTGGATGTGCCGGTAAAAAGCCGATCCTCAATTTGCGCGCTGCCGTCCGGGTCCAGCGCCAGCGCGACGTCCAGAGGACGCACCATCCAGTCGCATTGCGAATCAATCGGTTGATTCAGCCGATGATTGGCATGGTGATCGCCTAACACACTCTGCCATTGATGATCGCTTTGGATCTTCACAGGCAGATAATTCGTATTACCCAGAAAATCCGCTACAAACCGACTGACGGGGCGGTGATAAAGTTCATACGGATAACCTTGCTGAACAATTTTACCCGCCTCCAGCAAGATGAGATGATCGGCGCAGGCAAACGCCTCTTCCCGGCTATGCGTCGCAAAAATAGCCGCGATATGCCGCTGTTTCAATATCTGCCGCAATTCGGTTATCAGCTGATAACGGCACTGGCTATCCAGTCCGGCGAAAGGTTCGTCCAGCAACAGTAATTTGGGGTCGCAAGCCAGCGCCCGCGCCAGAGACAAACGCTGCTGCTGTTCGTTTGACAATTCATGCGGATAGCGGGACGCCACCTCATCAAGCTTCAACAGCGTCAGCATCTCCCCGCCGATACGCGCTACGTCGCTGGCCGCCTGACCATATAAACCAAACGCCACATTGCCTTCGACAGTCAAATGAGGAAACAAGGCATAATCCTGAAAAAGCATGCCAATCTGACGTTGCTCCGGCGGCAACATCTGCTGAGGGGTACTGATGGGTTGTCCGTCAAAGAGAATCTCGCCCTGTTCGATCGGCAACAAGCCGGCGATAGCGTGGAGCAGCGTCGTTTTACCGCTGTCATTTCTGCCCAGCAAGCAGATGGTTTCATCAGCCCGGACAGCAAACGTCACGTTTTCCAGACTCAGGCCACAGCGTAATGACTTCACACTGAGCATATCCACCGACGTTACCATGTTATTACCCTTTGATATTTAAAACCCGGATCAAGCCAACCACAGGAACCATTCCCACCAGCACCAGGACCAATGCAGGCAAAGCCAGCGATGTCGCCGGCTCCCCTGACGTCAACCGGAAAACATAGGTTGCCAGCATTTCAAGATGCAATGGACGCAACAGCAAAGAAACATTCAGTTCTTTCATACTTTCGGTGAAAACCAGCAGCGCGCCAACCAGCAGAGCGCGCCTCAGTAAAGGAAGATGCACCCGCGACCAGCGCTCGCGGGCAGAGCATTTAAGCACCAGACAGGCGCGATCCAGCGATAGCGGGATCGTCGCCATCCGGTATTCCAGACCATCCAGCATCAGGCGGGCAAATTTGGCGCTGTATACCAGCATCAGGATAAATAACGATCCTGATACCCACATTTCCGGCCCGGATAACGTCATACGCTGCGCCAGTTGTCCAAGACCATGACCAATCCAAACCAGAGGGATAAACCATCCCACCGCCAACACTGCGCCGGGGATCGCAAGGCTCAGGCCTATCAGCCGCATAGGAAGTTGATTCGCCGATGGGCCCACAGTGCGGGTATAAAACACAAATGATATCGCCATAAGCGTAATCAACGCAGTGGCCACGGTAGAAATCAGTACGCTGTTGCCGATAGCAAGCAGAAATACCTGATCCCAACCCGGCATAACCTGCCCCATCGCCCCCCACGCCAGCCGCAAGAGTGGAAAAATGAATGCCAGACAGACAAGGCTCCAACAGTAGAACTGCGCCAATCCGCTGCGCCAGCCGCGCAATCTGGGCGGGACAAGCGGTTCCGCCTGCAAACGCGCCTGGTAGATCTGGTTTTTCCGCCGCCAGACATGCGCCAGATACATCAATAAGAAAATAAAAGGCAGGATGATTACCGCAATACGCGCCGCCGCGCCCAGATCGCCCTGCTGCTGCCAGATATCCAGCACAGCGGTCGTCAGTGTAGGGAGCGCCAGATAAGATGCCGCGCCGTAGTCGCCGAAGGCCTCTACCGCCACCAGTATCGCCCCCGTCACCATCGCTGGTCGGGCGATGGGCAGACAAACCCGCTTTATTACTTGCGCATGGGAAAGCTTAAGCATGCGGGCCGAATGAATCAGGCTGGCCGGTTGTTTTGCCAATGCGTGGCGCACCAACAGATAAATATAAGGGTACAGCGCCAGCGCCAGGACAACGCATGCGCCGCACGGCACGGCCACAGAACCGGACAGTCCAATCAGGGTCTGCAAAGGCGCGGCGATATCGGCATAAAGGTAGGCAAGCAGGAAAGCGGGCATCGCCAAGGGCAAACAAAGCGCCCAACCCAAAATACGCTGGCCGGGAAAACGGTACATCGCCATCAACCAGGCCGCTGGCAAACCAATCAGCAAACTGAGCAGCACCGTGCCCGTCACCAGCACCGCCGAATTGAGCAGATATACCGGCAGTCCGCTCCGCCATAGCTGGGTGAATGCGCGACCTTCGGCAAGCAATTTCCGTGAGAAATTTTCAACGTCGCTGGCGACGGCCCACTGAGGGTCGGACAGGATGCCCGTCATAAAAAAAGCCTGAACGAAAACCGTTGCTAAAGGAAGCAGCAACAGTCCCGCCAACAACCAACTACTGACGCGCCAGAAACCGGAGATCATAAAGTACAAACTATATTAGTTAGACCATTATTATTAATAACAGAGCCTGACGCCGACGTCATGGCGTCAATCAACGATAAATAGCCTGTAATCGCACAATTAACCTGAAAAAAGCGCTTGCCTGAACCCCAACGCCGTTATCGTTCGCTTTTCAGCCCGCTTCTCGCCTGATATTGTCCGGTTTTATTACCCGTGCCGCCGTGCGCCCGCGACAAGAAAGCTTGGAACCAGAGGCAATATCTGTGATAACGTCATCTGACGATATATGAAACAGGTTCAACCATGAAAAACTCTGCGCTGGCGATGCTCTTGCTAAGTCTGATGAGCTTCTCCTCCGCCAGCAAAGCACTAAACGAATTTGAAGCGGAAGATCTTGCGGATCTGACCGCGATTTTCGTTTATCTGAAGAACAATTGCGGCTATCAGGATCTGCCCAATGAGCAGATTCGTCGGACGCTGGTGGCATTCGCGCAGCAAAATCGCTGGGATCTCAGCAATTACAATACCTACAACATGACCGCCTTGGGTGAAGACAGCTACCGTGACCTGAGTAATATTGCGATCGCGACACCTAAAAAATGCCAATCGCTGGCGCGTAATTCACTCGGATTGCTTGCCTACGCGCAATAATTCCCCCATCCTCCGTGCTGACTGAAATTTGACCGTGCAAGCGGCGCAAGAGTTAGCTATGATGGCGCGCCAATTTTCATGGCTGTTATCGCGGAGGAAGCCCTAACATGTCCCAGAAAGAAACTTGGTATGAAACCTTACATGCCAACTTTGGTCAGTATTTTTCCATCGACCGGGTGCTGTATCACCAAAAAACCGATCATCAGGATCTGATTATTTTTGAAAATGCAGCATTGGGCCGCGTCATGGCGCTTGATGGCGTGGTGCAGACCACCGAGCGTGATGAATTCATCTACCACGAAATGCTGACTCATGTTCCGTTGCTGGCTCATGGCAACGCCAAACGAGTGCTGATCATCGGCGGCGGCGACGGCGGGATGCTGCGTGAAGTTAGTCGGCACCGCGGCGTCGAACATATCACCATGGTGGAAATCGACGCCGGCGTAGTCGCCTTCTGTCGGCAATATTTGCCCAATCATCATGCCAGCGCTTATGACGATCCCCGTTTCCATCTGGTCATTGATGATGGCGTGAACTTCGTTAATCAATGCGCCGAGAAATTTGACGTCATCATTTCCGACTGCACCGATCCCATCGGGCCGGGTGAAAGCCTGTTTACCTCGGATTTTTATCAGGGATGCGCGCGTTGCCTGAATGACGGCGGGATTTTTGTCGCCCAGAACGGCGTCTGTTTCCTACAACAGGATGAAGCCGTCAACAGCCACCGAAAACTGAGCCATTATTTCAGTGACGTCAGTTTTTATCAGGCAGCGATACCGACCTACTATGGCGGCATCATGACTTTTGCCTGGGCTAGTAATCATGCGGCGTTGCGCCTGCTTAACGCGGAAACGTTGCGTCAACGCTTCGCGGCTTCCGGCATTGACTGTCGCTATTACAATCCAGAGGTGCATGTGGGAAGCTTCGCGCTGCCGCAATATTTATTAAATGCATTATCCGGTTCATAACAATTCTCACAGCAACCAATCAACAAGGGGGTGACTTAAATTGCACAAGCTGAAACTACACGGCTTTAACAATCTGACCAAAAGCCTGAGTTTTTGTATCTACGATATCTGTTACGCCAAAACAGCCGATGACCGCGCGGGTTATATCGCCTACATTGATGAACAGTATAACGCTAATCGCTTAACCGAAATCCTGAGTGAAACCTGCTCGATCATCGGGGCCAATATTCTTAACATCGCCCGTCAGGACTATGAACCACAAGGCGCCAGCGTAACCATTCTGGTCAGCGAAGAGCCGATGGATCCACGGGATGTCGATAATTCCGAACATCCGGGGCCTTTGCCGAACGCCGTGGTCGCGCATCTGGACAAAAGCCATATTTGCGTGCATACCTACCCGGAAAGCCACCCCGAAGGCGGATTATGTACTTTTCGCGCCGACATTGAAGTGTCAACCTGTGGCGTCATCTCCCCTTTAAAAGCACTTAACTATCTGATTCACCAGCTAGAATCCGATATTGTGACCATTGACTATCGTGTGCGAGGCTTTACCCGTGATATCAATGGCGTGAAACATTTCATCGACCACCAGATCAATTCGATTCAGAACTTCATGTCAGAAGACATGAAATCGCTGTATCAGTTGATGGACGTTAATGTTTATCAGGAAAATATTTTTCATACCAAGATGTTACTGAAAGATTTCGATCTGCAACATTACCTGTTCAATGTCCGTCCCGACGCGTTGAGCAATGCGGAACGCAAGAGAATTACTGACCTGCTGTATCATGAGATGCAGGAGATCTATTACGGCAGGAACCTGCCGAAATTGTGATGTCATGTTGAAGGGAGCCGATGCTCCCTTTTTTATCCTCAAGACATTACCCTCGCCACGCTTTCTTGAAAATGACGGTTTTTCCCTTTTCGCCTTGCGCCATCCGGGTTGGCGACCTGTTGTATTAGCTCACACATAAATCCTATATATTGTATGGTTGAAATTCAAAACAACTACATCTAGTATTCAAAGCGTAGCCTCATCACTAATGATGGTTGCTTCGTGGATCGGTCCGGGAACACTACCCGCCAGGCCAGCCGCTCCGATAAACTTCTTTCACGCCAAAGGGTAAATAAGAATCATGCGTATTACTATTTTCACCAAACCAGATTGTGTTCAATGCAATGCGACATGCCGTGCGCTGGATAAACAGGGAATTGACTATCAACTGGTGGACTTAACGGAAGATGCGCAGGCGTTACAGCAGGTTAGAGCATTAGGTTATCAGCAAATACCGGTTGTCATGACGGCTGACGATCACTGGAGCGGCTTCCGCCCGGACAAAATCAGTACGCTTCACGCCTCGCAGCGGTTGCAATAAGGGGGCGCGATGAACCCACTGGTCTATTTTTCCAGCCAGTCGGAAAACACCCATCGCTTCATTAGCAGGGTTGGGTTACCCGCCCTGCGAATCCCCATCGCGACCGGGCTTCCCACCCTGAAAGTGGAGCAGCCTTATATTCTGGTGGTGCCCAGCTATGGCGGCGGCAGCAGCAAAGGCGCCGTACCCCGTCAGGTGATCCATTTTCTGAACGAACGACAAAATCGTGATTACCTGCGAGGCGTCATTGCCGCAGGCAATATGAACTTCGGCGCAGCGTACTGCCTCTCGGGTGACATTATCGCGCAGAAGTGTCAGGTGCCTTACCTGTATCGCTTCGAGCTACTTGGCACCGCGGAAGACGTTGCAAATGTGCGTAAGGGAGTAACTGAATTTTGGCAACAACAGAATCCGTGATCACGAAACCAGCCAACACGGAGCTGGACTACCATTCTCTCAACGCCATGCTGAACCTCTACGACGCAGAGGGACACATCCAGTTCGAACAGGACAAACTGGCCGCACGGCGCTATTTCCTGCAACATGTGAATCAAAACACGGTGTTCTTCCATAATCTGGAGGAAAAACTGCGCTATCTGGTTGAGGAAGGCTATTACGAAGCGCAGGTTCTGGATCAATACGCCTTCAGTTTTATTAAAAGTCTTTTCCAGCAAGCATACCGTCATAAGTTTCGCTTTCAAACGTTCCTGGGCGCTTTTAAATATTACACTGGCTACACCCTTAAAACCTTTGACGGCAAACGTTATCTAGAACGCTATGAAGATCGCGTCTGCATGGTCGCGCTGACCCTTGCCGCGGGTGACGCCACACTTGCCAGCGCACTGGTGGACGAAATCATCAGCGGTCGGTTCCAGCCCGCCACGCCTACGTTTCTGAATTGCGGAAAAAAGCAACGTGGCGAACTGGTTTCCTGTTTTCTGCTGCGCATTGAAGACAATATGGAATCCATCGGTCGCGCGGTTAACTCAGCGCTTCAGCTTTCCAAACGTGGAGGCGGCGTCGCTTTCATGCTCACCAACATCCGTGAAACCGGCGCGCCGATCAAACGCATCGAAAATCAGTCGTCCGGCATTATTCCGGTGATGAAAATGCTGGAAGACGCCTTCTCCTATGCTAACCAGTTGGGCGCGCGTCAGGGCGCCGGCGCGGTATATCTCAACGCGCATCATCCCGATATTCTGCGTTTTCTGGATACCAAACGCGAAAATGCCGATGAAAAAATCCGTATTAAAACGCTGTCTCTGGGCGTGGTCATACCCGATATCACCTTCCAACTGGCGAAAGAGAATCAGGTGATGTACCTGTTTTCACCCTACGATGTCGAACAGGTGTATGGCGTTCCACTGTCGGAAATCAGCATCAGTGAAAAGTATCATGAGATGGTGAATGACAAGCGCATCCGCAAGTCACATATCAAAGCGAGAGAATTCTTTCAGATCCTTGCCGAGATCCAGTTTGAATCCGGCTATCCCTACATGATGTTTGAGGATACGGTAAACCGGGCGAACCCGATTGAGGGGCGCATCAATATGAGCAACCTGTGTTCTGAAATTTTGCAGGTGAATGACGCCAGCGTGTACGACGAGGATCTTGGCTATCATTATGTCGGCAAGGATATCTCCTGCAATCTCGGCTCGCTGAATATCGCCAAAGCAATGTCATCGCCTGACTTCGGGTTAACGGTGGAAATGGCTATTCGCGCGCTGACCGCCGTTTCCGATATGAGTCACATCCGCTGCGTACCTTCAATCGAAAAAGGCAATGACGAATCTCATGCCATTGGCCTCGGCCAGATGAACCTGCACGGCTATCTGGCCAAGGAACGTATTTTTTACGGTTCTGAGGAAGGCATTGATTTCACCAATATCTATTTTTATACCGTGGCCTACCACGCGCTGCGGGCATCGAATCAGTTGGCGATAGAGCGCGGCCAGCGCTTCAAAGGCTTTGAAAACTCGAAGTATGCTTGCGGCGAATATTTTAACAAATACATTGAGCAAAGCTGGCTGCCCGCCACAGAACGGGTACAGGCGCTGTTTTCTCAGGCCGGGATCACGCTTCCCAATCAGCAGGATTGGGCGGACTTGCGCGAATCGGTCATGACCTATGGTATTTATAACCAAAATTTACAGGCCGTGCCGCCGACAGGCTCGATCTCTTACATCAATCATTCCACATCCAGCATTCACCCGATTGTGTCGCGTATTGAGATTCGCAAAGAAGGCAAAATCGGACGGGTTTACTACCCTGCCCCTTATATGACCAATGACAACCTGGAGTATTACCAGGATGCCTACGAAATTGGTCCGCAGAAGATTATTGATACCTATGCCGCCGCGACTCAGCACGTCGATCAGGGATTGTCGCTGACCTTGTTCTTCCGTGATACGGCCACCACGCGGGATATCAATAAAGCGCAAATCTATGCCTGGACCAAGGGGATCAAAACCATCTATTACATTCGTATACGACAGATGGCGTTGGAAGGTACAGAGGTTCAGGGCTGTGTGTCCTGCGCGCTATAAGCCATCGCTGAAGGAAATCCGATTATGACATTGTTAACGCGCGTCCAGGCCATCAACTGGAACAAAATCGAAGATGATAAAGATTTGGAGGTCTGGAACCGGCTGACATCAAATTTCTGGTTGCCGGAAAAAGTACCACTTTCGAATGACATTCCATCATGGGGAACATTGAATGCCCATGAACGCCAGTTGACCATCCGGGTATTTACCGGGCTGACGCTGCTGGACACCATTCAAAATACGCTGGGCGCACCCACGCTTATGCCGGACGCCGTCACACCGCACGAAGAAGCGGTATTATCCAACATCAGCTTTATGGAAGCGGTTCACGCGCGCTCCTATAGCTCTATTTTTTCAACACTTTGTCTGACCAGTGAAGTGGATGACGCGTACCGCTGGAGTGAGGAAAATCCGGCGTTGCAGAAAAAAGTGGCCATCATTCTGGCGCATTATCGCAATGACGATCCGCTGATGAAAAAAGTCGCCAGCGTTTTTCTGGAGTCGTTTCTGTTTTATTCCGGTTTTTATCTGCCGATGTACTGGTCAAGCCGGGCGAAACTGACCAACACCGCGGATTTGATACGGCTGATCATCCGGGATGAAGCCGTACACGGTTATTACATCGGCTATAAATTCCAGCAAGGTCTGGCGAAAGCGGACAGTGCGCGTCAGCAACAGGTCAAGAACTTCGCTTATGAACTATTGCAGGATCTCTATGACAATGAAGTGCTCTATACCCAGGAACTGTACGACAGCGTGGGTTGGACGGAAGATGTCAAAAAATTCCTGCACTACAACGCCAATAAAGCGTTGATGAATCTGGGCTATGAAGCGTTGTTCCCTGCCAGCATGACGGACGTCAATCCAGCCATTCTTTCCGCACTATCCCCTAATGCCGATGAGAATCATGACTTCTTCTCAGGCTCTGGCTCTTCATACGTTATTGGTAAAGCAGTCAATACGGAAGATGAGGATTGGAATTTCTAAGGTAACCGCCCTGAAACGACAAACCCCTGAATCATCGCTGATTCAGGGGCTTAGGTAACTATTCCATCAAATAAATAATCAAATAAATAATAGTGGAATACATTATTCACTTCCCAAAAGATTACTCACCCCCCAGGGGCAATATAGGGTCGATTATTGCTTCCGGTACCATTTGCGGAATATGATTCCCCGTCTGCGAATTTGTTGGCTAAGCTTCATGTCGAAACAATAAAACATTCTGCGGATTCGTCTGTGAGGACATTCATACCGTTCTTCTGATCGTCTATAAAGGCAAGGATTCCAGATGGCCAAATTAAGCACTCCACTTTTAGCAAAACCTCTGATTGTCGGAGATACGATTGGTTTTTTCTCCTCATCAGATCCGGTAACAACAACGGCCCCAAATCGCTTTAGCCGTGGGAAAAAATTCCTGGAGGATAAAGGGTTTCTACTTAAAGCAGGCAATTTGACCGGCAAGTCTGATTTTTATCGGTCAGGCACTATTGCTGAGAGAGCACATGAGTTTAATGAACTTGTCCGTGACCCGAAAGTTCGTTGTGTGATGTCGACGATAGGGGGAAATAATAGCAATTCTCTGCTACCTTTTCTGGACTATGACGCTCTCATCGGGGATCCCAAAGTGATAATTGGATATTCGGATACAACCGCGCTGCTTGCAGGTATTTATGCCAAAACGGGATTGATCACATTTTATGGCCCAGCGCTGGTTCCTTCCTTCGGGGAATTCCCCCCCCTTGTTGACTCAACCTATGAATGCTTTATTGATATACTCACCAGGCGAAAAAAGGGTAACTACACTTACAAACTTCTCAGTAAATGGACTGACGAGCGTCTTAACTGGGATGACATAAAACCTGTTCGCCCTAAAACGCTATACAAGAATAACTGCCGTTTTATAGGCCAGGGGCTGATAAAAGGCCGTGTTATCGGGGGTAATCTTAGGGAAGCGAATGGATGCCGGAAATAATGCCCGGCGACATTTTGTTTATTGAAGATAGCATGAAGGACATAGCGACTGTTGAACGTTCATTTTCCATGTTGAAACTGAATGGTATTTTCCAAAAAGTAAGTGCAATTCTCCTTGGTAAACATGAACTTTTTGATTGCTCAGGAAGTGGACGGAAACCCTATGATGTATTGACAGAGGTTTTGGGTGAGCAACAAATCCCCATAGTTGATGGTTTCGATTGCTGTCATACACATCCGATGCTTACTTTGCCTGTGGGCGCAACATTAACTATTGATTTTTATAACGATCAGATATCCATTATGGGACAATATTTATCGGAATAAAAATAATTGCAGAAAAATTTAATAGCGAAGATATTTAGTCTGCGTGTAAATGAGTGGCTAAAGGCGTTGAACTATAAACCCTGCCTGTTATATTGCTAACCTATATCAAGTAACAAAATCAATATCGCCAAACCATATCGAAATTAACATCCATAGCTGAAGGGTCATTAATAGCCTATTAGTTTTGAGTATAAACTTGGATAATGGGAAATTCGATTCCGTATCTCAGCATTTCGTAAAGCGCCTTCGAAAGTGAATCCACTTCTCATTGCGACAGCATTACTTTTAACATTATCTACAGCGCATTTAATAACAAATCGCTGAATATTGGAACTCATACTATTTATACGGCGGGATTGGCGACAAAACTGGTATGATGCCGGTCGGAAAGCCGATATTTTGTCGAACCGGAGAGCGAACAAGATGAAACCACGATTTATTGTTATTGCTGGTGCGTTCTGCCTGACGATGTCGCTGTCTGCCTGTTCCCAGAGGCAAGCGCCGTCACCCGCAGCGACGGAGTTAACACAAACCAGTCAAAGAAAGCTGGTGCAGGAAGAAAAAAACCGGGCGCTGGTGATTGAGTTTTATACCGCCGTTTTAATTAACCACAATGTGGATCTGGCGTATCAATATCTGAGCGAAGATTACATCCAGCACAATCCGTTCATCGCGACAGGACGGGAAGCGCTTGTAACCGCGCTCCGGGACTATTATGCAAGTTATCCGCATGCCGAAAGCCGCATCATTCGCACCGCGACCGACGGCAATCTGGTCTATCTGCATGTTTTCGCCAAAAACGGTCCGCAGGATACCGGAAATGCCGTTGTCGATATCCTGCGCGTTGACAACGGGAAGATTGTAGAACATTGGGATGTAGTGCAGCCCGTGCCACAAACCAGCGCCAACCAGAACGGCATGTTTTAATGTACGGACAAGCGTTATTGTCGCCACGGCAATAACGCTGGATAATCATTTGAAATAATCGCGCAGTATATTATTCAACGCCGGAAATTACTGAAAACCTTCGCACACCATGAAGTGTCCGCATCCGATAAAGATGCAGCGTTTATGCCATTGGTGGCGCAGGTCTTTCAGGCGCTGCCCTGCCTGAAAATCTGCTTCAACTTTCTATTACGACTAAAGGACGACATCTTACCTATCGGCGAGTTGGCGGATCACGTCGTTAATTAATCTGGCGAAAGATGCCGACCACTGTGGCCGTTTAACCTCTCAGTCCGGTTTTTATCACAGATCCTGATCTATCTGACGGTCACGCCGCTGCATCCAGGCGTCACGCACCAGCACATATTCGTCTTCCGCCTGTTCGCGGGCTTCGTCCATGGGGAGCGCGCGCGCTCGCCCATCCACCAGTTTCATGACTTGCAGCGTGTATGCCACTCCGCTGTTTTCCACGTAGCCGATGGGAGACAGAGGTTGGTCACCGACCATGCTCACGGTGTCGCGGACGGTACGTGGGCCGAGTAAAGGCATCACGAGATAACGGGAATCGCGCCAGCCCCATGTGGCAAGCGTTTGCCCAAAGTCCTCACTGGATTGCCTGGATAAGCCGATGTGGGACGCCGGATCGAACAGGCCGCCGATCCCGATAGTCGAGTTGACGACAAAGCGCCCCAATGATTGTGCGCCCTGCCCCGGTCTTCCTTGCAAGGTGTGGTTGACGGCCGTTGTCGGTTCGCCCAGGTTCTTGAAGAACCGCGTCACGCTTGATTGCACCGATTCTGGCGTGATCTTCTCATAGGTGATCGCCAGGGGACGAGTCACGTATTTGTCGATGCCATTGTTGACGCCGTGCATCCGACGGTTGAATCCCTCCCACGGATCGCGCGCGGATCCTTCCGTGCCGGGCGAAACCGCGTCGTTGGCCGACGTCAGGGGAACGGTTTGCGCATCGCCAGCAGACGGCGGTGTGACTGGCTCCGCAGCCGTCCCGGTTCTGGCGGAACCCGCTATCCCCGTTGCGCGAGCGGCTTCCGACGTGGAGGCTGAAGACTCAGCGGCCCGATCAGCGGCAATCGGCGTAGGGGAACTTGAAGCGTCGGCCTTCTGTTGCACGTTATCACCGGCGCAGGCGCTGGTAACCAGCACAATCAGGGTAAGCAGGATGAGGCGGCATGCATTCATAGATGTATTCCTTTCTTGTGAAGAAGGCCGTTGGTCAAGCCGTAATTTTCATCAAGCAGTCCGGCGGCCGGATTTGCCCCCATTCCGCTGCATGGCCCCCGCTATGTATGCCGAAGTCTGAAGGAGCAAATGCGCTGCCGTATTTTCCCTTGACTGGCTTGAGTTGTGGGGCGGTAAGCGATTTATATCATAATGAACGATCGGTCAGTAATGTTTTTTTGCCGGTTTAAACCACTTCAGTATCAGCCCCGTTGGAGAGCGCGGAGTGGTCGGTTGCTCCGGTCCAGGAGGGCGGTAATAATAAAAGAGAGCGTTTGACGACCTCGTGTTTTAAACTCTGACGAACCAGGGCTGCGCCCATTCACTCCTGAACACGAGGGCGGCTAGCCAATATGCGCCCAGTGATGGCGCCTTGCCGGAAGTGATCGAACGATTTGCGGCGAGTGGCATGCGGCATTGTATTCGCTTTGATGCTTACAGCCTTGAACGACGCCAAAGCGAGGGAAACGCTTCCCTCCTGGCCCCGTTAATTCCGCCGGTCGTGTACGGGGGCTGCGCGCAGGCCTTGTGATCCGACGCTCATATGACATTGGCAGTATGAAGAAAAAAAATCCATCAGCCTCCCTGCCCGAGGTTGATCCCAACAAAAAAAAGAAAAGAACGCGTTTGCCTCTTGAAGTTCGGCGCCGACAGATTCTCGATGCGGCCCTGACCGAATTCAACGCCTTGGGCTTTACCGCCGCCAGCATTTCCAGGATTGCCTGCCGAGCGGGTATATCTAAGGCCAACGTTTATGTCCATTTCGCCAGCAAGGACGATATATTCGAGACGCTCCTTGAGCAATTGATGAGCCGCTCGGAAAGCAACTGGAACCTGTTGCGGGATGTGGAAAATGCTGACGAACTTGTCGAGCGTCTTATTGATTTTGCCTACGGTGGACTGACCGACGATACGATTGCGATTGCCCGGCTTCTCATCACTGAAGGGCATCGTGTGCCGCACCTACTCGCAAAATGGGGGGCCGGAAACATGCAGGGACGCAAAGATCGCCAGGCGCTTATCGATGGGTACGTGGCGGCCGGTGTGGTAAAGCCCAGTCCGTTGACCGAAAACTTCAGCGTTGTGATGGCCCCCGTCGTCTATTCGGCGGTAGCTCAGATGGTGATGGACAAGGAGAAGGCGCAGAGAGAGGTGCAGGCCGTCAAAGAGACGCACCGCAAGCTGTTGACCTTGTTGCTACGCCCTGACGAATAGCCGCAGTCCGTATAGTATCCGCCTCCTGTCCGGCGTGGCCAAACGGTCTCTTTTGGCTTGGGCCTCCGGGTCTGCCGCGAAAAGCGCGCCTATATTGTCGAACCGGGTATTTACTGTCTGTTCATTCAATAGTAGAGTACTAATGAACGATCGGTCATTAAGAAATATGTTGTTATCCCGGCAAAATCGTCCGCGCATCAGATACGGGCCAAACCATATCGATCCCACGGTGCGCGGCACGAATCTCAAGCCGGAATAGCCGTTGCCGCGGTAGCGTTAAAAGAGAGATGTCGGCATTGAACCGCGACGCTTTCTTGTCAAGAACAACGTAGTCAATGTTTGCTTTACTTAAGGAACCAATATGGCCTTTCTAACGATTTTTCGTCATGTCTGCCTGATGGCGGCCATCGGCGCTTCGTTCCACGCACAGGCTGAAATCTTTGCGTCATCCGCTTCATCGGCCTCCAGCGCAGGATCGGCATCCAGCGGGAGCGTATCGGATTCGTTAAGCGGATCGAGCGACAGTTCAAAGGATAATGAAAAGACGGCGGGCGGCAATTACCGCATCATTGATGTTGCTGACGCGCCTAACCGCACCGGATTTCGCCGTGTCACCCTGCAAGGCGATGATACACGGCGTAGCCTCGTGCTCGATCTGCCGTTGGCGGTTCTCGACAAGCAAGGCTTGGAGGCCGGCGACATGGTGCTCGCTCAGCAGAGAGTCTACGGTCTGGAATTCGCTCGTGGCGATACGCGGGAAGCTTTTTACCTAGTGCTTGCCGACAACTGGCACGACGATCTCGCCGCACGCGCCGTTACTCAGTGATGAGGAAGGGCTGCCCGTTCGCATGGGTGCTGGCCGTCGTCATGCTAGCCACGGGGTGCGCGAAGCTTCCTGCCACATCATCGTCCCCCATATCATCGTCCCCCACTTCGGCGGGTTCAGATTTTTGTGACCGCCCGCAGCAGTTTTCCGCGGGTCAGCAGGATAGGCTGCTGCGTTTCGCCGCCGTCGTGGACGAAGAACTCGCCGCGACCGACGGGGATGCAGTGTTGATTAGCCGTTCTGGTCTTGACCTCTCGCGTTTTAATATCCGCTATTCACATGCCGCGGTTGCCTTGCGTGGCGAAAATGGGCGATGGACCGCGCGCCAACTCTATTACGCCTGTGATGAAGGGCGGCCGCGTATCTACGATCAGGGGCTTGCCGGGTTCGCGATGGGAACTGAAAATGCATCGCTCGGTTATATCTCGGTAGTCAAGCTCCCTGCGGAGGCGGCGCGAAAGTTGCGTTCAGCGGCGCTCGACTCGCGGCTTGCCTTACGATTGCTGGCGGCGGATTACAGCGCCAACGCCTATGCCTTTGGTCTGGACTATCAGAACTGTAACCAGTGGGTCATGGAGTTGCTCGCCGTGGCGTGGGGAAACCTTGCCGATGGCGAAAACTTGCGCGGGCGCGCGCAAGATTGGCTTCGTCAGGCGCGCTATACGCCTGAACCCGTTGCGATTCCCTCGCGTTGGATGATGTTGGCATCGACGTTTGTGCCGTTGTTGCATCTGGACGATCATCCCAAGGCAGACCGTGAGGCCATGCGGCTGAAAATCAGCTTGCCGGAAACCGTCGAAACCTTCATTCAGGCGCAACTACCTGGCAGCGAACGCCTTGAAATTTGTCATGACGGACGGCGCGTTGTCGTTAGCCACGGCTGGTCTCCCATTGCGGCGGGATGTCAACCGGGCGAGAACGATCGTGTCATCGCCCTGGCTGATTGATAGCGTTTTGGCAATGCCTTCGCAACCGTGTTACCCATCCCGTGAACAGTTTGGTAAAGCCTGGTGATGGATAGGAGACATCCTGTTGCTCATCGCAGCCCCGTTGTTGGATCGCCGAATTCGTTCCCGGCGAATTCGCCGCAATTCGAATTATTCAGAACGGGTCTAATCCCTAAAGTGACTTGATGGTATTGATCCGATCAAGCAACGGCGGGTTGCTTAACCAGCTTAATCTTGCCGACACATGTTGTACGCATCGTCGTTCATTATCAGCCAAATAGCCGATAACTGATAACTGACAGCCGTGCTGATATCATTATTCATCAGCATGGAACATCGCCTATAATACCGATAGCCGTCTTTCCTACCGTACTCTTCAATCCCCACCTTTTGAATAACCGCCATTACCTGCTTCGGATGAACGACGCCATCCTTAACCGATATCAGATTATGTTGTTCAGGTTCCTGTTCTCTGCGCAGCACCTGAGATAAAAAGATAATCGGCGTTTTTTATTTTATCGTGTACCCCATACAGGAAATGAGATATTTCCGAACTCTTAATCACGGCGCCGGCGGGAGGGTTGTTTTTGATATCCTCATTTCTCAGACTAATATAATAGATATCAACATGGGTCATCTGATTTTTAATATATGAAAAACTTAACACCCCAGTTTTGAAACTAATATAATCTCCGACTTTAATGATGAATGACTGAGAATCTTACTGGATTTTGGGCTATCTCTTTCTTTTTTTCAGTACTGGCAAAAGCGCAAAACCAGATAACATTGAGAAGCGGGTTACGGAAGTGGAACATATATGAAATTTATAAAATGACAGGATTTTTATATTTATATGGGTTAAATTGATAACAACTCTAATCAAGAGTATGATATTTAAATATTATGCCTGAGCGTGGGAATATTTAAGCAAGCGAGATAACGGGAATATTCATCGCTGGCACCGTTCCCGATTTCCGAATTAGCAAGGATTTAAATGAGCTAAATACTGTGTTTATTCATAGTTTTCTGCCCCGCTCCTACTGGGCCCAAGGCATAGACAGACAAACTGTCGAAATGTCGAAATGTCGAAATGTCGAAATGTCGAAATGTCGATAAAAATAGTATTTTTTCCGGCGTGTTCCGTCACGGTCGGCGCAACCGTCAGGTCGGTTTTGCCCATATCATTACGGACTTTGACAAATTCGCTTATCTGAGCGATGTTTTCATCAGCGATGAATATCAGGGCACGGATTAGGATTGTGGTTGGCGCAGTGCCACCAGTCAGGCCATGTCTCCTGTGTCTTTAGGGCAGAGGGTATTTTCACAGCGGCGCAAAAGATGAGGTTGGCCGAGTGGCCGCGCAGTATCATTTCACACACCCTGAAGTCTTGCGTGGCATTGTTGAAAGGCTTTGTAACAACGGTAATAAAGGAGGCAAACAAGAAATTCATCAGATATCCTTCAACCATTATGACGGAACGATTATTACTGAAGGCCCGTCGTATACTTCGTGCATTATCGCCAATAATTAACGCTGACATTAACTTCATGACAGAGGGGAATAATACAACATGAGTTTTTTACTGTGATATTTAAATAACCCGCCTCATCTTTTTTTATCATCGCCATTGATTTGGGCTATTCGCAGCTTGGAGCTTATTGCCGGTTTTGTTCGAGAAACCGGCATTCCCGCTGTTTTTTCCCGTCATTTAAGATACGCCGTCAGGTAAAACATCATCTCTATCACTCTATTTTTATATTTTTTATATATGTGCAGAAGGGAAATTGACGACATTTTTATTTTTATTTATCTAAGATTTATCAACACTCAATATGTTGGAGAATTGCTGTGAACATAGGGTTGATAGCTGGCATCGCGCTGGTGTTTTTGTTACTGGCCTATCTGTTTTATGCCCTTTTCCGGGCGGAGGAACTCTGATGGCAGCCGAAGCGTTTTTATTGCTGGCCACCTTTATGGTGGTTTTGCTTGTGCTGGCCCAACCGCTGGGGCGGTGGATGACAACGATGGCGCAGGATTGTTCATTACCCGCGATGGCGGGTGTTGAGCGTTGGATATGGCGTCTGTGTGGGGTTTCAGAGGGGGAAATGTGTTGGCGTCAATATCTGTACGCTATCTTGTTGTTCAACCTGCTCGGCGTGATTTTTTTGTTCGCTATTTTGATAATGCAGGGAATTTTGCCCTTGAATCCGCAGGGGTTCGGCGGGCTGTCCTGGCATTTGGCATTGAATACCGCAATCAGTTTCGTAAGTAACACTAACTGGCAGTCGTATGCCGGTGAATCCACCATGAGCTATTTCAGCCAAATGATCGGCCTTGCCGTACAGAACTTTTTGTCAGCGGCGACCGGGATTGCGGTGCTATTTGCACTGTTCCGTGGTTTTGCCCGCCATACGACGGATAACCTGGGCAATGCATGGCGGGATCTGGTGCGTATTACGCTGTTCGTCCTGTTGCCGTTGTCGTTCATTATGGCGCTGTTTTTGGTTAGCCAGGGTGCGATACAGAACTTCAGCCCGTATTTGACCGTCACCACGCTTGAAGGCGTTCAGCAAACACTACCTATGGGACCGGTGGCCTCGCAAGAAGCTATCAAGATGCTCGGAACCAATGGAGGCGGCTTATTTAACGCTAACTCCGCGCACCCGTTTGAAAACCCGACAGCGTTGACCAACTTCGTTCAAATGCTGGCGATATTAATTATCCCGGCGGCTCTGTGTTTTACCTTTGGTGAGACGGTGGGCGATCGTCGTCAGGGTAAAACCATTCTTTGGGCGATGTCTTTGATGTTCGTGTTGGCGGTCACATTGGTGATGATGGCCGAAGTGAAGGGGAATTCGCATCTGCTGGCATCCGGCGCCGACAGCGCGATGAACTGGGAAGGAAAAGAAAGCCGGTTCGGCATTCTCAATTCCAGCCTGTTTGCCGTCATTACCACCGCTGCCTCTTGCGGAGCGGTAAACGCCATGCATGACTCCTTTACGTCGTTGGGCGGCATGATCCCTATGTGGTTGATACAACTGGGTGAAGTGGTGTTCGGCGGCGTTGGTTCAGGGTTGTACGGCATGTTGATGAATGTGCTGCTGGCGGTATTTATCGCCGGGTTGATGATCGGCCGGACCCCCGAATACCTCGGTAAGAAAATCGGAGTGCCGGAAATGAAGATGGCGGCGATTTATATCTTAATAACTCCCTGCCTGGTGCTGCTGGGCACGGCGCTGGCGATGATGTCCGAAGCCGGTCGTGCAGGAATGCTCAATCCAGGCGCGCATGGTTTCAGCGAAGTGCTGTATGCGGTTTCTTCTGCGGCGAATAACAATGGCAGCGCGTTCGCCGGTCTGTCCGCCAACACCCCTTTCTGGAATCTGTTGCTGGGCGCGGCCATGTTAATGGGTCGCTTCGCGCCGTTCATTCCGCTGATGGTTATTGCAGGATCGCTGGCGTCAAGAAAAACTCAACCGGCGAGTCCAGGCACTTTGCCGACTCACGGCACCCTGTTTGTCGGGCTGATCATCGGTACTGTTTGGTTGGTGGGGGCGCTGACCTTCATTCCGTCACTGGCCCTTGGGCCCATTGTTGAACATTTGCAATTACTGGGTCACTAATTGCCGGAGAATTCTTGTATGGGACATCAATTGCCTTCTCGACAGCGCAAAGCCATGTGGCGTGCCGCGTTCGTCGAGTCTTTCAGGAAGCTCGACCCCCGGATTCAGTATCGTAATCCGGTGATGTTTATCGTATATCTGGGCAGTATTCTGACCACGGTGATCGCAATCGCGATAGCGCCGAACCACGCAGATCACCAGATCGGTTTTACCGTGGCGATCAGCGTATGGTTGTGGTTTACGGTTTTATTCGCCAACTATGCCGAAGCACTGGCGGAAGGACGCAGCAAAGCGCAGGCGGAGAGTCTTAAAGGTATCAAACGCACCAGTTGGGCTAAAAAACTGTATGAAGCCGCGCATGATGCGGAACAGAAAAAAGTTGCGGCGGACAGCCTGCGTAAAGGGGATTTCGTCTTGGTGGAAGCGGGCGATATTATCCCTTGTGACGGCGAGGTTCTGGTCGGCGGGGCTTCTGTGGATGAAAGCGCCATCACTGGCGAATCCGCCCCTGTTATTCGCGAGTCCGGCGGCGATTTTGCTTCTGTCACCGGCGGGACGCGTATTCTGTCCGATTGGTTGGTGATTCAGTGCAGCGTTAATCCGGGAGAGACCTTTCTCGATCGTATGATTGCGATGGTAGAAAGTGCCCAACGTCGTAAAACGCCTAACGAAGTGGCGCTGACCATTTTGCTGATTTCGCTGACTATCGTTTTCCTGTTGGCCACGGCGACCCTATACCCGTTTTCCGCCTGGGGCGGCGCTCCGGTCAGCGTAACGGTGCTGGTGGCACTTTTGGTATGCCTGATCCCGACAACGATCGGCGCGTTATTGTCCGCCATCGGTATCGCCGGCATGAGCCGTATGCTGGGCGCGAATGTGATAGCGACCAGTGGACGTGCGGTTGAGGCGGCAGGCGATGTAGATGTTCTGCTGATGGATAAAACAGGCACCATTACGTTAGGAAACCGGCAGGCCAGCCAGTTTCTTCCCGCCAAAGGGGTGAAGGAAGATGCCCTGGCGAATGCGGCGCAATTGGCTTCGCTGGCGGATGAAACACCGGAAGGGCGTAGCATCGTGATACTTGCCAAAACCCGGTTCAATCTGCGTGAACGGGATTTGCAGAGCCTGGACGCCACCTTTATTCCTTTCTCTGCCCAGACGCGGATGAGCGGCGTAAATATCGGCCAGAAAATGCTGCGAAAAGGTGCGGCCGATGCAATCCGCCGACACGTTGAAAGCAATGGCGGCCGGTTCCCGCAGGATGTGGAGGAACTGGTAGAGAGTGTGGCGCGCAAAGGGGGAACGCCCCTGGTCGTGGCCGAAGACAGTGCGGTGATGGGCGTCGTGGAACTGAAAGATATCATCAAAGGCGGCATCAAGGAACGCTTCGCCGAGTTGCGTAAAATGGGGATCAAAACCGTGATGGTGACGGGCGATAACCCATTAACGGCCGCAGCCATTGCTGCGGAAGCGGGTGTTGACGATTTCCTGTCTGAGGCTACGCCTGAAGCTAAACTAGCGCTGATCCGCCAGTATCAAAGCGAAGGGCGAATGGTCGCGATGACCGGTGACGGCACTAATGATGCGCCGGCCCTGGCGCAGGCGGACGTAGCCGTGGCGATGAACTCGGGTACGCAGGCGGCAAAGGAAGCGGGCAATATGGTCGATCTTGACTCCAACCCCACCAAGCTGCTGGAAGTCGTTCATATCGGTAAACAGATGCTGATGACCCGTGGCTCACTCACTACATTCAGCATCGCCAACGATGTGGCGAAATATTTTGCGATTATCCCGGCGGCCTTCGCCGTGACTTATCCTCAGCTTAATATGCTTAATATCATGGGGTTGCACTCTCCAACGTCGGCAATCATGTCCGCGGTTATTTTCAACGCGCTGATTATTGTTCTCTTAATCCCGTTGGCGCTGAAAGGAGTGAGCTACCGGCCGATGTCCGCTGCTTCTCTGTTACGCCGTAATCTCTGGATCTACGGTGTGGGCGGGCTTGTGGTTCCATTTATCGGCATCAAACTGATTGATGTCATATTGACTCTTCTGGGTCTGGGTTGAGGAGACAGAAAATGAATCTGTTACGTCCCGCAATTTCTTTGTTTATCCTGTTGACGTTGATCACCGGCGTAGGGTACCCGCTGTTGACAACCGGCCTGTCGCAATGGTGGTTTTCTGGTGCGGCAACAGGATCATTGGCGCAGCAAGGCGATCGGGTGGTGGGATCGACCTTGATTGGTCAGAACTTCACTCGTCCAGATTATTTTCAGGGGCGCCCCTCCGCTACGGCGGAAACACCTTATAACCCGATGGCGTCTTCGGGCAGCAACCTTGCGGTCAGCAATCCGACTCAGGACGATGCGATCAAGCAACGTGTGGCTAAATTGCGCAAAGCGAATCCGCAGGCGAACGAGACGGTGCCGGTTGAATTGGTCACCGCATCGGCCAGTGGACTGGATCCGAACATTCACCCGGCTGCCGCTGAGTGGCAAGTGCCACGTGTAGCGCAGGCCCGCCATTTGCCGGAGGAGGACGTCCGTCGTCTGGTTGATGAAAATACTGTTCATCCGTTGCTGTATTTTATCGGTGAACCCGTCGTAAACGTGCTGAAACTGAATATGGCGCTGGATGCATTGCAACAGCGTTAAGGAATTATGATGACGGAAGAGCCTCAGCGCCCGGACCCAGACGCACTGCTGGCGCAGACGGATAACGACGGGCGCGGTAAACTGAAAATATTTTTTGGCGCCTGTGCGGGGGTAGGCAAAACCTGGGCCATGCTTCAGGAGGCGCGCCGCTTGCGTGCGCAAGGCCTGGATGTGCTGGTCGGCGTGGTGGAAACCCACGGCCGCCAGGAAACCGCTGCTTTGCTCGAGGGATTGGAAATCCTGCCTCGGCGAGCTACCGGGCACAACCGTTATCAGGAGTTTGATCTGGATGCTGCGCTGGCGCGGCGTCCCGCCGTTATTCTGATGGATGAGCTTGCCCATTCGAATACGCGGGGCTCCCTCCATCCCAAACGCTGGCAGGATATTGATGAATTGCTTGATGCCGGCATTGATGTTCTGACCACGGTGAATGTCCAACATCTCGAAAGCTTGAATGATGTCGTCAGTGGCGTGACGGGTATTCGTGTGCGGGAAACGGTGCCCGATCCCTTTTTTGACTCTGCATCGGAAGTTGTTTTGGTGGATTTACCGCCGGATGATCTGCGTCAGCGGCTTAAGGAAGGGAAAGTTTATGTGGGAGATCGCGCAGAACGCGCGATTGAGAATTTTTTCCGTAAAGGCAACTTATTTGCCTTACGGGAACTGGCCCTACGCCGCACGGCTGATCGAGTTGACGATCAGATGCGGGCCTGGCGTGACGCCCGTGGGCGTGAAGAGAAAGTTTGGCATACCCGTGATGCGATTCTGTTATGCATCGGCGCTAACACCGGCAGTGAAAAACTGGTCCGTATTGCGGCGCGGCTGGCGGCTAAACTCGGTAGCGAGTGGCATGCCGTGACGGTAGAAACCCCAACGCTGCACCGGCAAGGGGAGACTCGGCGCCGGGCTATTCTGCGAACGCTGCAACTGGCACAGAATATGGGCGCTGTTACCGCTACCTTGTCAGACCCTAATGAAGCGGAAGCCGTGTTGCGTTATGCGCGGGAGCATAATTTGGGCAAAATTATTGTGGGGCGCCCGCCGCAACGCCGCTGGCGTTTTTCTCATCGTTTCGCCAGCCGTTTGAGCCGTCTCGGACCGGATTTGGATCTGGTGATTGTGGCACTCGACGACATGCCTGAGATCAGTAGCGGGCGAGTCGCTGCTTCGCGCGTTTCAACTGAAAAATGGCGTCAGAAATTACGCGGTTGTCTGGCGGCAGCCGCGCTGTGTATGTTGATTACGCTGGTATGCAAATGCCTGCTGCCTGGTTTTTCACTGATTAATCTGGTGATGATCTATTTGTTGGGCGTGGTGTTGATCGCGATTGGTTTTGGCCGCCTTCCGTCAGTCGTGGCCGCAGTGCTTAACATTATTGCGTTTGATCTGTTTTTTGTGGCGCCGGCAGGCTCTTTCGCCGTGATGGATGCACAGTATCTGGTGACTTTTTCGGTTATGTTGGCGGTAGGCGTGATCACTGGCAATATGACCGCGGGGGTGCGCTATCAAGCCAGAGTCGCCAGGCACAGGGAACAGCGCGCCCGTTATCTTTATGAACTGGCCGATGGATTAAGCCGGGCGCTTCTTCCGGCAGACGTCACCCAAATTTGCCAGCAGGTTGTCAGCGCCGCGTTGCTTGCCCGTTGCGAAATCTGGCTTCCCGATAAACAAGGCGTCCTGGTCGCGCCGTCGGAGCGAAGGCTGAATACGATGCCGGATCCCGCTATTATCAAATGGAGCTTCGATAAAGGGCAGGTTGCCGGCGCTGGTACGGATACGTTGCCGGGCGTACCTTATAAGATTCTCCCGCTGGCTTCATCCGGGCGGACGCTCGGGCTGTTAGTCATTGAGCCCAGTAATCTGCGCCATCTGATGATCCCTGAGCAACAGCGTTTGCTGGATACCTTCCTGGTCATCATTTCCGGTGCCCTTGAGCGGCTTGAACTCACCCGGCGAGAACAGCAATCACGTCTGGCGGCAGAGCGTGAAGAACTCAGAAATTCACTGCTTTCAGCCTTGTCCCATGATCTGCGCACTCCCCTGACGGTGCTTTTCGGCCAGGCCGAGATACTGATGCTGGATTTGTCGGAAGAAGGATCGAAATATGTACAACAGGCAAATGAGATGCGTCAGCAAACGCTGAGCACCATTAGCTTAGTGAATAATATGCTGGACATGGCGCGCATTGAATCTGATGGTTTTCGTCTGAAAACGGACTGGGTTTCGCTTGAGGAGGTTGTGGGGAGTGCGCTGAAGTCGCTGGAAACCATCCTGTCTACGCATAGCGTTCAACTGGATTTGCCTAAAGAGATGGTGCTGCTTCAAGCCGACGGGCCTCTGCTTGAACGCGTTTTTGTCAACTTGCTGGAAAATGCGCTGAAATATGCGGGCAATAAGTCGACAATTGGCATAAAAGCTCACCTACTGCCCGGAAAAATAAGGATCGACGTCTGGGATAATGGACCAGGTATCCCGCCTGGCAAGGAGCAGCAGATTTTTGAAAAATTCATTCGAGGACGTGAGGAGTCGGCTATCCCAGGCGTCGGGATGGGATTGGCTATCTGTCGCGCTATTGTAGCGATGCATCATGGTGAAATTAAAGCAACCAATCGTCCTGAGAACGGTGCCTGTTTTACCCTTATCCTCCCTTTGCCACCAGTGCCGCTGTTAGCGGAAAATCTGGAGGAGAACCTGTGAAGAACATACTGATTATCGATGACGAAAAGCAAATTTGCAGATTTCTGCGTACTGCGCTGGAGAGTGATGAGATCAAGGTATATGAAGCGGATACGCTGGCCAGGGGCTTAAGCACCGCGGCGGCCAGGCAGCCCGATCTGGTGATTCTCGATCTGGGACTGCCCGACGGCAATGGCATTTCGTTCATCCGGGAATTTCGACAGTGGAGTGATAATCCCGTGATCGTGCTTTCCGCACGCTCGGGCGAAGAGGATAAAATCGAAGCATTAGATTTGGGTGCTGACGATTTCCTTTGCAAACCATTTGGCATCGGGGAACTACAGGCAAGAGTACGCGTCGCGCTCCGGCGTGGTGAACATGAGAAGGAGCAGGTAGTCACTTTTGGCGATGTTACCGTCAACCTCAACGCGCATACCGTGACACGCTCCGGCGAACATATCCACCTGACGCCGACTGAATTCCGCTTACTTGCCCTGTTAGCGGGCAATCCCGGGAAAGTGCTAACGCAAGCACAGATTTTGAAGCATGTCTGGGGACCTAAAACGGACAATAGCCAGTATCTGCGCATTTATATGGGCCATCTGCGTCAGAAACTGGAAGCACAACCAGCACAGCCAGCGCATTTTATTACAGAGAATGGCGTTGGATACCGATTCGTACAGTGATTTAGTCAGCCGGATATTCGGACCTGTCATGCTGGTGTGGTTTATTACCCTGGTTGCCCTAGGCAGAGAGGGATCGTGATGAATGCCGGCGTGTTGAAAGCACTGAACCCTGCGGTTGCACTGGCGTGCTTTGTTCAGCACAAAACACTCCCCTTTGCCGCATTAGGCATGGTTATTGTTGCCGTCACCGGTGCGGAAGCGCTTTATGCCGACATGTAGCATCTGGGTAAGGCTCCGATCAGAATAGTATGGTTATTTTTAGCGATGCCCTCCCTGATTCTTAATTATTTCGGCTAAATAACTGCGCCTAATAGTAGATCACTGAAGGGAACTCAATCCGGTTTGAGCGATCTGATCAATCGCCAAATCAAAACAAATCACCAACCGGACTGAGTTATGCCGATCATAGCATTCA
>NZ_QNRY01000010.1 GCF_003315515.1 Brenneria salicis ATCC 15712 = DSM 30166 | reverse complement strand
TGAATGCTATGATCGGCATAACTCAGTCCGGTTGGTGATTTGTTTTGATTTGGCGATTGATCAGATCGCTCAAACCGGATTGAGTTCCCTTCAGTGATCTACTATTAGGCGCAGTTATTTAGCTAAAAATTATGCTTTACTGCCTGTTCTCCCAGCGTGCACGTCACGAATACGTTGGCTCAACATTCTCACCGTCGGGTATTGGAATAAGTCGACAATAGAAACAGGAACGTCCATTTTGTTTTTGATTTCCCGATACACTTTTGACATGAGCAAGGAGTTGCCTCCCGCATCAAAAAAATTCTCAAGGGGAGAGACGTTCTGATTGTTCAGAACCCTTCGCCAGATAGAAATAATGTTATTTTCAATCTCGGCGCTTAATGTGTTTTTATCATCTGACATGTTTTCACCATTAGTTATTTACACAGGAATACAGCTTTGATTTGTCAATTTTCCCATTGGGATGCGTCGGCATTTCTTTCAACGCAATAAAGTGAGAAGGCATCATAAAAAACGGCAACGACTTGGCCAGATGCTGCTTAATTTCATGCACGTCGATGGATTGTCGATGGCGTAATACATAGAATGCAGATAATGAGGGCGTACTCTGTTCCGCGTGCTGTTCGAGAATAACGGCAGCATGATTAATTTGCGGCAATGCCTGTAAATGCGTTTCGATTTCCGCCAGTTCAATGCGATGACCGCGTAATTTAATCTGGCTATCTATCCGGCCCAGGAATTCCAGGACGCCATCGGCGCGCTGTCTGACCCAGTCGCCGGTTTTATACATTTTTCGTCCCTTTTCACCAACAAAGGGGTCATCGACAAAACGTTCCTGAGTCAGCGTCTCCGCATGAAGGTAACCTTGCGCTAAAATATCCCCCGCCAGATAAAGCTCGCCGCTTTCCCCCGGCGCGACAGGCGCCCGTTGCGCATTAAGTACATAGGTTCGCGCATGTGGGATGGCGCGGCCAATCGGCACGATTTTTTCTTCGGCGCCCGGTCGGCAACGCCAATGGCAGGCAAAAATCGTCGCTTCGGTGGGACCGTAGAGGTTGTGGATCTGCCCGGAATACTGGCGAGCGATGTCGTTGACCAGCGTTTGATCCAGCGCTTCGCCGCCGGCAAAGAGATGGCGCAATGAACGGCAACTGGATAATACATTCGCATCGACAATCACGCGCAATGCGGTGGGAACAAACTGCGCCACCGTGACCTGATGACGGTTTATAAACCCAGCCATCAAGTGCGGGTCGTATTTCGCCTCCTCGGTGATGACCGCGCAACCGGCGCCGGTGATAAGCGGCCAGAAAATCTCCCATACCGAGACGTCAAAGCTGAAGGTGGATTGGTTAAGGACCACATCTTCCGGCTTTAACGTAAAAGCGCTCTGCATCCACGTCAGATAATTCATGACGGTGCGGTGGCTGACCATCACGCCTTTTGGCGTGCCTGTCGACCCGGAGGTATACATCACGTAGCAAAGACGCTCTTGATTCACGTCAGGGAGAACGGGCGCGACCGCACAGGCGAGATCGACACGGGTGATGTTCAGGGTCTGCCGATCACCCGGATTGAAGATCTGCGATCGCGCATCATCGGTAATGATCAGGCGCGCATCGGCATGATTCACCATGTAAGTCAGGCGATCCTGGGGGTAATAGGGATCGAGGGGCAAGTAGCAGGCGCCGGTTTTCAACACCCCTAACAGGCTGACGATCAGATCCGGACTTTTACCCAGATAAATACCGACAATATCGCCGGGTTTAACGCCGCGGTTTAACAGATCGACCGCCAGCGCATTCGCCCGCTGATCCAACTGTCGATAGGTGAGTCGCTCTTTATCACACCGCAGTGCGATGCGTTCGGGCGTTTTATGCCGTTGCCGTTCGAAAGCGGCGTGAAGTACGCGCTCAGATGACATGACTGAATCCTCTTATACCGTTGATAACGCCTGATAAATATCAGGCATCCTGGTTTATTTTTTGGGCGGCCCCGAGAGCCGCAAACCTGACCGCGTGGCGCACGCCTGCCGTTATGTCGGCTCCTTCTGCGGCGGGGCTGTGGTGGTCGGCGGTTGCGAAATGGCGTACTGCGCCGCTGGGTTTTGCTCGACAGGTTGGGTTTGCGCATCGGTCAGGAAATCAATGACGCGCATGAGGGCTTCGGATGGCGGTAACCGCCGCACCTGGGTATGAATGCTATATTTGGCGCGCGTGTCCGTTGCTCTAGTCTGTGCCGCTTTATGAGATACGCGCCCCGTTATATTGACCTTAAAGGGCCCCCATCCTGGTGCGACGGACAGATCGCCTGCGTCGTCGTTATCGTTGGCTAGCGCTTCGCTCTGGGTAACTTCAAGCTCGAAATCGATGGTTCCCTCTTCGATAGCCATGATCGGATGCGCAATCGCCGCCATAAGCGGTATACGCATGGTTTTTTGCGTCACGCCTTGCGATACGCCACGTTCATCAACCAGCGTTTGGTCATAATCGAACTGTATGGTGGTGGCTTTATTGTCTTGAATACAGACGGACAGAAGAAAATCGGCATAAGCTTTACTGGCCTGCACTTGTGCCTTGATCATTGCCTGCAATGGACCGCTGATCATATTTTCCAGTGGTAATGCATTAATAACAGAACCGATAAATTGCGAATCCATAATGGTTCCTCTGTTTCTCTGATAAATAAGGCGCGATGGCGTGTCAACAGAAGATAGCAAAGCGCCAAACAAAGAAATATCCGCCAGGATGCGGTAAGGGTTTCGTAATCCGGCATAGTCTGTTTGGTATATAGGCAACAGCCCCATTTATTTGTTAAATCCTTATTCAGGCATAAATTTTATATTGTATGCCGTACACAATATTCATTCCCAGCCATGCGCGATAAAAGATATTTACTCGCATATTCAGTATTCGCTTATGAGCAATATCGGCGAAAACCATTAATGGAAGGCGAATCAGCAATACTCGCCCCAGGCGTTTCCTGAAATAGAGAAGGACACTGATGAAAAATAGCAAACCGGTCTTCAATACAATCTCTGAATGGTCAATAAAGACGCCTGATCAGGTGGCGGTCAATTTTGGCGGACATACACTGAATTACCGTCAATTAGAACAGCAGTCGCGTTTACTGGCGGATTATTTATTATTGAATTATCCGGCTAATGGCAAAGGAAGAATAGCCGTTTATCTGGAACCCGGTTTAATGATGCCGGTGGTGTTGCTTGCCATTATGAAAGCTGGCTATACCTATGTTCCGCTCTCTCATTTCCACCCCATGGAAAGGATCAGGCAAATTCTCGATGACGCCTCCGCCTTTCTGCTTCTTTCTACTCGCACGATGCTGAGCAGCGTCCGGATCGACAACGATTTTCCCACCACGCTGGCGTTAGAAGATATTCATTATCCCATGGCGCCGTATTCAGTGGTTTTGCCGACCGTCGACGATAATGATCTGGCGTATATTTTATATACATCCGGTTCTACCGGCATACCGAAAGGGGCCGCCATTACGCAGCGCAATCTCAGTTATTATCTGGGCCGGTTTAATGACGATGTATGGTCGCGGACCGGCGCGCTATTGCCCCTGACCTCGTCGCTCAGTTTTGCCGCCGCCGTGACACAATTGTACGCCCCGTTATTGCGGGGCGATACGTTGCACATTTTACCGGCCGACAGCCTGAATGAACCGGCGGCGTTACTCGGTTGGTATCAACAGCACCCGGACGGCGCGCTCTACTGCGTCCCCACCGTTTGGGATGAACTGTTGAATTATCAGGCGGGCTCTCGCCCTGCCGCCGCTTTGCCTAAAACCGTGTTCCTCTCCGGCGAGCCGGTCTCTTTCGATCTTAAAGAGCGGACTTTCCGGCAAATCCCCGATGTGCGGCTATTTAACCTCTACGGTCCCACGGAAACCACCGCCAACTGTTCATTCAGTGAATTGGAGAAAGGCAAAGTTGTGACGTTGGGCCGGGCATTGCGGGGCAGCGAAATTCTGATCATGGATGAAAATTTACAGCCTGTGGCGGAGGGGGAGGAAGGCGAAATCTGCGCCATAGGGGACGGTGTCGCACGTGGCTATATTCATCGTGAGGCGCTCACCCGGCAGCGCTTCTTCACGTATCGTCGAGGGGAGAACCGCTATTGGGGACATCGTACCGGCGATCTGGGCAAAGTGACGCCGCAAGGGGAAATTCTCTATCTGGGCCGCATCGATCGTCAGATCAAAATCAATGGCATACGCATCGAACCGGAAGAGATAGAGATCGCCTTGCGCCAGCATCCTGACATTGATAAAGCGCTAGTGCGTCCCATTCAGGAAAGCGATGGTCATCAACGTCTGGCGGCATATCTGGTGAGCCGTAACCCCGAGCTTCCAACTAACGATGTTCGTCGTTTTCTGCAAAGCAAACTGCCGCGCGCCATGCTCCCGGCGTATTTTATTATGTTGGAAAGCCTGCCCAAATTACCCAACGGCAAATTAGATATTCAGCGCCTGCCTGTGCCCTGTGCGCAGCGTCCTGAACTGGGGTATCCCTTCAAGGAAGCGGCTAATGAGCTGGAGCAGGAACTGATTGATATCTGGCAAGAGGTACTCGGGTTTCGCGAGGTGGGAGCCAACGACGACTTTTTTGAACTGGGCGGCGGCTCCTTGCAGGCAATGAAAGCCAGGCTATTGATTCGGAAACGGTTATTTAGCGATATTGATTATCCTCTGTTTTTCAATAATGCGACGCCGCATTTGCTTGCCTTCATTGTGCCCTACTATGTCAACGACGATGAACCCTCCGTCAATACGCATAAAACGGATATTGACGATTTTGCGCCGTCATCCCATCAACGCTATTTTCTGACCGTCGATCAGCTTAGTCCCGACCCTTCCGTCTATCAGTTGGCCTTTCGTCTGACGATAGAGGGAGCCCTTGACGACGCGGCGGTGGAATGGAGCCTCAAGCGTATTCTGGCAGGCAACCCGGTGCTTCGAACCCGCTTCGATCTGGACAGTACTGCGTGCTTTGAAGGGTATTATGCGCCAGAAGCGATTCCGCTTGTCAGGCTGACGGGCATTGTCGCGCATCGCTTGGCGAACACGTTAAGCGACCGGGAGCTTCTGACGTTGGCAGGCACCGCGGATATGGACCTGGAGAAAACCCCGCTGGTGCGGTTTCAACTGCTGTCGTTGACGGCGCAACGGCATATTCTGCTGGTGCGTGCGCACCATACGGTATTCGACCATGATTCTATTGGCTTGTTTTTCAATCAGTTTACTGATTATCTCCGTGCTTATGCCGCCGGAGATCGCCATTACAGGATAAACAGCGCAAAACATTATCGGCACTATCGTCAACAACGGCATCAGCAAATTAACCCCAACCGTTATCCGCAGGAACGCGCATTCTGGCGAAATAAGCTGGCTGATGATCTGCGGGCGGGGGCTGACGCCAGCGCGTTTCCCTCCATGGTCGATCAGGAGGGGGAAAACTACTGGTGTATCCTGTCAGAGCCGCTAAGTCTGGCGATAAAAAGGTATGCGCAAAAGCATCGAACCACCGCGTTTGTCTGCATGCTGACTGCCTTTAATCGGCTATTGAACCTCACGACGCGTTATCACCATATCCCGATTGGCATCCCGGTCTCCAATCGTATGTTGTATGAGCATGCCGCAACGATAGGCTGTTTTGTCAACATGGTGACCTATTATGACGCACCTAACCTTGAGGACGATTTCGCCGTGGTATTGGCACGCAGCCAGCAGAAAATCCATGCCATTCTGGATAATCAGACCATGCCTTATGATGAGTTGGTCAATGATTTACGCGCCGCAGGCGGGGTAGATAGGCTACGTTTTCCGGTCAGCTTTAACTATCTGACGGCCATGCCGCCGGCAGTGCGCATAAATAGTAGCGAATATCGGATTACGGATATCGCCAATAAGCAGGCGCGGTTGGACTTAACGCTGTCTGTTTATGATGAAGATGCGCTGGCGCTCTGTTTTAACTATCGTAAAAATGCATTTAGCGCGGACGACATCGCGACGTTCTCCAGGCATTACCACCAATTATTAACGGATATCGCGCAGCTGAGATAACACGATGAAAGGGGAGCGCGGCAGTCGGGTGCCTCCCCTACCGCTGTTGCTGGCGAGTGATTGGAGAGTAGAGTGAGGAAGCTGCGGGGCCTGGGGAGAGACAACGTCGTGAAGGGGAGAGCGGGTGCTGGACGTACATGCGAGCGATCGCCGTTGCTCTCGCTCTGATCTTGAATAATGCGGTGTTTTGGTAACTGTGCCGTATCACGATTAATGTACCGGAGGGTCTTTGTCCTTGAGCGTTTTTTGCGGCGGGGCGTTTCGTCGGCGAACGCCTTTAGCCGCTTGTTTCAGTTCTGTGGCTACATCCAGAATGTCGTTACCCTCCCGATTGCTGAAGAAGTTTGCCAATAATGTGATGAGGCCAACACTGATGGCGCCAACCAGATAACCCAATCCAATGGCATTTTCTATTTGGTTTATATTGATATGTATTATTTCAGAAATAATCCCCACTAATGAAAATGTGGAAGAAATACTGATAATAATAATGATTAATAACGCGATGATTTTGTCATGATTATTCAGCTTCTGTGGTCGCCAAAAAAAAGAAATACTGAGTCCGCCGAATAGACCTGAAATCGCCGCGACAATATCGCTGATAAGAATGTCATATAATACCGATGAGCTTGAAAGTTCCATGATATCTCCATGATAATTTGTGTTTTATATATCGGGGTGTTTTTTTAACCATAATCCTGCACGGTGCGAAAGCGCAGTTTTTGATGGTTTGGCTAATAACGGTAAAAGCATGACCATCGGAAGTTGATAAATAAATCCGCTGGCATATTGACTTATCCTATATAGTCGGCAGGTAATTTCTGCGATGCGCGTATCGGTTAGTTTTCCCCCACGGGCTCAGGAAGCAAAAAAAGCGTGCGTTCTGCTGCTCTGCGATGAAGGAGCCCTTCCACGGTTTGTTTCCCATCTTTATCCCAGCGTAAAAACTGATCGGCGCAGGCGGCATAGTTTCCCTGGTTAAGCAGGCGTAATAATGTTGAATGCTCAAGATTTTCTACTCCCAGATTGTAGGTAAATGATGCTAACGCATCAAACTGATTACCGTTAAGATCCACATCGACATAACAATGAATCCCGGCTTCCGCACTCTTCAAGTCCTGACGTAGCAACATTTCGGCTTGCTGAAGCGTGATCTCTTGGTCAAAGTTTTCATCCGGTAATATCAAATGCCCATACCCAATGGTTGGTTTACCTGCGGTATCAAGGTACTTGGTCAATCGCAGCCCTTCGAAATGTTTAATCAGAGTGATGCCCGCTGCGCCTGTCGTTTCTGGGATATTAGCCATTGCTTTTTCTCTCTGTGGTGGTTTGGGGGAGAACGAGGTGGGTATACTCGTCAATTAAACGCATAATGCTTTCTGGTGGTTCGAGAACGACGAACTGCATTTCTATATCGATATGCTGACTATTTCTTCCTTCATTGTTTTTGCCAGAGGGCGATACACTCAGGTGAAAATTGCTGATCGCGTGATTGTTCAAAGGCGGTTGGATTTCGTCCTGATGAACAGAATCGGCTCTCACCGTCATGTTCACTTTCATTTTTTCCAGCATCAATCCGCGTGGCGTGGAAAGGGCAACCAGAGGGAGTTCAATATGGCGCTTGCCATCCAGCCGGATCGCGATGGTTTTTGGTGTTAAAGCACCATCTGATTCATGTTCGAAAAAGGGATCGAGCGCTTGTTTATATTGATGGGCAATAAGTTCATTCGCCGCAGTGGCGGCGTGCTGCATACCGCGCGTAATAGCGGCTAACGTAATGGGACCCGATGATATTGCCTGTTCTTTTGGTTCATTGTCATGCGGGAGAGAGTTATTCGCTTTATTTCCTCCTGTTAGCCAGCTTTTAAATGACATGTTTTTCTCCTAAGAATGTTTGCTACAAAAAGAGAATACTCAATGTATTATGCTGCCTTGACTGGAAAGGTATTCTCCAGGTGTAAAACTTAGCGGCGAATAAAAAAAAACGTAAATCCGCCATTATATAGATAATCGTCAGGTATGTGTCATAGGCTATTGGAAAGATGAAATAATCGTTTTTCTATGATGGCGCCAAATCTTTATTGGGTTAAAAAACACCCAGAAAAGGTCTACGTTAATTTTTCCAAGTTAACTATTTCGTGACGAAAGTAGATGCTTTTTTGTATTTATTATGACTGCATAGTCTGATTTTTAAATTAAAATACAGGTGGATTATGTTAGAACATGCCCAGTGGTGTCTATAAGGTAAATGGCATATGCTGAATGACTCCGCTTTATTACTTTCATATAGGCTAATACTTTTTAGAGTGAAGTTTTTATTCACGGCATGTTCAATAATATGGAATGGAGATTATACGGTGAATATTGTGATTATTGATAAATCACCTGTTTTTATTCAGGGTTTATCGGCTGGCTTGAAGGATGTTATGTCTGGTGTGGATGTCGTTGGGGTGGAGCAAAAAGAAGAAGTATGGCCGATGCTCAACGAGTTGAACAAGAATTTTATCTTGTTCAGCTGTGATAAGGAACGTAATGATAATTATTTATTTCTCGAAAGGTTACATGAAGAAAGTATTGATACTAGCGTTATAATTATGGTGGATTATATAGATAAGTATATTTTAGATTCTTACTTGAAATACCATATCGCGGGGGTGATATTAAAAAGCTCGCCGATTGAATCCATAGCACAGGCATTAAGAACCGTATCCATGGGGATGGTCTGTCTGCCTGATGATGGCGTGATTTATGAAAAGTGGGGGATGGACAATAGTGTTAAGGGAAAACTGAGTGAAAGGCAGCATGAAATTTTGCAACTAATTGCCTCGGGAGCATCTAATAAACAAATCAGTCGCACCTTGAACATCAGCGCAGGGACGGTGAAATCACATTTGGAGTCTATTTTCAGGCGATTGAACGTGCGTAACAGGACACAGGCAGCCATTGTTTTATTAGAAGAAGAGCGCGGATAATATCTTATATCATCATCGTTCGTTGGTTTTGATGCGTAAACATCAGGGAAATAGAACAAAAGATCGGCGGTTTTCTATCAATGGCGGCTCGGCGTCGCAAATGATTCAGTGATGTCCCTTTCCCCGCTCAGTGCCAACCCGCGTGATATCCGTTGAGGGCTTTTCCGACGTCGGGGTATGTATAAAAAATACGTACAGGTTGCGAATGGTTGTCGGCGCAGTGATTTTTTGAGTGAGCGATCTCACCCTTTTTCTTATATATAAAGTAGGCATGCTCAAAGGGGGGGCTGCCCGGTCAATTCCCAACCTCGTTTGCTGCGTATCACGGGTCGGGTGCGTTGCGGCGGGGTAATGTTTTGCTTTTCGCCCCTATCATGGGTATGATGCGCCGCTCGTTTGTTGGAGCCCGGGGTACGTGACCTCTGTATCGTGTTATGCGCGGTAAATTGAGACGTCATCCGGTGAACCGTTTCAAACGTAGTCGGTTCCTGCAGGGGTACATTGCAGACGGGTTTGGCGGATGCCTTTAGATATTAATTCGATAGGCTGAAACATCAGATCTGCTCCCCGTATCAATCCTATTGATAACTTGCATTTCAGCGGTTGTCGGCGTAGTATTTGCCACGTTTTCGGACGCGGGGTGGAGCAGCATGGTAGCTCGTCGGGCTCATAACCCGAAGGTCGTCGGTTCAAATCCGGCCCCCGCAACCACGTAACTTTCTTGGTTGAGTTTTCTTTCAAAAAGCTGTTCAGTAAGTTTTTATCACTTCCTCAGTCATTTTTTGAAAGAATCCTTAACCGAAAGTTATGCCGCGTTGTTTAGCGGTATTAGGGTCCAGTTGCATAAAGCCCCGATATATCGGGGTTTTTTGTTATTTGGCAACAGAACTACTGGGCTATTAAGCCCTTTTTTTATGTCTTGGGGGTGGGCTTGTCCACGTTAGAGCAAAAGTTAACAGAGATGATTTCAGCGCCAGTCGAAGCCTTAGGCTACGAATTGGTCGGTATTGAGTTCATCCGGAGTCGCCAATCGACGCTGCGTATTTATATTGATAGTGAAGATGGGATCACTGTTGATGATTGTGCTGATGTCAGCCATCAGGTCAGTGCGGTATTGGATGTTGAGGATCCTATTACTGTCGCCTATAACCTGGAGGTATCTTCTCCAGGGCTTGAACGCCCCTTATTCACGGTAGAGCATTATGTGCGTTTCATCGGTGAAGAGGTCACGGTGGTGCTGCGCATGGCAGTCCAGAATCGTCGTAAATGGTTGGGCATTATCAAAGCCGTTGATGGCGAAATGATCACCATAACAGTGGAAGGTAAAGACGAAGTGTTCGCGCTGAGCAACATCCAGAAAGCGAACCTGGTACCCCACTTTTAAAGTTTGGATGAGGCAACTAGGATGAATAAAGAGATTCTGGCTGTTGTTGAAGCAGTTTCCAATGAAAAAGCCGTCCCACGCGAGAAGATTTTCGAAGCGTTGGAAACCGCACTGGCGACAGCAACAAAGAAAAAATACGAGCAGGAAATTGATGTCCGCGTCAATATCGATCGCAAAACGGGCGACTTTGATACGTTCCGTCGTTGGGTGATTGTCAATGAAGTGACTCAGCCGACGCGCGAAATTACGCTGGAAGCGGCTCAGTTTGAAGATCCTGCTCTCGGTGTGGGCGATTACGTCGAAGATCAGATTGAATCGGTAACGTTCGATCGTATTACCACGCAAACGGCAAAACAGGTTATCGTACAGAAAGTCCGCGAAGCTGAGCGCGCCATGGTCGTTGACCAGTTCCGCGAGCAGGAAGGCGAGATTATCACCGGTGTGGTGAAGAAAGTCAGCCGTGATAATATTTCGCTTGAAGTCAGGCCGGTCGATGGTTCGAACACAAGTGCCGAAGCGGTCATTGGCCGTGAAGACATGCTGCCTCGTGAGAATTTCCGCCCTGGCGATCGCATCCGTGGCGTTCTCTACTCGGTTCGCCCCGAAGCACGTGGCGCACAACTGTTCGTCAGTCGTTCTCGCCCGGAAATGCTGATTGAACTCTTCCGTATCGAAGTGCCGGAGATCGGTGAAGAAGTCATCGAAATCAAGGCCGCGGCCCGCGATCCGGGTTCCCGTGCGAAAATTGCCGTGAAAACAAACGACAAGCGTATCGATCCTGTTGGCGCCTGCGTGGGTATGCGCGGCGCGCGCGTGCAGGCGGTATCCAGTGAACTGGGCGGCGAACGTATTGATATTATTCTGTGGGATGACAATCCTGCTCAATTTGTTATCAATGCCATGGCGCCGGCCGATGTCGTCTCCATCGTGGTTGATGAAGATAGCTGTACAATGGATATTGCGGTTGAATCCAGCAATCTGGCGCAGGCGATTGGTCGTAATGGACAGAACGTGCGTTTGGCTTCCCAACTGTTAAAGCAACATCGTTCAGATGATCGTTGGGAACTGAACGTGATGACGGTGGAAGATCTTCAGGCCAAGCATCAGGCTGAAGCGCACGCCGCTATCGATGTGTTCACCAAGCACCTTGATATTGATGAAGAGTTCGCCACGGTGCTGGTCGAGGAAGGTTTCTCTTCTCTCGAAGAACTGGCCTATGTGCCGATTAAAGAACTGCAAGCGATCGAAGGTCTTGATGAAGAGACTATTGAAGCCTTGCGCGAACGGGCTAAAGCCGCGTTGACCACGCTGGCGTTGGCGCACGAAGAAAGCCGCGGTGATGGCCAACCCGCGGACGATTTGCTCAGTTTACCTGGCCTGTCGCGTGAGATGGCATTCAAGCTGGCGGCACGCGGTGTTTGTACGCTGGAAGATCTTGCTGAGCAGGGCGTTGACGATCTGACGGATATTGAAGAACTGGATAATGAAAAAGCGGGTGAGCTGATAATGGCGGCCCGAAATATCTGTTGGTTTGGCGACGACAACGAATAACGAACTGTAGCAGGAAAGGAACAGCATGACAGATGTAACCGTAAAATCGCTGGCCACAGAGATTCAGACTTCGGTTGACCGCCTGATACAGCAGTTTGCTGATGCGGGAATTACCAAGTCTGCATCAGATTCTGTGACTCAGCACGAAAAAGAAACATTACTGGCGCACCTTAACCGTGATCGCGGGAGTGTGCCTGGTAAACTGACGTTGCAACGTAAAACGCGCAGCACATTGAATATTCCAAGCACTGGCGGTAAGAGTAAGTCGGTGCAGATCGAAGTCCGCAAGAAACGCACTTATGTAAAACGCGATCCTATGGATGCCCAACAACAGGCGGAAGAGGAAGAGCAGGCACGGCGTGAAGCGGAAGAACAGGCACAACGAGCGGCTGAAGAGCAGACTAAACGCGAGGCTGAAGAGAAAGCCAAGCATGAAACTGTTGAAAAAGCTAAACGTGCTGCCGAAGAGCAAGCCAAACGTGAGGCCGCCGAAAAAGCTAAGCGTGATGTAGCGGAAAAAGAAAAAGTGACGAATCAACAAAACGAGAGTATGACCAAACCGGCTCAGGCTGAGAAAGCGAAACGCGGAGCTGAGGCTGCGGAACTCAAACGTAAAGCGGAAGAAACTGCCCGCCTTAAAGTTGAGGAAGAGGCACGGCGTATAGCGGAAGAAGCCCGTCGTATGGCGGAAGAAAATGCCGGACGTTGGGAAGCGGAAAGCAATAAGCCTGAAGAAGCTGCAGATTATCATGTCACCACGTCTCATCACGCCCGTGAAGCGGAAGATGAAAGCGACCGTCAGGTTGAAGGTGAGCGCCGCAGCCGTGTTCGTAGCAAAACAACTAAGCAGAAGAAAGGCAATCGCCTGTCCGAGTCTAAAGCCGACCGCGAAGAAGCGCGTGCCGTTACCCGTGGCGGTAAAGGTAAACGTAAACCCAGTACGTTGCAGCAGAGCTTCAACAAACCTGTTCAGGCGGTTAACCGTGATGTGGTCATCGGCGAGACTGTGACTGTCGCTGAATTAGCCAACAAAATGGCGGTTAAAGGCTCTCAGGTTATCAAAGCGATGATGAAACTGGGCGCGATGGCGACCATCAACCAGGTTATCGATCAGGAAACCGCGCAACTGGTGGCGGAAGAAATGGGTCACAAAGTGATTCTGCGCCGTGAAAACGAGTTGGAAGAAGCGGTAATGAGCGACCGTGATACGGGCGCCGCCGCGGAGTCGCGCGCGCCTGTCGTGACCATTATGGGTCACGTCGACCATGGTAAAACCTCACTGCTGGACTATATCCGCTCAACCAAGGTTGCGGCTGGCGAAGCGGGCGGAATTACCCAGCACATCGGTGCTTATCACGTTGAAACCGATAACGGCATGATCACCTTCCTCGATACCCCCGGACACGCCGCGTTTACCGCAATGCGCGCCCGTGGTGCTCAGGCAACGGATATCGTGGTGTTGGTCGTTGCGGCGGATGACGGCGTGATGCCTCAGACAATCGAAGCTATTCAGCATGCGAAAGCGGCTCAGGTGCCGGTTGTGGTGGCGGTGAATAAAATTGATAAACCGGAAGCCGATCCGGATCGGGTGAAAACCGAGTTATCTCAGTACGGCATTATGCCGGAAGAGTGGGGCGGCGAATCTCAGTTCGTGCATGTGTCCGCAAAAGCAGGCACCGGCATCGACGAACTGCTGGACGCGATTCTGTTGCAAGCCGAAGTGCTTGAACTGAAAGCGATTCGCAGCGGCATGGCCAGCGGCGTAGTCATTGAATCCTTCTTGGATAAAGGTCGTGGTCCGGTTGCGACCGTTCTGGTGCGTGAAGGTACGCTGAATAAAGGCGATATCGTTCTGTGCGGCTTTGAATATGGCCGTGTACGTGCCATGCGCGATGAACTGGGCCGTGAAATTACTTCCGCGGGGCCGTCGATTCCGGTTGAAATTCTGGGGTTGTCAGGCGTGCCTGCCGCGGGTGATGAAGCCACGGTGGTGCGTGATGAGAAGAAAGCCCGTGAAGTGGCGCTCTATCGCCAGGGTAAATTCCGTGAAGTCAAACTGGCGCGTCAGCAGAAATCCAAACTGGAAAACATGTTCGCCAACATGACGGAAGGTGAAGTTTCTGAATTGAATATCGTACTTAAGTCCGATGTTCAGGGTTCTTGTGAAGCTATTTCCGATTCACTACAGAAACTGTCTACCGATGAAGTGAAAGTGAAGATTGTTGGTTCCGGCGTGGGCGGCATCACGGAAACCGACGCAACGTTGGCCGCGGCTTCAAATGCGATTATCCTTGGCTTTAACGTTCGCGCCGATGCGTCTGCCCGTCGTATTGTTGAAGCGGAAAGTCTGGATCTGCGTTACTACTCCGTAATCTATGATCTGATTGATGAAGTCAAACAGGCGATGAGCGGTATGCTGGCGCCGGAATACAAGCAAGAGATCATCGGTCTGGCGGAAGTGCGTGATGTGTTCAAATCACCGAAGTTTGGCGCGATCGCGGGTTGTATGGTCACGGAAGGTGTGGTCAAACGTCACAACAAGATCCGTGTATTGCGTGACAACGTGGTGATCTACGAAGGCGAACTGGAATCCCTGCGTCGCTTCAAAGATGACGTTAACGAAGTTCGTAACGGTATGGAATGTGGTATCGGCGTGAAGAACTACAACGACGTCCGTCCAGGCGATGTAATCGAAGTATTTGAAACCATTGAGATTAAACGCACTATCGCTTAATACGGTCTTGCGCGGCGAAGTGGGTTGTTTGTAAGGGGGCCTGGTGCCCCCCGATTTTTAATTGAGGATTGAATATGGCAAAAGAATTCAGCCGCACCCAGCGCGTGGCGCAGGAAATGCAAAAAGAAATCGCCATTATTCTTCAACGTGAAGTAAAAGATCCACGGATTGGTATGGCAACCGTTTCCGGCGTTGAAGTTTCCCGTGATCTGGCTTACGCAAAAGTATTTGTGACATTTTTGAATGATAACGAGCCGGAACAGGTGAAAACAGCGGTTAAAGCGTTGCAGGATGCCTCCGGTTTTATCCGTGTGTTGTTAGGTAAATCCATGCGTCTGCGCGTTGTGCCGGAATTGACATTCGCTTATGACAATTCTCTGGTGGAAGGGATGAGAATGTCCAATCTGGTCACCAATGTGGTCAGAAATGATGCGGAACGTCGTTCTGCGGCGAGCGAAGAAGATCAGGAGGATTAATGAGTCGTCCTCGTCGCCGTGGCCGTAATGTACACGGCGTATTGTTATTGGATAAAGCTCAGGGCATGTCGTCTAATGACGTCTTGCAAAAAGTAAAACGGATTTTTAACGCCAATAAAGCGGGTCATACCGGGGCGTTGGATCCGCTGGCGACCGGTATGTTGCCCATCTGTCTCGGTGAAGCCACCAAATTTTCTCAGTACTTGCTGGATTCTGATAAGCGGTATCGGGTGATTGCAAGGCTTGGTCAGCGGACGGACACCTCTGATGCGGATGGAAACGTCATTGAAACGCGTCCGGTGAACGTTTCACCAGCGGATCTGGCGCAGGCGCTGGAAAGCTTTCGCGGTAAGACACAGCAAATTCCTTCCATGTACTCGGCCTTGAAGCATCAGGGACGCCCGCTCTATGAATATGCGCGCCAGGGGCTGGTTGTGCCGCGCGAAGCGCGTGAAATCACGGTCTATGAACTGCTGTTTATTCGTTGCGAAGGCGATGAACTGGAACTGGAGATTCACTGCTCCAAAGGCACTTACATTCGCACCATCATCGACGATTTAGGTGAGAAGTTAGGTTGCGGCGCGCATGTGATTTACCTGCGCCGTCTGCAAGTTTCCACCTATCCGACTGAGAAAATGGTGACGCTGGAGCAGTTGAACGGCCTACTGGCGCAGGCGCAGGCTGACGATCAGGCGCCTGCATTACATCTTGATCCGCTCCTGATGCCAATGGAGAGTCCGGTCATGGATTTCCCTGAAGTCAATTTGAATCCCATCGTCGCCGGTTACTTAAAACTGGGGCAAGCGGTTCAGACGCCAGATACGCCGGTGCATGGCATGGTGCGCATTACGGAAGGCGAAGCGCATAAATTCATTGGTATGGGCGAAATTGACGGCGACGGACGCGTTGCGCCGCGCCGTTTGGTGGTTGAATTTCAGAACTGATTCGGCCTGATGCCGCCTTGCTATCGCAAGGGGCTGAGAGTAGAATAATTCGGCTTGACTATTGGGTGGCTGAATTAGAGATCGGCGCCTGTTTTTTATCTATAATGTGTGGAGTATTACAATGTCTCTAAGTGTTGAAGCTAAAGCTAAAATCGTAGCGGAATTCGGTCGTGGCACTAACGACAGTGGTTCCACGGAAGTTCAGGTTGCTTTGCTGACCGCGCAGATCAACCATCTGCAAGGCCACTTTGCTGAGCACAAGAAAGATCACCACAGCCGTCGTGGTCTGCTGCGTATGGTTTCTCAGCGTCGTAAGCTGCTGGACTACCTGAAGCGTAAAGATGTAGCACGTTACACCAGCCTGATTGAACGTCTGGGCCTGCGTCGCTAAGTCTTCTGAGTTTCAGTGGGAAGGGGCCTCTTTGGGCCCCTTTCTTCTAGGAAGCTCTGCTAAAACAGCGTAATGTATTGCTGTTTTAAATTATGATCTTTCATTACAGAGGTTCGCGCGGCTAATGAGAGGCTTTATCTGCATGAGCAGAGTAAAGGTTGTCATTAGTCGCGAGGATGTAGTGCAAAGATCGGGAGTTCACTGGCGTGTCCATCCTGAATAAATGCGACATGCCCCAGTTAAGGATATTATTTTGCTTAATCCGATCGTTCGTAAGTTTCAATATGGTCAACATACCGTCACGTTAGAAACCGGTATGATGGCTCGCCAGGCTACCGCCGCTGTGATGGTAAGCATGGATGATACTGCGGTATTTGTTACCGTTGTTGGCGCCAAACACGCTAAACCTGGTCAGGGTTTCTTCCCGCTGACGGTCAACTATCAGGAGCGCACATACGCAGCCGGACGTATCCCAGGCGGTTTCTTCCGTCGTGAAGGTCGTCCGAGCGAAGGCGAGACGCTGATTTCCCGTCTGATTGACCGTCCGATTCGTCCGTTGTTTCCTGAAGGTTTCCTGAATGAAGTTCAGGTTATCGCTACCGTGGTTTCTGTCAATCCGCAGGTCAACCCTGACATTGTCGCCATGATAGGCGCGTCTGCCGCACTGAGCCTGTCTGGTATTCAGTTCAGCGGTCCCATTGGCGCGGCCCGCGTCGGTTACCTGAATGATCAGTATGTACTGAACCCGACGACTGACGAACTGAAAGAAAGCCGTCTGGACCTGGTGGTTGCCGGTACTGAAGGCGCGGTACTGATGGTTGAATCCGAAGCTGATCTGCTAAGCGAAGATCAGATGCTGGGTGCGGTGGTGTTTGGTCACGAACAGCAGCAGATTGTTATTGAAAATATCAACGCACTGGTTGCTGAAGCGGGCAAACCGAAGTGGGATTGGCATGCGCCGCAAGTGAATGCCGATTTACACCAGCGTGTACAGGCGCTGTCTGAAACGCGTCTCGGCGATGCTTATCGCATCACTGAAAAACAAGAGCGTTATGCGCAGGTTGACGTCATCAAGGCGGAAGTGGAAGCAGCGTTGCTGGCGCAAGATGAAACGTTGAGCGCGGGCGAAATCCAGGAAATTCTTGGCAACATCGAGAAGGATGTGGTGCGTAGCCGTGTTCTGCGTGGCGAGCCGCGTATTGATGGCCGTGAGAAAGACATGATCCGCGGTCTGGATGTTCGTACCGGCGTATTGCCGCGTACCCACGGTTCGGCATTGTTCACCCGTGGTGAAACGCAGGCGCTGGTTACCGCGACATTGGGTACTGAGCGTGACGCGCAAAATATCGATGAACTGACCGGCGAACGTACCGATCGTTTCCTGTTGCACTACAACTTCCCTCCGTACTCTGTCGGTGAAACCGGTATGGTGGGATCGCCGAAACGTCGTGAAATTGGTCATGGCCGTCTGGCAAAACGTGGTGTGTTGGCGGTTATGCCGAAAGCGAATGAATTCCCATACACCGTGCGTGTGGTTTCTGAAATCACGGAGTCCAACGGTTCTTCTTCCATGGCGTCAGTCTGTGGCGCTTCACTGGCGTTAATGGATGCGGGCGTGCCGATTAAAGCGGCTGTCGCGGGTATTGCCATGGGGCTGGTCAAAGAAGGCGACAACTTTGTGGTGCTGTCCGATATCCTGGGTGATGAAGATCATCTGGGCGATATGGACTTCAAAGTGGCTGGTAGTCGTGAAGGTATCACTGCATTGCAGATGGATATCAAAATCGAGGGGATTACCCGCGAAATCATGCAGGTTGCTTTGAATCAGGCCAAAGGCGCGCGTCTGCACATCCTGGGTGTGATGGAACAGGCTATCAGCACGCCGCGCGGCGATATCTCTGAATTCGCGCCGCGTATTCATACCATCAAGATCAGCACAGACAAGATCAAAGATGTGATTGGTAAAGGTGGTTCGGTTATTCGTGCGCTGACTGAAGAAACCGGTACGACTATCGAGATCGAAGATGACGGTACGGTGAAGATTGCTTCTACAGATGGCGAAAAAGCGAAACATGCCATTCGTCGTATTGAAGAAATTACCGCTGAAATTGAAGTTGGCCGTGTCTATCAGGGCAAAGTGACGCGTATCGTTGATTTCGGTGCTTTTGTTGCCATCGGTGGTGGTAAAGAAGGCTTGGTGCATATTTCTCAGATCGCTGATAAGCGTGTAGAGAAAGTGACTGATTACCTGCAAATGGGGCAGGAAGTGCCGGTCAAAGTATTGGAAGTTGATCGCCAGGGTCGTGTGCGTCTGAGCATTAAAGAAGCAAATGCTCAGTCTCAGGACGTGGCGGCGCCAATTTCTGAGGAAGAATAACTATTATACAGTTGCTGCACCGGATCGTATCAGTTAACGCCGAGGTGCTGCGTGTATCATAAGGATAGGGAAGTCCTTATGTTGAGCAGGCCGGGACAGGATGTTCATCCAATGTTTGTCTTCGGGAGTGGGAAATGAAGCCTTTCTTGCGCTGGTGTTATGTTGCAACAGCACTTATGCTGGCAGGATGCAGCAACACGGATTGGCGTAAAAATGCGGTATTGGCGATCCCGTTACAGCCTACTTTGCAGCAGGAAGTAATTCTGGCGCGCATGGAACAGATCTTTGCGAGCCGGGCATTAACCGATGATGAACGAGCACAGCTATTATATGAGCGCGGAGTACTGTATGATAGCTTAGGGTTACGAGCGTTGGCGCGAAATGATTTTTCACAAGCGTTATCGATCCGCCCTGATATTCCAGAGGTTTTTAACTATCTGGGGATTTACTTAACGCAGGCAGGCAATTTTGATGCTGCCTATGAAGCGTTTGATTCTGTACTAGAGCTTGATCCAACTTACAATTACGCGCGTTTAAACCGGGGCATCGCTTTGTATTATGGCGGTCGTTACCTGTTAGCGCAGGATGATCTGCTGGCGTTTTATCGAGACGATCCAAATGATCCTTTCCGTTCGTTGTGGCTATACCTCGTGGAGCGAGAAATCAACCCAGAGACAGCCAAAGTAGCGTTGCAGAAACGTTATGACGGTGCGCAGAAAGGGCCTTGGGGATGGAATATTGTCGAATTCTACCTGGGCAGTATCAGTGAAAAGACACTGATGCAGCGTCTACAGGAAGAAGCTACGGATAACACTTCGCTCGCTGAGCATCTCAGTGAAACTGACTTCTATTTAGGTAAGCACTACCTAAGTCTGGGGGACAAGAACACCGCTTTGGCGCTGTTCAAGCTGACGGTTGCCAACAACGTTCATAATTTTGTTGAGCACCGCTATGCATTGTTGGAATTGGCGCTACTAGGCCAAGAGCAAGACGACCTATCAGGATCGGACCAGCAATAGCTGACGAACAACTATATAAGCCTTAAAAGACTACGGTTATCGCCTTAACAGGTGAGGGCTTTTTTGTTCGCTTTTTAATCCAATTTGAGCCGGTTCACACTTTTCAATGAAAATGACTGAAAATTTTCTCGATGAGTTATGTAGACTGGCCGCCATATACAATGAGGCACGTGTACATGACTGATTTATCAATTTCTTTTGCTGATTTGGGGCTGTCTGCTCCGATTATTAATGCCCTGACCGATCTGGGCTACGAAAAACCCTCGTCGATTCAGGCTGAATGTATCCCTCACCTGCTGAGTGGTCGCGATGTGCTGGGTATGGCACAGACCGGCAGTGGCAAGACGGCGGCTTTTGCTCTGCCATTACTCAATAATTTGAAACCTGAGTTAAAAGCACCACAGATGCTGGTATTGGCGCCGACCCGCGAACTGGCGGTACAGGTGGCTGAAGCCTGTAATGATTTTGCCAAACATATGCATGGCGTTAGCGTAGTTGCCCTGTATGGCGGCCAACGTTACGACGTACAGCTTCGCGCTTTACGCGGTGGCGCTCAGATCGTTGTCGGTACGCCGGGGCGTCTGCTTGATCATCTGAAACGCGGTACGCTGAATTTATCCAATCTAAGCGGCCTGGTGTTGGATGAAGCGGATGAAATGTTGCGCATGGGCTTTATTGATGATGTAGAAAACATTATGGCCCAGATCCCGGCTGAACATCAGACCGCGCTGTTTTCCGCCACCATGCCGGAAGCGATTCGCCGTATTACGCGTCGTTTCATGAAAGATCCTCAGGAAGTCCGCATTCAGTCAAGTGTGACAACGCGTCCTGATATCAGCCAGAGCTACTGGACGGTACAAGGCGTTCGCAAAAATGAAGCGCTGGTTCGTTTCCTGGAAGCTGAAGATTTTGATGCGGCGATTATTTTCGTTCGTACCAAAAACGCGACGCTGGAAGTGGCTGAAGCGCTGGAGCGTAGCGGTCATAACAGTGCGGCGTTGAATGGCGACATGAACCAGGCGCTGCGTGAACAAACGCTGGAGCGTTTGAAAGATGGTCGTCTGGATATCCTGATTGCCACAGACGTTGCCGCTCGCGGCCTGGATGTTGATCGTATCAGCCTGGTGGTCAACTACGATATCCCGATGGATTCTGAATCCTACGTGCACCGTATTGGTCGTACTGGTCGCGCCGGTCGCGCCGGTCGCGCGCTGTTGTTTGTAGAAAACCGCGAACGCCGCCTGCTTTGCAACATTGAACGCACCATGAAACTCACGATCCCAGAGGTGGAACTGCCAAATGCGGAACTGCTGGGGCAGCGCCGGTTGGCCAAGTTTGCCGCTAAAGTACAGCAACAGTTGGAAAGCAGCGATCTGGATATGTACCGTGCGCTGCTGACTAAATTGCAACCGCAGGAAGAGCTGGATATCGAAGCGCTGGCCGCCGCCTTATTGAAGATGGCGCAGGGCGAACGTCCGCTGATACTGCCGCCGGATCCGGTATTTGATCGTCGTCCACGCCGTGAATTCCGTGATCGTGATGATGCAGGCCGTGACGATCGTCGCCGTGAACCACGCGACAGCCGCGACGGTGAGCGGCCGCCACGCCGTGAGCGCCGTGATGCGGGTGATATGGAACTGTATCGTATTGAAGTGGGCCGCGATGATGGTGTTGAGGTTCGTCATATTGTGGGAGCGATTGCCAACGAAGGCGATATCAGTAGCCGCTATATTGGCAACATCAAACTGTTCGCTTCTCACTCGACGATCGAACTGCCAAAAGGCATGCCGGGCGATTTGTTGTCGCACTTTACCCGTACTCGTATTCTGAACAAGCCGATGAATATGCAGTTGCTGGGTGATGCTCAGGCGCATGAACGCCGTGAAGGTGGTGAACGTCGCGCCAGCCGTCCTGCCGGTCGTGGTGAGGGCGCACCGCGTCGCGCTTTCAGCGGTGAACGTCGTGAAGGCAATGGCGCTCCGCGTCGTGAGCGTTCTTTCAACCGTGATGCCGCCGCGCAGCGTGCTCCACGTCGCCGTCCAGCCGATGCGTAATGCGATGACGCCAGAGAAATAACTTCTCTGGCTGCGGAAAGTCGGTTTTCTGATAAAAATCCCCCTTCAGACCGAAGGGGGATTTTTTTATCTCAGTACATCCTGTTGCACGCTCATGGCAATTTCAAACGAGCGCAAACGAGCCTGATGATCAAAAATCTGGCCGTTGATCATCAATTCATCCACCTGCGTTTCGCGCAGCAAACTCTGTAAACCGTGTCTGACGGTTGTCTGGTCGCCGACGATTGACAGACGTAAAGCCTGGTCAGCGCCAAATCGTTCCGCGGGCGAGCAAATGGCAGCGATATCCTCCACCGGTGCGGGTAATGGCCCCGGCGCACCGCGGCGTAGATTGATAAAATGCTGTTGTATTGAGGTAAAGAGAAAGCGGGCATCACGATTGCTGTCGGCGGCAACCACATTGATACACGCCATCGCGTAAGGTTTAGGGTGGGCCGCGGACGGTTTGAACGACTCGCGGTATACGTTTAACGCTTGCAGTAACATATCCGGCGCAAAATGAGCCGCGAACGCAAAAGGCAATCCCAATGCCGCCGCCAACTGAGCGCTGTATAAGCTTGACCCCAATAGCCAGATTGGGATCTGTAGACCCTGTCCGGGGACCGCTTGAACCGCCTGACCTGGCTGAACATCCGCAAAGTAGCGTTGCAGTTCCTGCACATCCCTTGGGAAATCATCAATATCGGCGTTCAAATGACGGCGTAGCGCCATCATGGTTCGCTGATCGGTGCCTGGCGCACGACCTAATCCAAGATCGATACGGCCCGGATAAAGCGACGCCAGGGTGCCGAACTGCTCCGCAATCACCAAAGGCGCATGGTTGGGCAGCATGATGCCGCCTGAACCGAGGCGGATACGCTGCGTACCCGCGGCAAGGTAGCCAATCAACACGGAAGTAGCGGCACTGGCGATGCCAGTCATATTGTGGTGTTCCGCCAGCCAGTAGCGATGGTAGCCCCAGTTTTCAGCATGTTGCGCCAGATCCAGCGAGTGGTGGAAGGCCTGACGCGGACTGGCGCCTTGCGGAACGGGGGCAAGATCAAGAACGGAAAACGTAACCGGATGATGGGACATAACATAGCTCACTTTGTTGATGCGACTGGCAAAAATATCTTGCCAGCCAATGATGAGAGTGCCTATCAGTATTATGCCATTGCGCACGATGACACAACTTTTCCGCCAGCAAAAACGGGCGGAAAAAGCGCCTCCACCCGTTTAGACGCCATACGCTATTGAATTAACTCCAATCCTGCGACGCGCCGCCAGTAACCGTTGCAATCTGCCTGATTAGTGAGCGTCAAGGGAGATTCGCCACGCTCGTTGGCGCGGAATTTATCCAGCATCGTCAAAGTATCCATGCCGTCTGGAGAAAGTCGGACAATGTCCACCAGATCCCGCATCGAAGTCAGATCATTACCCAGGTTATAGCAATAGCCGCTTTGCGTTTGTATCCCGTTGAGGACAAACACCGGCTGATTTTCCTGCGACAGAACTTTTCGACCCTGTGGATAATTAATGCAACAGGTTTCACATTCGTCTTTGGCCCGGTTTTCCGAACGGGCGGTAAAACAGCGGGCCGAGTATGCCAGCGGCAGATGTCCGTAGCTCAGTACCTCGACTTCGAATTGATGACGGAATCCGAGCTCGTCACACTGGTTCAACAGGTTATACAGCCAGTCGTGGGAGAGTTCCACTGGCATGCACCAATGCACCATGCCCTGTTGATGCAGTAAACGCAGCGTATAGGCGTTGTAGCAATTCAGGGCATGTCCGGCGACGAAAGGCAGTCGGCGATCGGCTGCCATATTGACGGCGCCGAGATCGTTTGCTTCCAACAGAAACTCGCCGTTTTCCACATAACGTTTCAGTTCATTCAATTCAGAAGGCGCCTGAAGCAATGCCAGTGTGGAAATCACCACCTGTTTGCCGCTGCTCGCAATCTGTCTGGCGAGATCCAGCCAGTCGTTGACTTTCATTGCGCGGCGTTTGCTGCATACCGTCTCTCCGAGGTAAATGATATCGGCGCTGCTGTCCATGGCTGCCTGATAAAATGTTTCCACATCTTGTTTCGGCCAATAGTAGAGAATGGCGCCCAATGCATATTTCATATGTTCTCCAGCTACTGCCATTTCCGGTGGTACGCGCCCAGGGTGGTTTGCGTGCCTTCCGCCACCGCGCCCAGCGTATCCATCCATTCTTGCGTTGGGCTGAAGGTTTCAGGATTGGCCTGACAGCGATCAATCGCCTGCCGCCAGACGCGGGTTATCTGGCTGACGTAGGCCGGACTGCGCTGACGTCCTTCGATTTTCACCGAAGCGATATTGGCGGCCAGCAGTTCAGGCAATAGCGCCAGCGTATTCAGGCTGGTGGGTTCTTCCAGTGCATGATAGCGCTGACCGTCGACCAGATAACGTCCCTTGCATAACGTAGGGTAACCCGCGTTTTCATGCATCTGATAGCGGTCGATCAACACGTTATTCAACCGTGACTCCATGCCCTGAGGCGTATCCTGCCAGCGGACAAAACGTGCCGGAGAGCAGGCGCCAACCGTGTTAGGCGATTCGCCGGTCAGGTAGGAAGAGAGATAACACCGGCCTTCGGCCATGATGCACAGGCTACCGAATGCAAACACCTCCAGCGGAACGGTTGTGGCGCGCGCCAGTTGTTTTACCTGATGGATAGAGAGCACTCGCGGCAACACCACGCGGGATACGCCAAAATGCCGCTGATAAAAATGAATCGCTTCCGTATTAGTGGCGGAAGCCTGCACGGAAACATGACGTTCAATACCGGGATAGCGTTCCGCAGCATATTCAAGCATGGCGAGATCCGCGAGGATCAACACGTCAGCGCCGATTTGCGCCGCCATATCCACCGCGCGCCGCCAGCGCTGGTAACCATCGGGATGAGCAAAAGTATTGATGGCGATGTGAAGTTTACGGCGGTGGCGCTGCACATATTCACGCGCTTCCTGCAACTTTTTATCGGTAAAGTTCAGTCCGGCGAAATGACGCGCGTTGGTGTCGTCTTTCAGTCCGATGTAGACCGCATCTGCGCCATTATCAATGGCGGCTTTCAATGCCGGAAGATTGCCGGCGGGACAAAGCAGTTCCATACCATTTCCTTCATTAATCGAAGTTCCGGCGAGAAAAACCAGCCAAAACGATCAATGATGTTTGCAGACTGATGATATTTTCTATGACGGGCCGCCCTGTCCGTCACCTTTCGGACCGTCGCAAACGACGTTGAAAATCGCACCGATCCCGGCGATTTTTTTATCAGTCAATGAATGTTTTTAACGACAGAGGATCTTAATTAACCTGATGTTGACATACTTTGATTTAAACCAGCTTATCCGTTAATGATGTGGACAACTTGAAATAGATAGAGGATCTGTGGATAACTGATTAAATTATTGACATAGACCGCTGCGGGTTCTATTTGATGTGGCACAATGCTGCCAGATTATCGGAAAAGTTGGTTTGCTTTAAGAGGAGTACGCCAGTGTTGGAAAAACTACGGGCGCGGATTGTGCGTCAAGGGCCAGGCTTGTTGGGTAAGCCGCTAAAGTTCACTCCTTTTGCTATACAGCGTCTGGTTCTGGAGCAGGTGTTGCGCTGGCAGTTTCGTCAGGCGCTGGATGACGGCGAACTGGAATTTCTGGCAGGGCGCTGGTTAAAAATTGAAGTTCGCGATATTGGTCTGCAATGGTTTATGACGTTGCGTGATAACCGTCTGGCGGTCAGCCATCAGGAAACGCCGGACGTCAGTTTTAGCGCCGATGCCAACGATCTCATTCTGATTGCGGCGCGTAAGGAAGATCCCGACACGTTGTTCTTTCAGCGCCGTTTGCGTATCGAAGGGGATACCGAGCTTGGGCTGTATGTAAAAAACCTGATGGATGCCATTGAACTGGAAACCATGCCGACCGCGCTGCGTATCGCTTTGATGCAACTGGCTGACTTTGTTGAGGCGGGATTACAAGAGGGCGTGGTGCAGACTGCCGATCACGCATCCGTTTCATGTTAGTCCGTGTTGAAATACCGGTTGATGCGGCGGGAATCGACAGCCTTTTGCGTCGTGTTTTCCCAACCGGCGCAGAGGCCGATCTGGTTCATCAACTGCGGGAAGATGGGCAACTGACGTTGGGTATTGTCGCAACGGATGATGAAGGGGGCGTGGTAGGGTACGCCGCATTCAGCCCGGTGCTAATCGATGGGGAAGATCAGCAATGGGTGGGGCTTGCTCCGCTGGCCGTGGAAGAAAGCCTGCGCCGGCAAGGATTGGGCGAAAAACTGGTGTACGAAGGGTTGGATGCCCTTAACGAGTTCGGTTACACCGCCGTTGTCGTGCTGGGCGACCCCGCCTATTATTCCCGCTTTGGTTTTGTACCTGCCATTGAGCAGCAACTTCATTGCCATTGGGAGGGTAGTGCAGGCGCTTTTCTGGTTTATCCGTTGTCGGATAATCCTTTGGCGGGGCCGCGCAGACTGGTGGAGTATGCTGAGCCCTTTAAACGCTTTCTTTAAGGGAAGCGTGCGGATAATGACGAAGGCTGGTCTTGCACCAGCCTTTCTTTTTGGCTTTTATTCAACTGCTTTACCTGATGTTCAAGCTTTGAGGCGCTTGAGCGATTACCCGCCTGACAGTGAAAGACCAGCGTCAGTTCGCCTTTTCCCCGTAACGCCTTCGCCCCTTTTCCTGCCTGATGCTGGGCCAGGCGTCGCGCCACATCTGTGGTAATGCCCGTGTAGAGCATGCCTGTCGCTGTTCTCAGGATATAGAGATACCAGCAGGGTTCAGTGAGTTTTTTCCGCATGATTGACGCGAGTACCAGATAGGCGGCGAATGGCGTAGCTTTAATTTTACGGGCCTTTTCCTGTGTATTGAAGACATATCTGTCTGCAAATCGTGCTTATCCCACGACTTTTTCTCCTCTTGATTTATCGATTTTTGCGTCCTGTTGCCGCAGTTTACCGAAAGAAAACGCTATGATTAATGCAGGCAGTAATGATGAAATACCGCATTATTTGTGAGATAAATCACATATAATCCCACTTCGTTACACTGTTTTTACATTAAGTGTGAATATAAGCACAAAAAGGTCTGATGGTGCGTGGTCAAATACGCAGCGTGTTTCTGACAGGGTAAACGCCATCAGGTGTAGAGAAAGGCTATTTGCGGTGAGAGGGATGTCGGTGGCCGCGACAGGTGATTTCCCCTGAGCGCTATCTTCAAGGAACCAAGTCCGCTTGCCAAACGTACTCATATTGAACATATCCGTTGATGTTTCCCGCCGTTCAACCGGCTGACGAGTTGGAGTATTGTATGACCACATTAACTGCCTCGGCACAGCGTGCGCTGGGGTTGATGGATTTAACCACCCTTAATGATGACGATACGGATGACAAGGTGATCGCACTGTGTCGTCAGGCTAACAGTCCGGCAGGGAAGACCGCCGCTATCTGCATCTATCCTCGTTTTATTCCCCTGGCGCGCAAGGTGCTGCGCGAGCAAGGCACACCGGATATCCGTATTGCCACCGTGACCAATTTCCCGCATGGTTTCGATGATATCGATATTGCCGTGGCGGAAACCAACGCGGCTATCGCTTACGGAGCGAACGAGGTGGATGTCGTATTCCCCTATCGGGCGCTGATGGCGGGCGATGCGCAGTCTGGTTTCGCGCTGGTTAAAGCCTGCAAAGCGGCATGTCAGGCGGCCAATGTGCTGCTGAAGGTCATCATTGAAACCGGTGAACTGAAGCAGGAAGCCTTGATCCGTCAGGCCAGCGAAATCGCTATTGAGGCGGGCGCGGATTTCATTAAAACCTCCACCGGCAAGGTGCCGGTGAACGCCACCCCGCAAAGCGCGGCGATTATGCTGAACGTGATCCGCGACAAAGATGTGGGCGATAAGGTTGGGTTCAAGGCGGCCGGCGGCGTTCGCAACGCCGAAGACGCTGCCATTTATCTGCAATTGGCTGATGACATCATGGGGCCGGATTGGGCCAATGCACAGCGTTTCCGCTTCGGAGCCTCCAGTTTGTTAGCCGATTTGCTGGCGGTGTTAGGCCATCAGACAACAGGACAGGCGAGCGGCTATTAATCACGCGGCAGTACACGGTAGGACGGTTTTCATTGCGTGGCCCATGCATTTTTCGCTAAGCAGGAGTGCAAGCCTTGTTTCTGATTCAGGAAATTATTCGTAAGAAGCGCGACGGCAATCCGCTGAATGCCGAAGAGATCCGCTTTTTCATTAATGGCGTGCGTGATAACACGGTGTCTGAAGGGCAAATCGCGGCGCTGGCCATGACCATCTATTTCCACGATATGTCGATGGAGGAGCGGGTGGCGTTGACGCTGGCGATGCGCGATTCCGGCACGGTGCTTGACTGGAAAGGGCTGAACCTCAACGGCCCGCTGGTGGATAAACATTCAACCGGCGGCGTAGGGGACGTGACTTCGCTGATGCTGGGGCCGATGGTCGCCGCCTGCGGCGGTTATGTCCCGATGATTTCAGGCCGCGGTCTGGGACATACCGGCGGCACGCTCGACAAACTGGAATCGATACCGGGTCTGGATATTTTTCCCAACGACAGCGCGTTTCGCCAAATCATCCAGCAAGTCGGCGTGGCGATTATCGGCCAGACCCGTTCATTGGCGCCCGCGGATAAACGGTTTTATGCCACGCGCGATATTACCGCCACGGTGGATTCTATCCCGTTGATCACCGCGTCCATTCTGGCGAAAAAACTGGCCGAAGGGCTGGATGCGCTGGTCATGGATGTCAAAGTGGGGTCTGGCGCGTTTATGCCGACCTACGCGCAATCCGAACAACTGGCTCAGGCTATCGTCGGCGTCGCCAATAATGCTGGTTGCCGGACCAGCGCGCTGTTGACCGATATGAATCAGGTGCTGGCTTCCAGCGCGGGGAATGCGTTGGAAGTGTGTGAAGCGGTACGCTTCCTGACCGGCGAGCAGCGCAATCCGCGTCTCTATGCCGTTACGATGGCATTGTGCGAAGAGATGCTGCTGGCTGGCGGATTGGCCGCGTCGCCAGTCGATGCCCGTACCCGTTTACAGACCGTGTTGGATAATGGCGACGCGGCGGAGGTATTTGGACGCATGGTCGCCGCACAACGCGGCCCGACGGATTTTGTCGAGCGCTATGCGCGTTATCTGCCGGTTGCGATGTTAAGTAAACCGGTATTTGCCGACCATGACGGCATCGTTACGGCGATGGATACCCGTTCGTTGGGCATGGCGGTGGTGGCATTGGGCGGAGGGCGCCGCCAGACCAGTGATTCGATTGATTACAGCGTGGGGCTGGATGAGGTGGTTTGTCTGGGCGATCGGGTGGATCGACAACGCCCGCTGGCGGTGATCCACGCGAATACGGAAGCGCAATGGCAGGCCGCAGCCGCCGCGGTTCGCGCCGCCATTACGCTCGGCGAGGTCGCGCCCGCAGTCACCCCGATGGTCTATGGCCGAATCAGTGCTGAGGATTGATATTTTCCAATGCCATCAGGCTTGGTTTGCAGCGCTTGACAGCGCAGGAGATGAATAATGAAACGTGCCTATATTATGGTACTCGACTCGTTTGGCATTGGTTGCAGCGCTGATGCCGAACGTTTTGGCGATGCGGGTTCGGATACGCTGGGCCATATTGCACAGGCTTGTGCGGCAGGTAAAGCCGATCAGGGACGTAAAGGGCCGTTGCATTTGCCTAACCTGAGTCGATTGGGGCTGGGGAAAGCGGCGCAAGCCTCAACAGGAACGTTCCCCGCCGGACTGGATGCGCAGGCCGACATTATCGGCGCTTATGCGTTTGCCAGCGAAATTTCCTCCGGGAAAGATACGCCGTCAGGTCACTGGGAAATCGCCGGGGTGCCGGTACTGTTCGACTGGGGTTATTTCAGGGATGAAGAAAACAGCTTCCCCCAGGAACTGTTGGATCTGCTGGTCGAACGCGCCGGTTTACCGGGCTATCTGGGCAACTGTCACGCTTCCGGTACGGTCATTCTGGATAAGCTGGGTGAAGAACATATGAAAACCGGGAAGCCGATTTTCTACACCTCGGCGGATTCCGTGTTTCAGATTGCCTGTCATGAAGACACTTTCGGTTTGGAAAAACTGTATGAACTGTGTGAAATCGCCCGCGCAGCGCTGACTGAGGGCGGCTATAACATCGGGCGCGTTATTGCGCGTCCGTTTATCGGCGATAAACCCGGACATTTCGAGCGTACCGGCAACCGGCACGATCTGGCGGTTGAACCGCCCGCGCCAACCCTATTAAAAAAACTGGTCGATGAGCGGGGCGGCGAAGTGGTATCGGTGGGGAAAATCGCTGATATTTATGCGCAGGTCGGTATTACGCAAAAAGTGAAAGCGACCGGTATCGATGCATTGTTTGACGCCACCCTGAAAGAGATGGATAAGGCGGGAGACAACACCATCGTATTCACCAACTTCGTTGATTTCGACTCCGCATATGGTCACCGTCGTGATGTCGCGGGTTATGCCGCGGCGCTTGAATTGTTTGACCGCCGTCTGCCGGAAATGCTCGCGCGCGTGACCGGGGACGATATGCTGATCCTGACCGCCGACCACGGCTGCGATCCGACCTGGCATGGCACTGAACATACCCGGGAACATGTGCCGGTATTGATTTACGGGCCGAAGGTAAAGCCGGGTTGGTACGGAGATCGTGAAACGTTTGCGGACATCGGTCAGACGGCGGCGAAATATTTTGGCTTATCCCCGATGGATCATGGCAAACCGATACTGTAAGACACGCGGCGCATCAGTTGGGTGTGACGGATTTATTTTATGTTGATGAATAAGGAATAAGAGCATGGCAACGCCACATATTAATGCTGAAATGGGTGACTTCGCTGACGTAGTGCTGATGCCGGGCGATCCGCTGCGCGCCAGATATATTGCGGAAACCTTTCTGCAAGAGGCCCGTGAAGTGAACAATGTTCGCGGCATGCTGGGTTTCACCGGAACGTATAAAGGCCGCAAAGTATCGGTGATGGGACACGGCATGGGCATTCCTTCCTGCTCGATCTACGCCAAAGAACTGATCACCGAATTCGGCATCAGGAAAATCATTCGCGTGGGTTCCTGCGGCGCGGTGCGCAGCGATGTGAAACTGCGTGACGTGGTGATCGGCATGGGCGCCTGTACGGATTCCAAAGTGAATCGTATGCGCTTTAATGATCATGACTATGCGGCGATTGCGGATTTCGACATGGTGCGTAATGCGGTGGATGCGGCGAAAGCACAGGGCGTAGCCGTTCGCGTCGGTAATCTTTTCTCCGCCGATCTGTTCTATACGCCTGATCCGCAAATGTTTGATGTAATGGAGAAATATGGTATCCTCGGGGTGGAAATGGAAGCGGCCGGCATCTACGGCGTCGCTGCCGAGTTCGGCGCTAAAGCGCTGGCCATCTGCACGGTGTCCGACCATATTCGCTCTGGTCAACAAACCACCGCCGAAGAGCGTCAGACCACGTTCAATGACATGATCGAGATTGCGCTGGAGTCGGTTCTGTTGGGCGATAACGACTAAAAATCACACCGCGCCGGATAGCCTGATCCGGCGCGGCCTCGATCCGCGTCAGGAAGGTGGCGGGTTTCAGCCATTGACATCAATCCGGTCGGGATCGCGGTCTTTTGTCCTGGTGTGTGGATCCGGCGTTCCGGGAAAAAACTCCCTGCTAGCTGATTCTGTGCAGATAAGGCGGCAGGAGGGGAACCGGGAGAACGGACAGGACTTTGAGTTTTTGCAGTGTCCTGATTTGCGCACGTTCAAGATGTTCATGCAGACTCATTGCCGCCAGTTCCCAGCTTTCCTGCAGCAGCATTTCATAGATGAGCCGATGCTCGTTGATGGTGGCGGTATCAACCGCGATGGCCAGCGTCTCATAGAAAATGCGGGTCACGATGAGCGGAGACTGACTTTGCCGCAGAATTTCGACCAGCGTCCGGTTGCCAGCCGGTTCCAGGCAAAAAAGGTGTAAATCATCCTCAACCCGCTCCAACGCTTCGGCAGTCACTTTGCCTCTTTTCAGTTTTTCCAGCCGTTCCAGATTTTCCATGATCTGGCGTTGCGCAAGATAAGGCGCGGCTTTACGTAACGTAGCCGGTTCAAGGCAGGCGCGGATCTGATAATGATCGCGGATCTCTCTGGCCGTCAACGGCCCGGCCCGCCACTGCGAGTAAGGTTCTTTTTCAACCAGTCCCCGATCACGCAAGCGTACCAGACTCTCACGAATAATATTGCGGCTGACATTGTAAAACGCCGCCGCCTGACCTTCATTAAGCTGGTAATGACCGAATACCATGCAGGTTGACAGGGCTTCTTGCAGATCGCTCAACACCTTTTCGCCGACGCTACGGGTATCAACCAGAGCCTGATCTTGATCGAGCCCCAGGATGGTGCGGTTTAACGCCAGGCGCTGCGGTTCAACGTCCTCATCTTCGGCGGCGACGATAAATCCGCGTCCTTCAAAGCGGGCGATGAGTCCTTCTTTATGCAACAGGCCCAGCGCGCGCCGCACAGGAACCCGGCTGGTGCCGAACAACTCGGCTAACGGCCCTTCCAGTAAGACTAATCCAGCCGGTACGGTTTGTGCGGTTATCGCTTTCCTGAGCGCCTGATGGATTATCTCGTAGCGCGCCGCGCCGCGGGCTTCGGTTTTTACATCTTTGCTTTCGTTAAGCATCCTTTGGCTCATTGATCCTCACCTGAGTGAATGCGGCATTATTACATACCACCGGATATAAGTTGCTCGTTGCTGCCAGGTAAACAACATGCATTTCTATGGTGCGCTCGCACAATAATGAATCATTAAATCAAATATTCATTTTTACGCATATTTATTATTTGCCCTGCGCAATGATCTTTTACACATTATATCCACGGATTGAAAGCCTCTTTATAACAGTGTGTTTTGATTTTATCAGCACTTCCAGAACAAAAAACAATGATCGCCGCCTACGTTTTGGCATTTTACTTGCTAGTTTTAAAATGTATTTTTTTCTTAAAGATACATTTTAGGTGGTAAGGCGTGAGCGAAAACGTCAACTGCATTTTATGTCATGCCGTAAGCCGGAGGGAGTGAATATCCGCCAGTTTGTCGCTCAGTGTCGAAACGGCAGCCTTTCAGTCTGTATCCACTAACGGCTGCCATCTGTTTTTCTTGTTACGAGTAATGGAGAAATAACATGGCGAAAGAGATCCTATGTGCATTCGGTGTTGATGTTGATGCGGTCGCAGGGTGGTTGGGCTCCTATGGCGGTGAGGATTCCCCGGACGATATCTCACGCGGGTTGTTTGCCGGTGAAGTTGGGGCGCCGCGCCTGCTGAAGTTGTTCGCGGATCATCAGTTGCGCACCACCTGGTTTATTCCCGGTCACTCTATCGAAACCTTCCCTGAGCAGATGAAAGCCGTTGCGGACGCGGGACATGAAATTGGCGTGCACGGTTACAGCCATGAAAATCCTATCGCCATGACGCCCGCGCAGGAAGAAGCCATTCTGGATCGCTGCATCGATCTGGTTACCGATCTGTCAGGAAAGCGTCCGACCGGTTATGTGGCGCCGTGGTGGGAATTCAGCAATGTGACGAATGAACTGTTGCTGAAAAAAGGCATCAAGTATGACCACAGCCTGATGCATAACGACTTCCACCCTTATTATGTGCGTGTCGGCGATAGCTGGACACGCATTGACTACAGCCAGCATCCCGATAGCTGGATGAAACCGCTGATGCGCGGTGAAGAGACTGATCTTATCGAGATCCCGGCGAACTGGTATCTCGACGATCTGCCGCCGATGATGTTCATCAAAAAATCCCCTAACAGTCATGGGTTTGTGAATCCGCGTCATCTGGAAGAGATGTGGCGCGATCAGTTCGACTGGGTCTATCGCGAGAACGATTACGCGGTTTTCACCATGACTATCCACCCGGATGTATCCGGGCGTCCGCAGGTGCTGTTGATGCTGGAGCGCCTGATTAAACATATTCAGCGCCACGAAGGTATTCGTTTCGTGACCTTTGATGAGATTGCCGATGATTTCCGCCAGCGCCAGCTACGCGGCCTGTAATTTTCTTCCACCAAAATAAATAAAGAGTGATAGAAAAATGAGCCTGTATAAGAAATCTACGATTAATGGCTGGCAACCCCAGCAACTGACCATCAGGGATGTAAAATTCGCCACCTGGATCGCGTTCTTTGCCTGGGTATTCGCGGTCTATGATTTCATTCTGTTTGGCACTCTGTTGCCTGAAATCGGCAATCATTTTGGCTGGAGTGAAGTTGAACAGGCGGAGATAGCCACCTGGGTCGCCGTCGGCGGCGCAGTGATCGCGCTGGCGATCGGCCCGCTGGTAGACCGGCTTGGCCGCCGCCTGGGGATTGTCATTACCGTGGGCGGCGCGGCGATTTGTTCCTTGCTGACGGCGGTGGGCGGCGCATGGGGTAAAGGCGCGCTGACGGCCATTCGCTCGGTGGCGGGGCTGGGTTATGCCGAGCAAACGGTCAATGCCACCTACCTGACGGAGCTTTATGCCGCGCTCGACGATCCGCGGCTGAACAGGCGTAAAGGCTTTATCTACAGTCTGGTGCAGGGCGGTTGGCCGGTAGGCGCGCTGGTGGCGTCCGCGCTGACCGCAATCCTGATGCCGCTGATTGGCTGGCAGGGCAGCTTTATTTTCGCCGCCTTGCCGTCATTGGTGATCGCGGTGCTGGCATTGAAGCTGAAAGAGACGCCGCAGTTTCAGGTTCATCAGTATATCCGCCAGTTACGTCAGTCCGGTCAGGTCGAGGATGCCCGTCAGGTGGCGCAGGACTACCATATTCACTATGAAGAACATCAGCAAGCCGGTCTGGGCGCGGCTTTTCGCGGTGTGTCGCTGCGCGCCACGCTGGTGCTGGGTAGCGCTATCCTGATTAACTGGTTTGCCATTCAGATCTTCAGCGTGCTTGGAACGACGGTGATTACCCGCACGCACGATGTCTCTTTCAGTAACTCGCTGCTGATCCTGGTGCTGTCGAATCTGGTCGGCTACTGCGGTTATCTGGTGCACGGTTGGCTTGGCGATCGCTTTGGCCGCCGCAATACCATCGCCGTGGGCTGGATGCTGGGCGGCGTGGCGTTTACCGGCATGCTGTACAGCCCGGATAGCTTCGCCATCATCGTCGTGCTGTACAGCATCGGTCTGTTCTTCCTTATCGGGCCTTATGCCGCCGCGTTGTTTTTTATCAGCGAAAGCTTTCCCACCGCAATCCGCGCTACCGCCGGCGCGTTGATTGGCGCAATGGGGCCGGTGGGCGCGATCCTCGCGGGGATCGGCACCACCAGCACGCTGAGCAGTGGCGGCGACTGGCAGCAGGCCGCGCTCTGGTTCGGCGCGCTGCCGTGTTTTGTGTCCGGCATCATTATTTTGTTTGCCCGCCATGTGCGTGCGGAAGACGTGAAATAACCCCGCAGGAGAACGGCAATGTCTGAAACCTTAACTTCTTCGCCGGTGGCGTTGATTAGCGGCGCCACCAGCGGCATCGGGTTGGCGCTGGCGAAAACCTATGCGCGTAAAGGCGTGCGCGTCGCGGCGGGGTACTACCCGGCTGATCCGCACGATCCGATCAAGGCGCAAGCGGCGGTCGCCGCCGCCGGGGGCGAGGCGATCTGGCTGCCGCTGGATGTCGGTTTAACCGACTCGGTGGCGTCTTTTACCGCCCGCGCCTACCAGCACTTTGGTCGCATCGACTACATGGTGGCCAATGCGGGCGTGCTGCGTCGCTCCCCGATCGGGGAGCGACGCCAAATGGGACGATATGCTCAACGTGGATTTAACCGGCGTCATGCGCTGTTTTCGCGAAGCTTCCGCCTATCTGGGGACGGGCGGCAGTCTGGTCGCGGTGTCCTCTATCGCCGGGGCGTTTTATGGCTGGCAGGATCATGCGCACTATGCGGCGGCGAAGGCGGGCGTACCGGGGATTTGTCGCTCCGTGGCGGTGGAGCTTGCGCCGCGGGGAATTCGCTGTAACGCGGTGATCCCAGGCCTGATCGAAACGCCGCAGTCGCTTGATGCCGAGAATTCGCTAGGGCCGGCAGGATTAAGGCAGGCGGCGCTCGGTATTCCGTTGGGGCGGGTGGGCAAGCCTGAAGACGTGGCGAACCTGATCGCCTTTCTGACCAGCGATAAAAGCAGCTATATCACCGGCCAGAGCCTGATTGTTGACGGCGGCCTGACCGTGCGCTGGCCTGACTAGGAGGACATGATGCTATTACAAAACCGAAACGTGGTGATTAGCGGCGCCGCCAGCGGTATCGGCATGGCGATTGCGCAACAGTTCGCCACCGAAGGAGCGCGTCTGATGCTGGTCGATTATGACGCCGCCCGTCTGGATGGCGTGGTCGCCGCATGCCGCGCGCTCGGCGCGCCATGTCATGGCGCCGTTGCCGATGTCGGCGAGGTGGCTGGCGCGCGGCACGGCGTGGATCAATGTATCAACCATTATGGCGGTATCGATATTTTGGTGAACAACGCCGGGATATTGACTCAGGCGCGTTGCGGCGATATCACGCTGGCGATGTGGGATGAGATGATGGCGGTGGATTTACGCAGCGTGTTTATCGCCTCGCAGCGTGCGCTGCCGATTATGATGGCGCAAAAGTGGGGGCGGATTATCAATATCGCGTCGCAACTGGGGATCAAAGGCGGCGCCGAACTGTGTCATTACGCAGCGGCGAAAGCAGGCGTTATCGGGTTTACCAAGTCACTGGCGCTGGAAGCGGCGCCGTACAACGTACTGGTGAACGCCATTGCGCCGGGGCCGATTGAAACCCCGCTGGTTGAAGGCATCAGCAGCGCCTGGAAGCAGGCGAAAGCCGCGGAGTTGCCGCTTGGACGCTTTGGCCGCCCGGAAGAGGTGGCGCCGGTGGCGTTGTTGCTGGCCAGCGAACCGGGCGGCAATCTGTTCGTGGGACAGACGCTGGGACCCAATTCCGGCGATGTAATGCCCTGATATAAGGAGAATGACGATGTGCGGAGTTTGCGGCTTGCTCGACAGCGGACCGAAGTGGAGCGATCCGCTGCAACGTTCGCGGCCCCGTTATCAGCAACGGCAACAGCAGTTGGCGGTGTTGAACCAAGTGCTGGCGCCTTTCAGACTAAAGTTGAATGACTTCCATCAGCGCTGGATGCTGGCGGGGCCGACGGGACAACAGGTGATCGTCGATACGCTTGATCAACTTTGGCCGCAAGCGGAAAAAATCATCAGACGATCGCTCGATCCGCTGGATGATGGCTGGCTTGCGGCGCTGGAAAGCAAGGGGGCGTGATGCGTCGGGAAGAAAAGCTGGTGGTGCATGTTCTCAGCGGTTTTCTCGGCAGCGGAAAAACCACCTTGTTGCAGCATTGGCTGCGCAGTCAGGACATCAACGATGTGGCGCTGCTGGTCAACGAGTTCGGCGAGGTCGGCATTGACCATTTTCTGCTGCAACAGGTGGCGCCGGATACAATATTGCTGCCCAGCGGATGCGTCTGTTGTCAGATTCGGGGGGAATTGAAACAGGCGCTGCTGGACCTGTATGAGCGCAGAGCGCGGGGAGAATTGCCGCCGTTCAGCCACATCGTGCTGGAAACCACCGGCCTTGCCGATCCCGCACCGATCCTCTCCACATTGTTATATGACCGACAGTTGCAATATCACTTCAGCCAGGGAAGTCTGATCACGCTGGTGGATGCCGAGCACGCCTGGGAACAGGCGGAAAATCAACCTGAATGGCTGACGCAAGTGACGGCGGCGGATACTTTATTGTTGAGTAAATGCGATCGCGTCGGTGCGGACGCCCTGGCGCCGCTCAGGGAGTACCTCGCCCGGCTCAACCCGCTGGCATGGATTGCAGACACGGCGCTCGCCCTTGCGCATCCCGATCAGCTGTTTACGACGCGCACGCCGCCGGGCGCCAGCGCCAGCGCGATCAAACGTCAGGTGTTCCGCTGGATGGGGAATGCGGCGTCATCAACGGCGTCAGGCAATGTGTCGGCGCTTGCTGAGCCGCATCACCCGCAAACCCGCACCTGCGTAATTACGCTGGCGGAAGATATTAACTGGAGCGCTTTCGTCATCTGGCTGTCGCTGTTGCTGCATTGTCACGGTAAATCGGTGCTGCGCATGAAAGGAATTCTGAAGGTTAATGAAAGCGCCTCGCCCATTGTGATCCACGGCGTTCAGCACAGCCTGCATCCGCCGGAGCATCTGACGGCATGGCCGGGTACATTGCGCGAGTCGCAACTGGTATTTATTATGCGGGGGATTGAACCGGAAGCGCTCAGTCAGGCTTTTCTACGTTTTCAGCAGCCCTTTATCAGCGAAAAGGCCCGGCAATGACATCGGTTTTATCTTCTTCCAACATCACGTTGCGCGTACTGGGGACATCGGTCACGCTACTGGAACTATTGCGTCAACGGGCGCAGCAGGATCTCGGCGTCAATATTGAGTATCTGGTGCATGACGTCGAGGATGCGCAGCGTATCGCGGTAATGCACCCCGAAAGCTACGACCTGTACGACCAGTGGTTTCATAATATTGATTTCGTCTGGCCGGCGCGCGCGATCCAACCGCTGGAAATCAAGCGTCTGCGCTATTGGGATGAGATCAATAATTTGCCCAAGTTGGGTTCGCTGCTGCCCGGCGGACGCCCAGGCGATGGCAGCGTGCCGGCTGATCGGTTGTACGTCCAGCGCGATAATCACCTTAGCAGCCGTCCGGCCGATCTTATCAGCATGCTGCCGCTCACCCACAATGCCGACAGCTTTGCTTATCACGCCGACCGGTTGCCGGATTCGCTGCGTGGCGAAGAAGAGAGTTGGGCGTGGCTGTTGCATCCCGCTTACGCCGGACAAGCGGCGCTGCAACATGATGCGGCGATGGGCGCGCTTGATGCGGCGCTGGCGGTGCAGGGCGCGGGGCTGACGCGCTTTGCCAGCGTGGGGAATCTGGCGCTGGAAGAGATTGACGTCCTGACGGATATTCTGGTCAGCCATCGCCGACACGGTCATTTCGCCGCATTCTGGGCCACCCCGGATGAAGCCGGTAAACTGATTGATGATCGGCAGGTGGGTATCCAGAGCCTGTGGGCGCCGACTTACTTTCGCCACCATTTTCGCCAGAGCGGTTATAAGCTGGCGATGCCGCGTGAAGGCTACCGGGCCTGGTACGGCGGACTGTCGCTGTCGCGTTGCGCGGCGGGGAAAGTAAAAGACATCGCCTATGAGTATCTCAACTGGTGGCAGTCAGGGTGGCCGGGCGCGGTGATGGCCCGGCAGGGATATTATATTTCCAATCCGCAGCGCAGCCGGGATTATCTCTCGGCGGCGGAATGGGATTTCTGGTACGACGGTCAACCCGCGTTGGAAACCTTACCCGATGCGTTCGGCGAGCCCTTAATCGCCAAAGGAGAACGCCGCGACGGTGGCTGTTATGCGCAGCGCATGAGCCACATCGCCGTCTGGAACTCGGTGATGGATGAACACAACTATCTGGTTCGGCGCTGGCAGGATTTTCTTCATGCCTGACGGGGAAAATCGACGCATTATCCCAGCGGCAGCGCCATGATGATCGCGTCTTCACGCCCCTCGGCGGCAGGGTAATAGTCGCGGCGTAGCGAAACTTCGTTAAAGCCCAGACTTTCATATAGCGCGATGGCCCGTTGGTTGGAAGCGCGCACTTCCAGCCATAACGTCAGAATGCCGCGTTTCTCCATCTCCTGAATGAGATGGTCGAGCAATGTCCGGCCAAACCCCTGACGCTGAAAATCCGGGTGAACGGCAATGTTGAACAGGGTCGCTTCATCAAGTACCACCTGCGTAATGGCATAGGCGGCGATGCGTCCGTTGTGAGTCAGTTTCAGGTTGACGTAGCGCTCCCCCTGATTGCTGACAAAGGTCTTTTCCGTCCACGGAAAGGCATGGCTGGCTTGTTCAATCTGAAAGGCTTGCGCCAGATCGGTTGGCGTCAGAGAAGATATCGTGTTCATGTTCGCAAATTTGTTGCCATAGCGCGCGTTTGGCGTCGGCACGCTGAGAAAGCTCGGTCAAAACCGGGCTGGTTAGCTGGACGCCTTCCAACGCAAGCGGCGCATCCACCCCCAGACGCCAACTGTGGCAGCGAGCGTTTTCAGGGAGCATCATGGTTTGTTGCGGGGTCAGACGGTAGGTTTGCTCTGGCGTCAGCGCCAGACTGCGTAAAACATCGTTTAACAGCGGGGCGTCGTCGGGCAACGGTTCGGCGGACACGATCACCAGACGGATCTGCGCGGGCAGACTGACGGCGATTTCGCCCTGCAACGCCGACGGACGTCTCAGCGTCCACTGCGTAATACCTAGCTGCTGTAGCATCCAGTCACGTCTTGATTCCATGCTTTATCCTGTCTGGATCGCGATGACGCCGCGCTATACCTTTCACTTCTCAAGTCGCAGGGGCGTTGGCCGCCTGAGCGCATCTTGAAATCTATTGGGCTTATGCTAGCAAACCCATCGAACATGCGCCAACAAAGCTCTATAATCCCCGTTCAATTATTAAGGAGCTAGAGTCTGATGTCCGCATTAACCCCTGCCAGTGAAGTCATACTGCGCCATAGCGACGAATTCGTCTCACGCCGGGTTCTGTTCGCCGGTGATTTACAAGACATGTTTCCAGCGCAGTTCGACGCGTCTGATGTGCGTGTCCACGCCACGCAATTTCACCATTGGCAGCAGTTAAACCGGACGTTGGACGAGCGGGTTCAATATGGTTTACTGGCCGATGCCGCGCTGGTGGCTGACTGCGACACCCTGATTTATTACTGGCCGAAGAGCAAGCAGGAAGCGCAATTCCAGTTGTTCAATCTGCTGTCGTTACTGCCTGTTGGCGCTGAAATTTTTGTGGTGGGCGAGAACCGCAGCGGCGTGCGCAGCGCGGAAAATGTTTTGGGCGATTTCGCTGTGCTGGCGAAGATTGACAGCGCGCGTCGCTGCGGACTTTATCATGGCCGGCTTGAGAAGCAGACCACGTTCAATCTGGATGACTGGTGGGACGAATACCTCATTGATGGCGTGACGGTGAAAACCCTGCCCGGCGTGTTCAGTCGTGATGGGCTGGATCCGGGCAGCCAATTGCTGTTGTCGACATTTGAGCCACATATGAAAGGCAAAGTGCTGGATATCGCCTGTGGTGCGGGGGTGCTGGCCGCTTCGCTGGCGAAGCAGTCGCCGAAAATCCGCCTGACGCTGAGCGATGTCAGCGCCGGCGCGGTTGAATCCAGCAAGGCGACGTTGGCTGCCAACCAACTGGAAGGCGAAGTCATTGCCAGCAATGTTTATTCGGACATTACCGGTCGTTTTGACCTGATCATCTCCAATCCGCCGTTCCATGATGGTTTGCAAACTAGTCTGCAAGCGGTGGAACTGCTGATTCGCGGCGCGGTGTCGCATTTGCCGATTGGCGGACAGTTGCGCATTGTCGCCAATGCCTTCCTGCCGTATCCGGCATTATTGGACGCAGCCTTTGTCAGCCATGAAGTGCTGGCGCAAACCGGGCGCTTCAAGGTTTATCAGGCCACGGTCGGCCGCCCGCCCCGCACGACGAAGAAAGGCCGCCGTTAACCTCTAAACATCAATCTGCGCCATGCTTTCTTTGCCATAGCGCTCTCCCGCTGCGGCATCGAAAGGGAAATACGCTTCGATGGCGGCCAGTTCTTCAGCCGTTAACGTGACATCCAGCGCGGCGAGGTTTTCTTCCAGATAGCGACAGCGTTTGGTTCCTGGGATCGGCACAATGTGTTCGCCTTGCGCCAGAACCCAGGCCAGCGCCAACTGTGATGACGTGATGCCTTTTTGCGCCGCCAACTGGTTGATTTTATCGACTAATTGCAGGTTTTTGACAAAGTTTTCTCCCATAAAGCGCGGATTGTGGCGGCGGAAATCATCGGCGGCCAGATCATCCGTGCTGCGGATCGCTCCGGTCAGAAAACCGCGACCTAACGGGCTGTAAGGAACGAAACCTACGCCAAGACGTTTACAGGCGGGCAATACGCTGATTTCCACATCCCGCGTCCACAGCGAGTATTCACTCTGTAAGGCGGTGATCGGATGAACCCGGTGGGCGCGCTCCAGGGTATCGGCGGATGCTTCACTTAAGCCGATGTAACGAATTTTCCCTTCCCTAACCAGATCGGCCAGCGTACCGACGCTCTCTTCAATCGGCATCGCAGGATCGACGCGATGCTGATAGTAGAGGTCGATTTCTTCCACGCCCAGCCGTTGCAGGCTGCCTTCAACCGCACGACGAATATATTCCGGCTTACCGCAGACGCCACGATCGTTCTGATTGTTCAGATTTCGCACGATGCCGAATTTGGTGGCCAGAAAAACCTGTTGGCGCTTGCCCTTGATCGCCTTGCCAACCAATTGTTCATTGGTGTGCGGGCCGTACATATCGGCGGTATCCAGTAGCGTGACGCCTAACTCCAGCGCGCGATGCAGCGTGGCGATGGACTCCTTTTCATCCTGGGCGGTGAAGTAGAAATCACTCATGCCCATGCATCCCAGCCCCAATGCTGAAACGGATGGGCCATTAAGACCTAATTGACGTTGTAACATAGTGCCGTCCTCATGATGTGTTTGCAGTAACAGCAGTGTGGTTGTTTATCGAACAAAGATAAATCATCTATTTTGTGCAACACTGTTCAAATATTAACAACAATGGTACATGACCATGGATCAGATTCAGGCGATGCGAATTTTTGTGCGTATTGTGGAACTGGGAAATTTTAGCCGTGCGGCCGAAAAGCAGGGGCTGCCGCGCGCCACCGTAAGCCATACCATCAAACAGCTTGAAGCGCGGTTGGGCGTGCGCCTGCTGCAAAGAACCACCAGACAGGTGAATATCACCGACGAGGGCCGGATTTACTATCAGCGCTGTATCCACCTGCTGGCCGAAATTGAAGAAACCGATACGCTTTTTACCCACCATAAACACCAGCCGGTGGGGAAAGTGCGGGTCGATATGCCGCATTCGTTGGCCAGGGATGTGGTTATTCCGGCGTTGGGGGCGTTTTACCAACGCTATCCGCAGATAACTTTGATGCTTAGCGCCAATGATTCGGCGATTAATGTCGTGCGCGAAGGGGTTGATTGCGTCCTGCGCGCCTGGCAGGTGGACGATGATTCGCTGGCGACCCGGCACCTGCCGCCCATGCCGCAGATAACCTGTGCGTCCGCGCATTATCTGGCGCGGTTTGGCACGCCGTTGTCATTGGACGATCTGGCCGGGCATCAGGCCGTTGGCTATTTTTCATTACGCTCCGAGCAGCTTTATCCGCTGGAATTCATGCAAAACGGCGAGCTAATCACGCATAGGTTGCCGGGAAAGTTGCAGGTGAATGGCGCGGATGCCTATATTGCCGGTTGCCGCGCCGGATTAGGGCTGATTCAGGCGCCGCGGCGTGGTTTACAATCGTTGCTGGACAGTGGCGAACTGGTAGAAATATTGCAAGACACCCCTGCGCCGGATATGCCGCTGTATGTGATGTATCCGCCCGGACGTTTTCTTGCGCCACGGATTCGGGTGTTCATTGAATGGCTTAGCGAACGCTTTGCGCATGATGCCGCCGCGAGATGATGGTTTTTGCAGCAACTCCCGCATTTTCGGGGAAATAATCATTGACCTTAACGGTAAAACCTCTAGAATTCGCCTCCGTGGTGGCATTGCGTAACGTAATGCGGACAGGTTTGCGAAGGTGGCGGAATTGGTAGACGCGCTAGCTTCAGGTGTTAGTGCCTTAACGGGCGTGAGGGTTCAAGTCCCTCTCTTCGCACCAATCCTTTCTTGATGCTTCCTACTTTAATGCTGTTTTCTTCTTATATTATCCCAGCGTGTCAAACATAATCGATACCACCACCAGTCCGCCTGCCAGCGCCACGCACGAGGGCAGTAACAGAAAGTGTCGCAGACGCTGATGAAACAGCATGAACAGGGTTGCCAGCAAAGCGATGGCGATAATCAATTTAAAATGTAGCAGATTGAGACCCTGCATCGCCAGTAATAGTATGATCGCGCAGGGCAGCAATACGCCCCAGGCGCTGGACAGATGCTTTCCCATACACCCGCTTACTCCCCGCAATCCGCGCGCGGTAATCATGGCTGTCAGCATTTTTCACCACCGGTTAAACATGATAATGATAACCAATATCATATAAGAATTAATATCAATTACCAGTTTTTTGGCGCATAAGCCTATGCGTTGCAGGGGACGGCAATGGGCGGCGTTGTGACCTCAACGTTGCTGTAACTGTTCACGCAGCAGGGCGACCATATTCTGAACGGCTGCGGAGCGCTCATGCTTGCGCCAGATAACCGCGATTTGCGTCGTGATGTGCGGCGAGTCAATTTCATGGTAGGTGACGTTATCGGCTTTAATGCAGGATAGCGATGCGGGGATGATGGTGACGCCAAATCCGGCCGCCACCATACCAATCGTCGCGGGTAACTGAGGCGCGAACTGACTCAGTTTCGGGCCATAGCCGGACAGATAGCAGGAGCGGATGATCATATCGTGCAATCCCGGACAGACATCGCGCGGAAAAATGATCAACGGTTCCTGATGCAGTTCGCTCAACTGAATGCGTTTTTTCCCGCCCAGCGTATGATTCGCCGGCAGCACCAACTGCATCGACTCTTCCGCCAGAATTTCACCATTCACATCGTCGCTCACATTGCATGGCAGACGCAGAAAAACCAGATCAATGTTTCTGTCGTGCAGTTCCGCGAGCAGCGTGGGGGAGTTGTCCTCCTGCGGGATGGCCAGTACGTTCGGATAGCGATGCTGATAGGCATGCAGTAGCGCCAGTACCGCAGGATGGAAAGACGCCGACGAGGAGAAGCCCACGTTAAAACTGCCTTTCTCGCCGCGGGCAATGCTTTTGGCCTTGTCGAGCGCCATGTCCGTCTGTTGCAGGATCTGGCGGGCGTCTTTGTATAGCGCCTTGCCCGCCTCGGTCATTTCCACGCCGCGCGTCAATCTTTTAAACAGTGGCGTGCCGATCTCCTGTTCAAACTTTCTAATCTGTTGGCTCAGCGGTGGTTGCGATATGCCCAGCTTTTCCGCGGCGCGGGTGAAATGTCTGGCTTCGGCTACGGCGACAAAATAACGCAAGTAACGTAGTTCCATTTACCTGGCTCCATATTTTTTAGATCTCGAAATAACAATATTTGCATATTGGAGTTTTGTACATTCTCGCGTCAATCTTTAAACAAAAGTTAGAAAAATTTAAGTAATAAACCACGCGAGAAGAGATGAGAGATGAAAGAGAATATGGACGGAGATCCTTGTGTGCTGGAGATTGCGGATTATGCATTAACGCATCAGTGCCAGCATCCAGAGTGCGTTATCTATCAAGTGTCATTGATGAGCGGGCTTATCAACGGCGTATACGAAGGCAACCGCACCATCGCCGAACTGTTGCAACATGGCGATTTTGGATTAGGAACATTTAACAATCTGGATGGGGAGTTGGTCGCTCTCAATAGCCAGGTTTTCCAGTTGCGCGCCGATGGCAGCGCGCGCGTGGCGCGCCCGGAGCAGAAAACGCCGTTCGCCGTCATGACGTTCTTTCGTCCGACAGAGCAAATCCGCTTCGACAAGCCTATTGAACGCTATAACCTGCACCAAAAAATCGACGAGAGGATCGACACGGACAATCTTTTTTGCGCCCTGCGGATAAATGGCGATTTTCGTTACGTGGAAACCCGTACGGTGCCACGGCAGGAACGGCCCTATAAACCGATGCAGGAAGCGATTGCCAGTCAGCCGACTTTCCATTTTGAACACTGTCGCGGCAGCGTAATCGGTTTTCGCAGTCCCGCCTATACCCAGGGGATCAATGTTGCCGGTTACCATGAACACTTCATTACCGATGATCGCAAAGGCGGCGGACACATCCTTGATTATGAAATGGAAAAAGGGATTTTGACATTTGGCGTGATTGCCAAATTGATTATCGACCTACCGCAGGATCGGGATTTTCTCAACGCCGACCTGTCATCTGAAAATCTCAATAGTGTTATCCGGTCAGTGGAAAGTTAGTTGGCCAGTGGTCGTTATTTCATCGGAGTCATATCATGGAAAAATCAAACGGGCAACGCAGTTGGGACTGCGGGGCTTCTCTGATTGTGAAACATTTGGAACAACAAGGCGTTAAACATATCTTTGGCATCCCAGGCGCCAAGATCGATCGTGTTTTCGATGCGCTGGAGGATTCTCCGATTCAGACCATTCCGGTTCGTCATGAGGCAAACGGCGCTTTTATGGCGGCGGCGATAGGGCGTTTGACCGGCAAAGCCGGTGTGACGCTGGTCACCTCCGGGCCGGGATGTTCCAATCTGGTCACCGGACTGGCGACGGCGACATCGGAAGGGGATGCGGTGGTGGCGCTGGGCGGCGCGGTCAAACGGGCGGACAAGTACAAGTTGACGCACCAGAGTCTGGACACCGTCAGCCTGTTTAAGCCGGTGACCAAATTCAGCGCGGAAATCATCGCGTCATCCGCCATCTCTGAGGTGCTGGCCAATGCTTTTCGTGCGGCGGAACTGGGGCGTCCCGGCGCGGCGTTCGTTAGTCTGCCGCAGGATATTCTCAACGAGCCGGTGACCAGTCAGGTATTGGCTTGTCCGACATTGCCGGTACTCAATGGCGCGCCGCATCAGGATATTGTCAAGGCGTCCCGCTTGTTGCGTAAGGCGAAAAATCCGGTGTTGTTGCTTGGGTTGATGGCAAGCCAGCCGGAGAATGCCGAGGCGCTGCGGCGTTTTTTGCACCATAGCCGTTTGCCGGTAACCAGCACCTATCAGGCTGCCGGGGTTATCGATCAGGCGCATTTCGACCATTTTGCCGGACGGATTGGGCTGTTCAACAATCAGGCGGGCGACAAACTGTTGCAGCAGGCGGATTTGATTATCACCGTGGGTTATAGCCCGGTGGAGTATGATCCCCTGCTATGGAATAGCGGCAAGGCGACGCTGGTGCACATTGACGTGCTGCGGGCCGAGATTGACAGCGCCTATCGGCCTGATTATGAGTTGCTCGGCAATATCGCCCTGACCATTGATGCGCTCAGTGCGTGTATCGACGCGCCGCTGTCGCTCTCTTCACAGACACAGGCGGTGCTGAAGGAGCGTTGTCGTCAGCGCCACGATCTGAGCACGCGGGCGATCGACATGGGAGGGTTTGCGATCCATCCGTTGCGTTTGGTCCGGGTTATGCAGGATATCGTCAACCATGACGTGACGCTGTGCGTGGATATGGGCAGCTTCCATATCTGGTTGGCGCGCTATCTGTACAGCTTTCGCGCCCGTCAGATCCTGATGACCAACGGGCAGCAAACCATGGGCGTCGCGTTGCCCTGGGCGATTGCCGCCTCGCTGGTGCAACCCGGCAGGAAAATCGTTTCGGTTTCCGGCGACGGCGGTTTTATGCAATCGAGTATGGAACTGGAAACCGCTGTGCGCCTGAACAGTAACCTGATGCATATTATCTGGGTGGACAACGCCTACAACATGGTTGAAATGCAGGAGCAGAAAAAATATCACCGCGCATCGGGGGTCAGGTTCGGCCCGATCGATTTCAAAGCCTATGCGGAAGCGTTCGGCGCCAGAGGATTCGCAGTTGAAAGCGCTGATGAACTGGTCAGCAAGTTGCATCAGGCGATGGACGTTGATGGACCGTCGGTGATCGCCATACCGGTGGATTACTCTGATAACCATTGGCTGATGGAGAACCTGAATATCAGTATGATGGTATAAATACGCGCCGGTAACTGGGCGAGGCGGGGTTTGTTATCACAAATGAATATAAGTAGTATTGCTAATCGTTATTATTTCGCTTAGCGGAATATGTTCTTATGCCGATAGTTTCTTATGCCAATAGCTAAAAATATTACCCGCCTTGCGCAACCGGCGCTCTTTCCCGCGGGTGATCGGCAATTGGCGGATGCATTGAATGCTATCCTGCGCCAGTATCGCCCTGATTGCCTTGATACGATCAAACTGGGCGAAACGCCGCCGCCAGACGCCGTCACGTTGGCGGAATGGTCGCGGCCCGTGGCGTTTCGTCAGTTGCTGCAACGCTATGGTGATGAGTTATACCGGGCCTACCCCGATCAGGCGCGCGAGGAAAAGCCGCTGCAATCGTTGTGGGCGCAGTGGTATATAGGGCTGTTGGTTCCGCCGTTGATGTTGGTGCTGCTCAAGCACACGGCGGCGCTGGATTGCTCATGGGCGCGCATTTATGTTGAGTTTCATCACACCGGTCGTCCGGCGGCGTTTTATATTGCCGCGCAGGTTGCCGCTGATATCGGCCCGTCGCCACGCCAGCGGCTGGAAATGATGTTGCGTCAGCACCTCATCCCGGTGGTGACGGCGCTGGATGGCTTTGGCGCGCTGAACGGCAAATTGGTCTGGAACAATACCGGTTACCTGATGCACTGGTTTTTGGGGGAACTGGCGGCGTGTCTGCCGCAGGATGTGCTCACCGATGTACAAAACCATCTGTTCTTTTCTCCTTCGCTGCTGGATGGCGGCGACAACCCGCTTTATCGCACGGTGATCCCGCGCGGGGGGATTATTCAGCGCCGCAGTTGCTGCCAGCGCTATTGCATCCCCGGCGTGGAAAAATGTCTGAACTGTACGCTTAATACGGCGGGATAAAACGAAAGATCCTGGCGGCATTATCGGCGCCCGGCATCCTTATCGGCGTGTCCTTTTGCTATGATCCTGTTTTCTCTGTGGGCGAAAGGATCCGATAAAAGGTCTGCTTTCGCCAGGGACTTGAAACGGAAAATCAACATGATGATCAAATCTGTCAGGCGGGTGATCAAACGGGTGGTCATTCTTCTTGCGGTGGTGGCGCTAACGCTGCTGGCGATCCGGGTTTACGATACACAACGCGGCCCGCCGCTGGCGCCCTGGCACACCTATGTTCCTGATGAACTTTCAGCGGATGAGCTGGATAACGCGGATTGGGCGGCCTACCAGCGAGCGGAAGAGCGCCTGTTTCAGCAAGTGAATCAGCACGTGACGCAGGCGCTGGATGAGGATGAGCAACGGCCCATTAATCGCTATTTTTCCGGTAGTCCGGTTTATCCGGGGAAATTCCAACATGACTGGAACCGTTCTTATGAACTAATGCCGGATGGTGCGCCGAAAGGCGTGGTGGTGCTGTTGCACGGCTTAACCGATGCGCCTTATAGCCTGCGGCATGTCGCCGAGCGTTATCGTCAGCGCGGTTTTGTGGTGGTCGGTATCCGTTTACCGGCCCACGGCACGGTGCCGGGCGCGCTGACGGATGTTCGCTGGCAGGATTGGTTGGCCGCGACGCGGCTGGCGGTGCGCGAAGCAGAGCGTTATATTGGCGCGGCTGCAGGACGCTCTTTGCCGTTGCACATTGTCGGCTTTTCCAATGGCGGCGCGCTGGCGCTGAAATATGCGCTGGATGCGTTGGATGACGCGACGTTGGCTCGCCCGGATCAGCTAATTCTGATTTCACCGATGATCGGTATCACCAGCTACGCTCGTTTCGCCGGTTTAGCGGGGTTGCCGGCAATTTTTCCGCCGTTCGCCAAATCCGCGTGGCTGGGGATTTTGCCGGAGTTTAACCCATTCAAATACAATTCATTTCCGGTAAACGGCGCACGCCAGTCATGGTTATTGACGCATGAACTGCAACGGCAACTGATCCGTAAAGCACAGCGTCAGGCGCTGGCTGAACTACCGCCGGTGCTGACGTTTCAATCGGTGATGGATTTTACCGTCAGCACCAGGGCGGTCATTACGGCGTTTTATGATTTGTTGCCGGCCAACGGCAGCCAATTGGTGCTGTTTGATGTCAATCGCACCATCAGTTTCGGCTTGTTATTACGCGACTCCGCCAATAACGCCATCAGTCACTTGCTGCCCCCGGCTCCCCGCCGCTACGACACCACGGTGATTACCAACGCCTCGCCAGACAGTGCGCAAGCCATCGCGTTTGATGTCGCCGCTGGCATGACGCGGGAAAGTTCTCGTGATTTGGCGATTGATTATCCGCCGGATGTTTATTCGCTGTCGCATATCGCGCTGCCTTTTCCCGATTCGGACTCGCTGTACGGGCGTTTTTCGCAAAATCCCCATGAGTTTGGCTTGCCATTGGGGATGATTGCCGCCCGCGGTGAGCGTTCAGCGCTGGTGGTTGATCTGGATACATTGCTGCGTCTTTCCTCCAACCCGTTTTTTCCTTATCTGATACAGCGTATCGAAGAAAAAATTCCGCAATAGGCTGGATTTTTCGGCCACCTCCGCCTTGCGTCGCCAGGGCGGAGGGAACAGTAGCGTGGCCTGCTCGGTTTATTCAATCATATGCAGTTCGGTCAATGAGTTAGCGATGGTGGAGAAAGCGTTGGGGAGGTCGCTGACATTGGTGGCGTCGAAGTAATAACCGCCTTGCACGCCGCTGGAGCAGGTCTGCATCAGCGACTTGGTACTGCCATTAATGCCGTCGCCCAGAACCACGGTATAGATACTGATATTTTGGCTCTTGATGTTTTCACACAGATCGGCGGTAAGTTTATTCAGCGTCTGATTACCCACCTGCCAGTCCTGCCCATTACTGCGTCCTTGATACAATTTTCCATAGGGTGCGATGGTTGTCGCATTGTTATTCATCTCCTGCTCACTGCCGACGCGCAGGGAACTGAAGTCGGAACTATTGGAAAAGTACCGGCCCAGCAGATGTTTATCATTGCTGAAACCCGCCAGCGTGTCCTGATAGCTAGCTGATTGCGTTTCATTGCCGCTGGTGAGTTGATAGTTGATGACGTAGCTGGCGGCGATTGGCTCGGCGTCAATAGCAACGTCGTCAGAATGGTTGCTGGTATTGTTCGGATCGAGCGGATCCAGACCGTTATTGCCGTCGGTGAGCAGGACAATAATTTTGCTCAGACCGGGGGCGGCATCACGCGGTTTTAAATCATCTCCCCAGCCTGAGTCCCCACGCCAGTTTGGATCCAGCATGCGCCACGACCACAACAGACCCAGCGGAATGATGGTCCGGCCATCAATACTCAAATCAGTAATTTTCTCTTTCAGTCTTGCGGTTTCGTTGCTCAGGAACGCCATCGCCCGGCTGGAAGAACAGTTGGTGTTGCTGTTGCCATATTGTATATAGCGTGACGGAAAGGCAAACCGCGCCACGAGCGTGTCGCCGACCGATCGGGTATCGATAATCCGCTCGCCGCTGACTGAGAGGAGTTTAATCTCGCCGCTTTTCCTGCCCAGTTTTTCCGCTGTTTCCGCCGGAGTGAAGGTTTTCGTCCCCCAGGTCATCAGGGGCGTAAACTGTCCCGGCAACCCCGACTCGGCTTTGAAGGCCCCATCATAGGGCTCCAGCACGCAACCATCCCAAACGCTGCCGGATTGAATATAGGGATACTGTTGCGCCTCGGCATTCAGCCAGTAGCGTCTTTCATCGCCCACATACACCGTATCGGCAAACGGAACGATACCGATAAATGTCTTGTCCAACTTGCCGCTGTTATCCGCCGCGCCGAGTACCTTATCCACCAGATCCGCGGACGCTTTTTTTAACGTTTCAATTTTATTGCCTCTCATTGAACCCGTGTGGTCGAGCGCCAGCACCATTTCAATATCGCTGCGGGTACGGCGCACCGCTTTGTTTTCGGCGTACAACCTGAAGGCGGTTTGATTCAGATAACCGGTGATCAGCAACGGCAGCGTACCGCTGGCGGTCATATGCACCAACTGCCCGGTTGCCTGACTCTGATCGTTGCTTTCCTCGTTGTAGGTGATGCTCACGTCATCTTCCGCGATGGTGCCGCCGAGAAAGTTTTTCGGCATGTTGCTGTAAAAATAGCTTATGGCATCCTGACGCCAGGCGGATTCGGCGTCAGGGCTCGCATCGGGCGTGAAATGGTCCAGATTGCGTCCTGCCGACAGCACCGTAATGTCCAACGCATTTTGCAGTTTGCTTTGCGCCATATTGTAACGAATAAAGTCAATGGCGCTCAACAGCGCCAGCGTGATGACAGGGAAACAGATCAGGTAGGTGAGCGCGGCGGCGCCCCGCTGGTCGCGGCGTAGTTTCCGCCCTATTTGTCGTAATGTGGCCATCTTTGGCGTCATCCTTTACTTGATGGGTAAGTCGTTAAACCGTGGCCGATAGAAGGCGCGCGCCGACAATTGTTGTTCCCCCCCCAACTCCTGCCAGAAGGCGGAGGTGAGCATGAATGGCGTGTAGCGATAAAACACCTCGACCACGATCGCCGAGTCATTAGCCGATGGTTGTGGGAAATTATCTGGCGGCCGCAGTGTGGCGGCGACGGAATGCGAGTTTTGCTCGCCCTGATAGACTCGTTGCCATTCAGGGGTTGTCCGCCAGACGGCTGTCCCGCTACTATCGGTATCCGTGGCGTACAGGCTGATGACCATGCCGCCATAGCGACGGTAATCGAGCGGCGTCATCAGATCCTGCGCGATGGTATGGTAAGTGCAGATATCGTTTGCCAGGCGGCACTGCTGGTTATCGTTCAACTCGCGTTGCATGGACAGACTGTTTGCGATCGTGAACGCGGCGCGATCCACCACCGACGCGGTTCTGAAGTAGTGATACAGTTCCATGCTGGCGATGACGATGAACACCGCCAGAGGGATGATCAACGCCGCTTCAATTGCCACCGCGCCTCGTCTGGCGTGCCAGAGACGATTTTTTTTCAGGCGTAAACATAGGGTACGTAGATGTTTTTTCATGGTTCGTTTTGGATCAGAATGACGCGTTCAAAACGTATGCGATCACCACCCAGCCAGGAAATAAAGCCGGTCATCCCTGGCCGGTAGAAACCCAGCCGATAGATCACCATATCCCCTCGCTCGCCGTCATCGCATTCCGGCTGATAATCGGCCTCCTCCCAATCAGGAAAGGGCGCGTTATCGCCGGGCCGGTAGATTTTAACGTCGATATAAGATGGCCTGGCGGTACGAACCCAGGGCGAAAGCGTATCATCCAGCACAGCTTGCACTGTCTGGCGGCAATCGCCGTTGATGCCGATACGCCCCATGCGCGCAATCCGGTTGGCGGCAGTGTCCAACTGCGCGTCCGCCAGCATGATGAACGTGACTTCGATGGTGACGAACAACACGGCGAATAGCAGCGGCGCGATCAACGCATACTCCAGCGCGGCGATACCGCGTTGTTCGCGACGAAGCCGCCGGCGCCACAGGTGTCCATTAAGGCAACGCTTTAACATCGGATTGCTCCAGGTTCTGGCGCAGATAGCGATAAAACGTCAGATTATCCTGCACGATGTCGCGCGGTTGGCTGGCCGTCAGAATCTCTTCCGCCGCGTCGTCCCGTCCCAGCAGGCCGTAGGCCAACGCCAGATTATCCCGCTCCTGCGGTAGCGTACTGGTGATGCCATTGACGCCCAGCAGGGTGTTTATCGATTCGCGCGCCTTGCCTTCCAGCGCCAGCGACAGTCCCAGATTGGTACGCAAGGCCGCATCATCGGGATTCTGTTTTAATCCGCGCCGGTAGATGCTCTGGGCCTGAGCGTGCTCGCCCGCCAGATCATGGCTGACCCCCAACCCCGATAATGCCAGCGGGTGATTGGGAAAACGCGTCAGGATCGCCTGGTAGCGCTCGACGGCTTGCGTTAACTGGCGCTGTCTGAGCAGAATGCGCGCCTGGCCCAGATACGCGTCGATATTGTCCGGCGCCAACTGCTGTGCGGTTGCGTAGGCTTTACTTGCGGTCTCCAGTTCACCGGATAGAAAGTGGGTATCGGCCAGACCCAGCCAGCCTGCGGGCTGGTCGGGATTCGTCTGGGTAAAACGACGATAGATTGACCCGGCGACCTCAAGATCGCCGCTTTTTAAGGCGCTGGCGGCGATATTCAGTTCGCTCTGATCCGATTTCAGGCTGACTGGCTGTTTGCTGCGTTCACTGTCGGGTTGAGACAACGCCTGGCAGCCCGTCAACAAGGCAAGCAGGCAAAAGAGCGTCATTGCACGATATTTTTTGTCCATCATGGTTACCTTATCTGTCTGTAGTTATCCGTACTACATGAGTTATCTGTACTGCGTGAGTTATCCGTACTACATGAGTTATCCGTACTACATGAGTTATCCGTACTGCGTGGCGAAAAATTCGATAATTCCCAACACGGCGGGACCGGCGGCGACGATCAAGACGGTGGGCAGAATAAACAACATCATTGGCAGCGTAATTTTTACCGCTAGTTTGGCGGCGGCCTCTTCCAGACGCATCATGCGGGAGGTGCGTTCGGCGCGGGCCAGGATGCGCAGCGCTTGTGTAATGGCAGTGCCGTATTGACGCGATTGCAGCAGCGCATTGACCAGCGTCTTGACCGATTCCAGCCCGGTGCGTTGCACCAGCCGATTGAGTACGGCTTCCGTATCGTTGCTGATTTGCAGTTCGCCGGATGTCAGCCGCAATTCGTCAGCCAGCGCCGGACAAACCAGCGCCATTTCCTCGGCGACCCGCTGGATGGCGCTGTTCAACCCCAATCCAGAATTGGTGCAGATAACCAGGAGATCGAGCGCGTCCGGCAGGCTTTGCCGGAGGATGCGCTGACGTCTGGCGACCAGTCTGTCGAGCACGATACGTGGCAGCAAGGTGCCGAGATAGAGGGCCAGCAGGCACAGCAGCACGCCGTATAGCTGTTGGTCCGCCAGCAAGGGCCAGAACAGCACGATAACCAGCGCCAGTAACGCGAGCGATGAAATCAACGATAACGCAATGACCAGCAGCAACGCTTTTGGCCCGCGAAAGCCCGCGCGCACCAGCTTGTGGGATATTTCCAGCCGCTGGGCGGCGTTGAATAACGGCGCCCGGTGTCCGAGGTTGTGCAACATCGCCATCAATCGGCGCAGCGCGTTATGGTGTTGCCAACCGCGTGTTTGCGGCTGGATGTTTTTACGCCGAACTTCGTACTGCATTCGTTCCACCAGGCGGGCGCGTCGGCTGGCGCGGGCATAGAGATACAGTGCGACGCCGATCAGGGCGCACAATACGGGAAAGAGTCGAAGTAACATGGCGTCAGATCTCCATTCTGGCGATTTTTCGGATCATCAAGACCCCCAGCGTGAGCATTGTCGCCGCCAGAAACAGCAGTTGTTGTCCTGCGGCGGTGTAAAACAGCACGTTGATGTAGTCGGGACTGAGCGCGAACAACGCGCCGCAAATGAGAAACGGCAGCGACGTCAGGATAGTGCCTGACAAGCGGCTTTCCGCCGTCATCGCTTTGGTTTTCAGGCGCAGATCGCGGCGGTTACGGATAATGGTGGATAAATTTTCCAGCGATTCGGTCAACGAACCGCCGGTGCTGCGTTGTAGCGACAGGCAAACGGCGAAAAAGGCGAAGTCGGGCAGTTCAATGCGCAGCACCGCTTCGTCCATGACTTCCTGAAGATCGTGCCCCAGCAGCAGACCGTCCCCAATGCGCCGGAACTCCGGTCCCAGCGGCGCGGCGAAGTGATTACCGACGTTGCGGATGGATTGCGTAATCGGTATCCCGGCTTGGCTGGCGCGGGTGATCATATCGATGGCGTCCGGCATCTGGGTGAGAAAGCTCAGTTTGAAGCGTTCGACCAGTTTGCGGTAAATCACCAACGTCAATATTACCGGCAGCGCGACAAACAGTAACGTAACGCTCCACCAGGCGACGGGTATCAGCCCGAAATAGAAAAGCGCCGACGCCGCCAATAGGATGGCGCCCTGCAACGCGATAAGCTGCTGGTAGCTGCGTCGATTGCCGACCGTTTCCAACCGGTTAAGATAATAACCCAGCGTTCCCATCGCCTTGCGCCGATGACGACGTCTGACTTCTGCTTGCGCCCGTTCCAGTTCCATTACGATTTTCTGGCGCGAGGCATGGCTTGAAATACTGACCAGCGTTTTCAGCCGCTGGCGGATACGTGCGGTCGGACGTTGTTGCACGACATCGGCCAACGTCATCGCCGCCAGCCCGAACAGCACGAAAATCGCAAAGGTGAGTATCAGAATGATATCGGAAAATGTCATGGTCGCATGGCCTCCAGCAGCGCGGTTTCCATACCGTAATAACGGGCGCGTTCAGTGAATATGGGGCGCATGCCGCTACTGTCGAAGGAACCGGTTACTTCATCCTCATAGGCGCTGGCGTCATAGTTGAAGCGGAACAGATCCTGAGTCACGATAATGTCGCCCTCCATACCCGCCAGTTCGGTAATACTGATGATGCGTCTCGAACCGTCGCGCATGCGTTCCACCTGAACGATCAGGTGCACCGCGCTGGCGATTTGCCGACGAATGGAGTACAGCGGTAGATTACCGTTGGCCATCAAGACCATGCTTTCAAGCCGGATCAGCGCGTCACGCGGATTATTGGCGTGCAGGGTGGTCATTGATCCGTCGTGACCGGTATTCATCGCCTGCAGCACATCCAGCGCCTCCGCGCCGCGCGTTTCTCCGAGGATGATTCTGTCCGGGCGCATACGCAACGCGTTGCGCACCAGATCCCCTTGCGTAACCCGGCCTGCGCCTTCCAGATTCGCCGGACGGGTTTCCAGGCGCAGAACGTGCGGTTGCTGAAGCTGGAGTTCGGCGGCATCTTCAACCGTAATCACGCGTTCGGCGGTGGAAATGAAGCGCGACAGCGCATTAAGCAGTGTGGTTTTCCCAGAGCCGGTGCCGCCGGAAATAATCACGTTGAGTCGGCTGGCGGCGGCGATTTCCAGCACTTTCGCCATCGCCGATGACAGGCAGCCTTTGGATGCCAGCCGTTTTAGCGTCAGATCCCGCCGGGAAAATTTACGGATGGAAATGGATGCGCCGTCAATGGCCAGCGGCGGCAGAATCACGTTTACCCGGCTGCCATCGGTCAGTCGGGCATCCACCATCGGGCTGCTTTCATCCACCCGCCGTCCCACGGATGAGGCAATACGCTGAGCTACGCTGATGACATGGGCGTTGTCGATAAATTTAAGCGGCGTCAGTTCCAGTCGGCCAAAGCGTTCCACGTAGATCTGATCGGGCCCGTTGACCATGATGTCGGACACCGTTTCATCTTGCAGCAGAGGTTCAATCGGTCCCACGCCGAACATATCATTGAGAATTTCCTGTCCCATTACGCGCTGCTTACTGAGAGGAACCGGCAGATTTTCCATCACCACGGTTTCCGCGATAATGGTTGCGATATCCGCTTTCACTTCCTCATAGGAGCGCGCCAGCGCGCTGGACACGTCGATGGTGGAAAATACCGCTTGTCTGATCAGAGCGTAATTCCCTGAGCGAATGACGGACTCCGTGTTCTCCGACGCTGTTTTATCCGCGATCGCCGGACTGATGACGGAAATCGTCTGGATCAACGCATCGTCGTGCGCCGATGGCGATTCAGAGAAAACAGACTGACGCGTCGGCCCGTATGTTGGCTTTGTTGCCGATTTGCGACCAAAGCTCATTTGTCACCTCTTTATTCTTAAAGGCAGCCACCAGGTATCGCGTGACTTGGTGTTTGCTTCTCCGGTCAACAGGTTGACGAGTTGCTTGATCCCCTGAGCGAAAGGGCTGTTGTCGGGCAGCGGCGACGCAAGATTCTCCGATAACGACAGCGCCAACGGATCGTGACCGATTGGAATAACCGGCAGTTCGATGGTTTTCACGAAGTCTTTGAGGTTGACTTTATTGCGGTTTACCGGCTGGGGTTGATTGACGATGCTGTATACCGTGGCCGGGTTAGGATGAGCCTCGATATGGCGTACCAACCGCAGCAGCGTTCGGGCCGAATAGACCGATTGTTCCGCCACGACGCAGGCAAGGTTGGCATTGAGAAACGCTTCTGACGCCAGCGCGCCGCCGCGCTGCGGGACATCCAGAATGATGTAATGGTAATACTGGCTCAGGGTGGCGCACAGGTTGCTCAGTTTTCCTTCCTGAATGCTATAGGGATCGGCGTAGTCCAGTTCGGCGCTGAGCGCATATAGCCGGTTGTCCACTGTGGTCATGGTGCGTTCCAGATATTGCGCATCGAGGCGATCGGCGTTACCCATCACCTCGATCAGCGCGTTGCCGCCGGCAATGCCCAGCATACAGGCGCCGCTGCCGCCATATACATCGAGATCAAGGTAGACTATCCGCCGGTGCGTTCCGCCGGCGATAAGCCCTCTGGCCAGATGCACCGCCACGCTGCTGGTGCCGATACCGCCACGGGTGCCGACGACGACAACCACTTTTCCCAGCCGCTGCTGACGAACCGGCGCGTTGCCTTCATCGTCCAACACTTTGCGCAACAGGCCTGCACCCAACGGTTTGACCAGATAATCCTGCACGCCTTGTTGCAGCAGGCTGCGGTAGAGGCCCACATCATTACGATCGCCGATGGCATACACCTGAACCCAAGGCTCGCAGGCGTCGGCAAGCCGGTTTAAATCATCCAGCGGGCCGTCTGAACCGGAGATATCCACCAGTAATCGACGCGGGGAGCGTTCGACTTTCTTCAGCCAGGCAATGGCCTCATCCACGCTGCCGCGTTCCACTTTGTAGTCGGTCAACGTACTGGATTTGAGGAAATGAGCGACTTCCTCTTTACCTTCCGCATCCTGAATAAACGCCGCGAAATTAACGCTGCGCGCGTTGCCATGTTCTATATCCGTTAGCACACTCATAGACTAATATCCGTGTTATTGATCGATTTTCAACGTGGTGGACTCACGCAGTGGCTCAACCCGGTTTTCGCGATAGCGAGTCACCGATAACGCCGCGGCCTCCGCCGCCGTACCTTTATAGCGCCGGGGGAGATCTAAATCCCGCGGACGAACCAGGCTATGCGCCAGATTGGTGTAGGTAGCGCAGCCAAACGCCACCTGCGCGCGATTCACGTTGTCCCAGTCGCGTTCAGGCTGCGCCAGCGCATAACAGGAAGGCGGGTACGCCACCCACTGTTTGCCGCGTTGTTTTAACTGGATGCTCGATATATCCGGCATACCGTCCGGGTCGCGTTGCCATGACGAACAGCCAGCCACGCTTCCCAGTACGACTCCTCCTAGCACCATCGCCAGAAGCAGACGGCAGGGCGCGTGGCGTAATGTGACGGAAATCCGCATTGTTGTACTCCTATGCCATCAGTGGGCGGCGCTATCGCCGCATCCATGATTGTCAGTAAACAAAACCTGCCGCGCCGGTTAAGCGCGGCACCTTATTCTGATGAGGATCAACTCCGGTTTTTTTCTGGAGCAGATACTCAATATCGGAGGCCGGGCGCATACTGTTCAATGGCGTGGTCAACTGCCCCGGCGCGCTGGGACGCACCAGATAAGGCGTGACTATCACCACCAGTTCGCTTTTGTTGTTGCGATAATCCGAAGAAGAGAACAGTTTGCCGAGCACCGGCACAGAACCCAGACCGGGTACTTTGGATAGAACATCGGTGACGTTATGTTGCAGCAATCCGCCGATGGCGAAACTCTGACCGCTGGCCAGTTCCACTGTGGTTTCCACCCGACGCACCGAAATGCCGGGGATGGTCAGGTTTTCCATGACGATACTGCTGTTGGGATCGAGCTCGCTGACTTCTGGTCGGACTTTGATGCTGATGCGGTCATCGGACAGCACCGTGGGCGTGAAGTCCAGCGCCACGCCGAAGGGCTTGAATTCGACGGTCATGGTGTCCGAGTCCTGCTTGACGGGAACCGGAAACTCGCCCCCCGCCAGGAAACTGGCGGTCTGGCCGGAAACCGCGGTCAGGTTGGGTTCCGCCAGTACGCTGATCAGCCCTTCTTTGTCCAGCACGTCGATCATTGACTGAATCGAGGTATTGCCCTTGCTGTAACCGCCGAGGAAGGAATAGCCTTCGCTTGCCTGCACATAGGGCTGACCGCTGCCGCTGCTGTTGGTAAAATCACGACCGTTTCCCAGACCGATGATAAAGTTTCCCGGTTTGGTTAATACATCCCAGTTGATGCCCAGTTTCTGCGTCACCTCGCGTGAGACTTCTGTCACCCGCACCCGTAGATGTACCTGTACCGGACTGTTGACGCTCAGTTGATTGAGCAGTTGCTCCTTTTCGCCCAGATAAGGCCGTATGGTCTGGGCGACGGCATCGGCGCTCTCTGCGTCCGGCACCATGCCTGAAACCATGACGGAACCGGGCGCGGAGGCCAGCGATAATCGCAGCGCCGGGAAACGCTGGCGCAGCATGGTCTGCATTTCAGACAGGTTATGCCTTACGACCAGCGTGCGTTGCAGCAACGTCTTGCGCGCGCCCAGCACATACAGCGACGTGCTGCCTGTGCGTTTGCCGAGCACCAGCACGGCGCCTTCCGCCGGAGATTGCACATCGGCGATTTCCGGGTCGGCGACGAACACCGTGGTGATTTCGTCTTTTACGTTGAGCAGTTTGCCTTCCCCGATCGACAGCGCCAGCATTTGTCGGGCCTGTGCGCCCGGAATCAGACTTAAGGCGGTGACTGTCAGCAGCAGCGCCATAAGCGTATGTAATAACGTTTTAACGTGCATAGGTGGTAAATTCCTGTTCCTGTCGTTGGCTACCGCGCAAAATGATGACCCGGTGAGAGGTTAACGAAGGGGGCTGTTTTTCTGCTGAAGCGTCCTGTTCTCCCGATAGTGCGCGTGAGATATCGTTTCCCCATACCGGCTGGTTTTCTTTACTGAGATCGCTGCTCCACGCCACGACGGACGCGGTTTTTACCAGTGGATCGTTATCGGTGAGCATATTGCGGTCTTCCACCGCGAAACTGCGCAGCGCCATCGACAGGCTGCCGAGTTGAGCGGCGACTGTGACGGCCTCCGCCACGCGTTGCGCGACTTCAATGGTGACGGTTCTGGCGCGGTTTGGTTTGCTGTTTTCATCGATTCGGCGTTGGAATTCCGAACCGACGGCAATCACGCGTACCCGCTCCACCACCGTTTCGCTGACCACCAGCCGATTCTTGGCATTCAGGCTGTTTTCCGCCTGATGGAGACGCTGCGTCAGAATGATGTCGACGAAATCGCCCGGCTGGATCAACCCGGCGTTGCCGGAGACATCGTCAATCGGCACGGAAACGGCGCGCGAGCCGGGTTTCAGCACGGCGGCCAGAAAGCCTGGCGCGTTGGGCCGAATAATGTCTTCGGCGGTAATGGGCGTACCCGCGGCCACCTGTCTGCGCACCAGCGCGCCGTACAGAATGGCGTCGTCGCTGCCTTCAACCAACGCGCCTTTCGGCAGTTGGGATTTTGCATAGGTTTTCCAACTGAGATCGCCTTCGCGCATCAACAAGCCGGCCGGTAAGGTCGCCGCCGCCACGCGTACCCGGATGTTATCATCACGGGAAATATTCTCGTCTGAGCCGCTGACGAACAGCATTCGGACGATCACTGTCAGTACGGCGGCGGCGAGCAGAATCAGGGCAAACTTCAGGAGCGAGGACATTGGCTGGCCGCTCCCGATTTGACTGATACAACGTGTGAATGAGGGAAATAAGTAAACGTAAACATAGAGAGACCATCCTGGTTTTTGCTAATGAGTAACGGTGGTTTAAGTCGGTATCCAACCGTATTGCTCCGCCAGCGCGGTTATTCCTCCGCATACCAGCGCAACGCCATAAGGTACGCCGCGACGTGCGGACAACGCTGTCCGCCATGCCGTCTCTGAGGCGGTTTGCGACGAGCAGAATTTATCTGTCAACCAGCCCGCCATGCCCAGCAATGCCCCTGCCAGACTTACGACAACCAGCACGGATGCTAAGGACGATACCCCTGCCCACAGCATCACTACCGTACCTAATTTGACATCTCCGCCGCCGATGCCGCCGCGAATGAATAGCGGCAACAGCAGCAGGAATGTCGTCAGCGCCGTCACACCGTGGCCAATGAGCTGCATCCACCCCATCTCCATACCCCAGGCGTAAAAGGGAAAGAGCAAGGCATAATATGCAATCCAGCGGTTTGGCAGACGGCGCCGAGTCAGGTCGGCGTGTGCCAGCAGCGCAAACAGGCCTGCCAGCAACACTAATACCGTCAACTTTATGACGGGAATCATCATTTATGGATTTGTATTACTGGTTACTGGCATTACTTACCGCAGTTTTGACACTCTGCCCGGCGTCAGTGAAGACTGTTTTCACATCATTACCGAATTGTGTAACCCCAGCGACAATTACTACAACCAATACACCTGCAAGAATGGCATATTCCAATGCAGATACACCGCGATCATCCTTTTTCAATGCCTTAAAAAAATTACGCATTACCGTTTCTCCGATAGTTAGTTAATTAAAATAAAAGTCTCATGATATAACTACAGCGTTCAACCATAACGGCGCTTACGCACAGTCATGGAAGTCTGGGTGTGATAGTCAAAGAGAAAGCCTTAAGTAAAATATAAGTCTCCGCCGTTTTTTTATGAAAAAATAACGGAGTGATATTCATGCATTAATAAGTAACTAAGTTGAGGTGTCCATTTTATTACTTTAAAAATTATTATCCTGCTAATTACTGTCTGCCGCTATTACTTTTTCATCTTATGAGGCCGCGTTATTCATGATAATAAGTATTTCCTTAATTATTATATAGTTGTATTTATTTATTCCCTTCGATAAAAATAATGATCAACCATTGTTTTATACAAATTAAGGTATGATGAATATTTGATTAAATTGATTATTTTTTTATTTTTAGATAAGCAGAATTAGAAACAAAAAGAGATTTTAAAACAAATCATTTATACCGATCGATATCTGCTTGTTTGATAGGTTAAACCTGTTTTATTTGTTGTTTTGATCGCTTGTTTCGATTGTTTGTTTGTCGGTAAATATAGGGATTTATGAGGTGATAATAGAAGATTCGACTACTACATATTATTGTTATGTGCATTTGTCATGTTTTATCGAAAGTTGCCGGATGTTTTTTTAATTAAAGTCATTGAGCGGATAGATAGAAAAAAATATTAAACATGATGTGTTTTTGTTTTTTTTCCATAAATAAACCGACAAAGAAATAATATCCTTTAGTTATGTTAATTAAAATGATTGCTTGTGTTATAAAAAATGTCGTTTTTTTAAGGTGAGGTAAATACATCACGTCTCCTGAATTTTATCTACCTTACTTATTGTTTGCCTGTTAACTCTTCATTCGGCTTTATATTATTGATTTAACAATCTATTCTTTTTTATTTGTGCGGCAGAATTATACGCGGCAGGGTGGAATACATGCTTGAAATAATCTAATTTTACATCATTTTCGCATTATATAATCTAATCCTTAAGGCGGCATTAACGATCGAGGGCTTTCTAACCCACTCTATTTTTTTAAGATAAAATCATAAAAAATTTAATTTTTATGATTTATTATTCTGTTTATTTGTTTTATATAGATTTAATGACCATGCATTTAAAATGCATCTCTACATTATTTTAATGAAGTATATATTTTTACTTATGAATAAGCGGGTGGTTAACCGGGGCTTTCGATGATAAGTTCATCTCTAAGGTATCGTTTGCGTCATGTCTTTTCTCCCCCTGACAAGGCGCATAACAGCGACAGAGGAAAAAAATGGTAAAGCAGACTCCGTTGTACCCGCAGCATCTGGCGTCCGGCGCCAAAATGGTTGATTTTCACGGCTGGATGATGCCGCTGCATTATGGCTCTCAGTTGGATGAACATCACACTGTACGTCGCGATGCCGGTATGTTTGATGTGTCCCATATGACGATTGTGGATTTGCACGGCGCCAGAACGCGTGAGTTTCTCCGCTATCTGCTGGCCAATGATGTCGCCAAACTGACGCAGCCGGGTAAGGCGTTATACTCCGGCATGCTGAATGCCTCCGGCGGCGTGATAGACGATCTGATCGTCTATTTTCTGACGGAAAATGATTTCCGGTTGGTGGTGAACTCCGCCACGCGGGAAAAAGATCTGGCCTGGATCACCGAACACGCCGAGCCGTTTATGGTGAAGATTCATGAGCGCGGCGATCTGGCGCTGATCGCGGTACAGGGGCCAACGGCGCAGGAAAAAGTACAATCGGTGCTGAAAGCGCATAACGCATTGGATGACGATCAGATTAGGCGCATTGCCGGCATGAAGCCATTTTTTGGCATGCAGGCACATGATTTCTTCATTGCCACGACGGGTTACACCGGCGAAGCCGGTTATGAAATTGCGCTGCCACAGGAACAGGCGGCGAGCTTCTGGCAACAACTGTCCGCCGCCGGGGTTAAGCCCTGTGGGTTAGGCGCCCGCGACACCTTGCGGCTGGAAGCCGGGATGAATCTCTATGGTCAGGATATGGATGAAGGCGTCTCCCCGCTTGCCGCCAACATGGATTGGACCATCGCCTGGCAACCGCAGGATCGTCAGTTTATCGGCCGCGAAGCGCTGGAAAAACAGCGTGAAAAAGGCGGCGATCAATTGGTCGGACTGGTGATGACCGAAAAAGGCGTGTTGCGTAATGATTTACCTGTGCGCTTTACTGATAGTGATGGTGTGATGCAGGAAGGGGTCATTACCAGCGGATCGTTTTCACCGACGCTCGGCGTAAGCATAGCATTGGCGCGTGTCCCGGCGGGCATTGGTGAGCAAGCTATCGTCCAGATCCGCAATCGTGAGCTACCTGTGCATATCACCAAACCCGGTTTTGTCCGCGCCGGGAAACCCATTGTGCAGTATTAACCGTTTTGTGAAGGAAAAGAAAGAGAGGGTGGCAATGAGCGATGTACCAGCAGAACTAAAATATACCGCTTCGCATGAGTGGGTGCTGTCAGAAGGTGAAGGTGTTTACAGCGTGGGAATTACCGATCACGCGCAGGAATTGTTAGGCGATATGGTGTTTATCGATCTGCCGGAGGTCGGTACGATCGTCGCGGCTGGCGATGATTGCGCGGTCGCCGAATCGGTAAAAGCGGCTTCTGATATTTATGCGCCGATCAGCGGTGAGATTATCGAAGTCAATGAAGAACTGGAAAACGCGCCTGAACTGGTTAACAGCGCGCCGTATAGTGATGGCTGGCTGTTCCGTATCAGATCGTCCGATGAGTCTGATCTGAATGAACTGCTTGATGCTGAAAGCTATCAGGCCTCGCTGGAAGAAGATGAATAATGACTGCGCCCCGGACTCCGCTAAGCCGGGGCGTTTTTTTGTTCCCTTGCCTGCTATCAAACCAGGGCAATGGCATGTTTTACGCAGGAAATTTTCGTAATGACTCAGACTCTCAGCCAACTTGAACATGACGGCGCTTTCGTGGAACGCCATATCGGTCCTTCCGCCAGCCAACAGCAGCATATGCTGTCCGTGGTCGGCGCGGCGTCACTGGATGCGTTAATCCGGCAGATTGTGCCGGCTGATATTCAATTGCCCAGCCCGCCCGCGGTCGGCGAGGCGACCGGCGAGCATCAGGCGTTGACTGAGTTGAAAGCCATCGCCAGTCGTAATCAGCGGTATAAAAACTATATCGGCATGGGATACAGCGCGGTGCTGATGCCGCCGGTGATCCTGCGTAACGTGCTGGAAAACCCAGGCTGGTACACGGCTTATACGCCCTATCAGCCGGAAGTGTCGCAAGGGCGTCTGGAAGCATTGCTGAATTTTCAACAGGTCACACAGGATTTAACCGGGCTGGAACTGGCTTCGGCCTCGTTGCTGGACGAAGCGACCGCGGCGGCGGAGGCGATGGCGATGGCAAAACGCATCAGCAAACTGAAGCAGGCCAACCGATTCTTTGTGGCTGACGATGTTCATCCGCAAACTCTGGATGTCGTGCGCACGCGTGCTCATGCGTTTGGTTTTGACGTGGTGGTGGGCAACGCGCCGGCGGCGCTGGATGACGACGCGGTATTCGGCGTGTTGTTGCAACTGGCGGGCACCACGGGCGAACTGCACGATTACCGCAACCTGATGGCGCAACTGAAAAATCGTAAGGTGATTAGCTGTGTCGCCGCCGATATCATGGCGCTGGTCGCGCTGACCGCGCCGGGCAAACAAGGCGCGGATATCGTTTTCGGCTCTGCCCAGCGTTTTGGCGTGCCGATGGGATACGGCGGCCCGCACGCGGCCTTTTTTGCCTGCCGCGATGAACATAAACGCGCCATGCCGGGCCGGATTATCGGCGTCTCGCGTGACGCCGCCGGTAATACCGCATTGCGTATGGCGATGCAGACCCGCGAGCAGCATATCCGCCGTGAAAAAGCCAACTCCAATATCTGTACCTCTCAGGTGCTGCTGGCCAACATCGCGGCTCTGTATGCCGTTTTCCACGGCCCGGAAGGATTGAAGCGCATTGCCGGACGCATTCATCGTCTGACGGATATTCTGGCGCTGGGCCTGCGTCAGACGGGGATGACGCTGCGTCATCAAACCTGGTTTGATACCCTGACGGTCGAGGCAGCGGATAAAAACGCGGTGCTTGGCCGGGCGCTGAGTTTCGGCATCAACCTGCGGGGCGATCTGGACGGCGCGGTCGGCATAACGCTGGATGAAACCACCACGCGTGAAGAGGTGCAGGCGCTGTTTGCCGTGCTGCTGGGCGACGCCCACGGACTGGATATCGACACGCTTGACGCGGCGGTCAGCCGGCAATCGGACTCTATTCCCGCCGCCTTACAGCGCAGCGAGGCGATTTTGGCGCACCCGGTTTTTAATCGTTATCACAGTGAAACTGAAATGATGCGCTATCTGCATCGTCTGGAGCGAAAAGATTTGGCGCTCAATCAGGCGATGATCCCGCTGGGTTCTTGCACCATGAAGCTGAATGCGGCGGCGGAAATGTTGCCGATTACCTGGCCGGAGTTTGCCGAGTTGCATCCGTTTTGTCCGCCAGAGCAGGCGCTTGGCTATCGTCAGATGATCGAACAGCTTTCCGGTTGGCTGGTGCAACTGACGGGGTATGATGCGATCTGTATGCAGCCCAATTCGGGCGCGCAGGGCGAGTACGCCGGTCTGCTGGCGATCCGCTGCTATCATGAAAGCCGTCATCAGGCGGCGCGTAATATCTGCCTGATCCCCAGTTCCGCGCACGGCACCAATCCGGCGTCAGCACAAATGGCGGGTATGAATGTGGTGGTGGTGGCCTGCGATAAGCAGGGCAATATCGATCTGCACGATCTACGCGAAAAAGCACAGACGGCGGGCGAGCATCTGGCTTGCATCATGGTGACCTATCCTTCTACGCACGGCGTTTACGAAGAAACCATCCGCGAGGTGTGCCAGATTGTGCATCAGTATGGCGGCCAGGTTTATCTGGATGGCGCCAACATGAACGCGCAAGTCGGCATTACCACGCCGGGTTATATTGGCGCGGACGTGTCTCACCTCAACCTGCATAAAACGTTCTGTATTCCGCACGGCGGCGGCGGGCCGGGCATGGGGCCGATTGGCGTTAAAGCGCATCTGGCGCCGTTCGTGCCGGGGCATCAGGTAGTGAAAATCGACGGCGTTCTGACCGGGCAGGGCGCGGTATCAGCCGCACCGTTCGGCAGCGCATCTATTTTGCCGATCAGTTGGATGTATATCCGCATGATGGGGGCGCAAGGGCTGAAACAGGCAAGCCAGATGGCGATCCTCAACGCCAACTATATCGCCGTCCGGCTGCAATCCGCGTATCCGGTGCTCTATACCGGGCGGGATGGCCGCGTGGCGCATGAATGTATTCTCGATATCCGCCCGCTGAAAGAGAGCAGCGGCATCAGTGAAATGGATATCGCCAAACGCCTGATCGACTACGGTTTCCATGCGCCAACCATGTCATTCCCGGTTGCGGGAACATTGATGGTCGAGCCGACGGAGTCAGAGAGTCAGGTGGAGTTGGATCGCTTTATCGACGCAATGCTGGCGATCCGAACAGAAATTGATCGTGTGGAACAAGGCGAGTGGCCGCTGGCGGACAACCCACTGGTGAACGCGCCGCATACGCAGGCGGAGCTGGTCGCCGACTGGACGCATCCGTACAGCCGCGAGTTGGCGGTGTTTCCGGCGGGAAGCGAACATAAATACTGGCCGAGCGTAAAACGTCTGGATGATGTTTACGGCGACCGTAATCTGTTCTGCTCTTGCGTGCCGGTATCCGACTACACGTAAATGCCAGGCTGATTAATACATTGGACCAGGGCCGCTCTTCTCACGGGAGCGGCCCTTTTTTACATCCTGCTTTATCATGTCTCGATTGCCACTAGAATTAATAATTCGCAAGAGAATATTTTCTTACTGAAAACAAACTGTCACTAAATTGACGCCTCGCTGACATGCAAGCTCTCTATGGTAATGCCTCTGTGTTTCACACGATGTGGCAAATGCTTATGCGTGCAAAATACTTTCCTTACCTGGTGTTGCTGCCGACGCTGGTTTTTCTCTTCGCTTTCACTTATTTCCCGCTGTTGCGTTCGGTTATCGACAGTTTGTATGACACCCGGCTGAACGCCGATCAACCGCGCTTTATCGGTCTGGATAATTTTATCCGCCTGTTGCATGACGATGTGTTCTGGCAGGCATTGCTGAACAATGTGCTGTACATCCTGATGACGGTGATCCCCGGCGTATTGCTGGCGTTAGTGCTGGCGGTGGCGTTGTGGGAAAATACGCGCCTCAACCGCTGGCTGCGCACCGCGTTTTTCTTCCCGATGATCATTCCCCTGGTGAGCGCGGCGACGCTGTGGCTGTTCATTTTCATGCCGGGGCTTGGCCTGCTGGATTATTATCTGGCGCAGGTGTTCGGGCCGATGAATAACAACTATCTGGGCATGAGCGACAGCGCGCTGGTGGCGGTAAGCGTTATCGGCATCTGGAAATTCGCCGGTTACTACATGCTGTTTTTCCTCGCCGGTTTACAATCCATTTCCACTTCGGCGCGTGAAGCCGCGCTGATGGAAGGCGCGTCGAGACGTCAGGTTTTTTTCTATGTCACGCTGCCGTTGTTGCGGCCAACCATCGCGTTTGTGGTGACGATCGCCTTTATTTACGCTATTACGCAGATCGACCACGTCGCGGTCATGACGCGCGGCGGGCCGAATAACGCCACCACCGTGCTGCTCTACTATATTCAGGATCTGGCGAACGATACCCACGATCTCGGCAAAGCCTCCGCCGCCACCTTTTTGACGCTGGTGCTGCTGTTTGCGTTTTCCATCATCAACCTGAAAGTGCTGGAAAAAGGGGCGCATTATGAGCGTTGAACACCGCCATCCGTTGCGTGTCGCCACGCGCTTTACGCTGCCGCTGTTGTTGCTTTGCGCCGCCGTTCTGTGGATCAGCCCGTTTATCTGGATGCTCTCATCTTCCGTCAGCGCCAGCAGTTTCGGCAGTGATATGGCCTCGCTCTCGCCTCGCTTGCCGTTGACGCTGGATAACTTTCGCGATGCGTGGGATAGCGCCGACTGGCTGCGTCTTTACGCCAATACCGTGATCTTTGCGCTGGGCACCTTTCTGGTACAGCTTGTGACGATCACCACCGCCGGATATATCTTCGCGTATCACCAGTTTCGCGGCAAAACATTGTTGTTTTACCTGCTATTGATCCAAATGATGATCATGCCGGTGGTGATGATGGTGCCGAACATGATGACGCTGAAACAACTGGGGTTGTTGAACACATTGACCGGCGTGATGATGCCGTATTTCGCCTCAGCGTTTGGCGTGTTCCTGATGCGTCAGGCATTTCTCAATATCGCCAAAGAAATTGAAGAGGCGGCGCTGATGGAAGGATGCCGCTGGTGGCAGGTGGTGTTTCACGTGCTTATCCCCATGACCTGGCCCGCGATTCTGGCTTTCGCCACCGTCAGTATTACCTATCACTGGAATGAATATCTCTGGCCGCTGATGGTGCTTAACGATCCCGACAAACAGGTGCTGACCATCGGTCTGGTGTCGTTCGCCATGGGCGCGGAATCCGGCGGGCAGTGGGGGTTGATCTGCGCCGGAACGCTGCTGGTGTGTCTGCCGCTGATGCTGGCGTTTGTGCTGTTTCAGAAGCAGTTTCTGAGCAGTTTTGGTTTTTCAGGCATTAAATAAGAGGTTGGCGTTATGTTACTGGCACAGATTTCCGATCTGCATTTTCGCAGTGAAGGCCGCAAGCTGTATGAATTTATTGATGTTAATGAGAAGAATGCCGAAGTCGTCAATCAGTTGAATGCATTGCGTGAGCGCCCTGATGCGGTGGTGATAAGCGGCGATATCGTCAACTGCGGACGTCCGCAAGAGTATCAGGTGGCGCAACGTGTGTTGCGGATGCTGGATTACCCGCTGTATGTGATCCCCGGCAATCATGATGACAAGCGCCATTTTCTGAATGCCATGCGCCCGCTGTGTCCTTTACTGGGTGATGACCCGGAAAATATCCGTTACGCGGTGGACGATTTTCCCCTGCGTCTGCTGTTTATCGATTCCAGTCTGGCTGGACAATCCAAAGGCTGGTTGACGCCAGCAACGCTGGACTGGCTGGAGCAGCAACTGACGGGGCATCCGGCGCGTGAAACGGCGGTTTTTATGCACCATCCGCCGCTTCCCCTCGGTTCCGCGCAGATGGACCCCATCGCCTGTGAAAACGGTGAGGCGTTACTGGCCTTGATTGAACGTTTCCCGCAACTGAGCAGGGTATTCTGCGGTCACACCCACCGCTTAATCATGACGCAATATCGTCAGGCGATGATCGCGAGCGTACCCGGCACGGTGCATCAGGTGCCTTATTTTCATCATGATGATGCGCCTTATTACAATCTGGAGCCCGCCGCCGTGGTGATGCACCGTTATGTGCCGGTCACCGGTCTGGTCAGTTACAGCCAGTCGCTCGCCATGTTTCCCGGCCCCTATCTTTATGACTCACGTATCAGTTGCCCGGTGGATGAGTAATGGCGGTGATCCGGTTACGCAATATCAGCAAACAATTTGAACAAACGCAGGCGCTGTGCTCATTATCGCTGGACATCGCCGATGGCGAGTTTCTGGTGCTGGTAGGGCCGTCGGGCTGTGGTAAAAGCACGCTGTTGCGCATGCTGGCCGGTCTGGAGACGGTCAGCGCGGGACAAATCCTGCTGGGCGAAGAGGACATCACCGCATGGAGTCCGAAACAACGTAATTTTTCGATGATTTTCCAGAATTATGCGCTGTTTCCCCACCTGACGGTGGAGCAAAACATTACCTTCGGCATGCGGATGCGCGGCGAACCGAAAGCGGACTATCCCCAGCGTGTGCGGCGGGTAGCTGATTTGTTGCAGCTTGAGCCGTTACTCAAACGTAAACCGGGAAAACTCTCCGGCGGTCAGCGCCAGCGGGTAGCCATGGCGCGGGCGATTGTCCGCGATCCCCGGCTGTTTCTGATGGATGAGCCGCTTTCGAATCTGGATGCCCGACTGCGCAGCGAAGTGCGTGACGGCATCATGGCGCTGCATCGGCAGTTGAAAACCACCACTGTGTATGTCACGCACGACCAGATTGAAGCCATGACTATGGCGGACCGCATCGCCGTGTTGGATCGCGGCGTGCTGCAACAGGTCGGCACGCCGGAGCAGCTTTATTCGCACCCGGCCAATGAGTTTGTGGCGGGTTTTATCGGTACGCCGGCGATGAATATACTCACGCTGCCTTGCAAGGACGGACAGGCATTTTTGCTGGAGCAGGCCATCGCGCTGCCGGCAACGGAAGAAATCCGCGCGATGGCGAGCGTGCGACTGGGGATTCGCCCTGAGCATATTACCGAACAAGCCACGCCGGACGGCGGGTTGCAGTTGCCGGGTACGGTCATGCAGCGGGAATTGTTTGGGGCGGAGTACCTGATTCATGTGACGACTCCACTGGGCGGGCTACGTTATCGGCGGCCAAACCGCGATAGTGTGCCGGACATTGGTATGTCTCTGGTTCTCAATTTTTCACCACAGGATTGTCATTGGTTTTCCGGGCAAACCGCCCGTAATTTATCCTAGGAGAAAATAAATGCGTAAACCGCGAATTATTGCACTGGCGTTGACCTTGCTGATGTCTGGCCCGCTGCTGGCAAAACAGCGTATCGACTTCATGTTCCCGGCGCCGGTGGACGGCAAGTTGACGATGGAAATGACGCGCATCATCAAAGCGTACAATCAGTCGCAGGATCAGGTGGAAGTCCGTGGCATTTTTACCGGCAGCTATGATACGACCAAAGTGAAAGCTGAAGCCGCCGCCAAAGCGGGCGATCCGCCTGCGCTGGTGATGATGTCCGCCAATTTCACCGCCGATCTGGTCATCAAGGATCAGATCCTGCCGATGGATGAGTTGTTCAAATACGGCAATGAAAAAGCCGCATCGTTCCTGAATAAAAACTTCTGGCCCGCATTGCATCAAAATGCGCAGGTAATGGGCGTGACTTACGCCATTCCGTTCCATAACTCGACGCCGATTTTGTATTACAACCAGGATATGTTGAAACAGGCGGGCTTTAATGAACCGCCGAAAAACTGGGATGAGGTGGTGACGATAGCGAAAAAGCTGACCGATCCGGCGAAAGGGCAATGGGGCATCATGATCCCGTCCACCAATGATGACTACGGCGGTTGGATGCTATCGGCCCTGACGCGGGCGAACGGCGGCGATTATTATAATGCGGATTATCCCGGCGAAGTGTATTACAACACCGCCTCAACCAAAGGCGCGCTTCAGTTTTGGCGCAATCTGGTTTACCGCGACAAAGTGATGCCGGGGGGCGTGTTGAACTCCAAGCAAATCAGCGCGGCTTTTTTCTCCGGTAAGCTGGGTATGGCGATGCTGAGTACCGGCGCGTTGGGCTTCATGCGTGAAAATACCAGGGATTTCCAACTGGGCGTGGCGATGATGCCGCAAAAAGCGCGCCGTGGCGTGACTATCGGCGGCGCCAGTCTGGTGAGTTTCAAAGGCATTTCCGAAGAGCAGAAAAAAGCGGCCTGGCAGTTCCTGAGCTACTTGGTCAGCCCGGAAGTGAGCGGACGCTGGAGTCGTTTTACCGGCTACTTCGCCCCGCGGATGGCGGCGTATGATCTGCCGGAAATGAAGGCTTATCTGGCGGACGATCCGCGTGCGGCGATTGCGCTGTCGCAGTTGCAGTACGCGCATCCGTGGTACGCCACCTATGAAACGGTGGCGGTGCGCAAAGCGATGGAAAATCAGCTTGCCGCGCTGCTGAACGATGCCGATAAGAGCGTCGATAAAGCGGCGGCCACCGCCCAGCAGGAGGCGGATGCGATTATGAAGCCCTATGTGGAGCAAACGGCGCTCAAGCTACCGGAATAAAAATGATTTTTATCTGTTCAGCTTTTGTGAATTACTTTTACTCAGGCCAAAAGAGTATTTTTTATCTGGCGTAAAAGGGGCTGAGCCGGGAGATGACTTCAGGATGAACCGCATGGATGCGGTTCAAGCCAGTGTCGCGTCGGGAACGCGTCACTGGCGGTCCGTCAGAAGGCGTCTCCCGGCGAAGGAACCGCGTAGCGGCCCCGTTCCGCCAAAAGCCAAGGTCAAGGAGCGCGGCGCTTGAGCGCTACTTGTCGGGCGTGACACGTTGTATACAGAGAACGGTGATGCTTATCACGCACGAAACAGGACACTGAACTGATAGAGTTAGTAAGTGTTAGAACCATGCAGAACCTACTGCACTTCCTTACTGTAACCACCCTTTGGCTTTAGCCTCTTCCAGATGCTGTTTCAGGTATTGCCACAGTTCAGGATTGATATTGGCGATAAAATCGGCGCGGCCTAACACCTGTTCCAGACGGATGCCGTTTTCTACCCAGCTTTGGCCGCGGTTATGCAGGTTCATCAGTATCGGCATGATGCGATCGAGCATCAGTGCGAATTGCGCGCTGGCGGTTTCGCCCGCTTCGTATTCCAGCCAGAGATGATGGAATTGCTGGCGCTGTGGTTCGGGCAACAAACCAAAAATTCGCGCCGCCGCCGCCACTTCCTGATCATGAACGGCAAGGCGGGCGGAGAGATCGTAAACCATCACGTCACCGACATCGATCTCGACGATATCGTGGATCAACGCCATCTGGATCACGCGCTGAATATCCACCTCGTTGCCTGCGTAAGGCGCCAGCGCCAGCGCCGCGACCGCAAAATGCCAACTGTGTTCGGCGGAGTCTTCATGGCGATCGCTGCCGATGATTTTTGAACGGCGCTGTACGCACTTTAATTTATCAATTTCAATCAAAAAGCCGATAACATCAGCCAGCGAGCCGAAGTTCAGAATAGATGGAGCGGACGACATGAAAAACCACCTCTTGCAATGAAAACCAGTAAAAATGGCTGAGTCTTTTAACAACCACTTTTAACAACCACTTTTAACAACCAACGTCGCTATATCCATAGGTTTCGGGATGCGTAACGAGCAATGAACCTGCAACGGGAAAGATGAAAGGTATCGAAGCCGATAATTGTAAGGGATGTAACCGAAAATTTACATGAATGATTCCCGTATAAAGTTGAAACGTAATGTCACGTAATTATTTAGCTTACACCTGTATACTGAAACTATTCTCCGCTAAGCTGTTTAAAGATTAACCACATGCATTTGCCGCCAGGTCACGCTTGAGCGTCTGGCGAGCACCGTGCTGATTAAGGTCATTATGTCAAACAACGTACAGGCGCCGGGATACTCACTGGCAGAGGAGATCGCGAATAGCGTCAGCCACGGAATTGGTTTGATTTTCGGCATTGTCGGGCTGGTGTTGCTGTTGGTGCAGGCCGTCAATAATGACGCGGATGGCATTGCCATGACCAGCTACAGTCTCTACGGCGGCAGCATCATTCTCCTGTTTCTCGCGTCGACGTTGTACCACGCCATTCCTTCGCCGCGCATTAAACCCTGGTTGAAGAAATTCGATCACTGCGCCATCTACGTGCTGATTGCCGGAACCTATACCCCGTTTCTGCTGGTCGGGCTTGATTCGCCATTGGCAAATGGTCTGATGGTGGTGATCTGGAGTATGGCGCTGTCAGGCATCATCTTTAAGCTGGCCTTTGCCCATCGTTTTGAAGTGCTGTCGCTTATCACCTATCTGGCGATGGGATGGCTGTCGCTGGTGGTGATTTATCAGCTTGCCCTGGCGCTTTCCGCGGCAGGCATAACCCTGCTGGCGGTCGGCGGGATCGTCTACACGCTGGGCGTCATCTTCTACGCCAGCGAGCGTATTCCTTATAATCATGCCATCTGGCACGGCTTCGTGCTGGGCGGCAGCGTATGCCATTTTCTGGCGATTTATCTGTACGTATGATCCCAGTCATGCCGTTTGACGGCGCGCCACGTGTGGGGCGCGGTATCAGGCTCAGTCGGTGATTTCATAAGGCAGCGGCTGAATTTTCAACTGGCCGTCGGCATCTCCCCGCACACGCAACAGGCTGTCCCCCGCCAGATCGTTATTCATGACCACCTGAATCCAAACGCTCTCATCCTGTAAACGGCACGCGGCCAGCACGGTGCCGGTGCGCCGCCAGTTTTCCCCTAGTTGCAACTCCAAATCCTCTCCCGCTTTGGGAACACGGCTGGCCTGACCCGCCAGCCAATAAAGCGCGCGCTTGTTGGCGCCGCGGTACTTGGCCCGCGCCACCATTTCCTGACCGGCATAGCACCCCTTGCTGAAGCTGATGCCGTTTAACGCCTGTAAATTCGTCGCCTGCGGGATGAACTGTGTACTGTTTGCGCTGTCAATAATCGGCAAACCCGCTTCGATATCCAAAGCCAGCCATTGGCGGCTATCATTTAATGCGGTTTTCCCTTCAAGTTGCGCGATCAGTGACGTGCTCCGGGCGGGCGTCAATACTAACAGGAAGCGTTCCGCCGGCAGGGAAAAATGCAGCAAGGTTGCGTCTTCAACCTGAACGACCGGATGCCCGGCGTCTGGCAGGGTGCTGAAAACGGACGACAATAATTCACGCACCCGGGCGCCTGCCGCCCCCAGCAGCACGACATTATCCTCTGCCGCTATCGTCGTTTTAGAGAAAACAGCGTATTTTTTCAGTTCGCTAAGCTGGGCATCACGTAAGTTACGGCGTTCAATAAATGCGAAGCCGTCGCCACGTTGAAAAAGACGCAGGCTGCTCCACATTTTTCCTTTGGCGTCACAATGGGCGCAAAGTATGTGCTGGTCGGCAGGCAGGGCGGCAACATCGGCTGTCACCTGTCCTTGCAGGTATTTGATGGTATCCGGGCCGGTTAAGGTCGCCAGCGCCCAGTCATCCAGAGAGATAAGGGTGGCGGGAAGCCGGGCTGAAGCACACGGGCGCTGTGATGCAAAAGGAAATGGGTTGGCCATATTACGTCCTGCTGCGTTGATGCGGTCTATGAATGGCCTAATGGTAAAATAGCGGCGACGCTTTGCAAGCGGTTATTGTGCGAAGCATGTCGAAGCCTGGGTGCGATGGCATCGTAATGCAAGAGTAAAATATGTCAAAGTGTTGCTATTAGTTGAGTGCCTGCTGGTGAAATCGGGTTACACTAGAGCGAAACATCGATAACAAGGTGAATATTAAGCATGGAAATCGATAATAAGTCGCGGATCCACTGGGCGTGTCGCCGTGGCATGCGTGAACTGGATATTTCTATCATGCCGTTCTTCGAGCATGATTACGACGCATTGAGTGATGAGGACAAACGAACGTTCGTGCGCCTGCTGCAATGCGACGATCCTGATTTGTTTAACTGGCTGATGAACCACGGTGAGCCGCAAGATCAGGCGCTAAAACGCATGATTTCTCTTATCCAGAAGCGAAATAAAGACCGTGGCCCAGTGGCAATGTGATATTCGTGTTTCCTGGCGCATGCAGCTTTTATCATTGATGGTGCATGGGCTATTGGTGTTACTGATACTGCTGGCTCCCTGGCCGGACGGTTATGCTGTGCTGTGGCTGGGCCTGGTTACGCTGGTGGTGTTCGGTTTTATTCGCAGTCAGCGGAATATCAAATCCCAGCAAGGGGAAATGTTGCTGCACAGCGAAATCAATCTGCGCTGGCAACGTCAGGAATGGCAGATTGTTAAACGTCCCTGGGTGCTGAAGAACGGCATCCTGCTCTCTTTGAGAGCGTCCGATGGGAAAGGACGGCAGCGATTATGGCTGGCCTCGGACAGTATGGGAAATGATGAATGGCGTTGTTTGCGTCAACGTCTGTTACAGTATAAAAGTTGGGTCAGGTAACGTAATAAAAAATGACGGCAGTAATTTACGGGGATTGCCGCAGCAGGTATCTTACACGCCGTTTAATGAGAGATAAGCTGATGACAACCCCTGCCAATAAATATGCGGCCCAAAAGACGGTGCTGCACCCGCGTAATCGCCATCGTGGTCGTTATGATTTTACCGCGTTGAAACAGAGTCATCCGGCGTTGATCCCGTTTGTAAAAGTGAACCGTTATGGTGATGAATCGGTGGATTTTGCCGATCCTGACGCGGTAAAAGTATTAAATCAGGCGCTGTTGCACCATTTCTATCAGATTGAACACTGGACGATCCCAGCCGATTTTCTCTGCCCGCCGGTTCCCGGTCGTGCTGATTATATCCATCACCTTGCCGATCTGTTGGCGGAAGATAATCACGCCGTTATACCGCGTGAAGCGTCGATGCTGGATGTAGGCTGTGGCGCCAACTGCATTTATCCGCTGATTGGTCACCGTGAATACGGTTGGCGTTTTACCGGCAGTGAAATCAACTCGCAGGCGATGCAGGCCGCCAATGCCACTATCGAAGCCAATCCCGGTCTGAATCGTGTGATTCGCCTGCGCCGTCAGAAAAACAGCAAAGCCATTCTGACCGGCATTATCCATAAGAATGAAACCTTTGAAGCGGCGCTGTGTAATCCGCCTTTCCACGCTTCGGCTGAGCAGGCGCATCAGGGTTCACAGCGTAAACTACATAATCTGGGACTGGACAAACATTCCCCGCCCAATTTCGGCGGTCAGCAGGATGAACTCTGGTGCGACGGGGGCGAGATAGCTTTTATCAGCCAGATGATCGCAGAGAGCGCCGGCTTTGCCCGTCAATGCCTGTGGTTTACCTCGCTGGTATCCCGCAAGGAGAATCTGCCTGAGCTTTATCGCGCGCTGGAAACGGTGGGTGCGGAAACGGTCAGAACCATCAATATGGCGCAAGGGCAGAAACAGAGCCGTTTTGTGGCATAGAGTTTTTTTGACGGCGCCGCACGCGCCAGATGGTTACAGAAGCGGTGAGCGACTGAACAATGATTTTTTTCAGCCAATGGAACAACCGCAACGTCTGTTACAGCAATGCCGCCATTTCTTGCAGAATTTGCTCGCACCACCGTTCGATGCGCTCATCGCTCAGATCGTATTGATTAACGTCATCCAGCGCCAGCCCGACAAACTGTTCGCCATCGGCGGTTAGCGGTTTAGGGCTGGTGAATTCGTAGCCTGCGGTCGGCCAATAGCCGATAAATTTCACGCCCAGCGGCAGCAGTTGGTCGTGCAGCATACCTAGCGCATCCAGGAACCACTCGCCGTACCCCAGTTGGTCGCCCATGCCATACAACGCTACGATTTTGCCGTTGAGATTCAGCGTGGCGAGTTGTCCCCAGATATTCTCCCAGTCTTCCTGAATTTCACCGAAATCCCAGGTTGGAATACCGAGGATCAGTATGCCGTAATCTTCCATATGCTTTGGATCAACATCCTTGACGTTGTGCAGATCCACCAGATCTTCACCCAGAATGCCGCGGATCTTCTCCGCCGCCATTTCGGTATAGCATGTGCTTGAGCCGTAAAACAGACCAATTTTCATAGGCAATAGAATTTGTCAGGTCAATGTGATGTCGGAAGCGGGTATTCTAGAGTGAGAACATCGGGAAAGAAAGGCGCAGTGAGGGCCGTAGCCCTCACTGACAAGGAATTAGCCCAGAGACTGATGACGCGTTTCTTTACTCAACAGCAACGCAATCAGCGTCAGCGACGCCATCGCAGCCAGATATACGCCCACATAGAACAGACCGTAATTCGCCGTCAGCCAGGCGGCGATGTAAGGCGCGACCGATGCGCCGAGAATAGATGAGACGTTATATGAGAACGAGGCGCCGGTATAACGGACTTCCGTCGGGAACAATTCCGGCAGCAAAGCGCCCATCGGACCGAATGTCAGCCCCATCAGGCTCAGGCCGAGCACCAGGAAACCCATGACCAGCGCCTGGTTGCCGGAGCCGAGCAGAGACGGGAACAGCATGGAAAACACCAACATGATGCAGGTCACGACGATCATGGTTCTGCGGCGTCCGAAGGCATCCGCCAGATAACCGGCGACGGGGATCGTCAGGCCAAAACCGATAACCGCCACCATCAGCATCCACAAAAAGCTATTGCGTGAGAAGCCGAGGCCGTCTGGAATCGGCTTGGTGCCGTAAGTCATGGAATACACGGTCATGATGTAGAACAGCGTATAGGTGGCCAGCATGATGAATGTGCCGAGGATCGTCACTTTCAGGTGTTTGCTGAGCAGCGTGGCCATCGGAATACGTACCTGTTTACCGGCTTTGACCGCTTTGGTGAAGACGGGCGCTTCATGCAGCGAAACCCGGACATACAGACCAATCAGCACCAATACGGCGGAAGCCACAAACGGCACGCGCCAGCCCCATGACATAAACTGTTCGTCCGTCAGCAGCCACGACAGCAGCAGGAACGTACCATTCGCAAAGAAGAAGCCGATAGGCGCGCCTAGTTGTGGAAATGAGCCGTACAATGCGCGTTTGCGCGCCGGCGCGTTCTCCGTTGCCAACAGCGCCGCGCCGCCCCATTCGCCGCCGAGTCCCAGACCTTGACCGAAACGCGCCAGCGCCAACAGGATCGGCGCCATAATCCCGATGCTTTCGTAGCTGGGTAGCAGGCCGATCATGACCGTTGAAATCCCCATGGTCAGTAACGAAGCCACCAACGTGACTTTACGTCCGGCGCGATCGCCGAAATGACCAAACAGCGCCGAGCCGATCGGACGGGCCACGAAAGCAATGGCAAAGGTTGCCAGCGATTGTAGCGTGGCGGCGGTCGGATCGCCCTGCGGGAAGAAAATATGCGGAAACACCAGCACTGCGGCTGTGGCGTAGATATAGAAATCGAAGAATTCAATGGCGGTGCCCACCAGCGAAGCGATAACAACTTTGCTGCGTGAATTTACTGGCGGCGCCTCAGCTTCTGCGTCGATAGTTGGAGCGATGGTGGCTTGCATAACGTTTCTTTATTTTAACAACACGAACGATCATTCTACGCATAGAAAAACCGGCTTTTCAACGCTGATTACGTAGGGATATGCCGGGCAGGGAAAAAGCGTTGAGAAGCCTGTTCCGGCATACAGGCAATACGGAAAATATAATGTGCCAAGGGGCCATTTTTGCCGGAGAATGTTATGGTGATGTTGATGATTGCGGAATAAGTGAGATCGTACAGAATCGTGCGCGCCTGAGGTGTCGCTCAGGCATAATAGGCGGATGAATCGAGAGGACACCATGATGCAAGCACAAGATCAGGCATTCATCGAACAATTTCTTGATGCGTTGTGGCTGGAGCGCAATCTGGCGGAAAATACGCTGGCGTCTTATCGGTTGGATTTACGCGCCCTGGCGGACTGGCTGGCGCAACATGATAACGATTTGCTGCGCGCGCAGGCCATCGATCTGCAATCGTTTCTGGCCGAGCGCGTGGAAGGCGGTTATAAGGCCAGCAGTTCCGCACGTTTACTGAGTGCGATGCGCCGATTGTTTCAGTATCTTTACCGGGAGAAAATCCGCAGTGATGATCCAAGCGCCGTGTTGTCATCGCCCAAGTTACCGCAGCGTTTACCGAAAGATTTGAGCGAAGCGCAGGTGGATGCCTTGTTGAATGCGCCGAATGTTGATCAACCGCTGGAATTACGCGATAAAGCGATGCTCGAAGTCTTGTACGCCACGGGCTTGCGCGTTTCTGAACTGGTGGGGCTGACTATCAGCGATGTCAGCCTGCGTCAGGGCGTGGTGCGGGTGATTGGCAAAGGCAATAAAGAGCGTCTGGTGCCGTTGGGCGAGGAAGCGGTGTACTGGGTCGAACAGTACCTTGAACATGGTCGACCGTGGCTGCTCAACGGGCGCTCCCTGGATGTGTTGTTCCCCAGCAACCGTGCGCAGCAGATGACGCGTCAGACATTCTGGCATCGCATCAAGCACTATGCGATGCTGGCGTCCATTGACAGCGGGAAGCTGTCGCCGCACGTGCTCCGGCATGCGTTCGCCACTCACTTGCTGAACCACGGCGCGGATTTACGGGTGGTACAAATGTTGCTGGGCCATAGCGATCTTTCCACCACCCAGATTTATACCCATGTGGCGACGGAACGCCTGAAACAGCTACACCAGCAGCATCATCCGCGGGCGTAGCGAAAGTTTTTTTGCGGCGGCGTGGATCAATACGACGCATTGACAGATAAATCGAAACAGGACTGACAACATGAAAAAAGGGCTATTACTGCTTTCTTTGCTGGCGGCAACGGCGACGGGTTTTGCTCATGCCGATGATTTGGCAATCAAACAGACATTGACTCGTCTGGGAATGCAGAATGCGCAAATCCAGCCTGCGCCGGTTGCGGGCATGAAAACGGTATTGACGGACAGCGGCGTGTTCTATATCAGCGAAGACGGCAAGCACCTGGTTCAAGGGCCGCTGTATGACGTTAGCGGCGCGGCGCCGGTCAACGTAACGAACCAGATCCTGAAGGGGAAAATGGCTGCGTTGCAGGATCAGATGATCGTATATAAAGCCGCGCAGGAAAAACACGTCATTACCGTGTTTACCGATATCACCTGCGGTTATTGCCAGAAACTGCATGAGCAAATGAAAGATTACAATGCGCTGGGAATTACCGTGCGTTATCTGGCGTTCCCGCGTCAGGGGCTGAACTCGCCGGCGGAAAAAGACATGCAATCCATCTGGTGTATGGCCAACCGCAACAAAGCGTATGATGCCGCGCTGAAAGGCGATGAGATTTCACCCGCCACCTGTAAAACCAACATCGCTGGTCACTACCAGCTTGGCGTGCAGTTCGGCGTACAAGGAACACCGGCCATTGTTCTGGAAGACGGCGTGGTTGTACCCGGTTATCAGGCACCGAAAGAGATGTTGGCGATGCTGGATGCACACAAGGCGTCGTTGAAAACGGGTGGTTGATGTAGCGTGGAACGGATAACTCAACTCCGTCGGCGTCCGCTGATGGAGGATATTGATTTACCGGCAACGATGCCGCCTTTGTTGCGGCGCTTGTATGCCCAACGCGGCATAAAAAGGCCGCAGGAGTTGGAGCGTAGTCTGCGCGGCTTGCTGGATTACCGTCTGTTGAGCGGTATCGAACAGGCGGTGGATTTTCTGCAACAGGCGCTGGCCGAACAGCGCCGCATCGTGATTGTCGGGGATTTCGACGCCGACGGCGCCACCAGCACCGCGCTGACGGTACTGGCGCTGCGCGGCATGGGCGGCGTTAACGTTAAGTATCTGGTGCCGAACCGCTTTGAAGATGGTTACGGACTGAGCCCGCAAGTCGTCGCGCAAGCGGCGTCGTTGGGGGCGGAGATTATCGTCACGGTGGATAACGGCATCTCTTCTCACGCCGGTGTGGAAGATGCGCATCGACGCGGCATCGCGGTGCTGGTGACCGACCACCATTTGCCGGGAGAAACGCTGCCCGCCGCCGATGCCATGATCAATCCTAATCTGCGTGACTGCGCTTTCCCGTCGAAATCGCTGGCGGGCGTGGGCGTGGCGTTTTATCTGATGATGGCGCTGTTTGTGCGCCTGCGCGAGAGCGGCTGGTTTACCGAAAAAGCGCTGGCGGAACCGAAACTGGCGGAACTGCTGGATCTGGTCGCGCTGGGGACGGTGGCGGACGTGGTGCCGCTGGACGCCAATAACCGTATTCTGGTGGCGCAGGGGCTGAGCCGCATTCGTGCCGGCGTCTGTCGTCCCGGCATCAAGGCGCTGTTGGAAGTGGCGAACCGCGATGCCGGTCAACTGGTCGCCAGCGATCTGGGGTTCGCGCTTGGCCCACGGTTGAACGCCGCCGGTCGGCTTGATGACATGACGGTGGGGGTGGAGTTGTTGCTGAGTGACGACATCACCCAGGCGCGTATGCTGGCCAGCGATCTGGATGCATTGAATCAGGATCGCCGTGAAATTGAGCAAGGCATGCAGGTGGAAGCGTTGCGCCTGTGTGAAACGCTGGAGCGCAGCCGGGACGAACTGCCGTATGGTCTGGCGATGTACCACTCGGAATGGCATCAGGGGGTGGTCGGGATTCTGGCATCCCGCATCAAAGAGCGCTTTCACCGTCCGGTGATTGCGTTCGCACCGGCGGGTGACGGCATTCTCAAAGGTTCCGGGCGCTCCATCGCCGGTTTGCATCTGCGTGATGCGCTGGAGCGTCTGGATACGCTGTATCCGGGTCTGATGTTGAAATTCGGCGGTCACGCGATGGCGGCAGGGCTATCGCTGGCGGAAGATCAATTCGAGCGCTTCCGGTTACGTTTTGGCGAACTGGTCGGCGAATGGCTGGATGCGTCTCAACTGGAAGGCGTGATTTGGTCGGATGGCGAACTGGCGCTGCCGGAGTTGTGTTTATCCACGGCGGAAATGCTGCGGGACGCGGGGCCGTGGGGACAATCTTTTCCCGAACCGACGTTTGATGGCCGTTTCCGCATTCTGCAACAGCGGCTGGTAGGCGAGAGGCATTTGAAAGTGATGGTGGAGCCGATAGACGGCGGCCCGTTGCTGGATGGCATCGCGTTTAATGTGGATACGCTGATGTGGCCTGACAGTAGTGTGCGCTCAGCGGAGCTCGCCTATAAGCTGGATGTGAATGAGTTTCGCGGCAAACGTTCGGTGCAATTGCTTATCCAGCATTTATGGCCGCTATAACTTGACGGATGAAAGTCTATAAACCACGCGTTTAATCCGCTAGAATAGCCGGTTTCCGTTGTCGACGACTTAACGTAAGAACATAAAATCATGTTTGAAATTAATCCGGTAAAAAACCGCATTCAGGATCTGTCTGAACGTACCGCTGTTCTTAGGGGGTATCTTTGACTATGATGCCAGGAAAGAACGCCTTGAAGAAGTAAACGCCGAACTGGAGCAACCGGACGTCTGGAATGAGCCGGAACGCGCTCAGACGCTGGGGAAAGAACGTTCCTCGCTGGAAGCCATCGTGGACACCATCGACCAATTGACCCAGGGGCTGGAAGATGTCGCTGGTCTGCTTGAACTGGCGGTGGAAGAAGATGACGAAGATACCTTCAACGAAACCAGCGCGGAATTAGATGTGCTGGAAAACAAATTAAGCCAGCTTGAGTTCCGCCGTATGTTTTCTGGCGAATATGACAGCGCGGATTGCTATCTGGATATTCAGGCGGGTTCCGGCGGCACTGAAGCGCAGGACTGGGCCAGCATGCTGGTGCGTATGTACCTGCGCTGGGCGGAAGCCAAAGGCTTCAAAACCGAAATTATCGAAGAGTCTGATGGTGAGGTGGCCGGTACGAAATCCGCCACCATCAAAATCATGGGCGACTACGCGTTTGGCTGGCTGCGTACTGAAACCGGCGTGCATCGTCTGGTGCGCAAAAGTCCGTTTGACTCCGGTGGCCGCCGTCATACCTCGTTCAGTTCCGCTTTTGTTTATCCTGAAGTGGATGACGATATCGATATTGAAATCAATCCCGCCGATTTGCGTATTGACGTTTACCGCGCGTCCGGCGCGGGTGGTCAGCACGTTAACCGAACCGAATCCGCGGTGCGTATCACTCACATTCCGACCAACATTGTCACTCAATGTCAGAATGACCGTTCCCAGCATAAAAACAAAGATCAGGCGATGAAGCAGTTGAAAGCGAAACTGTATGAGTTTGAGATGCAAAAGAAAAATGCTGAGAAACAGGCGATGGAAGACAACAAATCGGATATCGGCTGGGGAAGCCAGATCCGCTCTTATGTACTGGATGATTCACGTATCAAGGATTTACGCACCGGGGTGGAAACACGCAACACCCAGGCAGTGCTGGGTGGCGATCTGGATAAATTTATTGAAGCAAGTTTAAAAGCGGGGTTATAAGAGTTCACATGGCTGAATCACAATCACAGGGTGCCGATCTGGGGCAGGATCTGAATAACGAATTGAAAGCGCGTCGTGAAAAACTGGCGGCGCTGCGTGAAAACGGCATCGCGTTTCCGAACGACTTCCGCCGTGACAGTACGTCCGATGGTCTGCACGCCGCCTATGACGACAAAGAAAACGAAGATCTGGAAGCGCTGGACATCGAAGTGACCGTCGCCGGGCGTGTGATGACCCGCCGCATTATGGGGAAGGCGTCTTTCGTTACGTTACAGGATGTGGGTGGTCGTATTCAGCTATATGTTTCCCGCGACGATCTGGCGGAAGGCATTTACAACGAGCAGTTTAAAAAATGGGATCTGGGCGATATCCTCGGCGCGCGCGGCAAGCTGTTCAAAACCAAAACAGGTGAATTGTCGGTTCACTGTACCGAACTGCGTTTGCTGACCAAGGCCCTGCGCCCGCTGCCGGACAAATTCCACGGTTTGGCCGATCAGGAAACCCGTTATCGTCAGCGCTATCTGGATCTGATCGCCAACGACGAATCCCGTAATACTTTCCGTATCCGCTCCAACGTCATGGCGGCGCTCCGCCGTTTCATGGTGGAAAACGGCTTTATGGAAGTGGAAACGCCGATGATGCAGGTGATCCCCGGCGGCGCCGCGGCGCGTCCGTTTGTGACGCACCATAATGCGCTGGATATCGACATGTACCTGCGTATTGCGCCGGAACTGTACCTGAAACGTCTGGTGGTGGGCGGTTTTGAACGCGTATTTGAAATCAACCGCAACTTCCGTAACGAAGGGGTTTCTCCGCGTCATAACCCGGAATTCACCATGATGGAACTTTATATGGCGTATGCCGATTATAACGATCTGATCGTGTTGACGGAAAATCTGTTCCGCACCTTGACGCTGGATGTGCTGGGTTCCACAACGGTAACCTATGGCGATCAGACTTTCGACTTTGGCAAGCCGTTTGCCAAGCTGACCATGCGCGAAGCCATCTGCAAATACCGCCCGGAAACCAATGTCGCCGACCTGGATGATCTGGCTAAAGCCACGGCGATTGCCGAATCTCTGAGCATCAAGATCGAGAAAAGCTGGGGACTGGGCCGGATCGTCACCGAGATCTTCGAAGAGACGGCGGAAAGCAATCTGATTCAGCCGACGTTCATTACCGAGTATCCGGCGGAAGTGTCGCCGCTGGCGCGCCGCAATGATCAGAACCCGGAAATCACCGATCGCTTTGAATTCTTCATCGGCGGACGTGAAATCGGTAATGGTTTCTCCGAGTTGAATGACGCGGAAGATCAGGCCGAGCGTTTTGCGCAGCAAGTGAGCGCCAAAGATGCGGGTGATGATGAAGCCATGTTCTACGATGAAGACTACGTGACGGCGCTGGAACACGGTATGCCGCCAACCGCTGGTTTGGGCATCGGTATCGACCGCATGGTGATGCTGTTTACCAACAGCCATACCATCCGCGACGTTATTTTGTTCCCGGCGATGCGCCCGCAGAAATAATGTGATGATAAAAAACGGCGTGTACAGCGCCGTTTTTTATCTATTGTCGTCCCTCGTTTCCGGGGGGCATCTTTCCCGGCTGATTTCTTCATGGCGCCTATACGTCTTTTTCTTTCATCACCGCTGCCGTATTCCCGCTCAGAAGGTATAGATACGCGCTTCCCACGGCTTCATGTGGAGCGTTGTTCCTTTTTCATAATCGCCAGCACGATTGGAAAGTTGCAACTGGTTGGCGGAAAGTCCGTCAGGAAGTGAATAATCCACCGTGTCGCCGGAGAAGTTCAGCACAATAAGATAACGAGCGTTGTTTAACGTCCGGGTATAGGCATAGATTGACGGATGTTTAGGATCAAGGTCGCGGTAGTCGCCGTAAATCAACGCGGGTGTTTTGGCGCGTAGCGCAATAAGACTGCGGTAATAGTGATAAATGGAAGCGGGATCGTCCACCGCTTGCCGGGCATTGATGGTGGTATAATTGGGGTTGACTGCCAGCCAGGGCTTCGCCGCCGCGGTAAAGCCCCCGTTGGCGGAATCATTCCATTGCATAGGCGTGCGGGCGTTATCGCGGCCCACTTTGCCCAGACCAAAAATATAGGTTCTTGGATTTTCCTGTCCGGTCAATACTCGCTGTTTCCATCCCTGGTGCGCTTCAATCGCGTTAAATTCCCGGATATCCTTGAAGGGATAATTAGTCATGCCCAATTCGTCGCCCTGATAGATAAACGGCGTGCCTTTTTGCGTGAGCAGCAGCGTAGCCAGTAACTTTGCTGAGGGGATCCGAAATTCCGGCGAATCATCCCCAAATGAGGACACCAGGCGAGGGTTATCGTGGTTGGACAAGAAAAGCGTATTCCATTCGCGAACGTTGAGCGATTTATCCTGCCCATTGTAAGCGGCTTTCAATTGCGGCAGCGTCCAGTTTTTCCACTGAAATCCTTTCCGGTTCACATGAATTGCATCAAAGTTAAAGGCCATATCGAGTTCCTGGCGGTCAGCGTCGATGAAATTATGCAGTTGATCCAGCGTAATACCGAACGTTTCCCCAATGGTTACCGCATCATATTTTGACAACACTTCACGATGCATTTCCTGTAGATAGTCATGTACGCGGGGGCCGCTGGCATAGACGTTGGCGTATTTGCTCATGTCCGGCAGATTCGGGAAGGTCTGGTCTTTGGAAATAAAAGAGATGGCGTCCATGCGGAAACCGGCGACGCCCTTATCCAGCCAGAATCTCATCATCTGATAAATTTCCTGGCGAACCTTCGGATTATCCCAGTTTAGGTCGGGTTGGTTGACGGAGAAATAGTGCAGGTAATACTCATTGGTTTCAGGATCGAGCGTCCAGGCCGGGCCGGAGAAAAAAGAAGGATAGTTATTCGGCGCTTTGCCGTCCTTGCCGGGACGCCATAGATAGTAATCGCGGTAGGGATTGTCCTTTGATTTGCGGCTTTCCTGGAACCACTGATGCTCGTCGCTGGTGTGGTTGACGACCAGATCGATCACAAGACGCATATTGCGCTGTTTCATCTCCCGGACCAGTTCGTCGAAATCGTTCATAGTGCCAAATTCCGGCATCACTTTGCGGTAATCGCGTATATCGTAGCCGTTGTCCACATTCGGCGAATCGAAGTGCGGGCAGATCCAAACGACATTAACGCCAATGCCCTGAATATAATCGAGTTTGGATATAATCCCTTTCAGGTCGCCGATGCCATCGTCATTGGAGTCTTTATAAGAGCGGGGGTAGATCTGATAGACCACCGCTTCATTCCACCATTTCGGATCATATCCGTTTATCAACGTAACCGATGGCGGCGCAGTCGCTTCGGTGACCGGACGGTTATTATCTGCGTATGCGCTGTTGCTTGAGGAAAACATCAGACCGCCTACAGAGATAAGCGCAGCCGCACGCAACAATGTCGATATTTTCTTCAACACGGTATGTTTGTCTGGCTGAAACGCCGTCATCATCAAGCTTGCGATTTGTCGGGATTGGAAAGCGTTCTCATATAGCAGCATAGGTCATATCCTTTATATCTTTATTTTATTACATATCAGTCCATTACATGCTTATCAATAAGCATGGCGAGAGTTATGCCGGCTAAATAATTTAGCTAAAACGGTTTAGCTAGGGAGTGTAAACTTCTGGATTTTGAGTGACAAAATAATCAATTAAATTGTTTTGATATTTGTGACCGCCATAGCAAATAAAGCAGACGAACCAGATGGCAGCGGGGATTTTGGCAACAATCGTTCGCTCACAACGTCAGCAATCAACCAGTTTTTTGCTTGCCCGGCAACGGGATAACGCTATAATGCCAAGCGCCCATCTCTGCGAGTGTAGTTCAATGGTAGAACGAGAGCTTCCCAAGCTCTATACGAGGGTTCGATTCCCTTCACTCGCTCCAAAAGCTTCTGACTTACTAAGAATAAGTAAATCAGCAAGTTATCAAGCGTTTGAATCCTCGAATACTCCTTAAAGTATCACCGTGACTTATCCCAGAACTGTCGTGTTTTGGTGTGTGGTTCTGGGAGCATATCAAACCGCTGGCGGTCGTTCCACGTCTTACCGCGATAGTTCAACAAGAACTTTATGCCATTCTAAAGGCTCTAAACTCTCCCAAAGCTCATAGCAGGGCGCATTCAAGCCCGATGTTATTAAACAGGTCTATGGTGGTAACGTACCTGCAAACGTATGCAGGCTCTGCCAGCGGGTTCAGCCACGCTTCCTTACGGATTGAAGTGGAATACTGAATTTGGCCACCTGAACAGAGGTGATATGCTCACCTCAGAACAACACAGGTGCTCCAATGAAAAAAAGAAATTTTAGTGCAGAGTTCAAACGTGAAGCGGCTCAGTTGGTTGTCGATCAGAACTACACCGTTGCTGAAGCAGCAAAAGCCATGGATATTGGCCTTTCAACAATGACCCGATGGGTCAGACAATTACGGGACGAACGGCAGGGAAAAACACCGAAAGCGTCTCCCATTACCCCGGAACAAATTGAAATACGTGAGTTGAAGAAAAAACTACAACGTATTGAAATGGAAAATGAAATATTAAAAAAGGCTACCGCGCTCTTGATGTCAGACTCCCTGAACAGTTCTCGTTAATCGGAAAACTCAGGGCGCGTTATCCCGTGGCTACACTCTGCCACGTATTTGGGGTTCACCGCAGCAGCTATAAATACTGGAAATGCCGTCCTGATAAACCGGACAGAAAGCATACAGAGTTACGCAGTCAGGTTCAGGAACTATACAACATTAGTCATGGCTCAGCCGGGGCAAGGAGTATCGCCGCAATGGCAACGCTCAGAGGCTTCCGGATGGGGCGCTGGCTTGCCGGCAGACTCATGAAAGAGCTGGGGCTGGTCAGTTGTCAGCAACCCACACACAGATATAAGCGTGGTGGACAGGTGCATGTTGCCATCCCGAATCACCTTGAGCGTCAGTTCGCTGTCACAGAACCAAATCAGGTGTGGTGCGGTGATGTGACATATGTCTGGACAGGAAAACGCTGGGCGTACCTCGCTGTCGTTCTTGACCTGTTCGCCAGAAAACCGGTGGGCTGGGCAATGTCGTTCTCACCGGACAGCAGGCTGACCACTAAAGCGTTGGAAATGGCTTTTGAAAACCGGGGCA
>NZ_QNRY01000009.1 GCF_003315515.1 Brenneria salicis ATCC 15712 = DSM 30166 | reverse complement strand
AGAATCCGAAGTTTCGTGTTATTTATCAGCCGGTTTACTCGCCCTGGGTAAATCATGTTGAACGGCTGTGGCAGGCGCTGCACGAAACGATAACCGGAAACCACCAGTGCCGCTCAATGTGGCAGTTACTGAAAAAAGGGCGTCACTTTATGAATACTGTCAGCCCATTCCCCGGTGGGAATCATGGGTTGGTAAAAATGTAGCGATATTAGGATCAGTTATTTAGGCATTCTTTCTGCCAAATGAGGGTGAATAGAATTAGGAAGAGGTCGCCCACTGAATCCATAATAGACTTTACCTGTAGCCTTATCGACTACCGCTGATGTTGCTCTGGGTAACTTACTTCTTTGTGTATTTGATGTAGCACTATCACGAAGTTCCTGTGCTTTTCTTTGTGCTAACTCTTTGGAACACCCAGCCAACCCAAACGGATCAACCCAACAGACCGGGTTATGAACATACCCGTAGTTACTCTCTCCCCCCAGCACCCCTATCGGGTCCTGCGAAACATAACACCCACCCGCCGGATCATAATAGCGAAATCTGTTATAGCATAGCGCACTTTCACTGTCACGATACTGTCCGGCGAACGCCAGACCGGGGTCGGGGCTTTCGGAGGGTTCTGTATGCCGCTGGCCCCACAGCGTCGCTTTCGGCGCCTGCCAGCGTAATTCGCCGTCCGGTTTGAACAGCGCCTGTGGCTCCCCGTTCTGGCTGCTGGTCACAAAATCCGTTTCCCAGCCGCCATCGGCCTTTTGCCGCTGCTGCACCACCAGTTCCCAGCCATTATGGACCCAGTGACGGCGGTGGGTGAGTTCGCCTTGTCGATAGTGGCGCACTTCGGCTATCTGATCGCCGTCCCACAGGTAGCGCACCGTTTCATGCCGCTGTTCACAGCGCTTGCCGATACGACGGCCAAACGGGTCGTAGCGGTAGAACCAACGCTCGCCGGTGGGCGTATCCACGACTCGAAGCTGGTTGCGGCTGTCCCAGCGGTACTGCCACACCTGTGGCCGGTAGCCCGGCCGCACCACCTGTTTTCTGACCAACCGTCCGGCCTTGTCGTACTGGTAATGGGTGTCGTCGCGCTGGATAAGCCGTCCGGCCTGCCACTCGGTCAGCCGTCCCGCTTCCTGCGGCAGGCCGCCGCGGGTATAGCCGTACTCCGCCACCGTTTCTACCTGACGGCCAGCGCCCCCCGACAGCAAGGATAGTACCCGGCCTGTCGCATCCAGCCGATAGCCTTCAGCCTCGCGGTTACGGCGCACCCCGGTCAGATTGCCCGCGCCGTCATACAGATACTCCCGCGTCAGTTGCGCCTGCAAATGACCGTCCTGCTGCTGTCCGCTCATCTCGCGCGTCAGCCAGCCCATCACACTGTACTCCCGGCACTGCATAAATCCACTGCCGCCCGTGCGGGCCGATTCCCGTCCCGCCGCATCGTGCGTCAGCGTCAGTTCCACCCCGTCCGGCAACTGCACCTGCCGCAACTCCCCGGTGGCGCTGTAGTGAAAGGCGCTGGTCAGCGCCTGGCTCTCATCCTCCTCGTCCCAGCGAAGCGTTCGGGTAACGTTTTGGGCTTCTCCCTGGTATTGGCGCCTTACTTCCGTCCCGTTGCACCATTCGCGCACCACGCGGTCACGGGCGTCGTATTCCCTCTGCACATGGCTGGTTCGGGAAACCACCTCCGTCAGCCTGCCTGCCGCGTCATAGCGGTAATGCACCATGTCGTCCGGCGCCGTTTCTTTTATCAGCAGCCCGCGACCATCGTACAAAAAATGGCGGATTTCCCCTTCGCCATTACGCACCTCGATGCAGTTGCCGTCCTCGTCATAGCGGTAGTGTGTTTCCGTTCCGGCCATGTCCCGTTCGCGGATAACCCGGGCGTCCGCATCCAGCCACCACTGCCAGCGGTCGCCGTCCGGGGCAATCACTGCGATCAGTTGCTGGCTTTCCCGGTCGTACTCGTAGCGCCAGGTGCGCCCCTGCGCATCCGTGCGCGGTCAGCAAATCAAAAGGCCCCCAGGTCTGCTGCCAAACGGCGCCGTTGCCATCCACGTAGCTCAACAGATTATTGTGCTTGTCGTACTTGCGCTGCTCTTTCCTGTCGTCCGGGCGTATCAGTTGTTCCGGCAGCTTCCAGCTTGCCCGGCGATAGCCCAGCCGGAATTGCGCCCCGTCCGGGCGCTGCCATTGCACTATCCGGTCTTGCTGGTCGTAGTGCAGGCGTGCCTGCACCTCCCCGGTCTGGGTGCTGACCTGGGTGAGCAGACCGTAACGGTTCCAGCTGAAACATATTTCGCTGGCATCCGGCCCGGTCAGTTTTTCCGGGTTGCCGGCATCATCGTAAGTCCAGTGCCAGGTGCGTCCCAGCGGATCGGCGATACCGCACAGTCGTTGCGCCTCGTCGTAGTCGTAGTGCCAGACATGACCGCTGCCGTCGGTGAACTGGCTTACCAGCCCGGTATCATCCAGGTAGCTGAACGCGACCACCCGTCCAGCCGGGGAGATTTCCCGTAGCAGATTGCCGTACTCGTCGTACTTATAGCGGGTGACATGACCCAGCGGCGATTTTTTCCAACTCATCAGCGAGAGGTCATTGAAACCGAACTCGCTGCGCTGGTTGTGGCCGTCGAGCATCACCACCCGGTCATCAAGATAGTCGAAGCGGGCGGTCAGAAAACCGTCGGCGCAGGTGGTGTAGACGCATCGGCCCTGCGCGTCGTACTCGTAACGCGCCCAGGTCTGGTCGTTGTCGTGCCAGCGCGTCAGCCGATTGTTTGCGTCATACTCGTAGTTCAGGTGATAGGCATGCGTGGCATTCGCTTGCACCAGCCTGCCGCGCTCATCCTGCTGGTACTCCGCCAGCCGTGTTTTTTGACCGCCGTCGATACGCTGGATCTCGCGCAGGAATTCCCCCTGCCACACCAGCAGCAACTCGATGCCGTCGCTGTGCCGTACCCGACGCAGATAGCCCTTCGGCGTGCGTATCAGGTCGATGCGGTTGTCGTGGGGATCATAGATAGCCGACAGCAGCAGCCTGTCCGCCTGCGGCACGGTGAAAGCCCGCCAGGTGCGACTGTCACGGTGCCACAGATAAAAGCCGTCATCGCGGCGGTGCAGTGTGAACTCGGGATAGTGTGGGCAGAACACCACCTTCACGTCCTGATGGAAGGTGAAGTCAATGTCATATCCCTGCGCCAGGGAGATCACCACATGGGTGTTGAGACCGTCCCGGCTGACTCTGGCGACTTCGCTCCAGGTGTCATGCCAGCCATGTCCCAGCAGCCCGATGTGTGTGGCAAGGGAACGGTAGGTGCGCTCAAAGCGCAACGGCAAGGTCTGGCCGAGCTCGAAATTCTGCCGGAATTCAATCACTTCGCCGCTGGCGATATACACCGGGTCTTTCAGAAATCCCCGGGTTGCTTGCTTGATACGTGCGAGACCTTTGCTGTTTTTGAATCCCTTGCTGGCACAGCGGGTCGCACACCGTAGCCCCACTAATGTTCTCAACGCGCCGGCGCGCATGCCTTTAAGCACGGCGGTCGGCCCGCGCCTGAACAACTTTGCCAGCCCTTTGAACATGCCCCGGCTGGGCGGCACCAGAAATTCGACCGCGATAAGCAGCGCCTTCTCCCACCAGCTGAACTCGTCGGCAATCTCCAGATGGGTGGCTTGGCCGGAACCGAAGAATACCGTGGCGGCGCCCTCCTTGATGGTCGCGCCGCATACCGTCTTATCATCGATCCGCGCCGCGGGCGCGCCGTTGACATACACTGTCTCGCTGCCCTGGGCAATCAATTGCGGCGAGTTGTGTTTGGTACAGGCCACCGTATCCATCGTGGCACGCGACACCGGTTTTTTTTCCACGAACACATTGTCGGAACCGCCGGATACTGGTCCGAACGATGGTGAACCGCTGTCGATCATTGCGGAAACCTTGTTGGACACGCTGTTGATAAGCCCGCCCAACAAACTCACCGCACCGAATCCGGCAGCCAGTTTGACCGCACCGATAACCAGCGCCGCGCCCATTCCTCCGGTACCGACCACCGCTACCGCCATGGCGGCCACCAGTGCGCCAACGATGGCTCCCACAAATGCTCCCCCAAAGCTTTTGTGTTTGATGGTTTTGCCCGGCGAGGTGGGCGGCTTGCCCTGGCAGGGTTGCGGCCGCGTTGCCGGCGGTTGGGGACGGTTGCCCGCGTGCATGGCGCCGACACGGGCCACGCGCGTCAGAATATCGTTCAGCATGAGACCTCTGCTCAGTCCGTTGCCCGGAAGGTCTCAATGACGGCCAGCAGCGCGGCTTTCTGCTCTTCCTGCAACTGTCCGGCCGCCGTAATGGTGAACGTCAGCAACCGTTCGCCACGAACCTGCATCACCACCAGCTGGTGCATTGACCCCTCCGGCGATCGCCAGGTGTACTCCAGGCCTCGTGCAGGCTGATCGTCCAGCGTCAGTTCCCAGGCGGCGCGCTCCTCATATCCCTTGAGGTGGGCGGAGAACTGCTCCAGCGTCTGCTGATAGACCGTCTCGGCCGACAGGCCAAACTCAATCGGTGTGCGGTTTACCACCAGATTGGCCGTGTCGCCCGGCAGGACGAAAACGTGGAGAGATTCATCACGCCAGTCATCCGGTATCGCCAGCGTTCCTTCGTTCATCTGGTACATAAGTCGTCCTCTAGTTCAAATCGATACGGGCACCATTCACCACGATGCTGTTGCCAGTGATATTGATGTTGCCTGCGTTGTCGATGGAGATATAACCGCCTGCGGTCGCGATCAGGATTTCGCCCGCCTGCGACTGAATGGCGATATTGTTTTTTACCTGCAACGAGTTGTTGTCATCCACCGTCGTATTGCGGTTTCCGGTAACGGCGATGGTCTGTTGCCCCTGAATTTCGGTCACCTGATCCTGGATGACCGAGACGGTCTGATTACGCTGTACCGAGATGGTCTGGTCCTGACCGATATTTTCGCTGTGGTCGACATTCACCGCCGTGCTGCGGTTGTTCAGCACCACCGTATTCATGTCCTTCTGCGCATGGATAAACACTTCTTCCTGCCCGGCCTGATCCTCAAAACGCAGTTCGTTGAACCCCGATCCTTTGTGGGTGGTGGTGCGCAGCGTGGTGCGGGTTTTATGCTCCGGCAGCGGATACGGCACCGGATTAGTCGCATGAAACGTCCGCCCGGTCACTATCGGCTGGTCCGGGTCGCCCTCCAGAAAACTCACTATCACCTCATGGCCGATGCGCGGGATGGCTATCAGACCGTACTGTCCGCCCGCCCAGCCCTGACTCACCCGCACCCAGCACGAGCTCTGGTCGTCGCTTGCGCCGTAGCGGTCCCACGGGAACTGTAGCTTCACCCGGCCGTATTCATCGCAGTAGATTTCTTCTCCCGCCGGGCCCACCACGGTGGCAATCTGCGGACCGTCCACCATCGGCTTGTGCGGCATCAACGCCCGCCACGTCGTTTTGCCTTTCACCACGCTGAAACTGTTGCTCAGCGTCGTCGGCTCGCCCCCGCTTTCCTCTTCCAGCGCCTGCGGCTGTTGCCCCACGTGCGTTACCCCGACTATCTGCCACGCGATATTCAGCGCCGCGTTCGGATGCTCCGTCAGCGAGAACGCGCTGCCCGGCATCAGCCCCGCGCAGTTCGATTCCCCTTCGCCCGTCACCGCCCCGGCGCGCAGCGCATCCAGCCGGTAGCCGCTGAACGCTTTTCCGCTCAGGTCCTGTTTGAAGCGCCCCGGATAGTCATAGTGCTGGTAGCTCTCTCGCTGATGCTCAAGCTCGCTGCCCGTCTTCTGGTGCGACAAGCCGTAGGCCGGGGTCTTGAAGCTGTAGTCCTTCAGTTCCACTTCCGCCGTGCTCACCCGCTCCGCATAGTGGAAACGTCTGACATACGCCCCTTCCGACAGCCCCTGCGTCGCCAGGTTGAAGAACAGGTCCGGCCCTTTTCCCAGCGCCCCCGCGTCATCCGCAAACACCAACCGGTGTTTGCCTTCCTCGTATTCGTGGAAGTAATACAGCCCTTCTTCCGCCGCCAGCCGGTTGATAAACGCCAGGTCGCTTTCCCGGTACTGCACGCAGTATTCCCGCTGCGCATGCCCGTGGCGCAGCGCGAACGCGTAATCCGTGATACCCGCTTCGTCCAGCAGCGTGGCGATAATCTCTTCCGGCTTCTGCGCCTGAAAGATACGCGCGTTGCTGCGCAGCCCCAGCCGCCACAGCGCCGGACGGACTTCCGCCTGATAACGCGTGCGGCGAAAACCGGTGTCGCCCTGAGTGAAACCGCTGACGATGCCGCTCACCCGGCGTTGCAGTTCCCCTTCGTACCACACCAGCAGTTCGCAGGGCTGGTCCAGCACCGCGCCGAAATCAATATCCGGCTGCGCGCTCGCCAGACTCAGCGACAAACTGAATGGCCGGTTCAGTCCCTCGTCCAGCCTGAAATCCACCACCGCGAACGTGCCTGCCGGCAACGCGCCGAGTGTTACGGTGAACTGTAATCCTGTGCTGTTTGCCACCTTATTTTTCCTCCCTCTGCCACGGCTACCGCACGCCCCGTTACCGCCCGGTGCGACATGCAATTATCTGATGAAAAAATGAAACCGCTGTGTTGCGGTCTGAGCCCGCTCACACCGCAGCACAGCAAAAAACCCGGCACGCTGGCCGGGTTGAACAGGGATTACGCTTCGACCGGCGCGCGCCAGTCGTCGGAGCCGGACGTCCCGGCCACCGTGTGCTCCCAGTCGATTTTGCGGTAGGCCAGCGACACCTGAATCAGCTGGGTGTAATCCAGTTTGGACGGGTCCTGACAGTGCGGCATCTGGCAGTCGATATCCACGATAGTGGCGTCCGTCAGCACGGTGGAGAAGAAGTGCTCCTGCTTGCCCTCAACGGAGGTGAGATACCACTTCAGGGTGACGGTCGGCAGCATTTCGCCGGAGGCCAGGGCGTTGTACATCAGCGGGACGGCTTTGTTCAGCGCGACGGTAAATTTGAAAGGTTTGTGGATGCGCTGACCGGAAGGCTGACCGGATTGCGGGTCGGTGGGGACGGTGACCACGTGCTGAAATTCCTGCACCAGCATTTCATCTTCGTGGCCCTGCACGTAGATGTTGCCGACGGAGTCGGAAGTGAAGGCACCGGCGGTGATGTTGCCCTGCGTTTTCCCTTCAATGCTGATATAACATGGGGTTGGCATGGTCTTGCTCCTTGTTTATTGAAAACAGTTGATGGAAAATAGTTGATTGAAAACAGTTAATTAAAGCTGTTAAATGAACATGTTCCTGACTTCACTTGTTTGTACAGCAATGTTTATGCCAATTTTTATATAAATTAACTTAAGTCAAATTTTCCCTAAGTAAAATTTGAGCAAAAAATTGCGCAGACTTCCCGAATCGTTTGCAAACATTGCGCAAAAAGTGATTTATGCTGGAAAGTGAGCAAGAAGTTGCGCAGATTTTGCATTTGTTCTGAAAGTTTTACTTAGAGATAAATTTATTTGACACCCGAAGGTCAAAAAATAACCGCCGGTTGATTTATTCGCGGGGGAGTGCTTGCGTAGATCGGGGAAGTGTTATGACGTCGGCATGGCTTGCGGCGGGATAATCGCGCCGCGGTGCTGGATAACGGTACTGGCGGTCAGATGACCGCGCTGAGCCGCTTCTTGAGCGCTGCCGCCGCTCAGACGGACAGCCAGATAACCGGCGCTGAACGAATCGCCCGCCGCAGTGGTATCGACCACTTTTTCTTTCGCCAGTTTCACTGCTGGCACGTCGATGAGCGCTTGTCCATGTTCTGACACCAGACAGGAATCCGCGCCGCGCTTCAGCACGATCTCTGCCGCGCCAAAGCCGTGAGTGCGTGCCAGCACCGCTTCAACCGGCTGTTCTCCCCACAACATATCTTCATCATCCAATGTGAGGAATGCGATATCCGTGTAGGACAGGATCGCTGTGTAAGCCTGCTGCGTTTCTTCTTTGCTTTGCCACAGACGCGGGCGATAGTTGTTATCAAAAATCACTTTACCACCGTTGGCACGGCAGGCGCGCAGCAACGAAAACAGACGCTGACGGCTTTCCGTGGTGAGGATCGCCACGCTGATGCCGCTGAGATAAAGATAATTAAAACGCGCCAGATGCCGACAGATTGTTTCTGCTTCAGCGCTGTCCAGCCAGTAACGAGCGGCGGCATCATTGCGCCAGTAATAGAAGGTGCGTTCGCCAGCATCGTCCGTTTCAATGAAATATAAACCAGGCAGTTTGTTATCCATACGCTGGATCAGATCCGTTTTCACCCCTTCTTTCCGCCATGCGGCAACCATCTCTTCACTAAAGCTATCGGTGCCGAGCGCGGTAACATAATGCACGCCAAGCATATCGGGCTTGACCTGACGAGCGATATAGACCGCCGTATTCAACGTATCGCCGCCAAATCCACGGCTAAGATCCGTGCCTTTTTGCGACAGTTCAATCATGCATTCGCCGATCACGGCAATGTTATTCGTGGTCATCACAGTTAGCCTGTTAGAAGAAGTTGGTAAAACGCGGAAATCAGCATCAGTCTCAACATAACGTGAGAGTGAGTCAATAGTTTTGAAACGATGTTTTATTTTTTTATGATATGGATCGGAAAATCCCTGCTTTCCGATCCCTTTTATCGAGGGGGGAAACGAGGGTACTTGTGGCGCAAATTGGTCACGCTTTCTCCGCCGATACCCCAATTGTCAGTATCGACTTCATCAATGACCACCACAGTGGTGGCCGGGTTTTTCCCCAGCGTATCGACCAGCAATTGCGTCACTCCGGCGATCAGGGTTTTCTTTTGTTCCGCGGTCGCGCCTTCGCGGGTGATTTTGATATTGACGTAAGGCATACATTCTCCTGTCTGGGTGGATATAACAATTTATTGATGCCATTCATGCGGACGTCAGCCATGCAAGGTTAAGTCAGTTGGTTTTTTTTCGATGCGATATCTTCCTGTTCCTGCCCTCCAGACGCGGTGTCGCCTTTATAATTTGCGGTGGCGATCCAGGCGGCGCAGAACAGGGTTAACCGGGCGAAGAAATAGAAAAAAGCCATCAAGCCGATCACTGAACCAAATGCGGCGCCAGAGGGAGAACTGGCGAGCTTGGGTAGCGCGACGGTCATGGCGAATTTGATTATCTCGAAACCAATGGCGGCAAGCAGGGTTCCCCGGAACAAGGCTTTACGTTTGGGTTTGTGGCGCGGCAATACAAAGAAGATCCACAGAAACAGCAAATAATTGGCGAAGATTGAAATCGACAAGGCAATCAGCGTCAAAGCCGGACGCAACCATTCGATGCCGCCCAACCCCAGCGCATTCACAATCATATCCTGCGCGGTACCTGCCACTGAGGTAAGGAACAAGGTTACGACCAGCGCAATCATCAGCCCGGTGAGCGACAGAAAATCGCGGGTGTACTGGAAGTAAATCTTCTCTTCATCCTGCGGATTGCGCTCCCAGACATCGCGCGATTGCGCGCGGATCGCTTCGCGCAGATTTCCCATCCAACTGATACCGGAATACAAGGCGATCAGCAACCCGGTCAACCCGACGGTAGTACGTTGCTGAATGGCGGTATTAACGGTATTTTTCAGCGTGTTAGCCAGATTGGGGTCGCTAATGCTGTTGACGATTTTATTGATAAGCCCGGTAAGCAAATCCGGGTTGGATGCCAGCACGAAGCCGACCGCCGCGAAAGAGACCATCAGAATCGGGATCAGCGACAGAAAGGAAAAATAAGTGATCGCGGCGCCAAACTGATTGCCCATACGGTCATTAAAGCGCTCGCCCGCGCGGATCATATGCGCCACGCTGGGGATGGCCCGGATGCGTTTTACCAAACGTCTGGCCCGAATTAAAAAAGCGTGCTGTTTTTTTACTGCGCCGCGCTTTTTTTCGGCGCTGTGGGCTGGTGGTGAATGGCGATCCGACTCTGCCGGTTCAGGCATTGAATTCCTCCTGCGGGTCTGATGTGGGTTAGGGAACAGATCTGATTATAACCAACAAGATGAGAATGTTATGGTTTTCATCACTGGGGCGCTTTTGTAAATTAATAGTGACTGTAAATTAATGGTGACGTCCGTGATAATTAATCGTGAAAGCTGACTGGCGCTTGTTTATACTGAACAGCCTGGATGCCAATTACCGGATTACCCGGTTAACACTTTTGCTCAGCCTCAAGTGATGATGTTAAGTGAGTGAAATCCCCGATGTCTGTTCCGTCCCCCATCAGAGCCTGCCGTTGGCACATTGCGCCTTAATTTGCGTATTGTCTCTGTCGTAATTTTCAACTTCGCCAGTTACCTGAATATCGGTCTGCCATTAGCCGTGTTGCCCGGCTATGTACACGATACGCTGGGCTACAACGCGTTCTGGACTGGGCTGGTGATCAGTCTGCAATATTTTTCCACGCTGCTGAGCCGCCCTCATGCCGGACGTTACGCCGATGAGAAAGGGGCGAAGAAGGTGGTGGTGTGGGGGCTGGCGGGGACGCTGCTAAGCGGTCTGTTTTATCTGCTGGCGGCCTGGAAAGACGCTTCTCCGCTGATCGCGCTATTGTTATTGTTTGCCGGACGGCTGGTGCTGGGCGCCGGACAGAGTTTTACCGGAACCGGCGCGACCTTGTGGGGGGTAGGCGTGGTCGGATCGCGGCATATCGGGCGGGTTATCTCGTGGAACGGTATTGCGACCTATGGCGCGATGGCGATTGGCGCGCCGCTTGGCGTCTGGCTGAATCATATCGGCGGACTGCAACTGCTGTCTGTGGTCATTATTCTGGTGGCGGCGATTGCCATCATCTGCGCCTTGCCGCGCGCGGAAGTGAACGTCACGCCCGGTAAGAAAATCCCCTTCCGCGAAGTGCTGGGCAAGGTTTGGATGTACGGCATTATTCTGGCGCTCGCCTCGGCGGGATTTGGGGTGATCGCAACCTTCATTACGCTGTTTTACGCCGACAGAAACTGGGAAGGCGCCGCGCTGACGCCGACCATTTTCAGTTGCGCCTTCGTCGGCGCACGTTTGGTGTTTCCCAACAGCATCAATCGATTCGGCGGCTTGCGCGTGGCGCTGGCGTGTTTTGTGGTCGAAGTGGCGGGCCTGGTGCTGGTCTGGTGCGCGCCGCAACCCTTTATGGCCGAACTTGGCGCTTTTCTTGCCGGAGCCGGCTTTTCATTGGTGTTTCCGGCGCTCGGCGTGGTGGCGGTCAAGGCGGTCTCACCACAGAATCAGGGCAGCGCATTGGCGACTTATACCATCTTTCTCGACTTATCATTGGGCGTCGTCGGCCCGCTCGCCGGGGTGTTGATGAGTTATGCGGGCATCGCCTCCATCTATCTGGCGGCGGCGCTGCTTGGGGTGGTGGGTTTGCTGCTGACCTTGCGTTTGAGCCTGCGTCCTGACGCATCGGCGTAAAATACTCCGTATCCGCCGCTGTCCAGTATAACCGTCCGGTGGCGGGCCGGAAAGGATCGCCACAGTGCGAGTGGACTCACGTTTAACACCTCGCTTTTTGTGTTGAAATGATTTCAGGTACTTATAACTCCAACACGTACTGCTTCAATCATCACCTGCCACCGTTTTTCTATCGTTTGTATCGTCATTCATCGCGCTCGGTTTTCAGCATGTTTTTCGATTTTTATCGTCATTCATCCATTTTGGATATGGAGGTAATGCAATGAGTAACAAACCGATAAATGATCCACAGAGTCGTCGACAGTTTTTGAAATCAACCGGTATGGTGGTGGGGGCGCTCGGCGGTATGGCGTTGTCTCATCCGGCGCAGGCGGTGCCAATACCCGCGCCTATTCCGCAGAAATGGGATACGACGGTTGATGTCCTGATCGTCGGCACCGGATTTGCGGGGCTGGCGGCGGCGATTGAAGCGCGTAATGCGCAGGCCGAGGTCTTGGTCATCGACAAAATGCCGCTGTTGGGCGGGAATTCGGTGCTGAATGGCGGCGATCTGGCGGCGGCGGGTTCCAAAATGCAACAAGAAATCGGCATTGAGGATTCGCCGGAACTGATGTATCAGGACATGCTCAAGGCGGGCAGTGGACTTAATTATCCCGAACTGGCCAGAACCGTTGCGGAACATTCGGTGGAAGCGTTGGAATGGGCGCAAAGCATCGGCGCGCAATTTAATGTCGTCAACTACCACGGCGGTCATTCGGTGAAGCGCGCCCATCAACTGGTACAGCGCTCAGGATCAGGGTTGATCATCAAACAGCGGCAGAAAGCGAAAGAACTGGGGGTGGTGATTGAACAACGCGCCAAGTTGCTGCGGTTGATCGTTGAGCCGGATGGCCGGGTGATCGGCGCGGAAGTTCGGCGGCGCTACAAGTTCCCCGATGAAAACTCAGGCGAGATTGCCTATATTCGCGCCCGTAAAGGCGTGGTGCTGGCATCCGGCGGTTTTTCACAAGGCGTGGCGTTGCGCCAGATGTACGATCCGCGTCTGACCGACGTCTTCACCTCGACCAATCATCCCGGCGCCACCGGCGAGGCGATTATGGCGGCCTGTAAGATTGGCGCGCTGGATACGCAGATGGACTGGATCCAACTGGGACCCTGGACCAGCCCGGATGAAAACGGTTTCGGCTATATACCGCAGTTTGTCGAGCGCGTAATCGGCTATGGATTGATGGTCGACCCGGCGACCGGCAAGCGCTTTTTTAAAGAGACGGGCAACCGTAAAGAGCGGGCCGACGCCATTATTCAATTAGGGCACCCGGCCATCATCATTGCCGATAAAACCAATACTCTGAACATGGTGGATCCGGGACAACGGGAAGGGGCGCTGAAAAACGGTTCGCTTAAGCCGTATGACTCGCTGGAAGCGTTGGCAAAAGCTTATGAAATGCCGGTTGACGCCTTTGTCGCGCAGGTAAATCGCTGGAACGAGTTTGTCAGTCGGCGCAACGATGCCGATCTTGGCTGTATGATTTTCAAGGATGCGGTGCCGAATGTGACGCCACCGTTTTATGCCGCGCGTTTATGGCCGCGGGTACACCACACCATGGGCGGTCTGGCGATTAACAAGGATGCGCAGGTGATTGGTTTTGACCTGAAACCGATACCCGGTCTGTATGCGGCGGGGGAAACCGTCGGCGGCGTTCACGGCGCTGTCAGACTTGGCAGCGTCGCCATGACCGATTGCATTGTGTTTGGCCGCATCGCCGGAAAAAATGCGGCGACAACCGCTTGAAAACCAGTTAAAAAAACGCAGTGGCGGGCAAGGATTGTCCGCCATAAGAAAGATAATCCGCGGTTAACGTTTATTTCAGTTTCAGCGTCTGGATGATGCTTTCCGCTTCGGTCTGAGCCTGCTGTTGATTATCCGCGGGCAGGGTAATCTGCAAGGTCAGCAAGCGGTTATCCACTTTTCCCAACACCACTGAGGAGTAAGCCTGCTGTCCGCTGCTGGTGATGATGCTGTCCAACTGTTGCAGCTTCTGTCCATCAATGTCGATGGTTTTGTTGGTCACAACCTGAAGGTTTGCGTCGCGCGTGCGCTGCTGATCTTCCAGACGTTGTGTCAGCACGGAAAGCTCTTCCGTGGTGTTATCGCCCAGGATCACGATAACCGCTTTTTGTCCGTTATCATTGGCGTACACATGCATGTTGTTGGCCTGCGTCCCCAACTTACCGCTTTGATCCTGCATATCGGCTGGCAACGTAAAGACGACTTTGCCGGATAATAATTCTAACGTCTTGCTGGCAGCGGCTTCTGCCGCCGGTTTGTCTGATGCGGGGGCGTTTGCGGTATCGTCCGTTTTTCCATCACAGGCCGCCAGAACAGTCACCAGAAGGCTGACGCCGAGGTATTTTACTAAATTCGACATGGGTTCCCTTTCTCTCATTTTTCAACAGGTGATAACAGTATGGCACCCTATTCAGATAGCAAAAACAAGCATTTTGTTGTTGCAAACCGTTGGGCCACAGGGACGATTTTTACAAATGTCGGCGTTGGTTTGCCGCCGACCTTGCCGCCATGCGGCGGCAAGGTCGGCTTCTGTTTTCGACCGACCGATAGGAAATCGCTTCTTGCCGTTCACTCAGCCGTTTCAGCGCCATATTCAGCATAACGCCATACATCGGCAGGAAGAAAATCAGGCTGATCAGTAGCTTGAATGTGTAATCCACCAGCGCGATTTCAACCCAGTTTGCGGCCATGAAAGGATCGGTGCTGCGGTAGAAGGCAATAAAGAAAAAGGCCAACGTGTCGCTGAAATTGCCGAACAACGTGGAAACCGCCGGGGCGACCCACCAGACATTGCGCTGGCGCAAGCGGTTAAAGACATGCACATCCAGTATCTGACCCAGAACGTAAGCCATAAAGCTGGCGCAGGCAATGCGGGCAACCACGATGTTCACCTGACTCAGCGATGCAAACCCTTGCCACACGCCCTGATAGAACAGCGCGGAAATGACATAAGAAATCACCAGTGCAGGCGCCATCACGGTCAAAATAATACGGCGTGCCAGCGGCGCGCCGAAAATCCGCACGGTCAGATCGGTCGCCAGAAAGATAAAGGGAAAGGTAAACGCGCCACAGGTGGTATGAAAACCGAAGAGGGCAACCGGAAGCTGGACCAGAAAGTTACTGGAAGTAATGATCAGAATATGAAACAACGACAGCCAGATCAGCGCCGTCAGTCGCTGCCGGGGAGTGAAACGATACATGATGTGACCTTTTTGGTTATTGGGGTTAGGGAACCCAAGAAATCATCGTGCGCTGTTTTTTTCAGCAACGCGGCGGCATGATACGCAATTGCTTTGGGAATGCAATTTTTTTGGTAACGCAATCGTTTTGCTGGCTGAACTGTTTTGCTAACTGAATTGTTTCGCTGACAAAATGGTTGTTCTTTGCGTAAATATTGTCGTGGCTTGCGTCACAGAATCTCCGGCGTAAACTAAGCCGGTTTTATAATCCCCTACCACAGAGAATGTTGATGACCGATCCCTTCGCCAATCCTGATAAAACCCTTGATGCTCAGGGACTGCGCTGTCCCGAACCGGTGATGATGGTGCGTAAAACGGTGCGCGAGATGGTGTCTGGACAAACGTTGCTGGTGATTGCGGACGATCCCGCGACGACCCGTGATATTCCGGGCTTCTGCCGTTATATGGAGCATGACTTGCTGGCGCAGATGACCGAGCAACTTCCCTATCGTTACCTGTTGCGCAAAGGCTGCCCGCAAGTCAAAGGCGGTTAAATTCAACGCCCTGTCGTACAGGGCGTTGAACGGTCTTTATTAATCCTGTTTTTTGAGCAACCGCAACGCGTTGGCGGTGACCAACGCCGTCGCGCCGGAATCCGCCAATACCGCCAGCCACAGCCCGGTAATGCCCAGAATACTGGTGATCAGGAAGACCGCTTTCAGCCCCAGGGCGATGGTAATATTCTGCCGAATATTCAGGTGCGTCGCCCGTGACAGCCGGATCATGCTGGCTAATCCGCCAAGGCGACTGTGTGTCAGGGCGGCGTCAGCCGTTTCCAGCGCCACGTCGGTGCCGCTTCCCATCGCAATACCGATTGTCGAAGCTTTCATGGCCGGCGCATCGTTGATGCCATCGCCCACCATAGCGACCGGATGTTGCTGATTAAGCTCGCTTACGGCGGTCACTTTGTCGGCGGGCAGTAAACCCGCCCGGTGATCGATACCCAAATCGGCAGCGATTGCCGCCGCCGCCCGCGGATTATCGCCGGTGAGCATGATACAGCGTATATTCATGGCCTGTAACGCGGCCAGTGCTGCGCGCGCATCGTTGCGCAGCGTATCGCGCAATGCCAGCAAGCCCTGCACGCGGCCATCTTCCTGTACCACAACCACCGTCTTGCCCGCGCTTTCCAGCGTATCAACCTGCTGTTGCCAGCGGGTGTCCAGCGTCTCCGCGGTCAGTCGGGCGGGTGAACTCACCTGAATCCGCCTGCCCGCAATGGTGCCTTCCACCCCGATACCGGCTAATGCGCGGCGATCTTCCGCGATGGGCAGAAATGGGTTGGTCGCCCGCGCATGTTGCACAATCGCTTGCGCCAGCGGGTGGTGTGAACCGGATTCGATCGCCGCGGTTCGCGCCAGCAGCGCGGCTTCACTCACGCCATTCGCCGGTAAAACATCGGTAACCTGTGGTTTGCCTTCGGTCAGGGTGCCGGTTTTATCAAAGGCGATGATGCGGATGCCGCCCAGTGCTTCCAGGGCCGCGCCCCCTTTGATCAGCGCGCCCTGACGGGTTGCCGCCGCCAAACCGGAGGTAATGGCGGCCGGTGTGGAAATCACCAGCGCACAAGGACAGCCAATCAGCAACAGCGTCAGACCGCGATAAATCCATTCCTGCCAGGGCTGACCCATCAACAGCGGCGGGATGACGATCACCAGCAATGATAGCAGCATGATGGCTGGCGTGTAGTAGCGGCTGAAGCGATCAAGGAAACGCTCGATCGGCGCGCGGCGCGTCTCGGCTTCTTCTATCAATTGCAGAATGCGGTCGATGGCGTTGTTGCCCGGCTGTGAAATGACGCGCAGTTGCACCATTTTATCGACACACAGGCTACCGGCGGCGATCTTGTCGCCCACGGCGCGTTCAACAGGCACCGACTCGCCGGTCAGGGCGCTTTCATCAAAACTGGCTTCCGCGCGCAGTAATTCCGCATCGGCCGGCAGCCGTCCGCCTGGGGCGACTTCAATGACATCACCGGGTAACAGGCTGGCGATGGGCACCTTAACGCGACGTTCGTTTCTGATAACGATAGCGTCTTCGGGCATCAGGGCCATCAATGCGGTCACGCCTTGTCGCGCACGGTTGGCGGCATAGGCTTCCAGCCGTTCGCCCAGCATAAACAGCAGCAGAACCACAGTGGCTTCGGTTGTCGCCCCGATCAGCAGTGCGCCGATGGAGGCTACGCTCATCAGTGTTTCAATCGCGAACGGCGTGCCGGAGCGGGCAAGTTGTACGGCCTTTTTCAGTACGGGAATGAGGCCCACAACGGTGGTGGCGATAAACGCAATCTCGCCGAGCGAATCATTAAATAACGATACGCCCCAGCTTATTGCGGTCAGCGATATAAAGAGGATCAGGAAACCATATTCGTGAAGAAAATTGCCGGGGATAAAACCGCGTTGCTCCGCAGAAGGCGGCATATTGGGCGCAATGTCCTGCAGGGTGAAACCCACTTGCGAAACCGCTTGTTGTACTTGTGAACGTACATCGTGGCGGGCGGCTATCACCAGTTTTTCGGTGGCGAACAACACATTGACGTGTTCGATGCCCTGGAGATTTTTTACTGCATTTTCAATTTTACGGGCGCAGCTTGGACAATCCATACCGCTGATTTTCCAGCTAAAACGCTGATGGGAACCGGGGTGATCGCTGTCTCCGCCGTCGGGGTCGTCTGAATCGGCATTATCGCCGCTTTCCGATGCGCTGTTATCAGGGCCTCGACCGGTATCGATCACGGCCCCGGACGCATGTTTTACCGCGCAGCAGCTTTTTTCCGCATGTGATACAGGTTTTGCATGAGCGTGGCAGCAGGCTGATTTTTCACCGCTGTGATGGTGGTGCTGATGAGAATGCATACCTTCCTCCTGTGTTGATGATAGTGATTCTCATCAGAAACTTTACACCGTTATAGGCGGTGACTCCAGTATTTCGCGTGCGTCGTCGGCGTTAAAAATAGAGCGATCGAACGATAAGGAAATGTCCGCCAAAATAGCCGATCGCCACGATGACCTGATGTGCGCGGAAATTAATCCGGTAATGGTGGATCAACCACGCGGCGTGGGCGATAAACAGCAGCGCGCAGCCGGCCAGCAGGGAGAAGTTATGGTCGCTTCCCAGTGCGAAATAACGCTCCCCGGCAACCCAGACCATCAGGGTGGTCATAAGAATAAAAGCGCAGGCTGGCCAGCGTTGATCATCCAGTCGGCTCCAGATAAGGGCGATCAAAATAGTGGCCAACAGTACCAGCGTCAACGCCAGCGGCCAGAAGAAGGTCAGCGCCATCTGGCTGGTAAAAAAACTGAGGGTGTAAAGCAGGTGGGCGCCGAAATAGGCGGTGAAGGCATACAGCAGGCGCTGCGTCGGCAGTAACAACAGCATGTCGGCGACCAGGGTTGCCAGTAATCCGGCGACGATCAGATAGCCTGATACGCTCAGAAACGGCGTTTGCCAGGCCAGCGCCAGCAACAGCAATATTGTGACCGGCTTGAACAGCCAGCGTTGCCACGCCGGACCACGATAGCTGGCGTCAACGTATAACCAGCCGGAGAAAAGTACGGCGATAAATGACCAGAGCATAGCCTATCCTTTCTTTGTTTGGCGTAAGGGGTGTTGTGATTATTGTTGTGAGTATAAACAACATCGGGTGAGACAGATGCGAATACCTGTGCTTCATGTTATTTTATCGAACTGTTTTTACTGCTGATGAATGCCGTAACGTCTCTTGAAGGAGAGTAGTGTTGAATGAGTAATGAACCTGCACTGTATCGTATTCAATTCATTAATAACGGTAAGAACTACCAGCTTTATGTACGTGAATTAGCGTCGAGCAGTTTGTTCGGTTTTATTGAAATTGCCGACTTCGTCTTCGATAGCCAATCAACGGTGCTGGTTGATCCGTCGACAGAAAAGCTCAAAACGGAATTCTCCGGCGTTAGCCGCAGTTTTATTCCCTTGCAGGCGATTATTCGCATTGATGCGGTGACGGAAAAAGGCAGCGCCCGGATTTCCGAACTGGGGGATAACGTGATGCATTTCCCTTATCTTCCCGGTAAGAAGCCCTGATAAATGGACTCGTTTCCGCCGTTGTCGTCAGGGTTCCGCCTTGATTCTGCGCCTTGCACATCAGAGCTTGGGGGGCTGCCTGGGCTGTTTCTTTTGCCAGGCCAGTAACTCAAACACGCCAAACAGAAAAATGCGTGCTTGCAGCGCCTGACTGAGTGATGGGCCGTCTTTGGGCTGGCTGGATTTCAGCAACAGCAGTTGAAAGCCATGCATCAGGATCATAAATACCATCGCCACCGTCATGAAAATGTTCAGTGGCCGGGGAAACGGGTGGAGCAGGTTAAAAACCAGAAAACCCCACACGCCCAGCATCAGCAGTCGTCCCAGATTAATCCATATCATCATCTACCTCTTAATGTCATTGCGCGGCTTGCTGAGAAGAGCATTGGCGAATGTACAAGCGGTAAGCGACCTGACCGGCGATCTTTTCGCGGTGAAGCAGCCAGTTGCCCGGAATCGCCAATTGTGTATTTTCCGCCTCGGTTTCCACGTAGATCCATGCCTCCGGCGTCAGCCAGCCTTGTTGTTCCAGCAGAGATAGCGTGTGGTTCAATAAATCTTTGCGAAACGGCGGATCAAGAAACACCACGTCAAAGGGTTGTCCTGGTTGCGCCAGCCAGCGCAGCGTGTCCGTATGAACGACTTGCGCGTTTTCCGCCCGTAGCAGCGCCAGATTGTGCGTTAATTGTTGCGCTACCGCTCGCTCGGCTTCCAATAATGTGGCATGGGCCGCATAACGCGATAAGGCTTCCAGGCCCAGCGCGCCGCTACCGGCAAAACAGTCCAGGCAACGGGCTTCCTGAATAACGGGAGCCAGCCAGTTGAACAGCGTTTCGCGCACCCGATCGGTTGTCGGTCGTAAGCCCGGACTATCCGGGACCGGAAGTTTTCTGCCGCGCCACTGACCGCCGATAATTCGGATCTGGCCGGCGGCTGGCGATGCGTTTTTTTTAGCCATAATTCACAGGTTCGCTGCTGTGCCGCATCATGATTATATTGGCGCGGCCAGAAAATTTCTGGCGCTATTCTAGCGGCGGTTGCGTGTAGAGGGAATGTTAAGATCGGAGCTGAAATACTTCGTTACCGAGATTGTCTGCTATTGCGCCCGCTGGCTGCGTGTTGCTGTCGGCAGGAAAGTGTTAAACTTATTGGTTAACTATGATTTTCATTGATTGATTCGCTGCACTGAGCGGCGTGGAGCGCGATTGCACATGACGAAAGAAAAGAAGCGCGGTTTTTTTTCCTGGTTAGGATTGGGGCAACAGGAAGAAGAACAAAAAAAGCAACCGCAGGAGAAACCGGTCGTCGAGGAGGCGCCCGCCGCACTGTCTGAGACGCAGGGTCAGGCACAACAGCCTGCTGAAATCGTTGAAAAAGATCCCAAGCCTGCGGCTATCGCGCCAGTGGACGTGGCGCAACCATCGCCGCCGCCCGCGGTGGCAAGCGAACCGATCATCGAGGCGGAGCCGGACGCGATTCTCCCGGAAGCGAGTCCGCAGGATGAACCGCCAGTGGCGGCGCAGGAACAAGATCGTCCGACGAAAGAAGGATTTTTCGCGCGCCTGAAACGCAGTCTGGTTAAAACCCGAGAAAATCTCGGTTCAGGATTTATCGGATTGTTTCGCGGCAAGAAAATCGACGACGATTTGTTTGAGCAACTGGAAGAACAGCTATTGATTGCCGATGTAGGCGTGGAAACCACCCGCAAAATCATTACCGGCCTGACGGAACACGCCAACCGCCGGCAACTGAAAGATGCCGATGCGCTTTTTGTTAAACTGAAAGAAGAAATGGCGACCATCCTCGACAAAGTTGAGGAACCATTGAATATCGACGGCAAAACGCCTTACGTGATCCTGATGGTCGGGGTCAACGGCGTCGGTAAAACCACCACGATTGGCAAGATGGCGCGCCAGTTTCAGGCGCAGGGCAAATCCGTGATGCTGGCTGCGGGGGACACGTTCCGCGCCGCGGCGGTGGAGCAGCTTCAGGTCTGGGGCCAGCGCAACAATGTCGCGGTGGTGGCGCAGCATACCGGCGCTGATTCCGCGTCGGTGATTTTTGATGCGATTCAGGCGGCGAAAGCGCGAGGCGTCGATGTCCTGATTGCCGACACCGCGGGCAGATTGCAGAACAAAGCGCATCTGATGGGAGAATTGAAAAAGATTGTGCGCGTGATGAAGAAGCTGGATGAAGGTGCGCCGCATGAAGTGATGTTGACGCTGGATGCCAGCACCGGACAGAACGCCGTCAGCCAGGCGAAACTGTTCAATGAAGCGGTCGGCTTGACCGGGATTTCTCTGACCAAGCTGGACGGCACCGCCAAAGGCGGGGTGATTTTCGCCATTGCCGACCAGTTCGGCATTCCCATCCGCTATATTGGGGTGGGAGAAGGTATCGAAGATTTGCGGCCATTCAAGGCTGACGATTTTATTGAGGCACTTTTTGCCCGAGAGGATTAAAACGGATGATTCGTTTTGAACAGGTCAGTAAAGCTTATCTTGGTGGGCGTCAGGCATTGCAGGGGGTGGATTTTCATCTGCGTCCGGCAGAGATGGCGTTTCTGACCGGACATTCAGGCGCGGGGAAAAGTACCCTGCTGAAACTGATTTGTGGCATTGAACGTCCCAGCGCGGGGCAGATTCTGTTTAGCGGATATCACATCAGCCGCCTGAAAAAACGTGAAGTCCCGTTTCTGCGCCGTCAGATCGGCATGATTTTTCAGGATCATCATCTGCTGATGGAAAGAACCATCTATGACAACGTGGCGATGCCGCTCATCATTGCCGGCGCCAGCAGCGAAGATATTCGTCGTCGGGTGTCGGCGGCGCTGGACAAGGTGGGGTTGCTGGATAAAGCCCGTAATTATCCTATCCAGCTTTCCGGCGGCGAACAGCAGCGGGTCGGTATTGCGCGCGCGGTGGTGAATAAACCCGCCGTTTTGCTGGCCGACGAACCGACAGGTAATCTGGATGATGCGCTGTCCGAGGGGATTTTGCGTTTGTTCGAAGAATTTAACCGGGTTGGCGTTACTGTACTGATGGCGACCCACGATACCGGGTTGATTGCCCGTCGCAATTACCGGGTTCTGACGCTGTCAGATGGTCGCATGATTGGGGGAAATCATCATGGCGAATAACATGCGTAACGCGATAAAGCCCGGAACGAAAGCAAAGGCGCTGCGCGGCGGCTGGCAGGAGCAGTGGCGTTACGCCTGGACCAACACGCTGGACGATATGCTGCGTCAACCGTTGGCGACGCTATTGACGGTGATGGTGATCGCCATTTCTCTGGCTCTGCCCAGCATCTGTTATCTGGTGTGGAAAAACGTCAGTCAGGCGGCGACCCAGTGGTATCCCTCGCCGCAATTGACGGTCTATCTGGATAAGTCGCTTGATGACAACGCGGCGCAGGCGGTGATCACCCGTCTTCAGTCTGAAGACGGCGTCGATAAAGTGAATTATTTGTCGCGTGATGAAGCCATGGGGGAATTTCGCAACTGGTCAGGTTTTGGCGGCGCGCTGGATATGTTGGAAGAGAATCCGCTGCCCGCGGTTGCCATCATTACCCCTAAAATGAATTTCCAAAGCGCCGACGTATTGACGACCTTACGCGACCGCGTGGCGGCCACGTCAGGCGTGGATGAAGTCCGCATGGATGACAGCTGGTTTGCAAGGCTGGTTGCGCTGACCGGGCTGGTCGGCCAGATTGCGGCGACCATTGGCATATTGATGGTTATCGCGGTGTTTCTGGTGATCGGCAACAGCGTGCGTCTGAGTATCTTCAGCCGCCGCGAAACCATTAACGTCATGAAGTTGATTGGCGCGACCGATGGCTTTATTTTGCGCCCGTTTCTCAACGGGGGAGCCGTGATGGGGTTTGGCGGCGCGGTGCTGTCTTTGATCCTCTCTCAGGCGCTGGTGTGGAAGCTCGGTTCCGTCGTCGCTCAGGTGGCTTCGGTGTTCGGTACGACCTTTACCGTCAAGGGATTAAGCTGGGACGAATCCCTGTTGTTGTTGCTTATCGCTGGAATGATCGGCTGGCTGGCCGCTTGGTTGGCGACCGTTCAACATTTACGTCGTTTTACACCACAATAGGCTTTTTTTGATATACTCTTTTCCTACTGTATCCAGCTTGATATGTGAAAAAAGATGGATAATATTGTTGGAACTTGTGAGAAAAATCACACTCTAAATTCAGAGATACTGGGCCGAACCGTTAATGTGTATATGACGCGAAACAGTATGCTGGAGCAAGGCCAAATATAACGACTTGTCAATGACGGGCGTTTAAGCGGGCTGGTTAAAGCACCGCGCAACCGTGGTAATGAGAGGGATTGAATGACCAAAGATATGCAAACTTTCACCTTAGTTCTCCAGGGCAGTCTGGAGGGTTACATTCGAGCCGCCAATGCCTATCCGATGCTGACGGCAGAGGAAGAGCGGGCGCTGGCTGAACGGCTGCATTATCAGGGCGATTTGGAGGCGGCGAAGCAACTCATTCTGTCGCATCTGCGTTTTGTTATTCATGTGGCCCGTAATTATTCCGGCTATGGCTTGCCGCAGGCAGACCTGATTCAGGAAGGCAACATCGGTCTGATGAAAGCGGTGCGTCGCTTTAACCCTGAAGTGGGCGTGCGTCTCGTGTCCTTCGCCGTCCATTGGATCAAAGCTGAAATTCATGAATATGTGCTGCGCAACTGGCGTATTGTGAAAGTCGCGACCACCAAAGCGCAACGTAAACTGTTCTTTAACCTGCGTAAGTCCAAAACGCGTCTTGGCTGGTTCAATCAGGATGAAGTTGAACTGGTTGCCCGTGAACTGGGGGTGACCAGCAAAGATGTGCGTGAAATGGAATCGCGTATGGCTGCCCAGGACATGACTTTTGACCCGACGCCGGATGAAGAGACGCATGATGGTAAAGCCATGTCCCCCATGCTCTATTTGCAGGATAAGTCTTCCGACTTTGCCGATGGCATCGAAGAAGATAACTGGGACAACCACGCGGCGGACAAACTGACGGATGCGCTGCAAGGGTTGGATGAGCGCAGCCAGCATATTATCCGTGCTCGTTGGCTGGATGATGACAACAAGTCAACATTGCAGGAACTGGCCGATGAATACGGCGTATCCGCAGAGCGGGTGCGGCAGTTGGAAAAGAACGCCATGAAAAAGCTGCGAACGGCGATCGAAGCTTAAGCGACAGCACACAAGAAACAAGGGTCGGACATTTGTCCGACCTTTTTTATGGGCGTCTCTTCGGGCTTACTCGTGCAAATCGTCGCTATGGGAAGTTGAACAACGCTTTTGGCATTTTATCCTTGTTTACGGATATAACGCCAGCCGCCGGATACCGGCGAAAAGCCGCAGCTAATCATGAATTTTGCCAGCACGTCCTCTTTGACGGCAGCATGATCGGCTGTCGCCAACCACCACTCTTTCACGCCCGGTAACTGCTTGCGAGCTTCATCTATTAGATATAAACCAACACCACGGCGTCGGGTGGTGTCACGCACCAGCAGATCACTCAGTTCGGCATAGTCGCCTGTAATCTCAACCATGACGGCAGCCAGCAAGCGCTCGTTAAAACGCGCGGCGAACAGTCGGCGCTCCACGTTAAGGCTCTCTTCCAAAAGTTCCAGATTCTGGTGCGGCCAAATTTTAGCCAGATCAATTTTATCCTGCTGGCTGAATTGAGTGAGACATTCAACGGTTAGTTTCATTTACTAGCACTCCATCAAGTGAGTGAAGAATAATGTCATTGTTTTGCGGTGGAACAGTAATGTTATTTTTATGGCGAGCTTCCTGCCTACCATCCTTCGGGCCGTCGTCGCAAGCGGCGTAGGCATTTTTTTATTTAAGGTCAACAGTGAAAATGTTTTCAACGGTAAGGAATGCTCGAGTAATAAATCAATCATCAGCATATAAAGCAGCATAACTGACTATATATAAATCAATCTCCAACGTTAAAGGCTAGTGTTTTATGCTGAAAATATAAATCGCCGCTACTGATGTCAGTTGATTTGCAGCATAATATTCCTGTTTAATAATATGAAAAATAAGCCTTATTAGAAATGATTACTAATAATAACCCTAACCCGTTCTTACATATAAGAAAAAGGTTATGTTATGACGGAGGGCGGTCATTTTTTAGCAATATCCATAATAAAAGATGGGGTAAAACGAATGAAATTTAGTAAAAGCAAAACATTGCTGATGGTTTGTATGGCGGTTGCATTCAGCCATGCGGCGAGCGCTGCGGATGTTAAGGTTACTGTTGTGGGCGCCATGTCCGGTCCGGTCGCGCAATATGGTGATATGGAGTTCATTGGCGCACGGCAGGCGATTGCGGATATCAATGCCAAAGGCGGCGTTAACGGCAATAAACTGGTTGGCGTCGAATATGATGATGCGTGCGATCCGAAACAAGCGGTGGCCGTGGCGAACAAAGTCATCAACGACGGTATTCGTTATGTTATTGGCCATTTGTGCTCATCCTCCACGCAGCCAGCTTCTGATATTTATGAAGAAGAGGGCGTGATCATGATTACGCCAGCCGCCACCAACGCTGATTTGACCACCCGCGGCTATGAGCTGGTGCTGCGCACCACCGGCCTGGATTCCGATCAAGGCCCAACGGCGGCGAAATATATTGTCGAGGCGATTAAACCTCAGCGCATTGCCGTTATACATGATAAACAGCAATACGGTGAAGGTTTGGCCCGCTCTGTTCAGGATAGCCTGAAAAAAGCCAATGCGAATGTGGTATTGTTTGAAGGTGTGACCGCGGGCGATAAAAATTTCTCCTCACTGGTGGCGCGCCTGAAAAAAGAAAACGTGGATTTCGTTTATTTTGGCGGCTACTACCCGGAAATGGGGCTGCTCATGCGTCAGTCGCAGCAGGCTGGCATGACCACCAAATTCATGGGGCCGGAAGGCGTGGGCAACGCTTCGCTGTCCAATATCGCGGGTGAAGCATCGGAAGGCATGCTGGTAACGTTGCCGAAACGTTATGATCAGGTGCCTGCCAACCAACCGATTGTCGATGCGCTGAAAGCCAAAAAACTGGACCCGACCGGGCCGTTCGTCTGGACGACGTATGCCGCATTGCAATCTCTGACCACCGCCATGCAACGCAGCGGCAGCATGGAGCCGGAACAACTGGTCAGCGATCTGAAAGGCAAATCGGTGGATACCGTGATGGGGCCACTGAGTTGGGATGAGAAAGGCGACCTGAAAGGGTTTGAGTTTGGCGTATTTGAGTGGCATGCAGACGGTACTTCCAGCGTAGCGAAGTAATGGCTGCGCGGTAATGATTTCAGCCCGCATGAGCTTTGGCTGTCATCAATCGATGCTGTAATAATTCCTCAATACCGATGCCTCCGTTGCCGTAAGGCGCGGGGGCAGCATCTAAGGTTAAGGTATGTCCGAGCAGTTCCTCTACTTTTTTCAGCAGATGTTCAACGGTCTGACGTTGGGCAGCACTTATGCGCTGATCGCCATTGGCTACACCATGGTTTACGGTATCATCGGCATGATTAACTTCGCCCACGGCGAGGTTTACATGATCGGTAGCTACGTCTCCTTTATTGTAATTGCCGGCTTGATGATGATGGGTATTGATGCGAGCTGGCTGTTGATCAGCGTCGCCTTTGTCGCAGCCGTCGTCATTTCCAGCGCTTACGGCTGGAGTATAGAACGGGTCGCCTATCGACCGGTGCGCACCTCCAAGCGTCTGATCGCACTGATTTCCGCCATCGGCATGTCTATTTTTCTGCAAAACTACGTCAGCCTGAACCAGGGCTCACGCGATGTCGCGCTCCCCAGCATGATTACCGGACAGTGGGTGTTGGGCGAAACCAATGGTTTTGCCGCGACAATCAGCACCATGCAGTTGACCATCTGGATCGTGACGTTCCTCGCTATGCTGGCCCTGACGCTGTTTATCCGCTAATTCGCGCATGGGACGCGCCTGTCGCGCCTGTGAGGAAGATCTGAAAATGGCCAGCCTGCTGGGCGGCATCGGCAGCATCCCCGGCGCGATGATTGGCGGGCTGATTCTGGGCGTGGCGGAAGCGTTGACCTCCGCCTACCTGAGCACGGAATACAAGGATGCGGTATCGTTCGCGTTGCTGATTGTGGTTCTGCTGGTCATGCCTACCGGTATTCTTGGTCGTCCAGAGGTTGAGAAAGTATGAAAAAGCTCAATCTTTTCAATGCCATTATCTCCGCATTTATGTTGCTGGTGCTGGCCGCGTTTTTAATGGGCATGCAACTGGGCCTTGATGGGACCAAACTGGTGGTGCGCGGCGCTGATGAGGTGCGCTGGTACTGGATCGGCGCGGGTTGCATCGTGGTGTTCTTCTTCCAGTTGATTCGTCCGTATTTCCAGGCCGGGCTGAAACGGTTTTCCGGCCCGTCGCTGGTATTGCCGAGTTTTGATGGCAGTACGCCGCGCCAGAAGTTGCTGGCGGCTTTGCTCATTGTCGCGGCGGTTGCCTGGCCTTTTCTGGTGTCTCGCGGCACTGTCGATATTGCGACCCTCACGTTGATTTATGTGATGCTGGGACTGGGGCTGAATGTGGTTGTCGGTCTGTCGGGGTTGCTGGTATTAGGCTATGGCGGCTTTTATGCCATCGGCGCTTACACCTATGCCTTGTTGAATCACTATTACGGTCTGGGATTTTGGGAAAGTCTGCCGCTGGCGGGCATGGCCGCGGCGCTGTCCGGCTTTCTGCTGGGTTTCCCGGTATTGCGTCTGCGCGGGGATTATCTGGCTATCGTCACGTTGGGATTCGGCGAGATTGTTCGTATTCTGTTGCTTAACAATACCGAAATCACCGGCGGTCCGAACGGTATCAGCCAGATCCCGAAACCGACCCTCTTTGGTCTGGAATTCAGCCGTAACGCTCGCGACGGCTGGGATACCTTCCACAACTTCTTCGGCCTGAAATATGATCCTAGCGATCGCATCATTTTCCTGTATCTGGTGGCGCTGTTGTTGGTGGTGTTAACGCTATTTGTCATCAACCGCTTATTGCGCATGCCGCTAGGCCGGGCCTGGGAAGCGCTGCGTGACGACGAGATTGCCTGCCGTTCGCTGGGCCTGAGTCCCACCCGCATCAAGCTGACCGCCTTTACCATCAGTGCGGCGTTTGCCGGGTTCGCCGGTACGTTGTTTGCGGCGCGTCAGGGTTTCGTCAGCCCGGAATCCTTCACATTCGCCGAGTCCGCGTTTGTGTTGGCGATTGTGGTGCTGGGCGGCATGGGTTCGCAGTTCGCGGTGATCCTGGCGGCTATTCTGCTGGTGGTGTCCCGTGAACTGATGCGTGATTTGAATGAGTACAGCATGTTGTTGCTGGGCGCGTTGATGGTGCTGATGATGATTTGGCGGCCACAAGGCTTATTGCCGATGAAACGCCCGCAAATGAAGCTGAAAGTCGCTAAGAAGGAAGAGCAGGCATGAGTGAGACGCAGCCATTATTATCGGTCCGCGGCCTGATGATGCGTTTTGGCGGCCTGCTGGCGGTCAACAATGTCGAACTGGATATTCATTCGGGTGAAATCGTTTCATTGATAGGCCCGAACGGGGCCGGAAAAACCACGGTATTCAACTGCCTGACCGGTTTTTATCGTCCGAGCGGCGGCACTATCCTGTTGCACGATCGCCATATTGAAGGTTTGTCGGGACAGGCGATCGCCCGCATGGGCGTTTATTCCGCGAAATGACCGTGGTGGAGAACCTGCTGGTGGCGCAGCATCAACATCTGAAAAGCGGCGTGTTCGCCGGGCTATTGAAGACACCGGCTTTCCGTCGTGCGGAAGCGGACGCGCAGGATCGCGCGGCAGCCTGGCTGGAACGCATCGGTTTGCTGGATCTGGCGAACCGTCAGGCGGGCAATCTGGCTTACGGTCAGCAGCGTCGGCTGGAAATTGCCCGTTGTATGGTCACGCGCCCTGAATTGCTGATGCTGGATGAACCGGCAGCGGGCCTTAACCCGAAAGAAACCGAAGAGTTGGATCAGTTGATTGCGGAACTGCGCGACAGCCATCAGGTGTCCGTCCTGCTGATTGAGCATGACATGAAGCTGGTGATGGGGATTTCCGACAGGATTTATGTCGTTAATCAGGGTACGCCGCTGGCGCAAGGCACCCCCGCTGAAATTCGTAATAACCCGGATGTGATCCGCGCTTATCTGGGTGAAGGATAACGTTATGCTGTCATTAAATCAGGTTTCGGCTCACTACGGTAAAATTCAGGCGCTGCATCAGGTAAGCCTGCACATCGAACAGGGCGAAATCGTTACGCTTATCGGCGCCAACGGCGCCGGTAAAACCACGCTGCTGGGAACGCTCTGCGGCGACCCGCGCGCCAGCCAAGGCACCATCATGTTTGATGGGAAAGACATTACCCACTGGCAAACGGCGCAGATTATGCGCGAGGCGATTGCCATTGTTCCTGAAGGGCGGCGGGTTTTTTCCCGTATGACCGTGGAAGAGAATCTGGCGATGGGCGGTTTCTTTGCCGATCGCCAGCAATACCAGCAACGCATTGAACGCGTCTACGCCCTGTTTCCGCGATTGTATGAGCGACGCGCGCAGCGGGCCGGCACCATGTCCGGCGGTGAGCAACAGATGCTGGCGATCGGGCGGGCGCTGATGAGTCAGCCGCGTTTATTATTATTGGATGAGCCTTCTCTGGGGTTGGCGCCGATTATCATTCTGCAAATTTTTGATACCATCCAGCAACTGCGTGAAGAAGGCATGACCATCTTTCTGGTGGAGCAAAATGCCAACCAAGCGTTGCGTTTGGCTGATCGCGGTTATGTACTTGAAAACGGTCATGTGGTGCTGGAAGACACCGGTGCGGCATTGTTGGCAAACGAAGCGGTACGTTCGGCCTATCTGGGCGGATAATTGATACCGGGCCGGTTATCCGGCCTGTTTTTGTAAGAAGGGTTGAAAAAAGATGGCCAACGAAGGGTTACTGGCGCACCGCATTGCTCAGTTGAAAAGTTCTGCTATTCGTGAACTGCTTAAGCATAGCAAGATGGACGATATTATCTCGCTGGCGGGCGGGATCCCCTCTGATGTACTGTTTGATTTTGCCGGGTTGAGTCAGGCGACGCAGTTAGCCATTACCGAGCAGCCGAAAACGGCTTTCCAGTATGGGCTGACAGAGGGCAGCGGCGTGCTGCGCGAACGTATCGCCGATCTGTGCGCCATACGCGGCGTGAAAACACAGGCGGAAGACATCGTGGTGACGGCGGGTTCGCAGCAGGCGCTGGATTTGATTATGCGGTCCATGATTGATCCGGGGGATGTTTTTGTCGTTGAACGTCCGACCTATCTCGCCGCGCTGCAAACGCTGGAATTGGCGCAGGCGCAGGTGATGTCTGTCGCGTCCGACGAGCATGGCATGGTGGTGGATGAACTGGAAGAACTGTTGCAAAAACAGCGGATCAAGGGTGTCTATATTGTCCCGAACTTTGGTAACCCCAGCGGCGTAACGTTGAGCTATGAGCGGCGTAAGCAACTGTTAGCGTTGGCCGCGCGCTATGGGTTTGTCATCATTGAGGATGATCCCTACGGCGAGTTGCGTTTTACCGAAGAGCGGAACCCGACATTGTTTCAGTTGGCGCGGGAGGAACTGGGCAGCACGGAATACGTGCTTTATACCTCCACGTTCTCCAAAGTGCTGGCGCCGGGATTACGTCTGGGCTGGGCGATCCTGCCGCAGTGGTTGCTGCATAAAGTCGCGATAATCAAACAAGCGGCGGATTTGCATGCCAGCACACTGTCGCAAACGGTGGCGGAGTGCTATCTGGGGTTGGGACGTCTGGAAGCGCAGATCGAGAAGATTCGTTACGCCTATAAGCACAAAGGCGAGTTGCTGGCGCGGTTGGTTGAACAGGAATTGGGGGATGTCATTACCTTTAATCAACCGAAAGGCGGCATGTTCTTGTGGGCGAAATTCCGTCACGAATTTAATACCACTGAATGGTTGAAACAGACGCTCAATCAGGGCGTGGTGTTCGTTCCCGGTGAGTTTTTCTTTTCTGACCGGCCTGATTATTCGACGCTGCGTCTTTCCTTTGCGACCGCGACGGATGAACAGATGTATGAGGCGGTGGCCCGCCTGCGCCGCGCTCTGTAAACGACGTCCAAGCGTTACGCGATTGAAAACCGCGTCCTTGCTGACGCGGTTTTTTAATGGATATTAATTTTTGGAATCTATGCTGCTTAAAATGTTTCCCAATCCTTATTGGACGCGTTGGTCAGCGCCAGTGCGGTACGCGGGGGCTTTTGGGCGGTTTTCGGCGCGGCGCGTTGCGGTTGTCCGCCTTCAATGGTGAAGGCTTTCATCAGTTCTACCAGATGAGCGGCCTGATCGCTCAGGCTATCCGCAGCGCTGGCGGATTGTTCCACCAGTGCGGCATTCTGCTGTGTGACCTGATCCAATTGATTCACCGCGTCATGAATTTGGGAAATGCCGGATTCCTGCTCCTGGGTAGTGACGCCAATTTCATTGATCAGATCGGCAACATTTCGCGCCTGACGCACCAGTTCTTCGATGGTGCCGCCTGCGTCCGCCACCAGTGTTGATCCGACTTCCACCTTCTCGACGCTGTTGGCGATCAATTCTTTGATTTCTTTGGCGGCGGTCGCGGAGCGCTGCGCCAGCGAGCGCACTTCCCCTGCGGCAACTGCGAAACCACGTCCTTGCTCACCGGCACGCGCCGCTTCTACTGCGGCGTTCAGCGCTAGAATATTGGTTTGGAAAGCGATGCCGTCAATCACGCCGATGATATCGCCGATTTTATGCGAACTGTCGGTGATGTCTTTCATGGTGACCACGATATTGTTTACCGCGTCTCCGCCTTTCGCGGCGGTGGCGCTGGCTGCTTGCGCCAGTGTGGTGGCATTGCGCACAGTATCGGCATTCTGGCGCACGGTCTGGCTCATCTCTTCCATTGATGCCGCGGTCTGCTGCAAGCTGGCGGCCTGTTCTTCGGTACGCTGGCTGAGATCGGTGCTGCCTGCCGCAATCTGGCTGGAGCCGGTGGCGATGGATTCACTGCTCTCGCGGACCTGTTCGACAATCGTGCTCAGACTTGCGCGCATGCTGTTCATGGCGGCCAGCACGCTGTGGTTATCGCCCGGACGCAAATTGACCGCGGCGGCCAGATTGCCCTGCGCCGCATAAGCCACTTCACCGCCCAGTTGCCGTTTGATGGTGCGGGTAATTAACATCGATACCAGCATTCCCACCAGTGCCGCGATCACCGACAGGACCAACATGAAGTTGCCATCGGCTTTGGCTTCGCTCATTGAGCTATTGGTTAGCGCCAGCGTCAGCTTTTCCTGTTGCTCCACCATGTTGTCCAGCGCCGCGAACACCGGGCCCTGTGCATCCTGCATTTCGTTAACCATGATGGCTAACGCCTGCGCCCGCTGTCCTGGCTGTTCGGAAAGCCCCAGTTCGATAGCGCTTTTGACCGCTTGCATATAGGCGGGACGGGCGGCGGTGAGGCTGTCGAGGGTTCCGCGGGTTTCCGGTTCGGACAATCGCTCATACAATTGTTTTAGAATTTCCATGTTGCGAGCGATCTGCTTATCAATCAGTAGTTTCTCTTCCTGCATACGATTTCTGTCGGTATGCAGACCAATGTTGCGCACCGAGCGGGCGACGGTATCAAAGCCGTTTTTGGCGTCCTGTATCAGCATCAGGTTGGCCAGATTTTTTTCAGACAGCGATTCAATGTTATCTCCCAGTGAGACCAATTGCACCCGGCCGAAAATGGCAACCAGCAACCCGATAATGATAACGGAGGCAAAGCCCGTTCCCAGCATCGTTCCAAGCTTCATTTTTTTCATAAAGTTCATAAATTACCTTGCTCTCCTTTTTCTACTGATCGGCAACGTGGTATCCCAGAGGTTAGGGAAAATACCCGTTATTTTTCAGGTTGCGCTGGCGATTGCTGCCGCTGACTTGAATAGCTTATGGGGATACATTCGGCTACCGCCTTTCTGTATCGTTAAATCCATTAAAAATAGTGTAGATGCTGAATTGATAGCCGGTCGGTTTTACTGACAGATGAACATGAACGTCGTACTCTAACTATTAGAAGTAACATTAATTAATTAAATGAACATGATAAAGGTAATGCACCTCTGACCGCGGGGAGAACAGGGCTATAAATTGGCGGCATTTATCCGCATCGGGGCTGATGTTGTCTGTGAGGATATCAGGGGAAGGGCATAGATCCGCGAGAAACGAAAGGCCGCATGCGCGACCTTTAGCGATTGGAGAGCAATGTGTTTAGAATGCTTCCCAGTCTTGCTGCGTGGGGGCGTTACTGGCTAATTTCAACGCCTGAGTCGGGCGAGGCGCTTTCTGTTGACTAGGTTTGCGCGTGTTTTCATCAAGCTGGAAAACACTCATCAGTTCAACCAGTCGTTTGGCCTGATCGCTCAGGCTGTCTGCGGCGGTAGCGGATTCTTCCACCAGGGCGGCGTTCTGTTGCGTCACTTCATCCAACTGATTGACCGCATCGTTAACCTGCGAGATACCATGAGACTGTTCGCGGGTGGTCACCCCGATTTCTGACAGTAATTCGGCCACGCGACGCACCTGATCGACGATTTCGCTCATCGTGTCGCCCGCTTCATTAACCAGAAGCGAACCGGCTTCCACTTTTTCCACGCTTTCGCCAATCAGTTCTTTAATTTCTTTGGCGGCGGATGCGGAGCGTTGCGCCAGTGAGCGAACTTCCCCTGCGACAACCGCGAAGCCACGGCCTTGTTCACCGGCGCGCGCCGCTTCCACCGCGGCGTTCAGCGCCAGAATATTGGTCTGGAAAGCGATACCATCAATCACCCCGATAATGTCGCCGATTTTGCGTGAACTGGAGGTGATTTCGTCCATAGTGTTGACAACATTGTTGACGACATCGCCGCCTTTACCCGCGGTAACGCTGGCGGATTGCGCCAGTTCCGACGCCATATTGACCGTATCGGTGTTCTGCTTGATGGTCACGTTCATCTGTTCCATTGACGCTGCCGTTTCTTGCAGACTTGAAGCCTGCTCTTCCGTCCGCTGGCTTAAATCAGTGTTGCCGATGGCGATTTGGCTGGCGCCGGTAGCGATGGATTCGCTGCTCTGACGCACCTGATCGACGGTGTGGCTCAGGCTATCGCGCATGGATGTCATGGCGGCCAGTACGCTGGTGCTGTCGCCTGGGCGCAGCGCAATTTTCAATGCCAGATTTCCCTCTGCCACCTGCCGGGCGATCTCAACCGCATAGGTGGGTTCGCCGCCAAGCTGTCTTTTGATACGTCGCGTGATGCTCCATGCAATCAATGAACCTAACAACGCCGCGATGACAACCGCAATCAGCATCATTGTCCCGGCGGTTATCGCCTGGCGTTCTGATGTATTGGCGGTCTCCACCGTCAGACCTTTCTGATAGGTGACCATCTCATCCAGCGCACTGAAGACGTTGGCCTGCGCGTCACGCATTTCACCGAACAATATCGCGCGCGCTTCTTGCATTTGCCCAGAGAGGCCTGAATTGATCGCCTTGTTCAGCGTCTCACGGTAGGTTGGGCTCAACTGAGCAAGCGCCTGCACACGCTGACGCGCTTCAGGCGATACCGCGGTATTGCGCAGTGTGTCGAGATGTTTTGCATTACGCGACAGCAGTTCATCAATGCGATTCTTTTCGCTTTCCATTTCCTGACGATTTTCCGTTAGCGCAATATTGCGCACGGAGCGGGAAATGCTATTGATATTGTCTTTTACATCTTGCATCAGCAACAGGTTGTTAATACGTACCTGTGATAACAGTTGAATATTGTTGCCCAATTCGGCCAGTTGCATGCGGCCAAATAAAGCCACAAGGCAGCCTATCAGGATGACGATGGCAAAACCGGAACCGAGCATGGTTCCCAGCTTCATATTTCTTAACATATTCATATGTTCCTTGGTAGGTGGAGACCAGCAGATAAATGCATTTACTGGCGAGAGAGAAAAATGCCTTATAAATCATTTTATTATTATGCATAGTCCAGAAAGTGGTATCTTTGATTCATCCACTTGCCTGACTGAAAAACCGGTGTGAAAGAAGATGACTGCCCATTGTAAAGGGAGATGGAATAAATTGATTACCAGATAAGTGGGTAGAAAACATGCTGATTGTTGCCATTTGATAGCGTAAGACTATTGTAAAATTTAAAGTCGATTCATTTGACTATCAATTGAGTGGTCAGCTCGCGAGGGTGAGTGAATAACGCTTGGCGTTTTCCTGCCGCGTTCACCCGGTTACCGCAAGGTATGGCTTATCGTTATTGGCATAATTTGCGGCGTTCATAAATCCTTGTGTCCTGAGCGGGTTTACTGTCACGTGAGTCATTGAGGTTCAGTTCGGTAAGTCTCTTTGTCATTCTCCCGTCATTCCCCGGTTATTTTTCTGTCATACGCACATGTCATGTTACCTGCGCCATAAAAAACACAGGGTGTGTTTTTCAACGTTGCCCAGCAACGGCCCGAAGGGGAGCGGACAGGATGCCCCTCATAAAACGGCGTCTCTCTGATGCAGGCGCGTCTATCTATTGCAGGAGACTGGCATGTTTAACTCTGACATCCGTAAAGCGACAGCGTGTGTGGTATTAGCGTTGGCTTGCAGCGCCAATGCGCAGGCGGCCACCGAAATCCCTTTCTGGCATTCGATGGAAGGCGAGCTTGGGAAAGAGGTCAATTCCCTGGTCGAACGTTTTAATCAGTCCCACGGCGATGTGAAAATTGTTTCGGTCTATAAAGGCAACTACGAACAGAGTCTGGCCGCCGGGATCGCCGCTTATCGCGCCGGGAATGCGCCAGCGATTTTACAGGTTTACGAAGTCGGCACCGCGACCATGATGGCCAGCAAAGCGATCAAACCGGTTTATGAGGTGTTCAAAGATGCCGGTATCCCTTTCGATGAGTCGGTTTTTGTGCCGACTGTGTCCGGTTATTACACCGATGCGAAAAGCGGCCACCTGCTGTCGCAGCCGTTCAATAGTTCGACGCCCGTACTGTACTACAACAAAGATGCTTTCCAAAAAGCGGGATTGGACCCCGAACAGCCGCCAAAAACCTGGCAGCAAATGGCCGAGTACACCGCGAAGCTGCGTGCGTCCGGCATGAAGTGCGGCTATGCCAGCGGCTGGCAGGGCTGGATTCAGATTGAAAACTTCAGCGCCTGGCATGGTTTGCCGGTCGCCAGCAAAAATAACGGTTTCGATGGCGCTGATGCGGTACTGGAATTCAATAAACCGACGCAGATTAAACACATCCAGTTATTGCAAGACATGAACAAGAAAGGGGATTTCACCTATTTCGGACGTAAGGACGAACCCACCGAAAAATTCTATAACGGCGATTGTGCAATTACCACCGCGTCGTCGGGTTCACTGGCGGATATCCGTCAACACGCCAAATTCAATTACGGCGTCGGCATGATGCCGTATGACGCCGAGGTGTCCGGCGCGCCGCAGAACGCCATTATCGGCGGCGCCAGTCTGTGGGTGATGAACGGCAAAGACGCCGCGACGTATAAAGGCGTGGCTGAGTTTATGCAGTTCCTGGCTCAGCCTGAAATGGCCGCGGAATGGCATCAGAAAACCGGTTATCTGCCAATCACTAAAGCAGCATATGAGTTAACGCAGCGGCAGGATTTCTACGAGCAGAATCCGGGCGCGGATATCGCCACGCGTCAGATGCTGAACAAGCCGCCGCTGGCGTACACCAAAGGCCTGCGTCTGGGCAACATGCAGCAGATCCGCAGCGTGGTGGATGAAGAACTGGAAAGCGTCTGGACCGGGAAAAAAGCGCCGAAGCAGGCGCTGGATAGCGCGGTTGCGCGGGGTAACGCCTTATTGCGTCGCTTTGAGCAATCAACCAGATAACCCATGACATAGGGAGCCGAATGACATCGGCTCCTTTCCCTTTCTGATTGCAATGAGTTAGCGCATGACATCAGCCCGCCCCGTTTTTGGCCGCAGTTGGCTTCCCTATCTTCTGGTTTTTCCCCAGTTGCTCATCACCGTCGTTTTCTTCATCTGGCCTGCGGGTCAGGCGCTGTGGTATTCGGTGCAACGTCTCGATCCGTTTGGCTTGTCCAGCGAATTCGTGGGTATGGAAAACTTTCGCCAATTGTTCAGCGATAGCTACTATCTGGATTCGTTTTACACCACGCTGATCTTTAGTTTTCTGGTGGCGGGGTTTGGTCTGCTGATTTCGCTATTTCTGGCCGCGCTGGTCGATCATGTGATGCGGTGCCGCCGCCTGTATCAGACGTTAATTCTTGTGCCGTATGCGGTGGCGCCGGCGGTCGCGGCGGTGCTGTGGATGTTTCTGTTCAATCCCGGCCTGGGGCTGATCACCCACTTCCTTGGCTCGCTTGGCTACTCATGGAATCATGCGCAGAACAGCGGGCAGGCGATGTTCCTGGTGGTGTTGGCGTCCATCTGGAAACAAATCAGTTATAACTTTCTGTTTTTCCTCGCCGCTCTGCAATCCATTCCCCGCTCGCTGACCGAAGCGGCGGCCATTGACGGCGCCGGGCCGGTGCGCCGCTTCTTTAATCTGGCGCTGCCGCTGATTTCGCCGGTGAGTTTTTTCCTGTTGGTGGTGAATCTGGTTTATGCCTTCTTCGATACCTTTCCGATTATTGACGCCGCCACCGCGGGCGGGCCGGTGCAGTCAACCACCACGCTTATCTACAAAATTTACCGGGAAGGCTTCGCCGGTCTGGATCTGTCCAGTTCGGCGGCGCAGTCGGTGGTGCTGATGCTGTTGGTTATCGGGCTGACGGTGCTCCAGTTCCGTTTTGTTGAACGTAAGGTGAATTACCAATGATTGAGAACCGTCGCGGACTGGATATTTTCAGTCACCTGATGCTGATCGTCGGGATTGTCGCCGTGTTGTTCCCGCTGTACGTGGGGTTTGTAGCGGCCACGCTGAATAATCAGGATGTCTTTCAGTCGCCGATGTCGCTGATGCCTGGTTCGTTTCTGTGGGAAAACTTGCGCGATATCTGGCTGCATGGCGCGGGCAACAGCCCGACGCCGTTTGGCCGGATGCTGTTGAACAGTTTTGTCATGGCGTTGGCGATTACGCTGGGCAAAATCACGGTTTCGATCTTATCCGCTTACGCCATCGTCTATTTTCGCTTTCCGCTGCGCAGCCTGTTTTTCTGGATGATTTTCCTGACGCTGATGTTGCCGGTAGAGGTGCGTATTTTCCCCACGGTGGAAGTGATCGCCAGGCTGGACATGATGGACAGCTACACCGGGTTGACACTGCCGCTGATGGCGTCGGCCACGGCGACCTTTCTGTTCCGGCAATTCTTTATGACCCTGCCGGATGAACTGCTTGAGGCGGCACGCATCGATGGCGCAAGCCCGATGCGTTTCTTCTTCGACATGGTGCTGCCGCTGTCGAAAACCAATCTGGCGGCGCTGTTCGTGATTACCTTCATCTATGGCTGGAACCAGTATCTGTGGCCGTTGCTGATCATCAGCGATGCCAATCTGGGGACGGCGGTCGCCGGCATCAAAAGCATGATCGCCTCCGGCGACGGCGCGACCCAGTGGAATCAGGTAATGGCCGCGATGCTGCTCACTCTGCTGCCGCCGCTGTTGGTGGTGTTGTTGATGCAGCGCTGGTTTGTGCGCGGTCTGGTGGATAGCGAAAATTAACGGGCGAGGCTTGCTCGCCGATCAACGTGTGCTGCTGTGCGGCGTTCAAAAGGTTTTTCTATGGCATGTTTAAAACTTCAGGCCGTCACCAAGTCCTATGATGGCAAAACGCAGGCGATCCACCCCATCGATCTGGATGTCGCCGATGGCGAATTTGTGGTGATGGTCGGGCCGTCGGGGTGTGGAAAATCGACGCTGCTGCGTATGGTGGCGGGGCTGGAACGCGCCACCAGCGGAGATATCTACATTGGCGATCAACGTGTGACCGAACTGGAGCCCAAAGATCGCGGTATTGCGATGGTGTTCCAGAACTACGCGCTGTATCCCCATATGAATGTGTATGACAATATGGCCTATGGGCTGAAAATTCGTGGCTTTGGCAAAGCGCAGATTCGTCAGCAAGTGGAAGAGGCGGCGCGTATTCTGGAACTGATGCCATTATTGCAGCGCAAACCGCGCGAGCTTTCCGGCGGGCAGCGCCAGCGTGTCGCGATGGGGCGGGCGATTGTGCGCGAACCCGCGGTATTTTTGTTTGATGAGCCGCTATCGAATCTGGACGCCAAACTGCGCGTGCAGATGCGTCTGGAGTTGCAGCAACTGCATCAGCGACTAAAAACCACCAGCCTGTATGTAACGCACGATCAGGTGGAAGCCATGACGCTGGCGCAATGCGTGATTGTGATGAATAAAGGCATTGCCGAGCAAGTGGGTGCGCCGTCGGAAATTTATCGCCGTCCGGCTACGCGGTTTGTGGCCAGTTTTATCGGTTCCCCGGCCATGAATCTTTGGTCGGGGCGGATCAGCGATGACGGTTGCCGCTTCGAGATTGGCGGCGATATCGCGCTGGCGCTGCCGACGGCGAAACCGCAATGGCGCGGACGTGAATTGACGCTTGGGGTAAGACCGGAGCATATTCAACTGGCAACGCGCGAAACCGGCGGTATCCCGCTACAGGTTTCGACATTGGAACTGTTGGGCGCGGACAATCTGGCGCATGGGCAGTGGGGCGGACAGAACGTGATCGCACGTTTATCTTATGAACATTGTCCGGCGGTTGGATCGACGCTCTGGCTGCATCTGCCTGAGCAGGCATGGCACTTGTTTGATTCGCAAAGCGGATTACGGATGAAATAATGACGACGCTCTGGCCTTACCCGAAAATTGTCGCCCATCGCGGCGGCGGTTCACTGGCGCCGGAAAACACACTGGCGGCGATTGATGTGGGCGCGAGTCTGGGCCATCGGATGATCGAGTTCGATGCCAAGCTATCGCAGGATGGCCAAATCTTTTTATTGCATGACGACACGCTGGAACGAACCAGTAACGGCAGCGGGATTGCGGGCGAGCTAGCGTGGGATCAATTGATTGGTCTGGATGTCGGCGGCTGGTTCGGGGAGACATTCGCTGGCGAGCGATTGCCGCTGCTCTCAGAAGTGGCAAAACGCTGCGCGCAATATGGCATGGCGGCCAATATTGAGATCAAGCCGACCACCGGTCAGGACACGCAGACCGGGCGGGTTATCGCGCTGGCCGCGCGTCAGTTGTGGGCTGATGATCCGATAGCGCCGCTGCTCTCCTCCTTTTCCGTAGCGGCATTGGCCGCCGCTCAGCAAGCCGTGCCGGAATTGCCGCGCGGCTTGCTATTGGATGAGTGGGACGAGAATTGGCAACACCTGACGCAATGTCTCGGATGCGTGTCCATTCATCTTAATCATCAGCTTCTGACGGCGGAACGGGTCGCCGAACTGAAAGCCGCCGGTCTGCATATTCTGGTCTATACCGTCAATCAACCGGATCGGGCGCAAATTTTGCTGGATTGGGGCGTTGACTGCATCTGTACTGACCGGATAGATTTAATCGGGGCGGATTTCGCAACCGGCTGAAATTTTCCCGCTTTATCCCAAGCCGATCTTGTCTCGCGGGACGCTGACGCGTCTGCGAGGCGCAAGTGACGGGTATAGGCTTTCCGCTATGGGTGCCGGTAATTAAGGAAGTGGCTCAATGCCCGCATTTGTTATTTCTCTCTGGCACCAGATTTTTCTGTCGTTACCGTTGTTTGTGCTGATCGCATTGGGCTACTGCCTGATCCGCTACGGCAAGTGGCCGACCGCCATTACCGATGGCATGAGTCGTTTTGTCTTTTCCGTGGCGATGCCCGCCATGCTGTTCCGTTTGATGAGCGATTTTTCCAAGCGCCCGGTGGTGGATGCCCGGTTGTTGATTGCGTTTTTCGGTAGCTGTCTGGTGGTTTTTGTGCTGGGGCGTATCGTGGCGCGCAAAATCTTTCGGCTTGATGGCGTTTCCGGTTCTATTTTTGCGCTGAGCGGTATCTTCTCCAACAATGTGATGCTTGGGTTGCCGATCGCCACGCTGATGCTGGGGGAAGAGGCGATCCCGTCCGTCGCGCTGGTGGTGGTATTCAACGGTCTGATCCTGTGGACGCTGGTGACGGTATCGGTGGAGTGGGCGCGTAACGGGGCGTTGTCGTTGCAGGGCTTTACCAGGACCGCGCTGGGCGTGCTGAAAAATCCGCTGATCATCGGCATTCTGTCCGGTACGGCTTTCAGCCTGACCGGGCTGTCGCTGCCGAGCTATGTCGATCAGCCATTGAGCATGCTGGGGCAGATTGCGGTGCCATTGTCGCTGATTGCGCTCGGCATGGGGCTGGCGGAATACCAAATCCGCGACGGCTGGCAAATCAGCAGCGTGATTTGCGCCATCAAGCTGTTGGTGCAGCCGCTGGTGGTGTGGGGCCTTGCGATTGCGCTGGGATTGCCGGAAATGGAAACCCGTGTCGTGGTACTGCTTGGCTCAATGGCGGTCGGCGTGAATGTGTATCTGATGTCGCGCCAGTTCAACGTGCTGGGCGGCCCGGTGGCCTCCAGCCTGCTGATGTCAACGGCGCTGGCCGCGGTGACCACGCCGTTGATACTGACCCTGTTGGGCGTGCGCTTATAAGCGGATAACGCGGATAACTCAGGGCGTTTGTCGTTGCGGTATTGGTTGCGGCGTCGCTTGCTGTGTCCGCGTCTGATTTTGCTGTAACTGCTGCTGACGCTGTTGTTGCAACTGCGTGTTGCGTTGCTGTAGCTGCTGATTCAACTGTTGTTGCTGCGATTGTTGATTCTGCTGCATGCGCTGTTGTAACTGGCGCTGGCTGCTGATGCCGTTTTCGAATTGCTGCTGTCGGGCCGATGGCGCTTGTACCGTATTGGCCTGCGCCGTCCACGACAGACTAAACAACGTGAGCAGCGCGGTCGCCAGTGTGAATGCATACTTCATCATGTCCTCCACGGCACCTTATGTGCCAAGACCGTGATATCTTGCGGATGAACCGGAATGCCGGTAACGGTTATTTGCCCCGATACTTACAGTGTAATCGCCACGGGGCAAAACGTCGTCATGAGTTATCCTATTCTGGCCCTCGGCTTTTTTGGTTGCTCTGGGGGAATGTTATATACTGGCGCGGAATTTTCCTTTGCGGCTAAGTTATCCCATGTTTCATATTGCGCTCTATGAGCCACAAATCGCCCCGAATACCGGAAACATCATCCGTCTGGCCGCCAATAACGGCTGTAGCCTGCACCTGATCGAACCGCTGGGTTTCGATTTCGAAGAGAAGAAACTGCGCCGTGCCGGGCTGGATTACCACGACCTGGCCAACGTCAGTCGTCACCGCAACTATCAGGATTTTCTGGCGGTGGTGTCCGGCAAACGTATTTTCGCCTGCACCACCAAAGGCAGTCGTCCTTACGACCAGCCCGCCTATCAACCGGGGGATGTGTTGCTGTTTGGCTCGGAAACCGCCGGTTTGCCCGATGCGATCCGGGACGGTTTCCCGCCTGATTTTCGTATTCGTATTCCGATGCAGCCTGATAGCCGTAGCCTGAACCTCTCGAATGCCGTGGCGGTCATCAGTTATGAAGCCTGGCGGCAGAATGGTTTTGGCGGACGTGCCTGAAGCGGGCGCAAGCAGGCGGTTTTCGGTTGACGGCTACGTTTTTCACGGCGGGTTGATCAGAAAAACCACCTCGCCGCGATAATAGGGCGAGCGCGCCAACCGTTGTTGCCACTGCCTGTTCCACTTGCCATGCTGTACCAGCCCCAGACGAAAAGGCAGTTTCAGTTTGAGTAGGGCGGGAAGATAATCGACATAATTGGTGACGGTATTACGTCCCTGATAAGTCTGCACCACCAGTTCATCCACGCTCTCATGCAGGCGGTTCAGTTGCGCGACATCGCCCGTTTTTGACCAGTCGAGCAAACCGGTGATGCTGATTTGGCAATCCGCTGGCAATCTTTTGCGTAGTTGTTGTAAAAACGCGACGTAGCCTGCCAGTTGATAGCTTTTCGCGTCAAAATCGATTTGAATCCCTTTAACCTGATTACCGTGGCTGCGCCAGTTCTCGCGCAATTTAAGCATGCGGTTGAGATGTCGGTCTGAAAGATCCAGCGTGGTCATACGATAAGAGAGCCAGATAGTGGCAACGCGCAGTTTGCTGGGCGGGAGCCCCTGACGCAGAAAGACCAATTTCCCCTGTCGGCGGGCGATTTCCCCCTGATGCAGATAAAGCGTCTGAGCCTGATGCAGGACCGGCTGTGGCCGGACGGCGACCCATAGCCAGAAAGCCTGATAGCGGCTGGCGTCGACGGTGGCGGCCTGAGCGCTGAATGCCAGCGCCCAGGCCAGCATCAACGCTTGCGTTACCAGTAATATTTGAGCCGGTCTGCCCACACGCTGCCTTTGAATTCGGTTTTCAGCCGGGTAAACCAGGCCTTGCGGGTCGCTTTGCTGATGTCTTGTTGACCGCAATCGTTATAGCCGCTGGGCGCATAGCAATAGACTGCCCGGTAAAGGGCGTAGCTCTTGTCTTCCGGCGGGGCATTCGCATCGGCAATCACTTGCATATAGCCATCCAACCGGTTGTATTCGCGCCCATTGAACTGTGTCAGCGCGTTGGTCAGCCCATCCAGCATATTGCTTTCCCCCCAGTCGAATCCGACGCTGTTGCCGGTACGCAGGAAGAACTCACCGAGGCAGTTAATCGCGCGGGTATCTTTCGCGTGCTGGTTCAACGTATTCACCACGCTATCCAGCGCCGGACACTGATACCCTGATTCTGTGTCGCTGCCGTTCCAGTCAAACACGGCCAGATTTTCCTGATCCCAACGGCTGTTTTCAGAACTTTTCAGCGGCGCGATAGCTTTCCTGAGCGCGCTGTCTTGCAAGTAGCTGGCATAATCGCCGTGGGTGAGCGATTTGGTCAGAAGCGTATGCAGGGCGATGGCCCGCTCCTCATGGGTTTGTTGCGGGCCGGTCTGTTGCCGCAGTAAATCGGCGTTGGCGCTGACTTTGAGGACAGCCGAACGGAAGCGCAGGTTTTTGACCGGGCTGTCAGCGGCGAAAATCCGCTCAGGATGACCCGCCTTCACCCACGTTTCGGCCAGCGCCAGTTGCAGAAATTGCTGCTGGGTATAGTCCGTTTTCAAGGTCAGCAGACGACGCCAGTGAGTTTCGGCTTCATCCCAGCGTGACTGCCGCTGAAGCGCCTGACCGCGCAACACCTGTAAACTAAAGCGGGTGGTGTCCGTGAGATCGCGCTCGTCAGTCACCGGGATAAGATTGACCACGGCGGCATAATCTTTCTGACCATAGAATCGCCAGGCGGCTTGCAAATAACGAAACTCGGTTTGCATGTCGGCATTATCAAACAAAGGTTGCTGAGCCGGCAACGCGTCTGCGGATAGCGCGGTCAGGTTCGTCCTGCCGTCATTGGCCCGCAGACGTTTAAGATCCTGCACCAGCATCAACATCGGACTTTCCGCTGTAGTGATGAATGTCGCGTTTTCCAGTAGTTTATTATCAATTTCGTCGCTTAATGCCTGTAAATCGGCGACGTTATCGGTTTTTTCCAATGCCTGCTGATAGGTTTTCGGCAGGGCGTTCACATCGCCGATGATCCAGTAAGCCCGGCGATAAAGGCCTTGCGCCGAATCGCGGTACAGACCCTGCGGATATTGCTTCAGATAGTCGTCAATGCGCTGTATCGCGGCCAAACCCGCTTGCTTGTCGGCTTTGCTGGCATCGAACATGTTGTATTCGTCAAATGCGTGTTGCATGGACTGATTGATCTTCACGCGTATCAGCATGTAACGCGCGGTTTCGGCAACCCACGGTTGTGAGGCTTGCGTCAATGACTGGAAGCCGTATTCTGCCTGATCAAACTTGCCTTCATAAAAAGCCTGCGCATTGACCAGATAATGCTTCAGCGATCCGGCATGACCCTCATCCGGCACACGGGCGAGCTCAGAGGATAAGGCGGACGCCGTATAATCGGGCGACAGCATGTTCATTCGCGCCAGCGCCAGCGGGGTACGCTGGCTGTCGGTTAGTTGTTGATCGGCCAGCAGCACGTCAAAAACTGCCTCGACGGTGGTCACATCATTCGATATTTGCCGACCTTCACCTTCGCCGGACGTCAGCGCGCCCAACGTCTCCTGTACGGTTGGCGACAGGTGAAGCTGCTGAGACTTTTGCTGCAATGGCGTGATGTCTGGTGCGGACGTGGCTGGTTGGCTGGGGTCTTCTGTCGCCGCCAATCCCATCACACGGTAGGCCGTGAAGGGATCAATGCGCGTATGGGTTTGATCGGGCAGCGGCTGAGGCAGTGGTAATTCAATATGGCGGCGGCTGCTCTGCAATAACATCAAATTGACGCGCGTGTCATTATCCGGCAAGAGGTAAGGAAGGGCGGGTATTCCGCATTCCGCGTCGGAAAAACCGCAAAGACCGTCGGCGGAACTGAAAGCATGGCTGCTAAATAAAACGCTTAGCACACCTGCCAGCAGCGTTACTCCTTTCATCGGTGTGTTCCTATTGGATGAGGTGTCTGACCATAGACGAGTCTGCCGATTTCGGTCATGCATGGCTCGCTTTAAGCGAAATTCAAGACTAAGCCGGATAGGATGGATGCTGCGGCTCAGCATCCATAGAGAATAGCACCGTGAAAAACAACCATGAGTCAATCAAGCGCCGGCGGGCGATCTATCGTGTGCTGACATCGTTCAGCGCTGGTCTAAAGGCAGCCAGATAATTAACCGCAGTCCCCCTAACGGGCTGTCTTCAGCTTTCACCCAACCTTTATGTTGGGTTACAGCGGTTTCCACAATCGCCAATCCCAATCCTGTGCCGCCGGATTCACGATCGCGGGCTTCATCCGTGCGATAGAATGGCCGGAAAATCTGTTCGCGATCTTCCGGGCTGACGCCTGGGCCATCGTCGTCAACTTTGATGGTGATGCCCTGATTATTGACGGCGAATGCGACAGCAATGTGATGATGGGAATAACGTAGCGCGTTGCGCACGATATTCTCCAGCGCGCTTTCAAGCGCATTCGGGTTACCGAAGAGCGTCCACGGACCCGGCGGATAAGTGACTTCCAGGGTTTTCCCCATTTGCTCCGCTTCAAACGCCGCATCGTCCAGCACATCGCCCCACAACTCATCCGCCCGTAGAAATTCGCGGGTTAGCTCATTCTTATGCTGGTTGCGTGACAGGACCAGCAGATCATTGATCATGCTGTCGAGCCGCTGGGTTTCTATCTCGATGCGGTTAAGCTCATTCCCCTCGCCTTGCCGCCTGCGCAGGAGCGCGGTGGAAAGCTGTAAGCGCGTAAGCGGAGTGCGCAACTCGTGCGAAATGTCTGACAGCAGACGTTGCTGTGCCGTTACCATGCGCTCAAGCGCACTGACCATCTGGTTAAAGCTGACGCCTGTCGCCTGAAATTCCTGTGGCCCGGATTCCAGTTCAGGATGTTGACGCAAATTGCCCCGTGCCACCTCGTCAGCCGCGTTTTTCAATTTACGGGCGGGTTTGGCGAGACTCCAGGCAAGCCATAACAGCAAGGGGGAACTGATTAACATGGTGAAAATCAGCAACAGTAGAGGCCGGTCGAACAACAGGCTGATAAAGTCTGACTGAAGGCTGCTGGCCGGACGTATCAGGTAAAGTTGATAATTGTCTTCACCGTCCCGGATGGAAAACGGCCCCAGTAATTCAATGCGGCCATACTTTTTCTTTTGCGGATGATCGGCGTTATCCGACAGGCCGATAAAGTTGCGCACAATTTGCGTTTCGTTTTTCTGAGCGCCCAACACTCGCCCTTCGCTGGTAACCAGCAAAAGGCGCTGTCCCGGCGGCGCCCATTTCTCAATGACCCAGAACAGCCTTAACCACCAACGTAAATCGTTGGCGGGGGTGTTGGCCAGATCGGTTTCAATATGTTGTTCCAACATAAGCCCTTGCCGCTGCTCATTTTCCAGCAGTGCCGTCAACTGGCGGGAATCCAGTTTGGGCACCATCAACACCAGCATGAGCACCAGCGCCAGCGTTAGCCAGAAAATAGCGAAAATTCGTGCGGTCAGGCTACTTATCATGCAGCGGATACCATCAGATAACCCCGGCCACGCAAGGTTTTAAACCAGGGCAACCCATCTTTGCGCTCTGGTAATTTACGCCGCAGATTGGAGATATGCATATCAATGGCGCGGTCAAAGGGCGTCAGACGTTTGCCTAACACTTCCTGGCTCAGATGTTCGCGCGACACCACCTGACCCAGCCGCTGGGCCAGCAGGTAGAGCAAGGTAAATTCCGTTCCCGTCAGATCCAGCACGGTATCGTCAAAGCTGGCTTCCTGACGTCCAGGATTTAGCCGCAGACCGTCAACTTCCAGCGTCGGCGCCGTGTTTTCGCCGCTCTGTTGTTGATCCGTCCAGTTTGAACGACGTAAAATGGCCCGGATACGCGCCACCAGTTCACGATCGTTGAAGGGTTTCGGCAGATAATCATCCGCGCCTAATTCCAGACCGAGTACCCGATCCAGTTCACTGCCACGCGCGGTCAACATAATAACCGGCGTCTGATGTTGCTGACGGAGTTCCTTTAATGTGTCGATGCCGTTCTTTTTAGGCATCATCACATCCAGCAAAAGCAAGTCAATTGTATTATCCAAAGCATTTAATGCCTGCTCGCCGTCATCGGCGACCACGACATTAAATCCTTCCATTTCGAGCAACTCTTTTAGTAAAGAGGTCAACTCCTTATCGTCATCAACCAGCAGGATCTTGTTCATGTTTTATCTACCTCCAGGGGCAAAATACGCCATAGATTAATGGTATTCCATGACTTTACGTAGTTTTACATCCTCTGACGCATGTTTGCAGCAAGACAATTAGACTGATGCTCATTGATTCACAGAACAGTACACCAAATGGGGAGTTATTGATGCAACCGGCCACAATGTTATCTCTTGCTTCACTGCTGATGCTGAGTTCTCTCACTGCATTTGCGACAGATGCTGGGAGTGCGACTGTGGATGGCTGGCATCATGATGACTCCGCGATGAAACGTCTGCCCGATCAGCGGACAATGTTTGATGGCGTGAAGCTAACCGAGCAACAACGCCAACAAATGCGCGATCTTATGTATCAAGGGCGTCAGGATGTGACGCCGTTTAATACGCAAGATGTTGAAACCATGCATAATCTGTTGACAGCTAACGTGTTTGATGAAGATGCGGTTCGCAAACAAATTACCAGGATGATGGAAGTACAGATTGAACGGCAGGTACAAATGACGCGCGTGCGCAATCAAATGTACAACTTACTGACGCCAGAACAGAAAAATATTCTGGAGCAGAAGCACCAGCAACGAATGCAGCAAATGGAACGGCAGATCTCATTGTTAAATCAGATGCCGTCGCCATAGTCAGGCAACCTTGTTAACCCTGAAGTAATCGTGTGAGTAGTGTGTTGTTCGAGTAGTAATAAAGTAGATACACCCTGTTTTCCTTGCCATAGACACCATCCCTGTCTTTTCGCCCTCCATGATGGAGGGCTTTTTTTTTGCGGTTTTTCAGGCAACTCCGTTAAAATAAAGGAATATTGTGTGATCGCAAACGGTTAAATATCATTCTGGCAATTGAATAATTGGGCGTTGCGCCATCAAAGGTACAATGCGTGATAGTAAAAAAGCTGATATTTCGCCTGAAATGGCGCTTCGTTGAGCAATTCTTTTGGGGGGAACCACTGATGTATAGCTGGGAATGCAACGAGTTTTGACCTGTGGGGACTCGGCAATCGCGGGATCTTTCCGTTCCGCCCCGTTTGGAAGTCGCGTAATCTCCTCTATCCTGCCCTTCACAGATCATATTTTTTCGCTTTCCTCGCCTGCTTTTCATAAAAAATTAATTTAAATCATAATGCAGAGCTTGAATATTGAGCTAAATAGCGAGACGACAAACATTACAACATCACTATTTTGGTGGAAAATATGAGCATAAATGTCAAACGCGCGTTGGTATTGGTACTGGCTTTATTCCCCACACTGGTGTTTGCGCACACGGGCAACGATGGCGGGACACATCATGTATTCGGTTTTACCGAGGGATTCACTCATCCACTTTCTGGTTTGGATCACTTGTTTGCGATGACGCTGGTTGGCGTATGGAGTGCGATGAATACGCGTAAATGGTGGATGGCTCCTCTGTCGTTTGCGTCCTTGTTGCTGGTTGGGGCGCTGATCGGTATGGCGGGCGTGGTGATCCCTGCTACAGAGCAAATCGTTGCGGCATCTTTATTGGGCGTCGGTCTAATGGTGGCGATGCAATTGAAGTTGTCCTCGATTGCGGGCGCGTTGAGTATCGGCGCTTTTGCGATATTTCATGGTCTGGCTCATGGGGCGGAACTTTCCCATTCGACCTCGGCACTATCAGGGATGGTGATCGCCACCGCACTGCTACATATTTTGGGGCTGGGGATTGGGTATTTGCTGGTCTGTTCAAAATCGACGGTATGGTGGCCACGTCTGATCGGCGGTTGTTCTTCCGTATTGGGCCTGGGTTTGCTGAGTGGTTTGATTTAATTCCCGCTTGTTATCGGTTTGCTTGAAACCAGCCCGTGACGGCTGGTTTTTTTATTATGCCGGCATCACGGCAGAAAAGGCGGGAGGCGAGGGTGAAATTCATCCAGATAGAATGGCACGAAAAAAACAGCACAAGGAATGGCTAAGGCGTAGAATATAAGTTATCAAAATGATGCTTACGAAGGTTCTCGCACCGATTTTCTGAAACCTCATAAAAGCACGCTGAAACACCGTTGACCGCCGTATTTTATCCGGTGATGTCATACTTTTTCTGTACTCTTGCCTCACCGCGTCAGGCTCTGTCAAAGCAGGGCGGCGTATTCCTTTATGTTAACTTTTGATTATCAAAATCATGACCCGTTCTTCGCGATCGACTGCCTGGATGAGAGTGATCAGCCTCTCTCTGGCTGCTTTTATTTTTAACACCGCTGAGTTTGCTCCCGTTGCTTTGCTGTCTGATATCGCGGCCAGTTTTTCAATGAGCGCCGCGCAAGTTGGACTGATCATCACCATCTATGCCTGGGTTGTCGGGTTGATGTCGCTGCCGTGTATGCTATTTTCCAGCGATATGGAGCGGCGCGGCTTGCTGATCAAAATCTTTATTCTGTTCGTTGTCAGCAACATATTGTCCGGTCTGGCCTGGAACTATTGGGTATTGGTGATCGCGCGTATCGGTGTGGCATTGGCGCATGCGGTTTTCTGGTCGATTACCGCATCTTTGGCCGTGCGTCTGGCGCCCGCGGATAAAAAAGCGCAGGCGCTGAGCCTGCTGGCGACAGGCACGGCGCTGGCGATGGTGCTGGGGCTACCGTTGGGGCGCGTGGTGGGCCAATATCTGGGCTGGCGTACTACTTTTGCGATAATCGGCGTGGTCGCCGCCGCTATTATGGTGGTGATGATGAAATTGCTGCCAGAATTACCCAGCAGCAATGCTGGTTCGCTGAAAAGTTTGCCCTTGCTGCTTAAACGGCCCGCGTTACTGTGTATTTACGGCCTGACCGTGATGATTATCACCGCACATTTTACGGCCTACAGTTACATTGAGCCGTTCATTCAAAAAGTAGCTCTGCTGAGTGAAAATTTCACCACCATGCTATTGCTGCTCTTCGGCGGCGCCGGAATTATCGGCAGCATGTTGTTCAGCCGCTACAGCAGCCAATATCCTTCCGGCTTCCTGGAGGCCTCGTTCGCTTTGCTGACGATGTGTCTGCTGCTGCTGACGCCGTCGTCATTCAGCGGCTGGAGCATGTCGCTGTTATGCGTCGCGTGGGGGATAGCGATTATGGCGTTGAGTCTGGCGATGCAGGTCAAAGTGTTGACGCTGGCTTCGGATGCGACGGATGTCGCCATGGCGCTTTATTCCGGTATTTACAACCTAGGTATTGGCGGCGGCGCGTTGCTGGGCAACCAGGTGATTACGCACCTGGGACTGGCGGAAATTGGCTTTATGGGCGCGGCATTGGGATTGGTGGCGCTGTTATGCTGCATTTTTACGTTTAGCCGTTATGCCCGCGTGCTAAACGCGTCGATGAACTGAATAAAGGTATCCACTGGGCGTTTCTTTCCTGAGTGATGAGGGCATTATGAATTCAGACTATGCTCGCCTGGTTACGCTGGCGGCGTTTAGCGCGACTGCCGTTGCCTTGATCCTGTTCGTGATGAAGGTGTTCGCCTGGTGGCATACCGGCTCAGTGAGCCTGCTGGCTTCCCTGGTGGATTCGCTGGTTGATATCGCCGCTTCGCTGATTAACCTGCTGGTGGTTCGTTATTCGCTTCAGCCTGCGGATCTTGAACATACGTTTGGTCATGGCAAAGCCGAATCATTGGCAGCGATGGCGCAAAGCATGTTTATTTCCGGTTCCGCGCTGTTTCTGATATTGACCGGTTTGCAACACACGTTGACACCTGGGACGCTGAATTCGCCGGAAGTGGGGATGGGCGTGACGGTGATAGCATTGCTGTCAACGTTGCTGTTGGTATCGTTCCAGCGTTGGGTGGTCAAGCGGACGCATAGTCAGGCGATACGGGCGGATATGCTGCACTATCAGTCCGATTTGCTGATGAATGGTGCAATCCTGATTGCGTTGATATTGAGCTCGAAAGGCGTCACTCGCGCCGATGCGCTATTTGCGCTGGGCATTGGTGTTTATATTCTGTACAGTGCCTTACGCATGGGTTCCGAAGCGGTACAGTCTTTATTGGATCGCGCGCTGCCGGATGAAGAGCGGGACCTGATTGTCGAGATTATCTCCAATTGGCAGGGTATTCGCGGTGCGCACGATTTACGAACCCGGCGTTCCGGGCCGACCCGTTTTATTCAACTGCATCTGGAGATGGATGACGCTTTGCCGCTGGCGCAATCGCATCAAATTGCCGATGACCTAGAGCAGGCGTTGCTCAAACAATTCCCCGGCTCTGATATCATTATCCATCAGGATCCGGTTTCGGCGGTGCCGGAAGAACAGAAAGGGCGATTGAAGATGTCGTAACAACCTGAACCTGATACGGTTGTCGTCTGTTTATGGTTAAAATGCGTTTGTCATGAATATTTAAGCGCAATCCAGCCTGACCTGAATCAATTCAGCTGCGTGTATTTGTTATATTATGCTAATAAAAGATGAGAGGTTGCTGTCGGAGTAACAGCGGCAACCCATTTATGATAGAAGAATCTGCGAAATTACATCTACAAGTCCAGAGGTTGTCATGATTAAAAAAATCGGAGTATTGACGAGCGGTGGTGATGCGCCCGGAATGAATGCGGCAATTCGTGGCGTGGTGCGTGCCGCGCTGACAAAAGGGCTGGAGGTGTTCGGCATCTATGATGGCTATCTGGGCTTGTATGAGAATCGAATGGCTCAATTGGATCGCTACAGTGTGTCAGATATGATAAATCGTGGCGGTACGTTTCTGGGTTCGGCGCGTTTCCCTGAGTTCCGTGATGAAAAAGTGCGTGAAGTCGCCATTCAAAACATGAAAAATCAGGGATTGGACGCGCTAGTGGTGATCGGCGGCGATGGTTCCTATATGGGGGCTAAGCGGCTGACTGAAATGGGATTCCCATGTATCGGTCTGCCTGGCACCATTGATAACGATGTGGCCGGAACAGACTATACCATTGGTTACTTTACGGCGCTGGAGACGGTGCTGGAAGCGATTGACCGCCTGCGTGATACCTCTTCATCCCACCAACGTATCTCGATCGTTGAAGTCATGGGACGGCACTGTGGTGATTTGACGTTGGCGGCGGCGATTGCCGGCGGCTGTGAATTTATCGTATTGCCGGAAGTGCCGTTCAGCCCGGAAGATCTGGTGAGTGAAATTAAAGCCGGTATCGATAAAGGTAAAAAACACGCGATTGTGGCGATCACCGAACATATTTGCGATATCAACGAACTGTCGAAATATATCCAGAAAGAAACGGGCCGCGACACGCGCGCCACTGTGCTGGGCCATATTCAGCGCGGCGGTTCCCCGGTAGCGTATGACCGTATTCTGGCTTCCCGGATGGGCGCGTATTCTATTGAACTGTTGCTGCAAGGCTACGGTGGGCGCTGCGTTGGCATCCAGAACGAAAAACTGGTGCACCACGACATTATCGATGCCATTGAGAACATGAAGCGCCCCTTCAAAGGCGATTGGCTCGAAACCGCTAAAATGCTGTTCTAATCCCCTCGTCAGGCGCTTGCAAGGCGCAATGACAGCCTACTGATAAACCTGCGTTTTTCGGGGGTTTTTTTCGCTCATGGCGGGGAACGCGGACGCTTTTTCTGACACTTACCCTACAGGCTTTACTGTGGCGCGGATGTCATCATAACTGGTATTCAGGCGTGCTTGATATTGTTAAGGAGTGAATGTCTGAACCGAACTACGCCAGATCGCTATTGCTGCGTTGGGTTGAGAAGCAGTCATCCGCAGATGGAGCGCCCAATGTTGAGACCGGCATTCAGGTCACGTTTAGTGGGCAGGAACTGATTATAAGATTGCCTGGATCGCGGGAAACCCTGTTTGTTTTTATGCCGCTTTATTCGCTGGATTTCGAGCGCGATGGTGATCTGCTGGCGTTGGGCCTGATGCTGAATCTGGAGCCTGGACTGATGTGCGGAGCGGCGATCGGGCTGGAAGCGCAACAGCGCAGTCTGGTGCTGGCGGCCCATCAGTCCATTGCATCGTTTGATGAGCGAGCGTTGAATGCGTGGCTGGAAAATGTGGTGAGCCTCGGTCTGCGCATCCGGGAGGACCTGACCTCAGTTGCTGCGGGACGCAAGGTATCGTCCAATAGTAAAATATCGCCCTTGTCCGGGCTTAGCCGTTATCGGCCTCACCCGTTTCATTCGCCGTTGTCGCGGTGAGCCTGCCCTATAGATTTATTTAAACATCACGAGATCGGTGCTATGCGTATTCATCAGACGACTTTACCTGAGATAACCGCTTCACTATCGCCCGCCAAAAGCAAGGCGCCGCAAACGCCCCATTTGGGCGTCATGCAGGAGCAGGCGGCATTCACGCCATTGAGCCAGAAAGCGGGACACGCCGATTTCTCGTTGCATGGGTTACTCAATAAGCTGCCCTCCATGCCTGTTTCAATTTCACTGCCTTCCATGAGCCAGCTTTTTGCCAGTGGGAAAGACATGGGCATCGATATGTTGGGTAAGAAACCGAGAATGTATGAATCGAATCTGGAAATATCGTGTAACGAAAACGGAGGGCGAGCCCTCATGATGGAGCAGAATGACTATCTGCAAGCGTTGAAAACGCAACTGCCCAGTAGGAAGGCAGAGGTACAAAATATAATGGGAGGCATCTGTTTTGGGTTGTCGATGGTTTGGTTGCTGGGACGGCACAGTGGTTTGGATGATAAGGCGGTCGTTAGTAATATGCTGGGTTATGATGTGGATGAAGAGGAGATCACATCACAAACCAAGGCGAAACACGGCGTCGAAAAAATCCACTTCATACAGAAAACGGTTCAAAGAGACATTGGTATGGATGGTCATCTGGATGACAAGCGATTTAGCGGCGTGACGCCAGTCATTCAACATTACGATATAATGCAGCGTATGGCGAATGCGATAAAGATGTCCGTTGTTCCGGTGGCTGGAGAAACACCGTTTGTACTGCTTAGTCGCCAGTCGGGGCTTGGTTATGGCCTGGTGCGTGATGCATTGCGGGACGGCCACGAACAACTTTTTTCGGTGCAGTCTGATGTCCATGCAATGGCGATCTACTCGAATGGGGAGGATCAGTATGCATTTTACGATCCGAATAACGGCATGTTCAGTTTTCAGAATAAAGACAACTTTTCTAATTTTATGAACAGGATAGGGAAAATGCTGGACGTATCATCCGAAAAATTGGGCGACGGCGATCCGAGTCAGCTGATGATTATGGAACTGAAAGTGCATTAAGTGATGGTGAGGCGGAAATGCCTTGCCCCTCTCATGTTATTCGTTCAATACCTGAGATAGTTGGCAGCCCTGTCGTCCCGCTTTTATGGCGGGATTTTTTATTATTACCCTTAGCAGAATAACTGGCATAATGCGCCTGTCATTGCCGGTGAATACCTGGCTGGGGTATTCCTGATCGCGCATGAGATGGCTTGTTGACCTAAACTCGTTATGATTGCGCCCGTCGCCGTTGGAGTGTGCTTACTGCTGATATCCGCGTAGCTTAAGCAGGCGGGTAGACATAGATATTATTGAGGTTTTCGCATGAAAAAAGTTACCGTTGCCGCAACACAAATGGCGTGCTCCTGGGATCTGCCCAGCAATATTGACAACGCTGAAAAACTGGTGCGACAAGCGCATGCAAAAGGCGCGCAGATTATCCTGATCCAGGAACTGTTTGCCGCGCCTTATTTCTGTATCGATCAAAGCCCGGAGCACTACGCATTGGCTGAGACGCTGGAAACCAGCCCGCTGATTAAACATTTTTCCGCACTGGCGGCGGAGCTGGAAGTGGTGTTGCCGCTGAGCTTTTTTGAGCGCGCCAACAACGCTTACTATAATTCGCTGGTGATGATCGACGCGGATGGTTCCGTACTCGACCTGTACCGCAAAACCCATATTCCGAATGGCCCGGCGTATCAGGAGAAGCAATTCTTTATTCCGGGCGATACCGGTTTTAAAGTTTGGCAAACCCGCTATGCGAAAATCGGCGTGGGCATCTGCTGGGATCAATGGTTCCCGGAAACCGCGCGCAGCCTGGCGTTGCAGGGCGCGGAGTTGATTTTCTACCCGACAGCCATTGGTTCGGAGCCGGCTTACCCGGAGATCGACAGTCAACCGCACTGGACGCGCGTCCAGCAAGGCCACGCCGCAGCGAATCTGGTGCCGGTAATTGCCTCAAACCGTATCGGCACCGAAGCCAGCAAATATATTGATGGCTTGAAAATGACCTTCTACGGCTCGTCTTTCATTGCCGATCAAACTGGGGCGTTGGTGGCGCAGGCCAATAAAACCGATGAAACCGTATTGGTTCATGAATTTGATTTAGATGCCATTGCCGCGCAACGCGCATCCTGGGGGCTGTTCCGTGATCGTCGGCCAGACATGTATGGCGTGATCGCCAGTTCTGACGGCAAGACCCGGAGATAATTCATGTCACAATTAACCACCCCGCATCAGGATGGCTTTATTATGCCTGCGGAATGGGCGCCGCAGGACGCTGTGTGGATGATTTGGCCCTATCGCCGGGATAACTGGCGTGAAGAAGGCGCTCCTGCGCAGAAAACCTTTGCTCAGGTTGCACAAGCCATTGCGCAGACCACGCCGGTAATCATGGGCGTCCTCGCGCACTGCATGGCGGATGCGCAACGAGTGATGCCTGCTGGCGTGACGCTGGTCGAAATGGAAAGCGACGATGCCTGGATGCGTGACACCGGGCCGACGATGGTCGTGAATAAGACCGGGGAGCGCCGTGGTATCGACTGGCAGTTTAATGCCTGGGGCGGAGAGAGGGGCGGTCTGTATGAAGACTGGCGGCAGGATGAAAAGGTGGCGGCGCAGGTGCTGGCTTTTCATCAGAATGCACGCTATGCCGCGCCTCTGATTCTGGAAGGCGGCTCAATTCATACGGATGGAGAAGGAACATTGCTGACCACGGCAGAGTGCCTGTTGAATCCAAACCGTAATCCGCATCTGAGCAAAGCGCAGATCGAGCAACTGATGCGCGATTATCTGGGTATATCGACGATTATCTGGCTGGAAGAAGGCGTTTATAACGACGAAACCGACGGTCATATCGACAATATGTGCTGCTTTGTCCGTCCCGGCGAAGTCGCGCTGCACTGGACGGATGACGAAAGCGATCCGCAATATGCACGTTCAATGGCGGCTTATGAGGTGCTTTCCGGCGTTAAGGATGCGCAGGGGCGGCAGTTGAAAATCTGGAAGCTGCCAGCGCCGGGGCCGCTGTATGCCTCGGTGGAAGAAGCGCAGGGCGTGGATAGCGGCAACGCGGTCGAGCGTCTTGCCGGCTCGCGTCTGGCGGGTTCTTACGTTAATTTTCTGATTAGCAACGGGCAGATTATTTTTCCGCTGCTGGATGAAAAAACGGACAACATTGCCCGCGAGCGACTGCAACAAATGTTCCCGGATTATCGGATAAGCGGCGTACCCGCGCGCGAAATTCTGCTCGGTGGCGGTAATATCCACTGTATTACGCAGCAAATCCCCGCAGTGAAGTAAAAAATCGCCGGGAGCGATTTTTAACGCCGCAGCGCGGCGGCCCGAAGGGGAAAGGCAGGGATAGCCTTTTATAAAAAATCGCCGGGAGCGATTTTTAACGCCGCAGCGCGGCACGCAGAACAATCAATATGGCGGACAACAATGTCCGCCATGATTCTCATGCCTGTGCAAACTTATGCGCGTTTGGCTTGCGCCGCAGCCTTGACGATCACCGCGAAGGCATCCGCTTTCAGTGAAGCGCCGCCGACCAGCGCGCCATCGATATCCGGCTGGGTAAATAGCTCCGCGGCGTTAGCGGCGTTAACCGAACCGCCGTACTGGATTATCACCTGCTCGGCAACCGCCGCGTCCTGTTTGGCGATATGATCGCGGATGAATTTGTGTACAGCCTGAGCCTGAGCCGGGGTTGCTGATTTGCACGTACCGATAGCCCATACGGGTTCATAGGCGATGACGGCGTTTTCAAACGCTTTGGCGCCCAGCGTATTCAGCACGGCATCCAATTGACGGGCGCACACGGCTTCTGTCTGCCCTGCTTCATTTTCCGCTTCGGTTTCACCAATGCACAGAACCGGGATCAGTCCGGTATCTTTCAATACGCCAAATTTTTTGGCAATGAATTCATCGCTTTCTTTGTGATAAGTACGACGTTCCGAGTGACCGATGATGATGTATTTCGCACCAATATCCTTTAGCATGTCGGCGGAAGTTTCACCCGTAAACGCACCGGAAAGGTTTATGTCTACGTTCTGCGCGCCCAGGGCGATACGGCTGCCAGCCAGTTGATGATTAGCCTGATCCAGATAGATGGCCGGTGGCGCGATAGCCACGCCGCAACCGTCAACGGTGCTTAATTCTTTGCGCAGACCTGCGATTAGTTCGTTGACCATGCCGGTGCTGCCATTCAGCTTCCAGTTACCCATAACTAATGGATGTCGCATCTTTTTCCTCCAAACGGGATAGCGAATAAATCAATATATAACTGTCTGTCGACAGCGTAACCTGCCCACAGTATAAAGACGAAATGTGACCGTGACTCTGTTTTTCGTCATTAATTGCCCTGTTGATCACGGTTCAGATAGCGTTAGCTTAATCGGTTCAACAGCAAACGTTAGCCCTTTTTCGCCGTTATCTGCCACGACGCAACGCATTGCTCCCTCCGTTTGTTGATAAAAGCGCTGGCCTTTGCCTTTTGTTAGCAGTTCGGTGACTTTGGCGACGCTCTGCTCTTCTGTCAATGAGGGGGAAAACGCGCGCGACAGCGCCGCCATATAACTGATGGCCAGTTTACGCGCCGCTTCGCTCTCTTCCTGTTGCGGCAACCAGGTAATTTGCAGCGTTTTGATCTTCCCTGTGCCTTTTTCCAGCGCTGTTGACGCATACAGGTGATCGTTGATTTTACTGGCGGCGCGCGTCAGCAGGCTGGCGGCGTTGCTGGTATCGACAACCCGAAATTCGCCAATCGGCAGCGTCGGATTGCTCAGGTTAAAACGTGTGCGAAACTGGACGATGGTTTGATCAAATGTAGGGGCGCCTGCCAGCAGATAAGGAGCGGCGGTTGTGGTTTTTGAGGGCAAACGCGGATCGGACCACGCAACGGACTGGTAAATCATCAGGGCGGAAAACGTACAAATTACAGTGATATGTTGTCGTGTCATAAGGATTTTATCAGGCAAGCCGTGGTAATCAGTTTAGGCCAAAGGCGGCGATAACGATGCATGTCTGATTAAAGCGGTATTCGTGAGTAATTGTCAAAAGTCGTATCAAGATTACCACCCGGTTAAGGTAAACTCAGCAGGAGAGGCCGGCGGGAAATACGTCGTTGGCGCTGCGCTTATCTCGCTATTTAACGAAACAATATTTTCCCATTTCGCTTGATGGGGTTGGCTCTGTAATCAGGATTCAGTATTTGATGATGCTACAGCAATGGTGTTTCTCGTTTAAAGGCCGTGTTGGTCGCCGTGATTTTTGGGGTTGGATGGCCGTCTGGCTGGTGCTGATGACGGTGCTGTTTACCTTGTCTGGTAAGAACTGGCTGGATATTCAATTCACGGCGTTCGTTATCGTCGCGTTACTGTGGCCTACTGCCGCCATCGTGGTAAAACGCCTGCACGATCGCAACAAAAGCGGTTGGTGGGCATTATTGATTATCGTTGCCTGGATCATGGCCGCCGGTAATTGGTCTATGTTGCCCGCTCTCTGGCAATGGGGGATCGGACGATTTATTCCGACGCTGATTGCCGTTATGGTGGTGCTGGACTGCGGCTTCTTTTTGGGTACGAAAGGTGAAAACCGATTTGGGCCTGAAGCGGAACCGTTAAAATTCCGCTTCTAAGCAGGCATCTGGTTAATCAGATAAGCCCTGACGCCGATTACCAGTAGTGTTCACTGGTGATATGGCCGGGTTTACGACGCAGATGCTTGGTCATTTGCCGTTCGTCCTTCAGGACTTGTTGCGTATCGCGCACCATCTGAGGATTGCCGCACAGCATAACATGGCTGGTTGTCGCATCGATCGGCAGGCCTGCCGCCGCTTCCAGCGCACCGTTGCTGATGAGCGCCGGGATACGGCCTGTCAATGATCCCACTTCTTCTTCACGGCTGACCACGGTCTGAATATGCAACTTGCCGTTGTAGCGTTGCTGTAACTGCTGCATCAGTGGCAAATAGCTTAAATCGCGGGCGAAACGCGCGGCGTGAACCAGTACGATGTCTTTAAAGCGCTCCAGATCTTTGCCTTCCTGGAGAATAGACAGATAAGGTCCGATCGCGGTGCCGGTCGCCAGCATCCATAGCGTTTCACAAGGCGGAATTTCTTCCAGTACGAAAAAGCCGGCGGCGTCCCTGGTGATCATCAGTTCCGCACCCGGTTGCATCGCGTGTAAATGCGGGCTGAGTTTTCCTTCCGGCACGTTGACCAGATAGAACTCAAGATTGTGGTCGCTGGGAGCGTTGACATAGGAATAGGCGCGTTGGACTTTTTCACCGTTAAATTCCAGTGCAAGTTTGGCATATTGTCCGGCCATAAACGGATCGGTGGGGGCATGTACCCGGATGCTGAACAGACTTTCTGTCCAGTGCTCCACCTGAATCACTTTGCCTGTCACCCATTCAGCCATTGTGCTGTGCTCCTGTTTCTGTCTATTGCCGACGCGCTGGTGGTCAACGGCAGGCGGTATGCGCATGTCTTATGCCGGTCACTTTTTTTATGGCGGCCAGCAAGTGGCCGCCTTTAAGATACGCTATTTATTAACAACTGTGAAACAATCAGTTAGTCACTAGCGGGCGTCAGGTGGCCGGATTACAGCAGGAAATCATGCAGCGTCCGATCTTTGCGATCGAGATAATGCGTGGACTTGATCCGGCGGATCGTCCGCGATTTACCGCGGATCAGCAATGTTTCGGTGGTGGCGATGTTTCCCTTGCGCGATATGCCTTCCAGCAAGTCGCCTTTGGTAATGCCCGTGGCCGAAAAAATCACGTTATCATTGCGCGCCATGTCGCCAAGTTGCAGCACCTTACCGGCTTCAATTCCCATTTGTCGACAGCGCGCCAGTTCATTTTCACCGATACGGCGGTTTTCCGGGTTATCATCTTTCACCTGATGACGCGCCAGCAGACGACCTTGCATATCACCGTCGAGCGCCCGGATGACGGCGGCGGAAATAACCCCTTCAGGCGCGCCGCCAATACCGTATAACACTTCTACTTCGCTGTCCGGCATACAGGTAAGAATGGACGCGGCGACATCGCCGTCAGGTATGGCGAACACCTTCACCCCTAACTGCTGCATTTGTGCAATGCAGGCGTCGTGGCGCGGTTTAGCCAGCGTGATCACGGTTAACTGGTCGAGCGGTTTGTTCAGCTTTTGGGCGATGTTGCGCAGATTGTCCGTCAGCGGCAGCGTCAAATCAATCGCGCCTTTTGCGTCAGGCCCGACGATAAGTTTTTCCATATACATGTCCGGCGCGTGCAGAAACGTCCCTTTTTCACCGACGGCCAGTACCGCCAAGGCATTGGCCTGCCCCATGGCGGTCATACGCGTGCCTTCGATGGGATCGACGGCGATATCCACGGTGTCGCCCTGACCAGTGCCTACTTGCTCACCGATGAAAAGCATCTGCGCTTCGTCGATTTCTCCTTCGCCAATCACAATCCGACCATTGATATTGACTTGATTGAGCATAATGCGCATGGATTGCATCGCTGCGTTATCGGCGGCATTCTTGTCGCCACGGCCTAACCATTTATAGCCCGCCAGCGCCGCCGCTTCAGTAACGCGTGAGAATTCGATGGCTAATTCACGTTTCATGGATACCTGTCTGTTGTCGATCGAGCAAGGGAAGAGTAAACGGGCAGAATTTTATCACAACGGATGGTCGCGGGAGTAAATGAAAAACGGGCGCGGCTGGCGCGCCCGCGACGGCATTATGCGTCGTGTTCTTCCCAGTCACGGGCGCGGGCAACAGCTTTCTGCCAGCCGCTGTAACGGTAGTTACGCTCCACGGTTTCAATGCCGGGGCGGAATTCACGTTCAATGGTGGCTTTGCTTTTCACTTCATCTAGATCATTCCAGAATCCGGTTGCCAGACCAGCCAGGAAAGCGGCCCCCAGAGCGGTGACTTCGCGTACTTCCGGGCGTTCAACGCGGGTGCCGAGAATATCGGACTGGAATTGCATCAGGAAGTTATTGGCGACGGCCCCGCCGTCCACTCGCAGCGCTTTCAGGCGGGTGTTGGCATCAGCCTGCATCGCGTCCAGTACGTCGCGGGTCTGGAAGGCGATAGATTCCAGCGTGGCGCGGATAATATGATTCGCGTTGACGCCGCGCGTCAGACCGAAGATTGCGCCGCGAGCATACGGGTCCCAATACGGCGCGCCCAAACCGGTGAAGGCCGGCACCACGTAAACGCCGTTGGTGTCCTTCACTTTGGTGGCGAAGTATTCTGAATCCATGGAATCGCCAATCAGCTTCAGTTCATCACGCAGCCACTGGATAGAGGCGCCGCCAACGAAAACCGATCCTTCCAGCGCGTAATTGACTTCCCCGCGAGGTCCGCAGGCGATGGTGGTCAACAGGCCATGTTTGGACAGCACGGCTTCTTTGCCGGTATTCATCAATAGGAAGCAACCGGTGCCGTAGGTGTTTTTTGCCATCCCCGGATGGACGCAAAGCTGACCATACAGCGCCGCCTGCTGATCTCCCGCGATGCCGGCGATGGGAATACGTGTGCCGCCTTTGCCGCCGATATTGGTTTGTCCATAAACCTCGGAAGAGGCGCGAACCTCCGGCAGCATGGCGCGGGGAATATCCAGCGCCTGCAACAGGCGATCATCCCACTCAAGCGTATGAATATTGAACAGCATGGTACGGGAAGCATTGGTGTAATCTGTAACGTGAACGCGTCCTTGCGTCATTTTCCAGATCAGCCACGTATCCACCGTGCCGAACAGCAGTTCGCCGCGCTGGGCGCGCTCGCGAGCGCCCTCGACATGATCCAGAATCCATTTCACCTTGGTGCCGGAGAAGTAGGGATCAACCACCAGCCCAGTGGTGTTGCGCACATACTCTTCCAGACCGTCTTTCTTCAGTTGTTCGCAAATTTCAGCGGTTCGGCGACATTGCCAGACGATAGCGTTATAAATTGGCTTGCCGGTGTCTTTTTCCCACACAATGGCGGTTTCACGCTGGTTGGTGATACCGATGCCCGCCACTTCGTCGGCGTTGATACCCGCTTTGGCCAGCACTTCCACCAGCGTTGAACTTTGTGACGCCCAGATTTCCATGGGATCGTGTTCTACCCAGCCTGCTTTCGGATAAATTTGGCTGAATTCACGCTGTGAGACGCTGACGATGTTGGCGTCGTGATCCAGCACAACGGCACGAGAGCTAGTAGTTCCCTGGTCGATCGCGACAATGTATTTTTTTTCCGGGTTCATAATTCCTATCCTGTCATGGTTAGCCAAAAAGGTAAGCGCTGTAATACCAATTTAGCGGATTTCGGTCGGTGTCGTCGTTTCGTTGCCTGTTTCACATACATCGCATGGAAGGTTACGGCCAATGAGTGCACGATAGCCGAATGCGCCCAGACAAGCCCCGACGAGCGGGCCGAAAATCGGCACCAGGAAGTAGGGGATGTCACGTCCGCCGGTAAAAGCGATTTCTCCCCATCCAGCCAGAAACGCAAACAGTTTCGGACCAAAGTCACGCGCCGGGTTCAACGCAAAACCAGTGAGCGGCCCCATAGAAGCACCAATGACGGCGATCAATATACCGATCAGCAGCGGCGCCAGCGGTCCGCGAGGAATACCGTTGCCATCGTCGGTCAGCGCCAGGATCAGACACAACAGGATCGCGGTAATCACCATTTCAACCAGAAACGCCTGCATGACTGAAATATGTGGGTTGGGGTAAGTCGAGAAGATACCGGCGAGCTCCAGACTCTCCGCGCTGCCGCGCACCATATTGTGTGTCTGTTCAAAATCCACGAACAAACTGTAGTACAGGCCATAGACGAGCGCCGCGGCACAGAAGGCTCCAGCTACTTGCGACAAAATATAGGGGATGACTTTTTTGCCGTCGAAACAGGCAAATAACCATAGGGCGACGGTAACGGCGGGGCTCAGGTGCGCGCCGGAGATAGCAGCCGTCAGGTAGATGGCCATCGCCACCCCCAGACCCCATATGACACTGATTTCCCATTGGCCAAAACTGGCGCCGGTCAGTTTCAGGGCGGCGACACAGCCCACACCGAAGAAAATCAACAGACCGGTGCCAAGAAACTCGGCGATACACTGACCTTTTAGGGTTGAACGTTCCGCTTGACTCATAGTGTTTTCCTGTTGCTAAGGTACAGAGTGGTAGGTTTCGATAGGTCGTCGTCAACGGCGGCCTCTGTTTTAAACGTATTTATAATGTGAATTTATCGTTAATGTTCGAAAACGAGAAATATCGAAATAAAAATGTGTGTTGTACGTCAAAAAATGTGCGCATTCGCTTAAAGTTTTGTGATTTGGCGGTTGGTAACGCCCGTCTTATGTTAAATAACCGATACAATAATTAACATTCGTCAGCGGATGGCAGACAATAGGGCCGCTTTTTCAGTTTGTGCTGATAGTGGCGATAAAGAAAAGCTGGCAGACTCGGCGCTGTATAGGAAGTCTGCTAGACAGGGATTCATTGGCTACATACAATTCAGCTATGGTCAGTCTCGCCATCAGGTAATGTCCAGAGGCGTATTAAATGACATCATATGAAGATGTGCTGTCGTGTTGTGATCCGTGGATGTTATGGCCGCAACGTTAACCGATTTATGCCTTGTGATGAAAAGGGGTTTGAAGAATGTCATTTGAAGTATTTGAGAAGCTGGAAGCAAAAGTTCAGCAAGCGATTGATACCATTACGCTGTTGCAAATGGAAATCGAAGAGTTGAAAGAGCAAAACAGCGCATTGGCCCAGGATGTTCAGGCAGCAGCTGGTTCCCGTGAAGCGCTGGTGCGCGAGAACGAGCAACTGAAAGAAGAGCAGCAAGTCTGGCAAGATCGTTTGCGGGCGTTGCTCGGTAAGATGGAAGAAGTTTAAGCTTTTAGCGCTGCAAAGCGTCAATCCCCGCGTCAGGCGGGGATCTGCGAGATGTGATTGATGCCGCGAGGATTATTCAATATCCAGCGGATCTTCCGCCAGAATAATCCCGGTATTGTCGGCGTACAGATGATCGCCGGAGAAGAATGTCACCCCGCCGAAGTTCACACGGATATCACTTTCCCCAATGCCTTCGCTGGCGGCGCCAACCGGAATGGCCGCCATAGCCTGAATGCCAATGTCCAGTTCAGCCAGATCGTCCACCTGACGCACCGCGCCGTAAATGACAATCCCTTCCCATTCGTTCTGGGTCGCCAATCTTGCCAGTTCCGCATTGATCAGGGCGCGACGCACCGAGCCACCGCCATCAATCAGAAGTACGCGCCCGCTGCCGTTTTCTTCCAGTAGATCGTAAAGCAGGCCATTATCCTCAAAACATTTCACCGTGGTGATTTTGCCACCAAATGAAGTACGCCCGCCAAAGTTGGAGAACAGAGGCTCAACGACGTTAACCTCTTCATGATAAATGTCGCACAGTTCGGAAGTATCGTATTTCATAGGATTGATGTCAGTTTGCCGCAGGGATTGTGAGTATATCCCTTTCTGACAGGTGTTGGCAAAATCATCAAATGTTAACTTGATGCGCATCAGTAAAACGCTGCAACGCGCTGCCCTTGTTTATCTCATCGGGTCGCCGTACCCGATCAGCGGCAGGCCGGGGCGGTATTTTTTCGCCGCCTTCCCATGTCTTGTTAACTGAGCATCACCCCGACAGCAAACAGAATGTTAGTCAACAGCGCGCCCTTGACGGTTTTTTCCAGCATGGGGCGCATGCTGAACGCGCTGGTTTCACGCAGCACGTAAATGGCTTGCTTGAGCAGCAGCGGCAGCGTCAGGAGAAAGAGCCAGCCCGCCAGACTATGCAGGTAAAGCATGGCGAACAGGCCGAGACAAAATGGCGCCAGCATCAACAGCAGCGTGTGGTAGCAGCGGGCCTTCTGCGCGCCAAGACGAACGGCCAGCGTGTTCTTGCCGCTGAGACGGTCGTTGTCGATATCGCGCAGGTTGTTGATATTCAATACGGCGGTGGCAAGCAGCCCGCAGGCGGTGGCTGGCAACATGACGATGCTGTCGAAATGGCCGGTTTGCAGATAATAGGAACCCGCGACGCTGAGCCAACCGAAAAATATCAGTACCGAGATATCACCCAGCCCGATGTAGCCGTAAGGACGATTCCCCACGGTATAGGTGATGGCGGCGAGAATAGCCAGCAGCCCCAGCACCAAAAATCTGATGATATCGCTGGGTTTTTCACAGGCGAGGATCACCAGCGATACGCCTGAAATGATGGTAAGCACAATGGTGGCAATTAGTGCGTTTCTCAACTGAGACAGGCTAATCGCGCCAGTTTGAATACCCCGTAATGGCCCGATGCGGTCTTCGGTGTCGCTGCCTTTGACCGCATCCCCATAGTCATTTGCCAGATTGGAAAGAATCTGTAGCAAGCCTGCGGTGAGTAACGCCAGTAATGCGACGCCCGGTTTAAAACTGCTATGCCAGCTTGCAATCGCCGAGCCGGTAACGATAGAAGCGAAAGCTAATGGCAATGTTTTTGGACGAAGGCTGTCCAGCCAGGCTTTGGTTTTGCTGCTATGGGTTAGTAAGGTCATGGTGTGCTTCAATTTTTTATTGTCTATGAATAAATAATTTTTTTAACGACAGCGCCACAAACACAAACGGGAGGCCGAGGCCTCCCGTTTATATCGTTAACAGGACGATCCGTGAAACGGATTATAAGATAAATCGGCTCAGATCTTCATCTGCTACTAATTCATCCAGGTGACCGCTTACGTAATCTGCGTCAATGGTAACATTTTGACCACTCATTTCGCTGGCATCGTAAGAAATATCTTCAATCAGGCGTTCCAATACGGTATGCAAACGACGCGCGCCGATGTTTTCAGTGCGTTCGTTAACCTGCCATGCGGCTTCTGCAATACGACGAATGCCCTCTGCGGAAAACTCGATGTTGACGCCTTCCGTTGCCATCAGCGCTTTATATTGCTCGGTCAGCGAGGCGCTCGGTTCGGTCAGGATACGCTCAAAATCTTCTGTCGTCAGTGCCTGCAATTCGACGCGAATCGGCAGACGTCCCTGCAACTCCGGGATCAGATCGGACGGACTGGCCACCTGGAAAGCGCCTGATGCGATAAACAGAATATGGTCGGTCTTGACCATGCCGTGCTTGGTTGACACGGTGCAACCTTCAACCAGCGGCAACAGATCGCGCTGAACGCCTTCGCGGGAAACATCCGGGCCGGAACTTTCGCCGCGTTTACAGATTTTATCGATCTCATCGATAAACACGATGCCGTGTTGTTCGACGGTGTCGATAGCTTGCTGTTTCAATTCTTCAGGGTTCACCAGCTTGGCGGCTTCTTCTTCCACCAACAACTTGAGGGCTTCCTTGATTTTCACTTTACGGGCTTTTTGCTTCTGACCCGCCAGATTCTGAAACATGGATTGCAATTGGTTGGTCATCTCTTCCATGCCCGGCGGCGCCATGATTTCAACACCAACCGGGGCGGCGGCCAGATCGATTTCAATTTCTTTATCGTCTAACTGGCCTTCACGTAATTTCTTGCGAAACGTCTGACGCGCCGCAGAAGGTTCATTCGTTTCTTCCGGCTGCCCCCAGTTGTTTTTGGCCGGCGGGATCAGCACATCCAGAATACGCTCTTCCGCCAGTTCCTCAGCACGGTAACGGTTTTTTTCAATGGCTTGCAGACGTACCATTTTTATCGCCGAATCAGTCAGATCGCGGATAATTGAATCGACTTCCTTACCCACATAACCGACCTCGGTGAATTTGGTGGCTTCAACCTTGATGAACGGCGCGTTAGCCAGTTTAGCCAGACGACGGGCAATTTCGGTTTTACCGACACCTGTCGGGCCTATCATCAGAATGTTTTTCGGGGTGACTTCATGGCGCAGCGTTTCTTCCAGTTGCATCCGACGCCAGCGGTTACGCAGCGCAATCGCCACGGCGCGTTTGGCATTATGCTGGCCGACAATATAACTATCGAGTTCGCTGACTATTTCGCGCGGGGTCATTTCAGACATAGTTGATCCTTACACCTTTGAGGCTAATTCTTCAATCGTATGGAATTGGTTGGTATAGATGCAGATATCACCCGCAATACCTAACGACTTTTCGACAATATCCCGTGCGCTCAATTCAGTATTTTCGAGTAAGGCGCGAGCGGCTGCCTGGGCATATGGACCACCGGAGCCGATAGCAATCAGGTCGTTTTCCGGCTGCACGACATCGCCATTACCCGTAATAATCAGCGAGGCATTTTCATCAGCAACGGCGAGTAAGGCTTCAAGCCGACGCAACATGCGATCGGTACGCCAGTCCTTCGCCAGTTCCACCGCTGCTTTCACCAGGTGTCCCTGATGCATTTCCAGTTTGCGCTCAAAAAGCTCGAACAAGGTGAACGCATCTGCTGTGCCGCCGGCAAAGCCTGCAATAACGCGATCATTGTAGAGGCGGCGTACTTTACGCACATTGCCTTTCATGACGGTGTTGCCCAGCGTGGCCTGCCCATCACCGCCAATGACCACCTGACCGTTACGGCGTACACTTACAATAGTTGTCACGAGTAAATCCCCGTTACTGAAGAAAAAGACTCCCCGCCACGGCACGGCGACGGGGCATATTGAATTTATAGATGGGGGAAGGCGTGGGGTTTTTCAACCCCCGCTGGCGAGCGGGATACAGTTTGACGCGCCGGCGCCTTTGAGTCGTTGCAGCATGCTGTCCGCCGCGGCACGGTTATTGTAGGGTCCCAGCATAATGCGGTTCCAGCCGCCATTAGAGGTGATGCGGCTTTCGATGCCGGCAAAAGCCAGTTGCGCTCTCACTGATTCGGCAGGCTCCATGGTTTTGAATGAACCGCATTGAACAACCCAACGCTGTGTCTTCTCTTGTTCCTGCTTCGGCGCCGGAGACGGTTTAATCGGCGCTTGCTGCGCCGTTTCCTGTTTTGGCGCGGCTGGCGTCGCGGTAACGGCAGGCCGGGCCGCCGGCGGGGACGTGGTGGTCGCTGGCGCTTGCGGCGTCGGTGGGGTGATCGTCACCTGTGTGCGCGGGACTTGCGTCTGGTCGTTATACGGCACTTCCGAAAGCTGTGTTGGTTGACGGCGCATATCCGACTGCATTTGTTCCAGCAACTGACGCTGTTCGTCCGTCAACTGCACCGGTGATTGAATTTCTCCGCCAGCAGATGGCTCGGTAGGCGACATCACGCCCAACTGACGGTTCTCCAGTTCCTTGATGTAACGCCAGCGTTCTTCTGGCTTGGGCGGTAACCCGCTGCCCTTGCCTGCAGCATTTTGATGTGGCAGAACCGGCGACTCATCTGGTTTATTGTGAGCGATGAAATACAACCCGCCGGCAAAGGTGACCAAAACGGCGGCAGCCAACGCCACCATGATTTTGGACGTTCCTGAAGCGTTGCTTTTTCTTCGGCTGATTGTCTTTTTGCGGCGCGTACCTGAACGGCCCCGGCTGACATAGTCTCTTTGTGCCACTGTCGTTTCGCTGTGAATTGAATAAGATGATTAAGGCGTCATGTTACTGAACCTTAAAATATTTGACCAGCACCTGAATTCTTAAAGCCTGTTGCGTGAATAATTCAGGGCCGCCGAGCTTTCCCGTATCACCAATTTACTGGCCAGAAGCCGTGAACCGCTGTGTACGGTATTACCGTATAGTTGCTCCAATAGTAGCAGCATTGCCTCGCGTCCGATCTGATAACGTGGTTGCGCCACGGTGGTCAGCGGCGGCCAACAATATTTGGCCTGCGCGATGTCGTCAAAACCCACCACCGAAATATCGCGTGGTATATCCAACTCCATCTTTTTAGCCTGTGAAAGTACGCCCAGCGCCATGACATCGCTATGGCAAAAAATCGCACTGGGCGGCAGCGGGTGTTTCATCAACGTAATCAGACCATTTACACCGGTTTCATACGTGAAATCGCCGCGGATGATGTACTGATTATCGATGGTAATACCGCTGCGGCGCAGCGCCTGTACATAACCCTGAAGCCGATACTGGCTCAGGGGCATGTTTTCGGGACCGGCAATGCAGGCGATGCGCTGGTGGCCGAGTTGGTGCAAATAGTGTACGGCTTCAAATGCTGCGGTCAGGTTATCGATATGGACCGTCGGCAACTCCAGTTCCGGCGCGAACTCATTCGCCATGACCATCGGCGGCAGATTGCGCTGTTCTTCTTTTCCGGCATCGAACGGCAAGTCTGACCCCAACAGCAGCATGCCATCAATTTGCTTGGTGATGATCAAATCAATAAAGGTTTTTTCTTTCTGGCGTTGATGAGCGCAGTCGCCAATCAGCACCAGATAACCATGCTCCGCCGCAGTTTCTTCAATTCCTCTGAATATTTCAGAAAAGTAAGGATCGCAGATATCCGGCACGATGGTCAGAATGGTTCGCGATTCATTACGCCTGAGATTTCTGGCCAACGCATGGGGCGAGTATCCTACAGCAATAACCGCTTGTTCGACTTTTTTTCGTGTCGCCGCGGATACCTTTTCCGGGTTCATCAACGTGCGGGAAACCGTGGCGGTGGAGACACCGGCTTCATCCGCCACGTCCTTCATCGTCGCGGTAGCGACGTCTTTCTTCTGTTCCAACGCTTTTCTCCTCGCGTCAGCCTGAACTGGCGCTTTCGGCCTGGATTATTGCTTTCCCCCTTCGGACTGTCATGGCTGATTCGCCGTGGCTTAATGACAGTGCTGGGGCGTTGTCATATTTTGTGTCGCAATGTTTCTCAGAATATTGTCTTCACGCCCATTCTTAACAGATTGAACGCAATTTTTGTTGCTTAATTTGCATGGAAAATAGGATGAGTCGCGGTTTTTCGATGCGGTTCGCAATAAATTGTCATGGGGCGCCAAACATGAAATGGCTAGCCGTCCGTGGGGTCGACATCCAACACCCACTTCACTTTGCGCGCTTGCGGCAGCGTGTTGATTAGCGTCATCGAGGTTTTGATCAGCCGTTGCAATACCGTCCGTGAAGGGTGCTGCAACAACAACTGCCAGCGGAAACGACCGGCTCGTTTGGGTTGCAGGGCGGGAACCGGTCCCAGCAGCCAGAGTGATTCATCCCGCAGCGGACTGGCTTCTAACAGATTGCGCAACTGTTGCAGAAAGAGCGCGGCCTGCTGGTTATCATGATCGTCGGCGCGAAACAGAATATGGTTGGTGAACGGCGGCAGAAAAACGCTTTTGCGCTCTTTTAGCGTCTGGCTGGCAAAGGCGTCATAGCCTTGTTGCAACAGGGTTTGCAGTAACGGGTGCTCCGGGTGATGGGTCTGCAAGACCACTTCTCCCGCTTTACCGGCGCGGCCAGCCCGACCTGATATCTGGGTATAGAGTTGGGCAAAGCGCTCGGCGGCGCGGAAGTCTGCAGAAAACAGGGAACTGTCGACATCCAGCAGGGCAACCAGTGTGACATCGGGAAAATGGTGGCCTTTCGCCAGCATCTGGGTGCCGATCAGAATGCGTGCGCCGCTTTGCTTCACCTGTGATAACTGATGTTCGAGCGCGCCTTTGCGACTGGTGGTGTCCCGGTCAATACGGGTGATGGGCGTATCTGGAAATAACGGCGTCAGATTCTGCTCCAACTGCTCTGTCCCCAGACCGACAGGCGCCAGGTTGGTGGAGCCGCAGCCGGGACACTGATGCGGTATTGGGCGCTGGCTGTCGCAATGATGGCAGCGCAGCATTTTCTGGTGCTGATGCATGGTATAATAGTGATCGCAGCGCTGGCATTCGGCGATCCAGCCGCATTCATGGCACATCACCACCGGGGCGAAGCCACGGCGGTTAAGGAACAGGATCACCTGATTATCCTGCGCCAGGTGGTGCCGGATGCGGGTAATGAGTGGTTGCGACAATCCGCTGGTGAGAGGCAGCCCCTTCAGGTCGAGAACGTGCTGGCGGGCCAGCATCGCATTGCCGGGGCGTTTGGTGAGTTTTAACTGACGATATTTGCCGATCTGTACGTTATAGAGCGTTTCCAGCGCAGGCGTCGCAGTACCCATGACGATAGGGATATCTTCTTCTCTGGCGCGAAACACCGCCAGGTCGCGGGCATGATAGCGCCAGCCCTCCTGCTGCTTGTAGGAGCCGTCGTGCTCTTCATCAATCACGATCAATCCCAGTCGGGCGAATGGGGTAAACAGGGCCGAACGCGTGCCGATGACAATCGCCGCTTCGCCGCTGCGGGCGCGCAACCACACCGCCAGCCGTTCACTGTCATTCAGCGCGGAATGCAGCACATCGACAGGAGCGTTGAAGCACTCACGGAAGCGGGCGATCGTCTGCGGCGTCAGACCGATTTCCGGCACCAGCACCAGCGCCTGTTTTCCCTGCGCCAGCACATTTTCCAGGACGCTCAGATAAACTTCCGTTTTGCCTGAACCGGTGATGCCGGCCAGTAGCCAGGCGGCAAAATGGTTATCTTCACTACGAATGGCGCCAACCGCGGTCGCCTGTTCGGTGTTCAGTCGCAGACGATCTGTTGCGGTACTGAAACATTTACGCCAGTCATGGGAAACCTGTTCGGTGGCTTTCAGATCGCACAAGCCTTTACTGCGCAACGCCTGAAATGCGGTTTCCGTTAATTCGGTTTCGTTGATCTGATGGCGGTACAGCGGTGCCTGAAGCAACGCGGCCAATGCCTGCTGCTGTTTGGGCGCTCGTTTTAACGAACTCAACGGGGTGGCCCGTCCCTGTTCGGTGGCGAACCATTGCCAGAGCGGAGCGCGGTGGGCCGGCTTTCCCTGACGGAGTAAGATCGGCAGGGCGTGGAACAGCACTTCGCCGATGGGGTAGTGATAATAATCCACCGCCCAGCGTAAAATGCGCCACAGGCTGGCGGGAAATAAAGGCTGGTCGTCCAGGACGGCATGGACGGGTTTCAATTGATCCAGCGGCAGTTCGCTTGATTCGCTTAATGCGGTAACGATGCCAATTGCCTTGCGATTGCCAAAGGACACGCTGACACGCACGCCGACTTGCGGCTGAATGCCGTCAGCGGGGAACAAATAATCGAATGTACGAGCCAATGGCACGGGCAATGCGACCTGGGCGACAGACATGACATCTCCGGTTGGATCTGGCGTGAAAGAAAGTAAGCCGCTAGTGTACATGCTGTGAATGATATTGTGTGGATGCGATTGCATCAGGTTGCCAGTTTCTGTATGATCCGCCGCCATTATGCTGTTTGCATGATGAACTCATTTACTCAACTTTCGTGTGGTGTCTGGCGGAACAAGGCTGGATAGCGACACGGCCTTAACAGAGGTTTCCCATGAAAAAAGGTATTCACCCGAATTACGTCGAAATTACGGCAACTTGCTCTTGCGGTAATGTTATCAAAACCCATTCCACTGTGGGTCGTGACCTGAACCTGGACGTTTGTGGCGCTTGCCACCCGTTCTATACGGGTAAACAACGTGTTGTTGATACTGGTGGTCGTGTTGAGCGCTTCAACAAGCGATTCAGCGTGCCGGGCAGCAAAAAATAAGTTATTCCGGTTAGCTGTTAAAGCAAACAAGGGCGCCTGCGGGCGCCCTTGTCGTTTTCGATATCTCATTTCCAACTTGGACAGGTGGTTAATCCGCGTATGTCGGGAAGCGTGAGATGCGTCGCTTAATACTCCCAGGTATCGGGATCTATCCCCATTTCCCGCATGATGATTTTCGCCGCTTCCGGGATCTCATCACTGCGTTCCTTACGTAAATCTTCATCATTTGGTAAAGGCTGTCCGGTGAAGGCATGCAAAAAGGCCTCGCACAAGAGTTCGCTGTTTGTTGCGTGTCGCAGGTTGTTGACCTGGCGTCTGGTCCGCTCATCCGTCAATATCTTAAGAACTTTCAGCGGGATAGATACCGTGATCTTTTTAACCTGTTCGCTTTTTTTACCGTGTTCAGCATAAGGGCTGACATACTCGCCGTTCCACTCAGCCATGGGATACCTTAAAAATTAATCGTAATGAAGACAGCATCTGTCATGAAATACCACGATTCTAGCGGTTATTATGCTTATGCTCAATCTATACGCAAAGAAGTTTAGAAGTCTAGATGTATTGACGTCTATTAAAACTGAGTTTACTCTTTACTCTCTCATGTTTCAGCCTCCAGCCAGGAATAAACCGATGACGCGTAAACAGGCAACGATCGCAGTTCGCAGCGGGTTAAATAATGACGAGCAATACGGCTGCGTCGTCCCGCCCATTCACCTTTCCAGCACCTATAATTTTACCGGCTTCAACCAGCCAAGAGCCCATGATTATTCACGTCGCGGTAACCCGACGCGTGATGTCGTGCAGCGTGCGCTGGCTGAACTGGAAGGCGGAGCGGGCGCGGTGATGACCAGCAGCGGGATGTCGGCCATTATGCTGGTTTGCACGGTGTTTCTGCGTCCGGGGGATGTGCTGGTCGCGCCGCACGACTGTTACGGCGGCAGCTATCGCCTGTTTGACAGCCTGAGTAAGCGCGGCGCGTTTCGCGTGAAGTTTGTCGATCAGGGCGACGACGCGGCGCTCAAGGCGGCGCTGGAAGAGAAACCCAAACTGGTGCTGGTGGAAAGCCCCAGCAATCCTTTACTGCGTGTGGTCGATATCGCGGCGATTTGTCGCGCCGTTCGCGCGGCGGGCGCCATCAGCGTGGTGGATAACACCTTCCTGAGCCCCGCGTTGCAACAACCGCTGGCATTGGGCGCGGATCTGGTTATCCATTCCTGTACGAAATACCTGAACGGTCATTCCGATGTGGTGGCGGGCGCCGTGATCGCCCACGATCCTGAAATCGTGACCGAACTGGCTTGGTGGGCTAACAACATTGGCGTAACGGGCGCCGCGTTTGACAGTTACCTGCTGTTGCGCGGGCTGCGCACACTGGCGCCGCGTATGGCTGCCGCACAACGCAATGCGTTGCAACTGGTTGAGTATCTGCAACAACAGCCGCTGGTGAAAAAACTTTATCACCCTTCATTACCGCAGAATCCCGGCCATGAGATTGCTTGCCGTCAGCAATCCGGGTTTGGCGCCATGCTAAGCTTTGAACTGGATGGTGACGAAGAGACATTACGACGGTTTCTGCAAGCGTTGGAATTGTTTACGCTGGCGGAATCGCTGGGTGGAGTGGAAAGCCTGATTTCCCACGCCGCCACCATGACCCACGCAGGCATGGCGCCCGAAGCGCGCGCCGCTGCCGGGATCGCTGAAACATTACTGCGTATTTCAACCGGTATTGAAGACGGTGATGACCTTGTTGCCGATCTTGATCGTGCATTTCAGGCTGCGACGAAGAGGTAAGAATGAGTGCATTAAGCGTAGCGGCGTCGGTAACAGGCCGACAATTGCATAAATTTGGCGGCAGCAGTCTGGCGGATGTGAAATGTTACCAGCGTGTGGCCGGCATCATGGCCGAGTACAGTCATCCTGGCGATTTGATGGTGGTTTCCGCTGCGGGCGGTACGACTAACCAATTGATTAGCTGGTTAAAGCTGAGCCAGAGCGATCGTCTTTCCGCCCATCAGGTTCAGCAGGCGTTGCGTCGCTATCAGCGCGATCTGATCACCGGGTTGCTTCCCCCCGAAATGGCGGAGCCGTTGATTTCCCAGTTTATCCGCGATCTGGAGAGTTTGGCGGCGCTGCTGGATGGAAAAATTACCGATGCCGTGTACGCCGAAGTGGTGGGGCATGGCGAGATCTGGTCTGCCCGTTTGATGGCAGCCGTGCTCAATCATCAGGATATGCAGGCATCCTGGCTGGATGCGCGTGATTTTCTGCGGGCGGAGCGAGCGGCGCAACCTCAGGTGGATGAGGGGCGCTCCTGGCCGTTGTTGCAACAATGCCTGACGCAGCATGCTGGACACCGTGTGGTCGTGACCGGATTTATCTGCCGTAATGACGCCGGTGAAACAGTGCTGCTGGGGCGCAACGGCAGTGACTATTCTGCGACGCAAATCGGGGCGCTGGCAGGCGTGGAGCGGGTGACGATCTGGAGTGACGTCGCTGGCGTCTATAGTGCTGATCCACGTAAAGTAAAGGATGCCTGTCTGCTGCCGCTGTTGCGCCTGGATGAAGCCAGCGAACTGGCGCGGCTGGCTGCGCCCGTGCTGCATACGCGCACGCTGCAACCCGTTTCCTGCAGTGATATCGACTTACAATTGCGTTGCAGTTATCAGCCGGAGCAGGGATCGACGCGTATTGAGCGCGTACTGGCTTCGGGGACTGGTGCCAAGATCGTCACCAGCCATGATGATGTCTGCCTGATCGACATTCAGGTGCCGCCGGAACATGATTTCTCTTTGGTACAGCGGGAAATCGAACAGTTACTGAATCGGGACCAGTTGAAACCGCTGGCGACGGGAATTCATCAGGATCGTAACCTGCTGCAACTCTGTTATACCTCTGAAGTGGTGGACAGCGCCTGGACGCGTCTGGAACAGGCGGCGCTGCCCGTTCAATTACACAAGCGGGAAGGGCTGGTGCTTGTAGCGATGGTCGGGGCGGGCGTGAGCAAGAATCCGCTGCATAGCCATCGCTTTTATCAACAGATGAAAGATCAGCCTATCGAGTTTATCTGGCAATCGGAAGATGGGATCAGTCTGGTCGCGGTGCTGCGCGTCGGGCCGACGGAACATCTGATCCGCGGCCTGCATCATTCTCTGTTCCGTGCGGAAAAACGTATCGGTCTGGTACTGTTTGGTAAAGGGAATATCGGTTCCCGCTGGCTTGAACTGTTTGCACGTGATCAAAGTCCTCTCTCTGCCCGCACCGGTTTTGAATTTGTGCTGGCGGGCGTGGTGGACAGTACCCGTAGCCTGCTGAGTTACGATGGTCTGGATGCCAGCCGGGTATTGGCCTTTTTTGAAAACGAAGCGCAGGAGCGGGACGGAGAGGATCTGTTCCTGTGGATGCGCGCGCATCCGTTTGACGATTTGGTGGTGCTTGATATGACCGCCAGCGAATCGGTCGCCGATCTGTATCTTGATTTCGCCAGCTATGGTTTTCACGTTATCAGCGCGAACAAACTGGCTGGCGCGTCCGGCGGCAACAATTACCGCCAGATTCGGGACGCATTTGCCAAAACGGGCCGTTACTGGTTATATAACGCGACGGTCGGGGCGGGATTGCCGGTGAATTTCGCGGTGCGCGATCTGCGTGAAAGCGGCGACACGATCCTTGCTATTAGCGGTATTTTCTCCGGCACGCTTTCCTGGCTATTCCTACAGTTCGATGGTTCAGTGCCGTTTATCGATCTGGTGGATCAGGCATGTCAGCAAGGGCTGACCGAACCGGATCCGCGTGTGGATCTGTCCGGGCAGGATGTGATGCGCAAACTGGTGATTCTGGCGCGTGAAGCCGGGTATGAAATCGAACCCAGTCAGGTCCGGGTGGAGTCGCTGGTGCCGCCAGGTTGTGAGGAAGGATCGGTCGATCACTTCTTCGAGAATGGCGAATCGCTTAACGAACAGATGATACAGCGTCTCGAAGCCGCTCAGGAGATGGGGTTGGTGCTGCGGCACGTTGCGCGCTTTGACAGCAATGGTAAAGCGCGTGTCGGCGTCGAGGCGGTGCGGCCCGATCATCCGCTGGCCTCGCTGTTGCCATGCGACAATGTGTTTGCCATCGAAAGCCGCTGGTATCGAGATAATCCCCTGGTGATCCGTGGCCCAGGCGCGGGGCGAGATGTTACTGCCGGTGCTATTCAGTCAGATTTAAACCGTCTGGCGCAGTTGCTCTGAAGGGGCTCTGCCTTGCCTGTGCGCAGAAGTATTGTTCTGCGCATTTTGCTCCAGTTTTCTTTCTCCTTTCCTTCTCCAGATCAGTCAATCCAAGAGTCTCAATCATCAATAAGCTATGCAACGACGAATTTTTTGAATCAACAAAATAGATCAATTGATTTAATTTGAAAGCATCAGTATCGTCACATTTCTGGAACCGTTTACTTGCGAATCTTTTATAAGAAACACATCCGCTTCAGATCAGCAATAAATTGTATTTACGAAAGGATTTTTAGAAAATGGTTTTTATCTTCAATTTCAAAAATCTGATGGTCGATTGAGGTGACGATGTATTATGAAGAGATAACATATAATCATCGCTTGTAAATTATATAATGACACCAGAGAATAATTAATACATCTTAATATTCAAAATAAATTATCTTTCCCTAAAAATCACCCAACTTCGCAAAACTAAAATAATACTAATTATAATTGAATGTTTTATTCACAAATAATGGAACCAAAGAATCAGCGTTTTAGAAAAAAAGATATTTTTATTAATTGAATAATTTTACTGCATATTAATTAATAAGATCACTAACAATGTATAGCATTTTTTTAATTAAAATTTACCTGTTAAATTGTGATATTAATCACATATTAAACCACTGCCATGTTTACATGATATAAATAATGTTTAAGTATTGTTCTGTCACACAGGTGACGTATGAAATGAAAATAAATTAATTAAGGAGGATTCCATGGATCATTCAATGAATAACTAATAACTGAATGCCCTTCCCTTGCGTTTTTAAACAGGGGAAGGTTTTACTATTTTAAGGCGAGGGAATGATGAAAGAACATTATATTCTAGGAAAATACACACGAGTACTTGTACGCAGTGAAGATGCTATTTTTGGTGCGGGTTCGAAACAATACATCTTTAAAGAAAAGAAGGGCTGGGAAAATCTTGTCTTAGTCGCGTCAAAGTGGATAAATAGTAAAACCACAGATGAGGCTTACAACTCAGTTTCAAACTTCATGTGTAGAGATGACTTCGAACGAGTATTTGATTTCCTTTTAACACATCACTTTCTTGCTCCGGCTGAAACCGCTAAAAATATTTTCCACAATCGTTATTCAAGAAACCATCTCCATTATCAGAGTTGCGGTATGGACCCGGAGAAAGTACAGCGAACCCTCTCAGGTAAAAAGGTTCTGATTTTAGGATGCGGGGGAATTGGGAATCATGTTTCAGCTGTATTAGCCACTTCTGGAGTGGGCGAACTGATTTTAGTAGATGACGATATCGTTGAAATTACTAATCTGACACGACAAATCTTGTTTACAGAGCAGGATATCGGGCTTGCCAAAACCTCTGTACTTAACCGCGAACTCTCACTCAGAAACAGTGATGTCAAAATTTCCGAGATAAAGATGTGCATTAAAGGAAAGTCAGATATCGATAAATTACCAAAGGTTGATTTATGGATTATTTCTGCGGATGAACCGTACTATCTTGTCCCATGGCTCAATGAATGGTGTGTTGAACACCGCCAGCCTTATATAAATTCTGGATACGTAAACGATATAGCTGTGTTCGGCCCATTCTATATACCGGGAAAAACAGGCTGCTATGCCTGCAATTCGTCTGTCGGAGACCTTCCCGAATCAGATAATCCGTCAGTACAGGAAGCATGTGCCGCCATAAATAGTAATTTCAAAGTTGCCACATTTCCTCCAGTAAATGCACTATCAGCTGCAATGTGTGCAAATGACGCACTCAAATTTTTAGGTGATTTTGGCGAACCACTTTCGCTTAACCGACGAGTGGGTATATGGAGCAGCGAGCTTTTCTCTGAAGAACGTTTACTTGAAAAAAATCCATGTTGTAAGATTTGTGGAAAAGAAAAATGAACAGGGCGGGAACCTTAGCAGTGACTTATGGCACTTATAACGCTGTCCGAATGTTTATAGGTGTTTACCACGCTATATTTTTATTATCAACGGGTGTCAGTTTACCTCAACTAGCTATGCTGCAGGTTGTATTTTCTGTAACTGTTCTATTACTAGATTTTCCATGTGCGGTTCTGGCGGACAGATATAGCCGAAAATATTCGGTAATTGCGGGCGTATTCTTAACGGCTTTGTTTTATCCGTTGTGCCTCCAATCTCCAGATATGGCCGCTCTTTTCTTTTCTGAAGTTTTTTATGCAACCGGTATCTGCCTTATTACTGGTGCAATTGATGGCTGGGTATATCATTCCCTGAATGGAAGACAAGATCAATTCTCTCATTATGCTCATCTTTGCCAACGCGTTAACTCTATCGGCAGCGTTTTTACTGGGATAGCAGGGATTGGGACGATTTACCTGTCGGGCAATTACTTTTTTGGCTACATCATATCTGGCATCATGATGATATTTATTATGATCCTGTTTCTAGTCGTACCTGAAGAGATAAGGGCAGAGAGTGAAGGAGTCAAGAAGAAAACAGTTCTGCAAAATGCTTATGAAACATTGTGGATTTTCAAAAATACGGTAGGCGGGCTGTGGTTTATATTACTGACGTGTTTTTTCAGTGCAGGAATACAAATTATCTATCATTTCTGGCAACCCATCATTCTTTCAAATGAAAAAATAAATCATCTTAGTGGCTCGCAAATGTTAGTGCTGATGTTCTGTCATATTGGAGCTTTTTCAGCACAATATTTATCAAATTCAATGATGTCAAAATATCACATATCAGACGAGAAATATAAAAGTTCGGTTAAATATTTTTCATTCTTTTCAGCTGTTATATGTATAGGTTTATTTTCACTTGTCAACATGGGGCAAACTGCTGCGGCCGTTATCGCCTTTTCTTTGATTCATGGTTTCATCTGCACGGTACCAATCGGTGCCAAAAGCCTATTCTTTTCTGAACTAAATCAGGAGCAAACCACTCATGTTTCAGGAATTGTAGGGGCTGTATCTTTCAGTGGTCGAATATTTTCAGTCATTGTATTGAGTATTATTTCTTTTTTACCTGAAGGAATCTCACCTTCTTATTACCTTATATTGCCTGCTGTAACGTTTACTCTTTGCGGCATGGTTGTGATCAGATGGATGTCACTGACCCGTAAAACTATTTTAAGGAAAACCACATGACAAAACCCGTTGAAAAAATCATCACGCCTGAGTTTCTTCGTTCAATGAGTTACCCCGATTTCGTTGCGCTTATGAAACAGGATAATACGCCTCCCGGCAGCGCATACACCGTTGATTACTGGATTGAGCATGCCAGCCTTTCAAAAGACTCAGTATTGTTGGATCTTGCCTGTTCTACTGGTTACAGCTCAAGACGCTGTTTTAAAAAACTTAACATGTATGCGCATGGCATTGATATATCTGAAATTGCAATCAATACTGCTAAAGAAAAGGCCCGTAACCTTGGCGCACAAGAGCAACTCAGTTATCAGGTATCTGACGCCTGTAGTCTTCCGTTTTCCTCGAACTTTTTCACCCATATTCTTGCTGGATGCAACTTTGCTTTTATCCAGGACAGGAAACAAGCTTTGAGTGAAGTCATCAGGGTGTTAAGAAAGGGTGGCATCATTTGCACGTCCAACTTCTATTACCGTAAAGTTCCAGGTGACGATATTATAAATAATGTCTATGCCGCGATCGGATTCAGACCTGATCCTCATTGGAATCTTCAATACTGGCATGACTTTTTCGATTGCAATGAACTTGAGCTTTACCATGAAAAGAATCATGAAGTTACTTCGCAGACTTCGGAAGAACTGAAGGCGAATATCTCGGCTTATATCAAAAATGATAACGAGTTTACCCGATCATTAGATGAGGCTGCTCAAAACGCTTTCTACGAGCGATTTCTCGCCATCCGCGAGCCTTTAAATACTCAACGTGACTATCAGGGAGTGACAATTCAGTTATGGCGCAAAAAATAGTTCCAGAAAATATTATTCAGGCTGCAAAAGAGATTGCTGCACGACCGGAACACGCCAACCAGCCTTTTTTCCTTTTTGATGTCGACGCCGTGCTGACAAAAGTTAACGATATGAAGGCTGTCAGCAAAAAGTATTTTTCGGACGTCGACATTGCTGTGTCTTTAAAGTCATGCTCCCTGGGCCTGTTTACACGACTGATGGCCCAAGAAGATCTTAACGCGGAGGTCTGCTCTGTAGATGAATTCCGGTTGGCTGAAGCGGCGGGCTTCTCTGGGGATCGCATCATATTGGATGGTCCCTATAAAAACGTGGAGGATCTGTCCTTCGCGTTAGATAAAGGTGCTCTTATTCATGTCGATAGTGCCCGCGAACTACACGAGCTAGCAGAACTTGCCGCTCACCGGGACCAGTGCTACGGCGTGGGTGTCAGAATCTCGCATTATTACCGCGAAGGCCAGCGCTCCCGCTTTGGCGTTACCGCTGAAGAGTATTATCACAAAATTCTGCCCTTATTAATCAGCTCGCCCCATCTTTATCTAAAGGGTTTTCATTTGCATGTGGGGTCAAATTTAGAGTCACCGCAGAAGATCACAGATAACCTAAATGATTGGCTTCCCTTTCTTGTTAAGAATATGCCTAAGGGTGGTCATCTTGATATGGGAAGTGGTTTCCCTGCTGACTCTTTTTCATCTGATGTCAATGCTGAAACCTGTGAGCCTGAAGTTTTTTTACGCCGCATTTTTGACACCCTCGTCATCTACAATCCGAGTCTTCCTGAAAAATGGAAGCTGATATTTGAACCCGGTCGGTACCTGAGCGAAGATAACGGCTATGCGGTTGGAAAAACTTTAAGCTTTAAGCAACGTTATGATGCGCAGGTATTCCAGACCAATCTCGGTATCAACTGGCTGCCCTCAATACATAACTGGCATCATTCTCTCACGCTGTTGGACAGTTCAGATGGAGTGCAACGCGATGATGAACAGATACTGGCTGGCTTTAATTGCTTTGAGAACGACTGCCTTTATCCAAAAGGACGTTACGGCCTTAGAGAAGGACAGTCTTTCATGATACGCGGCTGTGGTGCATATGATATGCAAACCGCTAACGAATGGACACGCATAAAGCCCCCCGTTTACGCATTGCTGAATAAAAGAATAGTGACTGCAAGGGTAGCCTCGCCAGCGCTTCCGCCTGCATACCGGGATCTGTTGCACAATGATGAAAATATTCGCGTAGATGACTTCATCAGGCTGGTAACGCCCTCTTCTCGTTTTTCACCCGCTTTGTATGAGATTGTGAACCATAATAGAAAGCATTTCAGCGAGTATATGGCATGGCCAAACTACATGAATCATGAAAGTGATGAAGCCAGGTTTCTTGACGCGTGCTACCTCGCCCATCAAAAAGACGAAGGTAAAACATATGTTATTTTATTTAATGATGAGCCGGTCGGTTTACTTTCATTCAATAGTATCGACAAAGCGAATAAAACCGCTTATATCGGTTACTGGCTCGATATGAGAGTTGAAGGAAATGGGATCATCACTAAGTCTATTAAGGTTCTGCTCCATTATTATACAACGAAAAATATGATTAAACGTTTCGTAATAAAATGCTCGGTCGATAACATCAAAAGCAATGAGGTTGCTAAGCGTTGCGGGTTTGAACTGGAGGGTAAACTCAGAGAGGCTGAGTACTTGAATGGACACTTTCACGATCAAAACATCTATAGTTGGATAGCATCGGATGCACCAAAAAACTAACCACATATCCAGTTAAGTAGTATTCATTCCTCAGCAGCCCTTACAGGCTGCTGAACTGTTTTAAGAAAGCAATCTCGTTTAAAGCGCTATCTACTGTTGCTAAGTAAGATCACAGAACCGCATGATGAATTTTCTTCATGTGGCTTGAGTAATCATCACCGCATAAGCTTGTTAAAAGCGTTGACTCTTAAAGTAGATTACGTCATTTTCTATATAGACGTCTAAACGTATAGACGTTTATAGAAATGATAATAACAGTAACGGTGAATGGGGTAGCAGGTATGAGTTTTTTTCACGCAAACCAGCGGGAAGCGCTGAATCAAAGCCTGGCGGAATTGCAGGGACAGATTAATGTTTCATTTGAATTTTTTCCGCCGCGTACCAGCGATATGGAAGACACTCTGTGGAATTCTATTGACCGTCTGAGCAATTTGAAGCCGAAGTTTGTTTCCGTGACCTATGGCGCCAACTCCGGCGAACGTGACCGGACTCACAGCATTATCAAAAGCATTAAAGAGCGTACCGGTCTGGAAGCGGCTCCGCATCTCACCTGCATTGATGCTTCCCGTGAACAGTTACGTGAAATCGCTCAGGATTACTGGCAGAGCGGTATTCGTCATATTGTGGCGCTTCGCGGCGATTTATCGCCGGGCGGCGGCAAGCCGGAAATGTACGCCGCCGATCTGGTGACGTTGCTCAGAGAAGTGGGTGACTTTGATATTTCTGTCGCCGCCTATCCTGAAGTGCATCCAGAAGCGAAAAGCGCGCAGGCTGATCTGATCAATCTGAAACACAAGATTGACGCTGGCGCGAATCGTGCAATCACCCAGTTCTTCTTTGATGTGGAAAGCTATCTGCGTTTTCGCGATCGCTGTGTGGCGACGGGGATCGATGTGGAAATTGTTCCGGGTATTCTGCCCGTCTCCAACTTCAGGCAATTACAGCGCTTTGCCACCATGACAAACGTTCGTGTGCCGAACTGGATGACGGCCATGTTCGAAGGGCTGGATAATGACCCGGAAACCCGCAAAATGGTGGGCGCGTCCATTGCGATGGACATGGTGAAAATCCTGAGTCGTGAAGGGGTGAAGGATTTCCACTTCTATACGTTGAATCGCGCTGAATTAAGCTATGCAATTTGCCATACGCTGGGCGTCCGTCCGGCGGTTACATTATAAGTGATTCACTCAAGACACACGATGCTCCAATCCCCGTTCGATATTTCCCGCCAATATTCATGCCGTTAGTCAACGCGCGATCACCGTCCGCAATGACGTTATCGGCGTGTTGATCTGCTTTCCTGACGTTCTTAACAAGAGGATCATGCACGAAAGGCACAAAATGCTATAAACGTCAATTGCTTGAATACATTAGCTGGCTCATTATAGCGAGGCAAGTTGGTATAAAAGCCTCTGGTAAATATGGCTTAACCTCGTAATGATGAAATTGTTTTATTTATGAAGAAATAAACGGGTACGTTGCGATGAGCGATATTATTTATTTGTCTGTTGATAGGAAAGAACGTTCATTGCTATGCTATCTATCGCCATTTGCTATCATGATAAGGAGAATAATAAATGAATATTCGGGATTTAGAGTATCTTGTAGCGCTGGCGGAGCATCGCCATTTTCGGCGCGCTGCGGACTCTTGCCACGTTAGTCAGCCAACACTCAGTGGACAAATTCGTAAGCTTGAAGGTGAACTCGGCGTCATGCTGCTGGAGCGAACCAGTCGGAAGGTATTGTTTACCCAGGCAGGGCTACTATTAGTCGAACAGGCGCGAACCGTTCTACGTGAAGTAAAGGTATTGAAAGAAATGGCAAGCCAGCAAGGGGAAACGATGTCAGGTCCTTTGCATATCGGTTTAATCCCGACGCTGGGGCCTTATCTGTTGCCGCAAATCATCCCGATGTTGCACCACACATTTCCCAAGCTCGAAATGTACCTGCATGAAGCGCAAACCCACCAACTGTTAGCACAACTGGATAGCGGCAAACTGGATTGCGCTATATTGGCCATGGTGAAAGAGTCTGAAGCCTTTATCGAAGTACCTTTATTTGACGAACCAATGAAACTGGCGATTTATCAGGATCATCCGTGGGCGAATCGTGAGCGGGTCGCCATGTCTGATCTGGCTGGTGAGAAGTTGCTGATGCTGGAGGACGGGCACTGTCTGCGCGATCAGGCGATGGGATTCTGCTTTCAGGCTGGGGCGGATGAAGATACGCATTTCCGGGCGACCAGTCTGGAAACGTTGCGTAATATGGTGGCGGCGGGCAGCGGGATCACGTTGCTGCCGTCGCTGGCGGTGCCGAATGAGCGAGAGCGCGATGGTGTTTGTTATTTGACCTGCTACAAACCGGAGCCAAAGCGCACCATCGCACTCGTTTACCGCCCAGGTTCACCGCTGCGCGGACGTTATGAACAACTAGCCGATACCATCCGCGAGCATATGCAGGATTATATGGAAAACCTGTCAAAACAGACGGTTTAAACCATTTAAAGCCGCGACCCGAAAGGCTTCCGCCATCGTTGGGTAATTGAAGGTGGTATTAACGAAATACTCGATAGTATTACCTTCGCCTTTTTGCTCCATGATGGCTTGGCCGATATGGATAATCTCCGCCGCGCGCTCGCCAAAACAGTGGATACCCAGAATCTGTTTGGTTTCACGATGGAACAGAATTTTCAGGCTGCCTACATTCATTCCTACGATTTGCGCGCGGGCAAGATGCTTGAACTGCGCTCTTCCCACCTCGTAAGGCACTTTCATCGCCGTGAGTTGCTGTTCGGTTTTACCCACCGAACTGATTTCAGGAATGGTGTAAATTCCGGTAGGAATATCTTCAATCAGATGGGCGGTCGCATCGCCTTTGGTGATGGCTTGGGCGGCAATGCGTCCCTGATCGTAAGCCGCTGAAGCCAAACTGGGGTAGCCGATGACATCACCCACGGCATAAATGTGCGCCAGACCAGTCTGATACATGTTGTTGACCTTAATCTGCCCACGGCTATCGGTGCTCAGACCGATGGTTTCCAATCCCAGCGTTTCAGTATTGCCGGTACGACCATTGGCATAGAGCAGACAATCGGCTTTCATCTTCTTGCCGGATTTCAGATTGACGATCACGCCGTCAGGCACGCCTTCAATGCTTTCAAACTCTTCGTTATGGCGGATAACCACGCCGCTGTTCCAGAAGTGATAAGACAAGGCATCCGACATCTCCTGATCGAGAAACGCCAGCAAACGATCGCGGGTGTTGATCAAGTCAACCTTGACGTTCAATCCGCGGAAAATGGAGGCATACTCGCAACCAATAACGCCAGCGCCGTAGATAATGACGTGCTTCGGTTCATGATCCAGTTGCAGGATGGAATCGCTGTCGTAAATACGCGGATGGGCGAAATCCACTTCCGTTGGATGATAAGGGCGGGAGCCTGTGGCGATGATGATGTGTGCGGCAGTCAGCGTGTCATGCGTATCGTCCGGATAGTGGACGGCGATAGTGTGCGGATCAATAAATCGTGCTTCGCCAGAGAAGAGTTCGCACTGATTTCTTTCATAAAATCCCTGACGCATCCGCGTTTGCTGGCCAATGACGCTATCAGCGTGGCGCAGAATATCAGAGAAAGAGGAACTGATAATGCGGGAGTTATCACTATACAACGGGTTTTGATTGAATTCGATAATACGGCTGACGGCATGACGCAGGGCTTTTGACGGAATTGTTCCCCAATGGGTACAACCGCCGCCAACATTATAGTGCCGTTCGATCACGGCAATTTTGGCGCCCTGTTTGGATAATCCCATTGCGGCGCCTTCACCACCGGGGCCTGAACCGATTACTATCGCATCATAATCGAACTGCTTTGATATGGTCATGGTAGGCTCAACCTGTTTTATACAAAACAATAACGCGATTGTAACATTGACGGAGAAAGAACCCAATCATCCCTGTTTTGCCATGGAAAACGACGGTCACATTTTTAATATGACAAACTTTGTCTCAGTATGCTGAGATTAAATTTTGCTATAGTGCTTTTCTGAACAGGAGAGCAGATGATTTGGGCAGGATAATGGGTGTCAGAGCACAACAAAAAGAACGGACGCGTCGTTCCCTGATTGAGGCGGCGTTTAGCCAATTAAGCGCTGAACGCAGCTTCGCCAGCCTAAGCTTGCGTGAAGTCGCGCGTGAAGCGGGCATTGCTCCAACCTCATTCTATCGCCATTTTCGTGACGTGGATGAATTGGGGCTCACGATGGTGGATGAAAGCGGGCTGATGCTGCGTCAGTTAATGCGTCAGGCCCGGCAACGTATCGCCAAAAGCGGCAGCGTCATCAGAACCTCTGTCTCCACCTTTATGGAGTTTATTGGCAATAACCCTAACGCTTTCAGATTGTTATTACGCGAGCGATCAGGGACGTCCGCCGCGTTTCGTGCGGCTGTCGCACGGGAGATCCAGCATTTCATCGCAGAACTGGCGGATTATCTGGAAGTCGAAAATCACATTCCCCGCAGTTTTGCGGAGGCGCAGTCAGAAGCAATGGTTACCATTGTTTTCAGCGCCGGGGCGGAAGCATTGGATGTCGATCTGGAGCAGCGTAGACAACTGGAAGAACGCCTGGTGCTGCAACTGCGGATTATTTCCAAAGGCGCCTATTATTGGTACAGAAAGGAACAGGACAATAGCGCCAGAGCTTCGTGAGTATCACCTATAAACATGAGAAGGGAGAAACCATGACGGAACAACAACCTCAGCAAGAAAAAGGCACGCTGCTCCTAGCGTTAGTCGCTGGCCTGTCGGTTAATGGATCGTTTGCGGCGTTATTCAGCGCGATAGTGCCCTTTTCCATCTTCCCTCTAATTGCGCTGGTTTTATCTGTTTACTGTTTGCACCAGCGCTATATGAATCACAGTATGCAAGAAGGCATGCCGATGCTGGTCGCCGCCTGTTTTCTGCTTGGTCTGCTGATCTACAGCGCGATTGTCCGCGTTGAATACCCGGACATCGGTTCAAACTTTGTTCCTTCTCTATTTTGTGTGGCCTTGGTGTTCTGGATTGGTCTTAAATTGCGCGCCAGAAAGCCAGCCAAAGAGATCGACACGCCATAGGCACATCAAGCCTGGCGGCCAGACGCCACCTGCGTACAACGAATTACCGACGCTTTTCCAATAACACGCCGCATTCCATGTGATGGGTATAAGGGAATTGGTCAAACAACGCTAACCGGCGAATTTGATGGGTTTCGTTCAGCGTTTGCAGATTATGGCACAGCGTTTCCGGGTTGCAGGAAATATAGAGTATGCGTGGGTAGGCTTGCACCAATTTGAGCGTCTGAACGTCTAACCCGCTGCGCGGCGGATCGACGAAAATGGTGTCACATTGATAGCTCGTCAGATCGATACCTTCCAGGCGATTAAATTTGCGCACGCCTTGCATTGCCTGAGTAAACTCTTCCGCCGCCATGCGAATAATCTGTACGTTATCAACCAGATTGGCGGCAATGTTATATTGCGCCGCCGCGACGGAAGGCTTGGCGATTTCCGTCGCCAGCACCCGATCAAAATTTCGCGCCAGCGCCAGAGAAAAGTTTCCGTTGCCGCAATAAAGCTCCAGCAAATCCCCTTTTGAACCTTGAGTCGCTTCCAATGCCCATTCCAGCATCTGGATATTCATGACGGCATTGGGCTGGGTAAAACTGTTTTCTACCTGACGATAAATCATATCCCGACCTGCGACAGGCAGGCATTCGTCAACGTAATCACGATCGAGGCAAATTTTGGTTTTCGTCGCACGGCCAATAAGTTGCAGGCGGAAGCCTTGTGCGTTCAGGCTATCGCGCAGCGCGCCGGCATGCTGTTGCCATGTTTCATCCAATGCGCGGTGATAGAGCAGCGATACCGCCACTTCACCGCTCAGCGTGGATAAATAATCAATCTGGAACAGCTTGCGGCGCAGGATCGGATTTGGCTGTAATGTGCTGATCAGCACGGGCATCAAACGGTTAATCAGTTCACTGGCCGCGGGAAAGTGGTCAACCCGAATACGCTGCTTGGTCTGTTGATCGAACATGATGTGATAGAGCTCGTCGCCGTCATGCCAGATGCGGAATTCCGCACGCATCCGATAGTGACTGACTGGCGAGCGAAAAACCGCAGGCGAAGGGGCATTGAAAGGAGTCATCATCCCGTGCAGACGTTCAGTTTTTTGTGCAAGCTGGTCGTCATATTGTTCAATAGGCAGGATTTCTGGCGTCATGGTTTTCTCGTCCGAACGGCGTCTAAAGGGGGCTTAATGACAGGAAATTGTAGGGAATCCCGCCGGGAAGTCCAGTTTTGTTACATTATTATCCTGTAATGAAATAGCAGTCTAGACATCTGCAATATGCGATCGTAGCATGTGCGTCCGGCCTTGTATCAAGAGTTAAAAGGGAATCCAGTGTAAATCTGGGGCTGACGCGCAGCGGTAAGGGAAAGCCTGAGCGATAGCATTCATGCAGACACTGTCTTTTAAAGATGGGAAGTCATCGCTCTTTGTTGTTACGCCATGATTATTAAGAATATCTTCATTTTGAATCATGGCAACAACGGCACCCAAGCCCGAAGACCTGCCGGTATACGTCGCAATGACCATGACCATCGCGTGCTATCGATCGTGGTAATGCGGCATCCTTATATATGGTTTGGATGCTAAAGACATGACTAATAACAAAATATTGCTGTCGGCAGTACTTTCTGTCGCGGCCTTTCCCGCCTGGGCGCAAGACAATAATTCACCTCAAGACGCTTCTGATAACCTGGTGGTGACGGCAAATCGTTTCCCTCAACCTGTTTCCTCCGTTCTCGCCCCAATGGATATCGTTACCCGTGACGATATTGAGCGCTGGCAGGCTAAAAGCCTGACTGATGTGATGCGCAGACTCCCTGGGGTAGATATTGCGCAGAATGGCGGACGTGGACAAAATGCGTCGATGTTCATTCGTGGCACAAATTCCAGCCATGTACTCGTTTTGATTGACGGTATTCGTATGGCGTCGCCGGGCGTTACCGGCAGCGTGGATTTTAATCAGATACCGATGTCTTTGGTGCAACGTATCGAGTATATCCGTGGGCAGCGCTCCGCCGTTTATGGCCCTGAGGCTATCGGCGGAGTGATAAATATCATTACTCAGCAAGGCACTGACGGCGGAAAACTTGAGGCAGGCGTTGGCTCGAATAAATATCAAATCTATGATGGCAGCCTACGCCAGCACATTAGTGACAATACGGCGATAAGCTTAGCTGGCTCTTTTGAAGAAACACAGGGTTTCAATGTGTACTCCACGTCATCCGCTCCAGCCGATAACGATAATGACGGTTTTCGTAGCAAGGCTCTGTGGGGAAGCATCGAACAGAAATTCAATGATTCTGTATCTGGTTTTGTGCGGTCGTATGGCTATGGGAATAAAACCGATTATGATCAGCTTTCCGCGGGATTTAGCGATCAGCGACAGCTGTACAGCCGAAATTTTGACGGCGGTCTGCGATTCCAGAATAACGATTTAGCTTCGCAACTGATTGGCAGTTATCAGACGTACAAAGATTATAACTTCGAATCCGCCAAGGGTAACTTTGTGCCAGGTTATTCATTAAATGAAGTCACACAGCGGAGCTTATTGTGGGGCAATACGCTGGCGATAATAAATGGTTCGATTAGTGCCGGGGTTGACTGGCGTCGGGAAGAAAATAAACCGGGCACAAGTAATCAAAGGCATATGCGTGAAAATACAGGACTTTATCTCACGGCTCAGCAACAATATTTCGAGCAAGTGACTTTAGAAGGCGCGATACGTACAGACGATAGCAGCCAGTATAATCGGCATAACACATGGCAGGCAGCCGCAGGTTGGACGTTTATACCGGATTATCGCGTCATCATATCTTATGGCACCGCATTTCTCGCTCCTGCGTTCGGTCAGATATACGGTACCTGGGGCAATGATAGCATTAAAGCGGAAGAGTCATCCCAATGGGAAGCCGGGCTGGAAGGGCTGACGGGCCCACTATCATGGCGTTTATCCGCTTACCGCAACAAAATCGATAACCTGATAGATTACGATTATGTGACTAATAAGTATTTCAATACGGATAAGGCGACAATAAAAGGCGTTGAGTGGACGGGTAACATTGATACGGGCATATTTAGTCACCGCTTAACATTGGAGTACCTAGATCCGCGACGGGATTCGGATAATACCATTTTGGCACGCCGGTCGAAGCAAAAAGCCTCGTATCAGATTGATTGGAGTCTGTTTGATATCGATATGAATATCGCTTATCAATATAACGGTAAACGGTACGATAACAGTCCAAATATGTTTAACTCTCAACAACGCCGCCTCCCAAGCTACAGTACGGTCGATCTCGCCGCGTCATATCCGGTCATCCCGCATCTGACGGTTCGTGGTAGAATCGCCAACCTGTTTGATAAAGATTATGAGACGGCATATGGCTACCGAACGGCAGGACGAGAATACTATCTCACCGGAAGCTATATCTTCTGACCTGCCATCCCGTCCCACGGTTCTAGTGTTTGATTCCGGCGTGGGCGGGTTGTCTGTTTATGAGGAAATCCGGCAATTGTTGCCGGATCTTCACTATATATATGCATTTGATAATGAAGCGTTTCCCTACGGTGAAAAGCCGCCGCAGTTTATTATTGAACGTGTAGTCGGGATTGTTACCGCTATTCAGCGGCGCCATCCGTTGGCATTAGTGGTGATTGCCTGTAACACCGCCAGTACCATTTCTCTTCCCGCCTTACGTCAGCGTTTTATTTTTCCTGTCGTAGGCGTGGTTCCCGCAGTTAAACCGGCAGCGAAACTAACGCGTAATGGTGTCGTTGGTTTGCTGGCGACCCGTGCAACGGTGCAACGTCCTTACACGCACGAGCTTATCGCCCGTTTTGCAAATGATTGTCAGATATTGTCACTTGGTTCGTCAGAATTGGTTGAATTGGCAGAAGCCAAGTTGCAGGGGGAAACGATCTCAACGGTCGAATTGCAAAAGCTTTTGCGTCCTTGGTTACGTTTGCCAGAGCCCCCGGATACGGTTGTTCTTGGATGTACCCATTTCCCGTTGCTGGCAGAAGAACTACTAAGGGCGTTACCCGATGGGACGCGGCTGGTGGATTCTGGTGCGGCGATTGCCAGAAGAACCGCCTGGCTGGTCGGCAATCTTGAAAATTCACCTTGTTCATCAGAAAAAAACTTGGTGTATTGCCTGACGATTACCCCTAAAGTCGCCACACTCTGGCCGATATTGCAGCGTTATGGCTTCTTTTCACTGGAAAAACTGCTGCTTTAGCGTGCTAATGGATAAATTGTAGGCGAACGATATTTTTTTTGCATTTAGCGCTTGTCAGCGGCGGATAAGTGCCTATAATGCGCCACCACTGACCCGGCGACAGCGGCTTGCGCGGTTGTGAGGTGAGTGGGGAGTCGGGGAATAATCACTTGACTCTGAAAGAGGAAAGCGTAATATACGCCACCTCGCGTTAGTGGCTAAGGCCAGTACGCACTGCTCTTTAACAATTGAATCAGACAATCTG
>NZ_QNRY01000008.1 GCF_003315515.1 Brenneria salicis ATCC 15712 = DSM 30166 | reverse complement strand
CGAAGTGGTGATGTTGAATCCGGATAAGCCGGAAACAGCGCTGGAAAATGCAGCATAAAAAATGACTAAGGGTGCCAACATCCTTGACAGCCGCCGCCCCTGTGGGAGACCTTCATCCTGAGTCTGAACAATTGCTCTATTGTTAGAGTGATTATTATCTTTTCATTCCGGCATCCAGCTTTTTTCTTTTCCCTGGCACACAGACGTGACCGATTACGCCGTTCAGTTTCTGCCTGCTTATTTTCTGCCAGCCAGTGCTGACGACCCTGTTTTATTCCCATGCATGTTTGTTCCGTTTCACAACGGGCACGGCACGCTCATTTTTCACTGCGGTTTTCCACCCGGTACGCCGGGCTGAACAGCCGCTTACTTATCACCCATCAACTAAGGAGGACTGAACCGATACCTGAGGCAGGCTTTCGAGCCTGAGGGGATATCCCTGCTCACGCAGGCGGTTGCACAGAGTGCATCACCGATACCCCGCCATACCTCATCCGCTGCCGCTCCGGCGCACGGGTACCGTTCAGCGCAACACAGGATTCCACCTGTGTTGCGAGACAAACCACGCGCCGGAGACAGAGGAACTCATCATGTCAGCACTTGGACGTGAGATGCAAAAACTTGCCCGGCAGGGCGGAGGCAGTCACAAGACCGTCCATGACCGGCTGCGTATTACCGAACGGCTGGGTAAGCACCTACTCGCGCTGAATATCCAGGTGCGGGCGGTAAAGTACCTGAAGAGCGGGCATATTGAAGCCTATATGGCTGACCGGCTTAGCCAGGGCATTTCACCACGTACGCTACAAAATGAAATGGCCGCTATTCGTACCGTCCTGCGTGAAGCCGGACGGCACACCCTCGTGCAGTCGGATCGTCTCAGTAACCGGGCGCTTGGCCTAAGTGGTGCCAGTCGGGCGGGAACCCGCGCTGCCATTACGGCCGAACACTATCAGCATGTCCTCAGCCAGTTTCAGCAAAAAGACGCCGGGCTGGCCGCCACCCTTGAGCTGGCTCGTCTGTTGGGACTGCGCTCGGAGGAGGCGGTGCGTTGTAGCCAGTCCCTGAAGACCTGGCTGCAGGCCCTGGGCCGTGGCGATGAGCGGCTGACCGTGGTGTTCGACACCAAAGGCGGGCGGCCGCGCCAGACCCTGGTGCTGAACCGGGAAGCCGTCACGGATGCGGTAAATCGGGCGCTGAGTATTACCACAACCCATAACGGGCGTTTGATTGATAAACCCGATCTCCGCACCGTCATGAACCGCTGGCGCTCCCAAACCAGCCGCGCCGGACTCACCGGCCGATATTCACCGCACAGCCTGCGTTATGCCTGGGCTCAGGAAGCCATGCAGCACTACCGGCAGCAGGGTTTCAGCCAGAAAGAAGCTCGCGCTCTGGTTTCCACCGATCTGGGGCACGGCGATGGACGCGGCCGTTATATCGAGCACGTCTATGGACGAGGGGATTGAACCATGCGTTTTGCACCTTGCGGCCATCTTGTGCAGCTTCCAGGCACCCATCACACCATCCCGTTTACCTTTCCTGTTAGGGAGAGCCAGCTATGAAACCCGGAATTAACCCTGTTAACCCTCATCATCCTTCTTTCTCCACGTCACTTCCCCTGCGCCGGGGCTCTGACGGTTATGACACCCGCCAGGATTACCTGATTAAGGGCCATCTGCCCGGCCATTCGCTCAGCAGTATCTACGGCCCCAGCGGTTCATATAAATCTTTTCTGGCGGTGTCTTGGGCCTGCCATATCGCCACCGGCAAGCCGTGGGCTGACCGGCGAGTGAATCAGGGTGCGGTGATTTACGTGGTGGGTGAAGGCGGTATCGGTGTGCCGCGCCGTATCCGCGCCTGGGAACAGACGCTGAACGGCGGCAGTCCGGTCGATGCGCTGTTTCGGGTGGATTGCCCGGTGTTTCCCGCCAGCCCGGAGAGCGTACAGCAGGTAATTCAGGCCGCCGCCGACGTGGAGCAGGAAACCGGGATGCCGGTGCGCCTGATTATCCTTGATACGCTGGCCCGCTGCTTTGGCGGTTCGGATGAGAATGCGGCCAAAGATATGGGCGCGTTTATCCAGGGGTGTGACACCATCAAGGCGGTAACTCAAGCCTCGGTACTGATTGTCCATCATTCCGGCAAGGATCAGGAGCGGGGCGCCCGTGGTTCCAGCGCCTTTCAGGCGGCGCTGGATGCTGAGTTTAACGTCCGGCGCGAAGGCGACGGTAACGCCCTGGTGCTGAGTTGTACCAAGATGAAGGATGCTGAAGAACCCTCCGCCTCAGCTTATGATTTGCAGCCGGTGACGGTCTATGTGGATGAAGATGGCGAGCCGGTGGAATCGTTAGTGTTATATGACCGTCCAAGGGAAATTAATACCGCTGCACAAGCCGACCCGGCACTGGCCGGTATCCCTTATCTGACGGCTAATCATATTGCCCTCTGGCAGTGTATCCGTGGCCGCACCGTTAACGACGGCGTCTGCACCAAATCGCAGTTACGTCAGGACCTGCGGACCCTCGGCCTGAACGTCGACAAGAAGTTTACCCGCTGGCTGGATAAGCTGGTAAACGCCGGTCTGGTCACCGTCAGCGGTGAGACTGTTCTGCCCGCGATTCCGCCGGAGGAGAGGGGGGAATAGCCGGGAGAGGGTGGGGGAACGGCATTGGCTAAGAGGGTAATCCCCCACTTTTTATTTATATAGCAGTAATTATTGGGGGAAATGCGCCGAAGCCGCATTCTGCCTAGCCTGAGTGGCAATACCTGAAAAACAGGTGGGGGAGGCTCGGTCAGAATAAAAGTGGGGGAAATAAAGGGGGATTTTCACAACCCCCAGATGGCGTGATAAGTTGTACGAGCAGACGACGGAGTACCATTGCTTACCAATGAAGAATCCTATGATCAATCAGATGCAGATAACAGTATTTCAAGGGACAGTAGGCGATCGCAACGACCTGGCGCGGCCCGGCGCTATGGCGATCGGCACGCTGATGGCGGAAAGGCTAGGCTTAGCACCTGAGATTATCGGCGCACCGAGTGCGGTGATTGGCCGCGGCTGGCGGGAGGCGCTGGAAGCCGCCAGACCGTCATTGATCGCCTTATCCGATCGGCTCAACCATCTTTTCGCAGACAATATTAAGCCTTTTACCGCATCCAGCCGCTGCGCGGCATCTTTAGCAACATTACCGGTGGTTGCCCGCTATTACCCTGATGCCTGCATAGTCTGGTTCGATGCCCATGCGGACCTGAATACCCCGGCCACTTCTGTGACGGGCTATCTTGGCGGCTTTTCCATCGCGGGGCCGGCCGGTTTATGGGATTCGGGCCTAGGCAGCGGTTTAGATTTATCGGCGGTGATACTGGCAGGGGCCCGCGATATTGATCCCCCGGAGCAAAAACTGATCGACAACGGAAAATTGCAATGGGTGCCGGGAGGCGGCGGGCTGGCCGAAGGATTGCGGCGCGCCATTAATGGCCGGGCGGTTTATGTCCATCTGGATTGTGATGTATTGGAACCCGGTATCGTTCCTACGGAATATGAGGTCTCTGGAGGATTGTCATTAGACGATCTTTACCATGCCAGCCAGGTCATTGCAGAAAATAGCATCATCGGCGTGGAAATTGCCGAGTTTCAGATTTCCCAGGCTGAAAACGGAGCCCCCGCTAATCCTGCCGCCCTGCTTGATGCGTTAAGTCCGTTAATTAATGGATTGACCCGCTAACGCGCTTCGCTTGTTTACCGGCAGATAGGATGGCAATCGAGTTGCCATCCTATCTGCCGGGTCTTTAAAAAATAAATAATCAGGTTATTGCGCTCTCTTGTGAATTATTTATTTTCGTTCCTCATCTTCTGCTTTATAAGCCTTGCCAAACCGGCCAATAATGACTTTCCTGCCTTCTTCGATCTGCGCATCCACAAAGTTCGCCCATGCCTGAAGCATTTCCCGGCGTTGTCCAAGGTATTCCGCCCGGTTATAAACACCACGAACGCCGGCAATCTTATGCGCGAGGCATTTTTCCACCCAGTCGGAATTATATCCCTGTTCATGCAGTAAGGTGCTGGCCGTGCGCCGGAAATCGTGGATAACAAAATCGCGAACATTCAAATCCAGAGTGCGCACCGCGGCATTAAGCGTCGTTTTAGAGATCGGGTGCCGGAAATCATTACGGCTGGGGAATACATAAGGCGACGAACCCGCCAGAAATTTAAGTTCTTCAAACATGGCCAATGCCTGGCTGGACAAGGGAACGATATGCGCCTTATCCATTTTCATGCGCTCGGCTGGAATGCGCCATTCGGCGGTGAGAAAGTTAACTTCATCCCAGGTTGCCTCGATTAACTCGCTTTTGCGCACCATACACAGAATCAGCAGGTGGAGGGCCAGCTTGTGGCGACGGTTCATGCCGGAGGTATAGATACCGCGCAGCAATATGCCGATCTCTTCCGCGGTCAAAGAAACATCCCGGCTGGACGCTTGCGCTATATAACGGGCTTCGATGGCGGCGGCGGGGTTGTTGAATATGATCCCACGCGAGATGGCATAGGCCAGCATGCGTTTCAGCACATTGCGGGCGAGAAGGGCGACATGATCGGAGCCGCGCAGCTTGATGCGGTCGATTACCTCCTGTACCTGTGCGGTGGTGAGGTCTTCGATCTTTAGCTTTCCGATAACGGGAATAATATCTTTATCGAGAATGCGTACAATATTGCGCGGGTGCCGGTTGGTACGCTCAACGATATCTGTTAGCCAGCGTTTGGAGAAGGCTTCCACCGTGGTGGGTTCTTTTTGCTTGGTTTTATCTTGCTGCTTTTTCTGTGCCGGACTGACGCCGTGAGCGATCATGGCGCGGCATTCCTCGCGCCAGCGCCGGGCTTCGGCAAGCGTGAACGCCGGATACTCGCCCAGGGTGGCCTTCTCTTGCTTACCCAAAAAGCGATAACGCAGACGCCATACTTTGCGCCCTGTTGGCAGAATCTCGATAAACAGCCCATTACCATCCGCGACTTGCCATGTGTTGCTTCGAGTGGTGAGACTTTTCAGCTTGGTATCTGTAAGCGCCATATTTCACCTACCTTTGTGCCCATGAGATAAGTGTTCAATATATTGATAATAATGTTTTTTTAAAAAATACCAGTTCTTACCGTGCCCATAGAAAAGGCAATTTGCCTGTTTTTTATACTATTTTTTGTGCCTTTTGGGTACTATTTTTAGACTAAAATTTGAACATGGACACATTGAAAATCGATGCATGGGCACAGACGTGGGCACAAAAAGCGCTGGCTTTCAGTGGAAAGGTATAAACCAGAATGGAAAGACAAATCCCATAAAACAATCAGTCATATGGGATTAGCGGAACAGGGTGGACATCTGCGGAACCGGACTCACTTCCCGATACAGAAACTGGAGAAAATCCTTCCCAGCAGGTCATCTGAGGTGAATTCGCCGGTAATTTCACTTAAGCAATGTTGCGCCAGGCGCAGTTCTTCAGCCAGTAGCTCTCCCGCGTAGGCGCTGACCAGTTGCTCTTTACCCTGAACCAAATGCCAAGCGGCCTGTTCCAGCGCCTGCAAGTGTCGGCGACGTGCCAGAAAGCCGCCTTCGGTGTTGCTGGTGAACCCCATGCTTTGTTTGAGATGATCACGCAGCGTATCAATGCCTTCACCGGTACGGGCTGACAGGCGAATAAGTGAGTGAGTATTCACTTCTTCAATGCCCAGCGTTTCGCCAGTGATGTCCGCTTTATTGCGCACCACGGTAATGGGCAGGGTTTTTGGCAGACGCGCCATAAACTCCGGCCAGATTACGGACGGCTCCACGGCTTGCGTGGTGGTGCCGTCCACCATGAAAAGCACACGATCGGCCTGCTCGATTTCCTGCCAGGCGCGTTCAATACCGATGCGTTCGACTTCATCATTCGCGTCGCGCAGACCGGCGGTATCAATGATGTGCAGCGGCATGCCGTCAATATGAATATGTTCACGCAGCACGTCGCGGGTTGTACCGGCGATATCGGTCACAATCGCCGCTTCACGGCCCGCTAACGCATTGAGCAGACTGGATTTACCGGCATTAGGACGTCCGGCGATCACCACTTTCATGCCTTCACGCAGCAGGCTGCCTTGGTGCGCTTCGGTTCTGACCGCATCCAGATCGGCCATGACGTTGTTTAATTGCGCTTCTATCTTGCCATCGGAGAGAAAATCGATCTCTTCATCGGGGAAGTCGATGGCGGCCTCAACGTAGATTCTCAGGTACGTCAGTGTCTCGACCAGATGATTAATCCGGTTGGAAAAGGCGCCTTGTAGCGAATTGAGTGCGGAACGTGCGGCCTGTTCAGAACTGGCGTCAATCAAATCGGCAATGGCTTCCGCCTGCGCCAGATCGAGCTTGTCATTAAGAAATGCGCGTTCGGAGAACTCGCCGGGGCGGGCGATGCGCACGTCAGGCAGCGTCAGGATACGTTGCAGGAGTAAATCAAGAATGACCGGGCCGCCGTGTCCCTGAAGTTCCAGCACATCTTCACCGGTAAAGGAATTTGGGCCGGGGAACCAGAGCGCGATCCCTTGATCGAGCGTTGTGCCATCCGTATCCCGAAACGGCAGATAATCCGCATAGCGGGGTTTGGGCAACTTATCCAGAACGGCAAGCGCCACGTCTGAGGCCGCCGGTCCCGAAACGCGCAAAATACCTACCCCGCCGCGTCCCGGTGGCGTGGCTTGGGCAACGATGGTGTCGGTATGGCTCATGGTGTTCTCTCTGCGTTGGCGCCTGTCTGCCGCCAGGCTGGTTACAACTCGTTCTGAATAAAAAATAAGGCGGTCATTGACCGCCTTACGCTGGGTATCAGGTTGGTCATCAACCGGATTATTTCTTCTCGCGGCTGTGCAAGCCGCGTTTTTCCAGACCGCGATAAATCAACTGCTGCTGGAGGATGGTCACCAGGTTGCTGACGATATAGTACAGCACCAGACCTGATGGGAACCACAGGAAGAACACCGTGAAAATAACCGGCATGTAAGTCATGATTTTCTGCTGCATCGGATCGGTAACGGTGGTCGGCGACATCTTCTGAATGAAGAACATCGTCACCCCCATCAGCAGCGGCAGAATATAGTACGGGTCTTGTGCGGACAGGTCATGGATCCACAGGGCGAACGGCGCATGACGCAGTTCAACGGAGCCCATCAACATGTAATACAGCGCCAGGAAGATCGGCATCTGAATCAACAGCGGGAAACAGCCGCCCAGCGGGTTAACTTTCTCTGACTTGTACAACGCCATCATTTCCTGACTCATGCGCTGTTTGTCGTCACCGACGCGTTCGCGCATCGCCTGCAACTTCGGTTGCAGCATGCGCATTTTCGCCATAGAGGTATATTGCGCCTTGGTCAGCGGGTACATGATACCGCGCACGATAAAGGTAATGGCGATGATGGAGAAGCCCCAGTTGCCGATAAAACCGTGCAGGAATTTCAACAGTTTGAACAGCGGTTGAGAAATGAACCACAACCAACCGTAATCAACCGTCAGATCCAGATGCGGCGCTACGGCAGCCATTTTGTCCTGAATCTCCGGGCCGACCCACAGCGTCGCATTCAGATTCTGCTGGCTGCCGGCCGGGACGACGACAGGCGTGGCTTTGAAGCCGATAGCCGCTTGTCCGTTGCCCAGTTGAGATGAATAGAACGTGTTGCTGCCCGTGGTTGTTGGGATCCAGGCGGTAGCGAAGTATTGTTGCAGCATCGCGACCCAGCCACCGTTGGTGGTGATATTCAGGGATTCTTCCATATCGCTGAAGCTGTATTTCTGGTATTTATCTTCGCTGGAAGAGAATGCGGCGCCACGATAAGTATGCAGAGCAAAGTTGCTGCTGCCGGTATCGCGATGTTTGGGTAAGTCAATGGATTGCTTCAACTGGCCGAACAAGGTCAGTTCCAACGCCTGCGCACTAGTGTTGTTGACGCTGTAGTCAACATTCAGCGCGTAGTCGCCACGTTTCAGAACGAACGTTTTAGTATAAGTGACGCCATCCGCCGTGGTGTAGGTCATCGGAATGCGCAGTTCGTTTTGACCGTCCGCCAGTTCAAAATGATCCTGAGTGACGGTAAACAACGGACGCGGACCATTGGCCGGATTATCCGGGCCGTTCTTGCCGGTCAGACCGCTTTGCGCTTGATAGACAAACTCGGGTGTGGTTTCCAGCAGCAGGAAGGGTTTGTCTGAACCCAGCGTATCCGGGTAAGCCAGCAGGTGCGCTTGCTCGATATCGCCGCCACGGGTATTGATGGTCAAAGACAATACATCGGTTTTCACCGTGATAAGTTGACCTTGACCGCTGGCCGGTACGCCCTGGTTGGTAGCATCACCGGAAGCTGCATTCGTCGCCTGCTGTATGGCCTGCGTGGTCGCTGGCGGATTTTTGTCCGTTTCCCAGGCTTGCCAGAGCATAAAGGTCACGAATAGCAGAGCGATGAGAAGAAGATTGCGTTGCGAATCCATCGTTAATGTTCTCTGTTATTGTCGGTTTTTGGCGGTACGGGGTCATCACCACCAGGGTTCAAAGGGTGGCATTTTAATACGCGTTTGAGCGTCAACCAACTGCCTTTTATCATGCCGAACCTGCGTATTGCCTCAATTCCGTATTGTGAACACGTTGGCCGGAACCGGCAATGTGGTCCAAGTAACGGACTGATAACGAGTTGATAACCACGTATCAACCCGATCAGCAGGCGTGAGCCAAACGACAGTGCCGACGCCATAGTTTTTCCAACGCTTCCGTCAATGTTCGGTTATCCAGTTCAGACACCCCTTTTTTCGCAATCACCACAAAATCCATTGCCGGCAATGAATGTTGATGCAGGCGAAAGCTTTCGCGCGTCAGGCGTTTAATCCGATTGCGTTCATGAGCACGTTTAACATGCTTTTTGGCGACGGTAAGACCGACGCGGGGATGCCCCAGCGTGTTCAGGCGGCCGAGGATAGTGATTTGCGGCGTGCCAGCCCGTTGCGGCTGCTGGAAGACGAAAGTGAAATGGCTGGGAGTTAACAAACGTAACTCCCTGGGAAAAGCGAGCTTAACCACTCGGCGGGTTAGCTTTTATTACTTAGAAACAGTCAGACGAGTACGGCCTTTCGCACGACGGCGGGCCAGAACCTGACGACCATTTTTAGTGGCCATACGAGCACGGAAACCGTGGCTACGGTTACGCTTCAATACGGACGGTTGGAAAGTGCGTTTCATGGCGATTTCTACCTAAACTTGGATAATTAACGGTTCATCCCTGCTGGCGCGGAGATTGAACACGACTTCACAGTAAACGCGTTTGGCTACTCGGCGTGAAAATAACCGACGCCTCAATCGCATATAACAATTATATAACTGCAATCATATATAACTGAAAGAGGCGGGATTGTAATAATTGTACAGTCCTGAGTCAATTAACATCACACTTCACATGCCAGCCATGCCAACTATTTTTGGATTTCTGTCTGGCTGAGCACAGAAAACAGGCGTAGACGCGCGGGCTGGGAATTATACGGACTCTATAATAAAGCGCAAGGATCCTGCGAAGATCTCTCCCGCAAGATCATGATCGCGGTCATCGTAAGGATCTTGTCATCGGGTTTATTCTTGATCGTCGTCCGGACACGCAGGCCAGAGCGGGAAAGATCCGATCTTTGTCATGCACCGCACAAAGCTGCTATAAGAATAGCCTGTGGATAAAAAGGATCAAAACTGTGCAGAAGGGGAGGATCTCTTCTGTGGATTAGGTTATGATCCGCCGTCCCGTTGGTGATCCTTCGTCGGGATCGTCACGGTCATCCGCTTAGATAACGCGGTGCGCCTGTTTTCCGTTGCGTTGCGGGATGGGGAATGGGCGCCAAAATCATGAGTCACATAAATAACGTTTCTTAATTCTTTTCTTTTTGATCGTTCTTGTTCGAGTGGAGTCCGCCGTGTCACTTTCGCTTTGGCAGCAGTGTCTTGCCCGTTTGCAGGATGAGTTACCTGCCACAGAATTCAGTATGTGGATACGCCCATTGCAGGCAGAACTGAGTGATAACACTCTGGCGCTCTACGCCCCCAATCGTTTCGTACTGGATTGGGTTCGTGATAAGTATTTAAATAACATCAATGGTTTGCTCAATGATTTCTGTGGAATGGATGCCCCGCTGCTGCGTTTTGAGGTCGGGAGCAAACCATTGGTTCAGGCGGTAAGCCAGCCCGTCAATCATCATCATGTTAGTGTTGCGACAGCGCCGCAGACCCGTTCGGCGCCGGTGCGCCCAAGCTGGGATAATTCACCGGCGCAGGCTGAACATACCTATCGTTCCAATGTGAACCCCAAGCATACGTTTGATAACTTTGTTGAAGGTAAGTCAAACCAGTTGGCGCGGGCGGCAGCGCGTCAGGTGGCGGACAATCCGGGCGGCGCCTATAACCCGTTGTTTTTGTACGGCGGCACGGGGCTAGGTAAAACGCACTTGTTGCATGCGGTGGGCAACGGCATTATTGCCCGCAAAGCCAACGCCAAAGTGGTTTACATGCATTCTGAGCGCTTCGTGCAGGATATGGTGAAAGCGTTGCAGAACAATGCGATTGAAGAGTTCAAACGCTACTACCGTTCTGTCGATGCGTTACTGATTGATGATATTCAGTTTTTTGCCAACAAAGAGCGTTCTCAGGAAGAGTTTTTCCATACGTTTAATGCCTTGTTGGAAGGTAATCAGCAAATCATTCTGACTTCCGATCGCTATCCTAAAGAAATCAATGGTGTGGAAGACCGACTGAAGTCCCGTTTTGGCTGGGGGCTGACGGTTGCCATTGAACCGCCGGAGTTGGAAACCCGCGTGGCGATCCTGATGAAGAAAGCGGATGAAAATGACATTCGTCTGCCCGGCGAAGTGGCTTTCTTTATCGCAAAACGTCTGCGTTCCAACGTGCGTGAGTTGGAAGGCGCATTGAACCGGGTTATCGCCAATGCCAACTTTACCGGGCGTTCCATCACCATTGATTTTGTGCGTGAAGCGCTGCGAGATCTGCTGGCATTGCAGGAAAAACTGGTGACTATCGACAATATTCAGAAGACAGTGGCGGAATATTATAAAATCAAAGTCGCCGATCTGTTGTCTAAACGTCGTTCCCGTTCAGTGGCGCGCCCACGTCAGATGGCGATGGCGCTGGCCAAAGAACTGACCAACCATAGCCTGCCGGAAATCGGCGACGCGTTTGGTGGACGTGACCATACCACGGTGTTGCACGCCTGTCGTAAAATCGAACAGCTCCGTGAGGAAAGTCACGACATCAAAGAAGATTTTTCCAATTTAATCAGAACATTATCTTCATAACATTATGAAATTCATTGTTGAACGCGAACATCTGTTAAAGCCACTGCAACAGGTCAGCAGTCCGTTGGGCGGCCGGCCGACATTACCGATTCTGGGCAACCTATTGATACAGGTGACCGAGGGGGCGTTGTCGCTGACCGGTACTGATCTCGAAATGGAGATGGTGGCGAAAGTGGCGCTCACGCAGCCGCATGAACCGGGCGCGACCACGGTGCCGGCCCGTAAACTCTTCGATATCTGCCGGGGGCTGCCGGACGGCGCGGAAATCTCCATCATGCTGGATGGCGATCGTATGCTGGTGCGCTCCGGTCGTAGTCGTTTTTCGCTGTCAACCTTGCCTGCTGCGGATTTTCCCAATCTGGATGACTGGCAGAGTGACGTGGAATTTTCCCTGCCGCAAGCCACGTTGAAGCGGCTGATCGAGGCCACGCAGTTTTCGATGGCGCATCAGGATGTGCGTTACTACCTCAACGGCATGTTGTTTGAAACCGAAGGCGAGGAGTTGCGCACCGTGGCAACAGATGGACATCGACTGGCGGTGTGCGCCATGCCGGTAGGTCAGCCTTTGCCGTCGCATTCGGTGATCGTGCCGCGTAAGGGCGTAATGGAATTGGTTCGTTTGCTGGATGGCGGCGATACACCGCTGCAACTGCAAATCGGTAGTAATAATATTCGCGCGCATGTCGGTGATTTTATCTTTACGTCTAAGCTGGTTGATGGCCGTTTTCCCGATTATCGCCGCGTTTTACCGAAGAATCCGGATAAAGCGCTGGAAGCCAGTTGTGATTTGCTGAAACAGGCATTTTCCCGCGCCGCGATATTGTCGAATGAAAAATTTCGCGGCGTGCGGCTGCACCTCATTCATAACCAGTTGAAGATCACCGCCAATAACCCTGAACAGGAAGAAGCGGAAGAGATCCTAGATGTACAATATGAGGGTACCGAGATGGAGATCGGGTTTAATGTCAGCTACGTGCTGGACGTTCTGAATGCGCTGAAGTGCGAGGACGTGCGCTTGCTGCTGACCGACTCGGTTTCCAGCGTACAGATTGAAGACGGCGCGAGTCGGGCGGCGGCTTATGTCGTTATGCCAATGCGCCTCTAGCCGTATGGCGGGCTATTTTACTTGCCAGATTGGGATTGGGCTGCGCCTGGTCCCAATTTGTCTGCGGCAATCACGCCTTTGAATACATGAAACAGTCGCATGGCGCTTACTCGTCTTCTGATTAAAGATTTTCGTAATATTGAAGCGGCTGATCTGGCGCTGGCGCCCGGCTTTAACTTTTTGGTCGGGGCGAATGGCAGTGGTAAAACCAGCGTGCTGGAAGCGATTTATACGCTGGGGCATGGACGGGCGTTCCGCAGCGTGCAGGCGGCGCGCGTAATCCGTCACGATCAGGCGGAATTTGTCCTGCATGGCCGTATCGACAGCGCGGAGAAAGAACGTGCCATCGGGCTGAGCAAAAACCGTCAAGGCGACAGTAAAGTGCGTATTGACGGCAGCGATGGCCATAAAGTGGCTGAACTCGCGCAGTTGTTGCCGATTCAGCTTATTACACCCGAAGGTTTTACCCTGCTAAATGGCGGGCCGAAATTTCGCCGCGCTTTCCTCGACTGGGGTTGTTTTCATAACGAGCCTGGTTTTTTCTCCGCCTGGAGCAATATGAAACGCCTGCTGCGTCAGCGCAATGCCGCGCTGCGTCAGGTGAGCCATTATGGTCAACTCAGAGCCTGGGATCAGGAACTGGTGCCGTTGGCCGAACGTATCAGCGAATGGCGGGCGCAGTACAGTGAAGCGATTGTCGAGGATATCTCTGCAACCTGTACGCAATTCCTGCCTGAGTTTTCGCTGGGGTTTTCGTTCCAGCGCGGCTGGGACAAAGAGAGTGAGTACGCCGAACTGCTGGAGCGTCAGTTTGAACGTGACCGGCTGTTGGGCTACACGGCGCTTGGGCCGCATAAAGCCGACTTTCGTATCCGCGCCAGCGGCGTGGCCGTAGAGGATATGCTATCCCGCGGTCAGCTAAAACTGCTGATGTGCGCATTAAGATTGGCCCAGGGTGAGTTCCTCACCCGTCAGAACGGACTGCGCTGTCTGTATCTGATTGATGATTTTGCTTCCGAACTGGATAGTGCCCGCCGCCGTTTGCTGGCCGAACGGTTAAAAGCCACCCATGCACAGGTTTTTGTCAGCGCCGTCAGCGCTGAGCAGATAGACGACATGGTTGGTGAAAAGGGCAAGATGTTCCGCGTGGAACAGGGTAAAATAACGGTTCAATCACAGGACTAAAATGAGCGGGAAACGTTGATGTCGAATTCTTATGACTCCTCAAGTATCAAGGTATTGAAAGGGCTGGATGCGGTACGTAAACGTCCAGGTATGTACATCGGTGATACGGACGACGGTACTGGTCTGCATCATATGGTATTCGAGGTTGTGGACAACGCTATCGACGAGGCGCTCGCTGGCTATTGTAAAGACATTATCATCACTATCCACGCTGATAACTCCGTTTCGGTACAGGATGATGGCCGTGGAATTCCCACCGGGATCCATGAAGAAGAAGGGATCTCCGCCGCGGAAGTGATCATGACGGTGCTGCATGCCGGCGGCAAGTTTGATGACAACTCCTATAAAGTTTCCGGCGGTTTGCACGGCGTAGGGGTATCGGTCGTTAACGCCCTGTCTGAAAAACTGGAACTGGTGATCCGCCGCGAAGGTAAAGTTCATGAACAGACTTATCGCCACGGCGTGGCGCAGGCTCCGCTGAAAGTGGTGGGTGAGAGCGAGAAAACCGGTACGACAGTCCGTTTCTGGCCGAGTCTGGAAACCTTCACCAACGTGGTGGAATTCGAATATGAGATCCTGGCCAAGCGTCTGCGTGAATTGTCATTTCTTAACTCCGGCGTATCAATCCGCCTGATTGACGAGCGCGAAAAAGACAAAGCCGATCACTTCCATTATGACGGCGGGATCAAAGCATTCGTCGATTACCTCAATCGCAACAAAACGCCAATCCATCCCACCGTATTCTATTTCTCCACCGTGAAAGACGACATCGGCGTTGAAGTCGCTTTGCAGTGGAATGATGGTTTTCAGGAAAATATTTACTGCTTTACCAACAATATTCCGCAACGTGACGGCGGTACGCACCTGGCCGGTTTCCGCGCGGCGATGACCCGTACCCTGAACACCTATATGGATAAAGAGGGCTACAGCAAGAAAGCCAAGATCAGCGCCACCGGCGACGATGCGCGTGAAGGGCTGATTGCGGTGGTTTCCGTTAAAGTGCCCGATCCGAAATTCTCCTCACAGACCAAAGACAAGCTGGTTTCTTCCGAAGTGAAAACCGCGGTTGAATCGTTGATGAACGAGAAGCTGGTGGACTATCTGATGGAAAATCCGTCGGATGCCAAAATTGTGGTGGGTAAAATCATTGATGCGGCGCGAGCTCGTGAAGCGGCGCGTAAAGCGCGTGATATGACGCGCCGCAAAGGTGCGCTCGATCTGGCCGGGCTGCCGGGTAAATTGGCTGACTGTCAGGAGCGCGACCCGGCGCTTTCCGAACTCTACCTGGTGGAAGGGGACTCCGCGGGCGGCTCTGCCAAGCAGGGGCGTAACCGTAAGAATCAGGCGATCCTGCCGCTGAAAGGCAAGATCCTTAACGTTGAGAAAGCGCGTTTCGATAAGATGCTCTCCTCGCAGGAAGTCGCCACGTTGATTACGGCGCTGGGTTGCGGCATTGGCCGGGATGAATACAACCCGGACAAGCTGCGTTATCACAGCATCATTATCATGACCGACGCCGACGTCGATGGTTCTCACATCCGTACTCTGTTGTTGACCTTTTTCTATCGTCAACTGCCTGAAATTATTGAACGCGGCCACGTTTATATCGCTCAGCCGCCGCTGTACAAAGTGAAGAAAGGCAAGCAGGAACAGTACATCAAAGACGACGAAGCCATAGATCAGTACCAGATTGCGCTGGCGCTGGACGGGGCGACGTTGCACGCCAATGCCCACGCTCCGGCGCTGGCGGGAGAACCGCTGGAAAAGCTGGTGTCTGAGCATTACGCCGTGCAGAAAATGATTGGCCGTATGGAGCGTCGCTTCCCGCGCGCACTGCTTAACCGTTTGATCTATCAGCCCGCATTGACGGAAGCCGATTTGAGCGATAGAGCAAAGGTACAACAGTGGATTGAAGCGCTGGTCATCAGTTTGAACGAGCAGGAAGTGCATGGCAGCGCCTATAGCTTTGTGATCCATGAAGATAAGGAACGTCAGCTTGTCGAACCGGCGCTGCGTGTGCGTACTCACGGCGTGGATACCGACTATCTGCTGGGCGCAAGCTTCGTCATGGGTGGCGAGTACCGCAAGCTGAACCAACTGGGCGAAAAACTGCGTGGTCTGATTGAAGAAGATGCGTACATCGAGCGTGGCGAGCGTCGCCAACCGGTCGCTAGTTTCGAACAGGCGCTGGATTGGCTGGTGAAAGAATCCCGTCGCGGTCTGTCGATCCAGCGTTATAAAGGTCTGGGAGAAATGAACCCGGAACAGTTGTGGGAAACCACTATGGATCCCACCAGCCGTCGCATGTTGCGTGTGAACGTGAAAGATGCGATTGCCGCCGATGAGTTATTTACCACGCTGATGGGCGATGCGGTTGAACCTCGTCGGGCGTTTATCGAAGAGAACGCCCTGAAAGCGATGAATATCGATATCTGATAATCCCTTTCGCCAACCATCATGACAGGCCGGTGTTCCGGCCTGTCATGATATTTGGTTAAATGCCATTCGTTATAAAGAAATCCCTCTTGTTTTTATCATCATGAAATAATAAATAGCGTCGTTTTTTCGCACTGCGCGCCTGTTTATGATCATGTTCAAAGATTATAAAACCCAATATGAAACCGGTGGCATATTATTCCCTATCTTGCTTGAATAAAAAAAACACGCGATGAGGTGCGGGATGAAGAGGCTCTTACTCTGTTGTGCGGCGGGGATGTCCACCAGCATGTTAGTCCAGCGGATGGAGAAAGTCGCAAAAGAAAAATGTATTGATATTGAAATAAAAGCGGTGGGATTTAACGAGTTTAGCGACGTGATTGATGAATGTGACTGCTGCCTGCTTGGACCGCAAATTAAATATAAACTGGTTGAGTTTAAAGATATTGCGGAGGAAAAAAATAAACCGATTGCGGTTATCAATACCATTGATTACGGCACGATGAATGGTGAAAAGATTCTGAATGACGCCCTCAATATGATGCGCTAAATCCCGCGTTTCAGGATAGCCCGTCATCTTCAGGTTGCCAATCTCCTGTATACCGTGCCGCGATGTCGCTGATCTATTACCTCTTCTTCAAAATGTATGAGCGCCAGCTTTGAGTGCAGGAACAAACGTCATTGGAAACCCAGGAGAGTCACTGATGAAACTGGATGAAAACACCCTCATGGAATTGATCATTTATGCCGGAGAAGCGCGTTCGGATGCTATGGCAGCATTGCGCGCGGCCAGAGAACATGATTGGGGAAAGATGGATCAGATGCTGAATTCGGCGTCTGTGGCGGCGCGTAAGGCTCACCAGATCCAAACGTCACTGATCAGTGCGGATGAAGGCTGCGGGAAAATCCCGGTCAATCTGATTCTGGCGCATGCGCAGGATCACCTGATGAACGCGATCCTCTGCCGTGATCTGGTAGAGGAACTGGTTTATTTGCACCGGGAAATCGCCGACCTGAAACGTGGATGATGTCGTGTACGGCCAGTAACGCTTTTTACTATATATATCATAAACATGTTATCACATGGTATTTCACTGGCGACTTCATCGCTGAATCGCGTTAGCATAAAAACACATACGGTGATGTGGGAAAAATTATGTCTATAAAACTGATCGCAATTGATATGGATGGGACGTTACTGACGCCGCAAAATCAAATTTCTCCCGCGGTGAAAGCGGCTATCGCGGCGGCAAGAGCGAAAGGCGTCCAGGTGGTGCTGGCGACGGGTCGCCCGTTCATTGGCGTGGCGCGTTATCTGGTGGAACTGGATTTGCAGCAGGAAGATTGCTTTTGCATCACCAATAATGGCGCCCTGGTACAGCGTGCGATAAATGGCGAGTGTGTGGCGCAAACAACGCTGAGCTTTGATGATTATCTCTATTTTGAAGCGCTCTCCCGCAGACTGAATGTTCATTTTCACGCGATGGATTTCAATTTTGTCTATACCGCCAACAAAGACATTAGCGCTTATACCGTTCATGAATCACATTTGACCGGTATCCCGCTGAAATATCGCACGGTGGAGGAGATGGATCGCAGCATGACCTTCCCGAAAGTCATGATGATTGATGAGCCGCCGCTGTTGGATCACGCCATCAGCCAGATCCCGCCGCAGGCGTTTGAGCGCTATACCATCATGAAGAGCGCCCCTTTTTATCTGGAAATTCTGGATAAGCGTGTGAATAAAGGCGCAGGGGTGAGAATGCTGGCCGAGCACCTTGGCATCGCGCGTGAAAGCGTGATGACGCTGGGCGATCAGGAAAACGATCTGGCGATGCTGGAGTATGCCGGGCTGGGGGTGGCGATGGGCAATGCCATTGAAACGGTGAAAGCAATCAGTCGGTTTGTGACTAAAACCAATCAGGAAGATGGCGTGGCCTATGCGATCGAGAAATTTGTGCTCAATGATGAGTGGGATGGCAAACCGGCCGCATAATTAACATCCGCATAAAAAAAACGGACTGTCCTATGATGTGAGGAAAGTCCGTTTAATTTTTGATTATTAGTGAAGCTCTGTCATAACGTGTTTAACGATAAGGCGGGAGGATACGCTAAGAAGACAACCCTGTTTTCCGGGTCGTTTAACCACGCTGTTTTGCCTTCAATGAGGGTTTCTGCCGGTACAAACGGCGCCCTGTCTGCGTTGTCAATCACCTAATTTAATTGAAATCAAAGGGTTAATGCCTAGCAAGCGATACCCGCCAACTCACTGTTTATCCATCCCTGATTATCTGAGTGTTGAAATTTATTGGCTATATAGGTTGCAAAATTGTTCTAGTGTTCGTTTTGTGATCTGGATTGTAGTACAACAAATATAAATAGCACTACAATCAACCCAAGAAAGAAGCTTATGTGGCGGTTATTGTGCAACAGTTCTACGACGCTCAGCGGCATGACAGGTAAAGTAAAGGAAGCGATATCAACCCGTTTTGTTTCTCTGAGGTGACGATGAATAAACAGGAATTGAGTAAAACCGACCGCATCATTCTGAATATTGGTCAGCAAATTGTTGGCGGTAAGTACGCTCCCGGAGCGTCATTACCGGCAGAGGCGGAATTATGCGAAGAGTTTCAAACCTCACGCAACATTATTCGTGAGGTTTTCAGAGCGCTGATGGCTAAAAGGCTGGTGGAGGTAAAGCGGTATCGCGGTGCGTTTGTGGCGGCGCGTAACCAGTGGAATTACCTGGATACCGATGTATTGCAATGGGTTCTGGCCACCGACTATGACCCGCGGCTGATCCGCGCCATGAGCGAGGTGCGTAATCTGGTCGAACCGACGATTGCCCGCTGGGCCGCGGAACGGGCGACCTCAAGCGAACTGGCGGTTATCGAAGCGGCGTTAAACGACATGATCGCCAATCACCAGGATCGCGATGCGTTTAACGAAGCGGATATTCGCTTTCATGAAGCGGTGTTGGCGGCGGTACATAACCCGGTATTGCAACAGCTTAGCGTGGCTATCAGTTCGTTGCAGCGGGCGGTGTTCGAGCGAACCTATATGCCGGATAACGCTAACATGCCGCGCACGCTGCGGGAGCATCAGGATCTTTACGATGCTATCCGGCATCAGGACGCTGATGCGGCGGAACAGGCGGCGCTAACCATGATCGCCAGTTCTACGAAACGACTAAAGGATATTACATGAGTGAAAGCTATATCGCGGTTGACTGGGGATCGACCAACCTGCGGGCCTGGTTGTACCTGGATGGCGTTTGTATCGACACGATGAAGTCCGAAGCGGGCGTCACGCGGTTAAACGGCCAGACGCCGCGGCAGGTTTTTCAGCACCTTGTCGCACCCTGGCGGCAGCATAATGTACCCGTGGTCATGGCTGGCATGATTGGCAGCACTGCCGGCTGGTTGTCGGTGCCTTATCTCCCTTGTCCGATGCGGTTGACGGAAGTGGCCCATCGGCTGACGCGGGTAGAGGAAGCCAGGCCGTTATCCGCCTGGATTGTCCCCGGCCTGAGTATTGAGCGGGACGATAACTGCAATGTGATTCGCGGTGAGGAAACCCAACTTATCGGCGCGTATCGTGAATGTCCCTCGCCGCTCTACCTGATGCCGGGCACGCATTCGAAGTGGGTGCGGACTGATGACAGCAATGTGCTGGATTTCCGCACGGTGATGACCGGCGAACTTCACCATCTATTGATGACGCACTCGCTGATTGGCATGGGATTACGTGAGCAGCAACCTGCGCCACAGGCTTTTCAGCAAGGATTGGCCCTCGCTTTTCATGATGATAATATCGTTCGTTGCCTGTTTGAAACCCGTGCGGCGCATGTGTTGGGCCGCTTGGACAAAAGTGCGGTCAGTGACTGGCTATCAGGATTACTTATCGGTAATGAGGTGTCGCAAATGCGGCGCCACTATCAGGTGGCGGCGGACGAGCCGATTACGCTGGTCGGTTCGCCAGCGCTGACGGCGCGCTATGAGCAGGCATTGTCATTCGCCGGATTGCGTTGGCGGTTACTTGATGGCGATCAGGCTTTTCAGGCAGGTATAAGGAGCATCGTTCATGAGTTGGCAGACTAATCTTCCCTTGATTGCCATTTTGCGCGGCATTACGTCAGACGAGGTGGCGGAACATATCGCCGTGTTGCTGGATGCGGGATTTGATGCGGTGGAGATCCCGCTGAATTCGCCAAATCCCTATCACAGTATTCAACTGGCGATTGAGCATTTTGGCGATCGCGCGCTGATTGGCGCGGGGACGGTGTTGCAGCCTGATGCGGTTGATCAGTTGCATCATATCGGCAGCAAGCTGGTCGTGACGCCCAACATTTCTCCCGCGGTGATCCGTCGGGCCGTCGATTACGGCATGACGGTCTGTCCCGGCTGCGCCACTGCCACGGAAGCATTTACCGCGCTGGATGCCGGCGCTCAGTCATTGAAAATTTTTCCGTCGTCGGCATTTGGGCCGGATTATATCAAGGCGCTGAAAGCGGTCTTGCCAAAAGAGATTCCCGTCTTTGCCGTCGGCGGGGTGACGCCGGAAAACCTGAAGGATTACCTGCGCGCGGGTTGCATCGGCGCCGGATTAGGTAGCGATCTTTACCGAGACGGACAGTCGGTCGACGTTACGGCGCAAAACGCGCATGCATTTGTTAACGCCTATAAGGATGCTGTTCTATGAAAATTACCAAACTTACCACGTACCGGCTGCCGCCTCGCTGGATGTTCCTGAAGATTGAAACCGATGAAGGTGTTGTCGGTTGGGGCGAGCCGGTTATTGAAGGCCGCGCGCGTACCGTTGAAGCCGCCGTCCATGAACTGTCCGACTATCTGATCGGCCAGGATCCGGCCCGTATTAATGACATCTGGCAAGTGCTTTACCGGGCGGGTTTCTACCGGGGCGGCCCAATCCTGATGAGCGCGATCGCCGGTATCGATCAGGCCTTATGGGATATCAAAGGCAAGGTGCTGGGCGTGCCGGTGTATCAATTACTGGGCGGCCTGGTGCGCGATAAAATCAAAGCCTACAGCTGGGTAGGGGGCGATCGTCCTGCGGAGGTGATTGCGGGGATCAGAAAGCTGACGGAAATTGGTTTCGACACGTTTAAGCTGAACGGCTGTGAGGAAATGGGCATTATCGATAACTCACGCAAGGTGGATGCCGCGGTTGCGGTAGTGGCCGAAATTCGTGAGGCCTTTGGTAACAGCATCGAATTCGGTCTGGATTTTCATGGCCGCGTCGATGCACCGATGGCGAAAATTCTAATCAAAGAACTGGAGCCGTATCGCCCTTTATTTATTGAAGAACCGGTTCTGGCTGAACAGGCGGAATATTATCCTCGTCTGGCGGCGCAAACCCATCTGCCGATTGCGGCAGGAGAGCGTATGTTCTCCCGTTTTGACTTCAAGCGGGTGCTGGCGGATGGCGGTTTGGCCATTATTCAGCCTGATTTATCTCACGCAGGCGGCATTACAGAGTGCTTTAAAATTGCGGCAATGGCGGAATCTTATGACGTTGCTTTGGCGCCGCATTGTCCGCTGGGGCCCATTGCATTGGCGGCCTGTTTACATCTTGACTTTGTTGCGCGTAACGCGGTGTTTCAGGAGCAAAGTATGGGTATTCATTATAATAAAGGCGCCGAACTGTTGGATTATGTAATAAATAAAGAAGACTTTGTCATGACAGACGGTCATTTTTATCCCCTGAATAAACCCGGCCTTGGGGTTGATATTAATGAAGACCTGGTCATTGAACGTAGTAAAAATGCACCTGATTGGCGTAACCCGGTATGGCGTTATCCTGACGGCGCGGTTGCAGAATGGTAATAAGCCGAATGGTAATAATAAAGTAGAACGATTCTCTAACGCATTATAGCGATTAAATAACGATTACCACACATATATTTATTTTTTATGCGGGTGATTATTTTTATTGGCTTGGGGGATTCTTACGGCTTTTTATGGCGTTCCATTATCAAATTGAAGCGAGGTTATTTTGTCCACCAGGGGAATATAAATAATCATTGCCATTATCTGGCCCGCTATCTCAATGAATATTGAGATAGTGCGCTTATACCGGGGAAAAACAAAAGCATACCACCTGCTGGTGTTGTTTATATCTCAAAACAGCGGATGGAAAAGATTACCGTCCGCGTAATAAAATAAATAGCGATAACAGGAATATAAGATGGATATAACATTAACTACCCGTCCTACAAAACGACGCTATCTCACATTACTGATGATATTTATTACGGTCGTCATTTGTTATGTGGATCGTGCTAATCTGGCTGTGGCTTCGGCTCATATTCAGGAAGAGTTTGGTATTACTAAAACGCAAATGGGATATATATTTTCAGCATTCGCCTGGACATATACGTTATTCCAAATTCCAGGGGGATGGTTTCTTGATCGCGTCGGCTCAAAGCTGACCTATTTTATTGCCATTATGGGATGGTCGGTCGCCACGTTATTACAGGGGTTTGCCACCGGCCTGGCATCATTAATCGGTTTACGGGCGTTGACCGGGTTATTTGAAGCACCCGCTTTTCCGACCAATAATCGCATGGTGACAAGCTGGTTTCCTGAGCAGGAGCGGGCCTCCGCCGTTGGGTTCTATACCTCCGGGCAATTTGCCGGTTTGGCATTTTTGACGCCTTTGCTCATTTGGCTTCAGGAGCTTATGAGTTGGCACTGGGTATTTATTGTCACGGGCGGGATCGGCATCGTCTGGGCGCTCATCTGGCATTTTGTTTATCAGCCACCGAAAAAAAATAAAAAGATCAATCAGGCGGAACTGGACTATATCGCCACCGGCGGCGGTATCATTGATGGTGATGCGCCGTCTGAGAAAAAATCCCGCATGCCTTTAACCGCTGCTGACTGGAAGCTGGTGTTTAACCGTAAACTGATTGGCGTGTATATCGGGCAGTTTGCGGTGACGTCGACGCTGTGGTTCTTCCTGACCTGGTTCCCAAATTACCTGACGCAGGAAAAGCACATCAGCGCATTGACCGCAGGCTTCATGACGGTTGTTCCCTTTCTGGCCGCGTTTTTCGGTGTGTTATTGTCAGGGTTTGTGGCTGATCGCCTGGTGCGTAGCGGTAAATCGATAGGATTTGCCCGTAAAACGCCCATCATCTGTGGTTTATTGATTTCAACCTGCATTATGGGCGCTAACTATACCAACGAACCGATCTGGATCATGACGTTAATGGCCGTCGCTTTCTTTGGCAATGGGTTTGCCTCCATCACCTGGTCACTGATTTCGTCATTGGCGCCGATCCGTCTGATTGGTTTGACCGGCGGAGTATTCAACTTCGTCGGTGGCCTTGGCGGAATTACCGTACCGTTGATTATCGGTTATCTGGCGCAGGATTACGGTTTCGCTCCCGCGTTAACCTATATTGCCGCGGTTGCGCTGATAGGGGCCTTGTCTTACATCTTTCTGGTGGGCGACGTTGAACGCGTAGGATAATCATCTGACGATATACATTATCCCCAACTAAAAAAAACCGGCTTGTCCTGATGAGGAGACAAGCCGGAAGAGGGTAATACTGATAAAGCTAATATTAGTTATAAATTACCGCAGTACCGCGCAGCAGGTTATTACCGGTTGCAGAAGTGATGCTATATGATGTAGCGCCCGCTTTTTCCGCTTTTTCAGCCAACTGTGCTTGCAGAGAGCTCAGGTCTTTAGCCGTTGCGCTAACCACACCGGTTTTTTCCAGATTCTGCGCCTGATGTGCAGACACATAATCAGCGGCGGAAGCGCCGAAAGACAGGGTAGCGAGTACGACAGCAGCAGCGATGGTTTTTAAGTTTTTCATAATGTCTTATCCTATTCTGATTGATAAAGATGAAAGGTGATGCCCTTTCGATATGAATAATGTTACGCCTATGCTAATGAAATAGATAACGTATGTTATTGAGGATCTTGTTCTATTTTTTTGAATAACAACGCATCCAGTCGTTCTTTGTTTAAGTTGGTAAAACAATAACTTATACATTAAATTGAATTTAATTTACAAAGTGTTGATTAGCTGTAATTACATGGAGAGATGATTTGCCTAAAGAACTACAGTTAACGTTTAATACTGCTGGTCATCAGATAACCAATATTAATGCCTGGTCATGTGATGGAAATTGGCTGGTTTATGATGTCAGGCCTCATGGATCTTCATTTACCGGACTGACTATTGAGCGGGTTAACCTCTATAGCCGCGAAACCGAGGTGATCTACCGGGCTGAAGCCGGTGCGCATGTCGGTGTCGTGACCTGTAGCCCGCAAGAGCCGCTGCGCTATTTATTTATTCATGGGCCGGAAAACCCGGATAGTCAGTGGCAATATGATTTTCATCACCGCCGTGGCGTTATCGTCCATGACAATCTTCCAGGTCAGACAGTGACGCTGGATGCATTTTCGATTACGCCACCCTATCAGGCTGGCGCGCTGCGTGGCGGAACGCATGTGCACGTATTCAGCCCGGATGCCAGCCGGGTGAGTTTTACCTACAACGATCATGTCTTGCACGAAATCGACCCGGCGCTGGATTTACGCAATGTCGGCGTGGCGGTGCCGCTGTCGCCGACAACCGTGCCGAAAGCGCATCCGCGGGAATATGACGGCAGCCACTATTGTGTGCTGGTCAGCCGGACGACGCCGCATCCTCGCCCTGGCAGCGACGACATTAATCGCGCCTATGAAGAGGGTTGGATCGGTTCCGGCGGGTATCGTCGTCCTGATGGTACGCGGCAGCGCTGGGCGCTAGCCTTTATTGGCGATACGCTTTCGGCGGCGGGAGAGAAAGTGCCGGAAGTCTTTATTGTCGATTTGCCAGAGGAACTGGCGGATTACGCTCGCGCCGGGGAAACGCCGCTGGCAGGCACCGCCACAACGATGCCCGCACCGCCGCGGGGGGTACGGCAACGCCGCCTGACTTTTACTCAGCATCGCCGTTATCCTGGATTGGTGAACCAACCTCGTCACTGGCTGCGGGCTTCACCCGACGGCAGCGTCATCGCTTTTTTGATGAAGGATGACAACGGCATCGTTCAACTGTGGACGATTTCCCCCAATGGCGGCGAACCCCGGCAGATCACGCAGACGCCACATGGCATTCAGTCGGCGTTTAACTGGCGTCCTGATGGTCGCTCGCTGGCTTTCATCTGTGACAACGGCATCATGTTGTGTGACGCTGCAACCGGTGAGTTAGTTCGCTTGACTCGGCGTGCGGAAAAGGCGCCCAGTGCGGATGCGGTGGTGTTCTCACCCGATGGCCGACATATCGCGTATATGCGCGAAATTAACGGATTTAATCAGCTTTTTGTCGTGGCTGCGTCCGCGTGAGGCAATATTAAGGCAAGCGCGGATTAAAGCTGATTGTGGGCAGCGGTCGTGGGCGGTGAACCGGCGCTCTGGTTCTCTTGCTCACTTTGTTGAATGCGATCGTGCATAGAGGTGTGGTCATGCCCTGAACGATAATAGTCATAAGGCAGCAACAGGGTATCGGCTATCGCGGAAAACGGCAGGTCAAGCGCCACCAGCGGCAGCATCGCCCAACTGGTATCGTCGTCGCGCAACATATCCATACTGGCGCGAGTGCCGGAGTAGTACCCTTGTTCGGAACCGGTGCGCGTCATTACGCTTGAGCAACCACTAAGCGAGGTGATGGCGCAGCTTGTGATGATGAAAGAGAAGCAAGCTTTTTTCAGTATGGCCGTTTTTAGCCTGATCATTGTATCGTCCGCCAGGGGAAAGTCTGTTCGCCCAGTCATCAAATATACCTGTCATCCCTCAAATGTCCGTGCACTTGCCTTGCCTGAAGATCGGATAAGCGCGATTCAGTGATTATGCGAACGCATCTTGTCTGTCACTCATTGAGTGTATGTGATAACACCTGTTTTATGCGTGAATTTTGCCTGAAAAGCACGAATTTTTCTTTTCAGGCAATTGAAAGTCTGAGAAGGGTCACCATATTGATAACAAGCCGGACGAAAGGGATATGCCGTAAGGGTATCTGTTCTGGCGGTGAACCTGTCCTGAGGGAAGGTTGATAGTTAATCCTCGCTGAATATTTTAGGAGGCTGTTTTATGCGTAATCCTGATTTTTCTCCGCTTTATCGTTCCGCTATCGGTTTTGATCGCCTGTTTAATCTGTTGGAAAGCGGTCAGGCCCAAAGTAATGGCGGTTATCCCCCGTACAACGTCGAATTGGTTGATGAAAACCAATACCGCATCGCCATTGCTGTGGCTGGTTTTGCCGAACAGGAACTGGATATCACCGCTCACGACAACATGCTGATCGTGAAAGGCGCGCATGCCGGTGAACAAGCGGCCCGCAACTACCTGTATCAAGGCATTGCCGAGCGCAATTTTGAACGCAAGTTCCAGTTGGCTGAGCATATCCAGGTGAAAGGCGCCAATTTGCAAAACGGCCTGCTGTATATCGATCTGGAACGTATCGTGCCGGAAGCCATGAAGCCGCGTCGGATTGACATCAAATAACCGACGTTGACCTGCGGTCAATTGTGACGGACGGCGCCTGAATGAATAAACCTCTCTCGTCCGCCGAATGGGGACGAACACAGACACGCCTTGCCGTGACTGGGAGAGATTGTCTCGCTTCATAGAAGGAGTAAACATTATGCGTAACTATGATTTATCACCTCTGCTGCGTCAGTGGATCGGTTTTGACAAATTAGCCAGTTCGATGGGCGGTCAGGAACCCATTGAGTTCCCGCCGTATAACATTGAGAAAAAAGACGATAACCACTATCGCATCACCCTCGCTTTAGCCGGATTTCAGCAAAGCGAACTGGATATCGAGGTGGAGGGGCCGCGCCTGACGGTAAAAGGCAACCCGACACCGACGGAAAAAGAAGTGCAATACCTGCATCAGGGGTTGGTGTTTAAACCTTTCTCCCTGAGTTTTACGCTTGCAGAGCATTTGCATGTCTTTGAAGCACATTTCGAACACGGCTTGTTGCATATTGATCTGGTGCGTGAAGTGCCGGAGGCGCTGCAACCGCAGCGGATTGCGATTGGCGCTAGCCAGCCGGTATTAACCCAGTCTCCCGCAGAGAGTGAATCTAACGGGTAAGCTGACGGTTTGCGCCGGGCTTTACCGAAAGTCGCGGTCTGATGGCGCGTAAGTGATGCCGGTTTTGTTGGTTGTACCCGCGGTTTAGCCAGGCCGCGGGTATTTTTATTGGGGGCTATCTTTGCCCGCCAAAAGCGACGTTAAAAATTTCCCCTGGAAATTTTTTGTGCTGCCCGCCACGTTTCTCCCCGAATCGTTCTGCCAGAATCAATAACAGTAAAAGCCTATACTCAAACGAGTGGTCTGCTTTTGCTCATTTCCCGGGCAGATAAATCCTTACAATAAGGATACAAGGTATGAGTGATATCGCGCTTACCGTGAGTATGTTGGCGCTGGTGGCGGTTTTGGGCTTATGGATTGGTAACTGGCGGATTTATGGTATCGGTTTAGGGATTGGCGGCGTCTTGTTCGGCGGGATTATTATCGGGCATGTCGCTCAGAGTTATCAGCTTAGTTTGAATAGCGATATGCTGCATTTCATTCAGGAGTTTGGGTTAATCCTGTTTGTGTATTCCATCGGTATTCAGGTCGGTCCGGGGTTCTTCTCATCCTTGCGTGTTTCTGGTTTGCGTCTCAACGCCTTTGCCATTCTTACGGTATTTATCGGCTGCGCGGTAACCGTCGCCATTCATAAAATTTTCGATGTTCCTTTGCCTATTATTCTTGGGATTTTTTCCGGCGCCGTAACCAATACGCCCTCTCTCGGCGCCGGGCAGCAAATCCTGACCGATCTCGGTTCCGATGGTGCGATGATTAACCTGATGGGGATGGGCTACGCCATGGCTTATCCGCTGGGGATCTGCGGTATTTTACTGATGATGTGGGTGCTGCGTGTGTTGTTTCGTGTGGTGATTGAGACAGAGGCGAAACAGTTTGAAAGCCATTACGGGCAACAACATGAGCAACTGCATACAATTAACGTGTCGGTGACCAACACCAATTTACAGGGGTTGGCGATTCAGGATGTGCCTATTCTGAATCATGACACGATAGTTTGCTCTCGCCTCAAACGTGGCGATGAAATGATGGTGCCTTCCCCCATGACGGTTATTCAATTGGGTGACTATTTGTATCTAGTGGGGACGAAAAACGATCTGGAACAGGCACGGCTGGTGATCGGCCAGGAAGTGGATACATCGCTATCGACTCGTGGCACTGATTTGCATGTCGAGCGGGTGGTGGTGACCAATGAAAAGGTGCTGGGGCGCAAAATTCGGGAATTGAACCTGAAGAAAAACTACGATGTGGTTATTTCCCGCCTGAATCGCGCCGGTGTCGAACTGGTTGCCAGTAACAATGTCAGTCTGCAATTCGGCGACATCCTTAATCTGGTCGGACGCCAATCTTCCATTGATATCGTGGCGGATATCGTGGGGAACGCGCAGCAGAAACTCCAGCAAGTACAGATGTTGCCGGTATTCATCGGGATCGGTCTGGGGGTTCTGTTGGGGTCGATTCCGCTGTTTATTCCAGGCTTTCCTGTCGCGTTAAAGTTGGGACTGGCGGGCGGACCGTTGGTGGTGGCGCTGATTCTGGGGCGGATTGGCGGTATCGGCAAACTATATTGGTTTATGCCCCCCAGCGCGAACCTCGCGTTGCGTGAACTGGGGATCGTGCTGTTTCTGTCGGTGGTCGGGCTGAAATCCGGTGCGGGCTTTATTGATACCCTGTTGTATGGCGATGGGCTGTGGTGGATTGGTTACGGCGCGTTGATCACCATCATTCCATTGCTGATTGTCGGCATCCTGGCGCGGATGTTGGGCAAGATGAATTATTTGACGCTATGCGGTATGTTGGCTGGCTCAATGACGGATCCGCCCGCGCTGGCGTTTGCGAATGGACTCCATGCGACCAGTGGCGCCGCTGCGCTTTCCTATGCCACTGTTTACCCGTTGGCGATGTTTTTACGCATTATGTCGCCTCAATTACTGGCCGTTCTGTTCTGGGCGATGTAACTCACGCTCCAGGGGTTGAAAAATACTGCTTAAAAAATGTGCTTAAATGTTATCGACAGGCTAAAAAATAAAACGAATCAGAAGAGGTAAATAAATCGCCTTAATTATTTTTTTAATGAGAATATTGTGCTAAAAATAAATTAAGCCATATAACTGGTTGCCTATAAAAAGGAATATTAAAACCACACTGTAAATAAGGTTTTAATGATGAGTTCGAAAGAAGAGCGCTCGTTAATTTTATGTTTTTTTATTGTTGATTATTATTGAATTTAAAGGTTTTTTTGTTCCTTCCTTGTATTAAAAAAATTTGATAAACAAATTAATAATTACATTTAGTAACTAAAGTAACGCTTCTTCCAGGTCGCTTTATAATATTATCTTTTCATTAGTTATTCGGTTTGATGGGGCGAGAAAAGCACCCTGACCTAATTATTTTCTCGTCTTTTTTTTCCACAGATGTTTCCTGTTGTGCTTGTTAATGCCACATTAACTTGCAGGGTGATGAAGGAAGAAGAAAAGAAACACCAACTCCTCCGCGCGGGACATCCGTTGTGAATTAACGATTTCGTTTTAATGAAGAGTGGTGTTCTTATGTCTGCAAATAGTAGCAGGTTGCTAAAGCTCCTGATTATCGTCTGTATTGCCGGTGGGTTATGGTTACTTCCGGTTCCTGAGGGGGTCAAACCCGATGCCTGGCACTTAATGGCGATTTTCATCGCCACCGTGGTCGGCCTGATCCTCTCTCCGTATCCTCTTGGCGCTATGGCGATGTTCAGCCTGACGTCTGTCGCAATATTAGGTCTGTTATCCATTAAAGAAGTTTTGGCCGGATTCAGCGACCCGACCATCTGGATGATTGCCTGTGCGTTCTTTATTTCCCGCGGATTCATTAAAACCGGTTTTGGCCGACGTATCGGTCTGCTGTTTATCAGCAAGCTGGGTAATAGTTCGCTGGGGCTGGCCTATGGTCTGGTGTTCACCGATTTATTGTTCGCGCCAGCCATGCCGTCCACCTCTGCCCGCTGCGGAGGGATTATCACGCCGTTGTTCCGCTCTATTTCTGAAGCGTATGACTCAACGCCGGAAAAAGGTACGCAACGCCGTATCGGTGCTTTCCTGGTGCAGTCGATTTTCCAGTGTAATGCCGTGACGTCGGCAATGTTTATGACGTCCATGGCGGGTAACCCGATGGTCGCCAAGCTCGCTTCCCAGTTTGGTATTAACATCAGTTGGACCGACTGGGCGTTGGCTACCTTGTTGCCGGGCTTCCTGTCGCTGGCGCTGATCCCTTATCTGATCTACCGTTTTTATCCGCCGGAACTGAAAAAAACCTCGGAAATGCGCGCAATTGCAGTCGAAAGGCTGCGTGAAATGGGGCCAATGAGCCGCAATGAATGGATTGTACTGGGCGTTTTCTTTGGTCTGGTCACGTTCTGGGTGCTGGGCTCTACGCTGAACATTGACGCCACCCTGACGGCGCTGGCGGGTCTGAGCGTGCTGTTGCTCAGCCGCGCATTGACCTGGGATGATGTGGTCAGTGAGAAAGAAGCGTGGCATACCGTTGTCTGGTTTGCGGTATTGATGACGCTGGCGGGACAGCTTAACAAAATGGGCCTGATTTCCTGGATGGGCGGTCTGGCGGGTAATGCAGTGAGCGGTATGCACTGGCTGCCGATGCTCGGTCTGTTGCTGCTGGTTTATTACTATAGCCACTACCTGATGGCGAGTGCGATTGCCCACATTAGTGCGATGTATGCGATTTTTGTTTCCATAGCACTGGCGGCAGGCGCGCCCCCGATGCTGACTGTGCTGGTTTTCGGTATCTTCAGTAACCTGTTTATGTCCACGACCCACTATTCCAGCGGACCGGCGCCGATTCTGTTCGGCTGTGGTTACATGCCGTTGAGCACCTGGTGGAAAATTGGTTTCTCTGTCAGCCTGGTCATTATTCCCATCTGGCTGGGTGTGGGCTCTGTGTGGTGGAAACTGCTTGGCTTCTGGTAAGGCCAGGTAGCGTATTTGACGTCAATTTTATTCAATTCCCCTCCTACTATGACGCGTTCGGCCACCTGTGGTGAGCGCGTTTATCCCAACACGCGGAAAGTGATGAAACAGTATAAAATAACGGTGTAATGATGGTTATTCGGGAGAGCGACATGAGCAAGAAAAAAACACCGTTGAAATTAGGTACATCGGTGTTTCTGATGGTTTCTGTTGTGCTTGGCGCCGTACTGTTGGTAGTGTATTCCTTATTATTTTTTCGTATCAATCAATTATCAGAAGATCATCTGCGGGAAAAAGCCTTCTCGATTGCCCGAACGCTTGCCTCGTCTCCAGCGGTCATCAATGAATTGAAAGGGATAGGTGATCCAGAAGCGGTTCAGAGGGAGGCGGAGATGGTTCGACGCCGCAACCAGTTGCTCTTTGTGACCGTCACCGATATGAATACCGTTCGCCATAGTCACCCGGAACCCGACAGAATTGGTGAATATTTTGCGGGCCGTGACATTTATCCCGCACTGCTGGGGATGGAACACTCCTCAATCAATCGCGGCACGCTTGATCCGGCATTAAGGGTTTTTACACCGGTTTTTGACAGCAATAACCGACAGGTAGGCGTGATCGCGCTGGGTATTGCGTTGACCAGCGTGCAAAAAGTTATCAGCGAAAACCGTTGGATGATCCCCTGGGCTATCCTTGCCGGGGCGCTGGTTGGTTGGTTGGGGACATTGATGTTGGTGAAGGTGCTCAAACGGATTATGCTGGGTTTTGAGCCCTACGAAATATCCAACCTGTTTGAGCAACGTAATGCCATGCTCAAGCATATCAAGGAAGGGGTGATTGCCGTGGATGAGCAGGGGCGCATTACTGTCATTAATGATGAGGCCAGACGATTATTCCGTCAGGATAATCAGGATAATTCGGTAGAGTTCATCAGTGAGCAGTCGCTGGACCACTTGCATCTGAAACAAGTTCTGGAGAGCGGCATCCCGTTGCGAGATGAAGAAATCAACTTTAACGGCCACCTGTTGTTGACCAATACCGTGCCGGTGTTTGTCAAAGGCGATATGATCGGGGCTATCGCCACATTTCGTGATAAAACGGAAATCAGTCAGTTACTGCAACGTTTGACCGGTATGTCCTACTATGCGGATGCGTTGAGAGCGCAGTCGCATGAATTCATGAATAAACTGCACGTCATATTGGGGATGCTGCATTTAAAATATTATTCTCAACTGGAGGATTATATTTTGAAAACCGCCAATAATTATCAGGCGGAAATTGGCTCGATTATCCGTAAAGTGAAATCGCCGGTGATAGCTGGTTTCTTATTGGGTAAAATTAACCGAGCGCGTGATCTTGGCATTACGTTATCCATCAGTGAAAAAAGTCTGCTGCCGGACACGGATGACGTCGATGCAACCAATGAATTGATTACTGTGCTGGGCAACCTGATTGAAAACGCCATGGACGCCATAAACGGCCAGGAAAATTGCGAAATCAGCGTCAGTTTCCATCATCAGGATGGACGTTTACATGTTACGGTTGGTGATGATGGACCTGGAATTGCGCTGGCGGATCAGGAACGTATTTATGAGCATGGTTTTTCCACCAAAGGCAGTGGACGCGGCATTGGCCTGTATCTGACCAAACAGAGTCTGGAGAAGATTGGCGGCCAAATCGATTTTGAGTCGGAACCTGAGGTATATACCCAGTTTTTCGTTATTATTCCCTATCAAGCAAGGCTGTTTGACCATGATTAATGTACTGATTGTTGATGACGATGCCATGGTTGCAGAGCTAAATAAATCTTATCTGAATCAGGTTTCTGGATTTAGCTGCTATGCGACAGTACCTACATTGCAGCAGGCGAGAAATCTTCTGATGCAAACCAACTCCGAAATCGACCTGGTGTTGCTGGATATCTATATGCAGCAGGATAACGGTCTGGACTTGTTGCCGACCATCCGGGAATTTAGCGAAAAAACGGATGTGATTATTATTTCTTCTGCCAGCGACGTTTACACTATCAAAAAAGCGCTGCATTACGGCGTGGTGGATTATCTGATTAAACCTTTCCAGTTTTCGCGTTTTGAGCAGGCATTGACGGCCTACCGTGAAGAAGCGAATTTGCTAAAACATCGCGATTTTGTGGCGCAGTCTGATATCGATCACCTTATTCGTCGTACCAGCAGCACTTCGGCCACTGAGCGTAAGAAGTTGCCTAAAGGACTGACCAGTTTAACGCTGCGCACTGTGTGCGAGTGGATTGAAGGTAATCAGGGGGCTGAATTTTCAACGGAAATGTTGGCGAATGCCATCGGCATCTCACGCGTGTCGTGCCGTAAGTATCTAATCTATCTGGCTGAGACCGGTATTCTTGCCACCAATATCCTCTATGGTTCCACGGGCCGGCCAGTGTATCTCTACCGCCTATTGCCAGAGAAACAGGATGCGTTGCGCCAGTATTGCGAGTGAGTCTGGCATCATTCTGGTGATGGATTATGGTCATAAAAAGCGCCCCGGCAACAGTTTGCCGGGGCGCTTTTTTCTGTATGAGTAAAGGTGTATGAACAAATGTTCTATCAGAACATTACATCAACCAGCCCAGCAGCAGTGTCGCGCCAATTACCGTTGATGCACCGCCGATACGGGTCGCGATCTGCGCGAACGGCATCAAAGACATACGGTTGGACGCTGACAGAATCGCAACATCGCCGGTTCCACCCAGCCCGCTGTGACAGGTTGTCACGATTGAGGCTTCAATCGGATACATATTCAGGCGCGGCGCGATCAGGAAGCTGACCACCGCCATCGACAACACAACCGAGCCGCAGACGATCACATAACCGACCGAGAATACCGCAACCACGCTTTCCAACGGGATATACAACATGCCTAACCCGATCATCAGCGGCCACACCAGCGAACTGGAAACAAACTTGTAAACGCTGTGGGCGCCGGTTTCCATTATGGCGGGGATAACGCGGCCATATTTGCAGAATACGGCAATCAGAATCATCAGTACCGGTCCTGGAATTTTCACCACATGCTCAAGCAGCCCACCGACGATAAAGAAGGCGCAGATCATCAGCAGTCCACCGCCCATCAAATGGAAATCCACTGGTTTTGGCGCTTCATTAATGGCGAACATGGCGTTGTCTTCATCGCTGCGTACCAGACGGCCTTCCCCGTTCAAATCTTTACGACGCATGCCGAGGCGAGACAGTACCCCTGCGCACAGAATGGCGAAGATGTTGCCGACAACGGCTGCCGGGGCAAGCTGCGCGACATAAACATCCGGGCTTTGTCCCAGAATAGCTGAATAGGCCAATGATAAAGGCAGAATGCCCTCGCCGATACCGCCGCCGATGATTGGCACGATAATGAAGAAGAAGGTGTGATAAAAGCTGTAGCCGCACAGTTTGCCGATTAGTAAGCCGGTCGTCACTGCGGTTATCGTACCGATAACCAGGGGAACGAACATGCGAATCATCCCCTGAATCAGTATCTTGCGGTTCATGCCCAGAATACTGCCGACTACCAGACAGGCGATGACGAAGTAGAGGAAATTCGCCTCTTTCATCAGCAGGTGTACTGTCTTCATGGTGTTGTCGTTGAATAAATCAAAATATACCATAATGGACGGCACCATCAGGCAGAGAATTGCCGGACCGCCAATATCTTTAAATACCGGAATATTTTGCCCGACATGCGCCAGTAAAAAACCCATGGTCATGATAACGGCGAAACCGCCAATCATATTTCTAGGCAGAAAACCCGCATAGGCGGAGACGGCGACAATTACGGCAATAGCAATAAAAAGGAGGACAGGGACAGATCCTATTTTCTTTTTTAAAATAGTATCCATGAATGAGGTGGATAGCGAAGAATCTATGGGCATATTCTTGTCGCATAGAATATCTGTTTCGGTTTTTTTCATTGTCTTCACCCTGCTAGGACAGTACGGTACAGGAAATCCTGTGTCTATTTTTGGAAAAGTAAGAAAGCCATTCTTTTGTTTTTTATCAATAATTAACAAAAACATAAAATGGTATGGATTATTTCATTGCATATTTTTATTAGCGGTAATTTAGCATGAGCGAATGTTAAAAATAATATGTTATTTCATGATTTGTGAAGTTATCAGCAACTCCACTTTAAGTAACTTATATTCTTTTTTCGTAATTAAATTAATTTACGGAGGAGTTAAACAAGGATATTAGCGGGAAAAAAAAAGATGGGATGAATTAAAAATACCACTTTATAAGAAGAAGTAAATAAGCCATTTACTTATTGGTGATAATAATTTCATAAGTATGTTTTTAGTTTATTTTTGGTGTGAATTATATGAATATTCTCAATAGATTATGAATTACACATTTGTCGGCAACCGATTTGGACGTGGATTGTCGCTCCGCATAAACCTGTCACTGTCGTCTGCCTGTTTGAGCGAACGACGCATTTCCACCTTTCAGATCGCCAAATAATCCCCTTACCGCAGGCGGCGGCAAGGTTTTTCTATGCTCGTCATCCACCCGGCGATAGTTTTTTTTTGAAGCGTAGATAGTCAGGCTTACGCTTATGATAGGTCAAATCGATATCAGTTTTACTTATTCTTTGACAGGATTATTACCCGTCGTTAACCTTTTAAACAAAAAATAGTGCTCATATCTTGGACGGATGAGTGGTTATTACTATAGTTTTTTTAATGGTGATAATTTCTTCCTGTTGATGATTTTATAGTGTTTTTAACTGGTTTTTCGAATTAACCTGATACATAAGTATTACTGTTTTTTAAAAAATGAATTTTATTTTTATCTCGGATTGGGTTTGGGATTGTAAATCCCTACGGCTTATATTGACGTCCCGGTGATCTGTTGACAAATTGAGGGCGTTATTAAAGGGGGAAGCCGCGGACGGTATAAAGCGGCCTGTAGGAATCATACGATATATAGGCGGCCATATGCTTTATGCGCACTGTAGCAAGCCTCCTCAATTATTTTAATCATGCCTGCGGGCAACAGGGTACGGACCGAAGCACTTAAAAATACAGGTCTGACCAAATGAACACACAACATCATCCACAGTGGAGCACAAGTAATGGCAAATTCCCTGGTTAAATCAAGGGTACTGAAACTCGGCCTTGGTCTGCTGGCAATGTCTGTCGCTGCAGGGTTGCAGGCCAAAACTCTCGTCTATTGTTCAGAAGGTTCTCCCGAAGGATTCAACCCTCAACTGTTTACCTCTGGCACCACGTTTGATGCCAGTTCTATTCCTATTTATAACCGTCTGATTGAATTCAAAGACGGCACCACCGATCTTGAGCCGGGTCTGGCGGAAAAATGGGAGGTTAGCGAAGATGGGAAAACCTATACCTTCTATCTGCGTAAAGGCGTGAAGTGGCAAGATAATAAAGATTTCAAACCTTCCCGCGAGTTCAATGCTGATGATGTGATTTTCTCCTTTATGCGTCAGCAGGATGCCAATCACCCATACCACAAAGTTTCCGGCGGCAGCTATGAATACTATCAAGGTATGGGGATGCCGGAGTTGATCAGTAAAATCGAGAAGGTGGATGACTATACCGTCCGTTTCCAACTGACGCGTTCCGAAGCGCCGTTTCTGGCGGATCTCGCCATGGACTTTGCGTCGATCATGTCGGCTGAATATGGCGACAACATGCTGAAAGCCGGTACACCGGAGAAAATCGATCTGAACCCGATCGGTACGGGGCCGTTCCAGTTGCAACAGTACCAGAAAGATTCCCGTATTCTGTATAAAGCTTTTGACGGCTTCTGGGGCGCCAAGCCGGGTATTGATCGTCTGGTCTTCTCCATCACTCCGGACGCCTCCGTGCGTTACGCCAAGCTGCAAAAAAATGAATGCCAGGTAATGCCCTATCCGAATCCGGCCGATCTTGCCCGCATGAAAGAAGACAAGAACATTACGTTGTTGGAGAAACCGGGCCTGAACGTGGGCTATCTTGCTTATAACGTTGAGAAAAAACCGCTGGATGACGTGAAAGTGCGTCAGGCGCTGAACTATTCGGTCAACAAATCCGCCATTATCGATGCGGTTTATCAGGGCGCCGGGCAGACCGCGAAAAACCTGATCCCACCGACCATGTGGGGCTATAATGACGACATCAAGGATTACGAATACGATCCGGAAAAAGCCAAAGCCCTGCTGAAAGAAGCAGGTGTGCCAGACGGTTTCTCTATCGATCTGTGGGCGATGCCGGTACAGCGTCCCTATAACCCGAATGCCCGCCGTATGGCTGAAATGATCCAGTCAGACTGGGCGAAAATCGGCGTTAAAGCCAAGATTGTGACCTACGAGTGGGGCGAATATCTCAAGCGCGCCAAAGACGGCGAACACCAGACGGTATTGATGGGCTGGACAGGCGATAACGGGGACCCGGATAACTTCTTCGCCACATTGTTTAGCTGTGATGCGGCGAAAAATGGTTCCAACTATTCTAAATGGTGTTACAAGCCGTTTGAAGATCTGATCCAGCCGGCGCGTTCCACCTCCGATCATGAGAAACGTATCGAGTTGTACAAACAGTCTCAGGTTGTGATGCATGAGCAGGCGCCGGCATTGATTGTCGCGCACTCCACGGTGTATGAGCCGATTCGTAAAAACGTCAAAGGCTATGTGATTCAGCCACGCGGCGTGCATAGTTTCAACAACGTCACATTGGATTAATTCAGTCACTGATTTTCATGGACATTGAAAACCCCAACCTTGCGGTTTCTCGACAGAGGAAGCGTGGGGCGGGGTTTCTTGCCCGTTAAATTTTATGACGGGCTTTCTGCCCGTCCCCCTGCGGGCCGTCGCACGCGACGTTTAACATCGCGCCTGGCGACTTTTTAATTGTGAGCAATGATAAGCCTGGACGCCAATGAGCCGTCGGGCATCAACAGAGAGTTTGGAATATGTTGCAGTTCATACTCCGGCGTTTGGGGCTGGTTATCCCAACGTTTATCGGTATCACCTTACTGACCTTCGCTTTTGTGCACATGATTCCGGGCGATCCGGTGATGATTATGGCGGGTGAACGCGGTATTTCCGCAGAGCGCCACGCACAATTGTTGGCCGAAATGGGGCTGGACAAGCCGCTTTGGGAGCAATACTTCCACTATATCGGCGGCGTGTTGCAAGGCGATCTGGGGATTTCAATCAAGAGCCGCATCCCGGTCTGGGAGGAGTTCGTTCCCCGTTTTAAAGCGACGCTGGAACTGGGCGTCTGTGCGATGATTTTTGCCGTTATCGTCGGCATCCCGGTCGGTGTGCTGGCGGCGGTAAAACGCGGTTCGATTTTCGATCATACCTCTGTCGGGCTGGCGCTGACCGGCTATTCGATGCCCATTTTCTGGTGGGGCATGATGTTGATCATGCTGGTTTCCGTTCATCTTGACTTGACGCCCGTCTCAGGCCGGATCAGCGATACGGTTTTTCTTGATGAAAGTATACCGCTTACCGGATTTATGATCATCGATACCTTGTTTTGGGGCGAACCGGGCGACTTTATTGACGCCATCGAACACATGATCCTGCCTGCCGTGGTGCTGGGGACGATCCCGCTGGCGGTGATTGTGCGCATGACGCGCTCCGCCATGCTGGAAGTGCTGGGAGAGGACTACATTCGTACTGCGCGCGCCAAAGGATTAAGCCGTCTACGCGTGATTGTGGTACATGCGCTGCATAATGCCATGTTGCCGGTGGTGACCGTAATTGGATTGCAGGTCGGCACCCTGCTGGCTGGCGCCATATTGACGGAAACCATCTTTTCCTGGCCGGGGCTGGGCCGCTGGCTGATCGACGCTTTGCAGCGTCGGGATTATCCGGTGGTGCAAGGGGGCGTGTTGCTGGTGGCGACCATGATCATTCTGGTGAACCTGCTGGTGGATGTGCTCTACGGCGTGGTTAATCCGCGCATCCGTCACAAGAAATAAGGGGAAGGCTGAAATGACACAAGTCACTGAACCTGTTGTAAATAGTGCGCCCAAGCCAATGACCCCGGTACAGGAGTTCTGGCACTATTTCAAGCGTAACAAAGGGGCGGTGGTCGGCATGGTTTATGTCATGCTGATGCTGATTATCGCCGTTGGCGCCAATGTACTGGCACCGCACGCGCCCGCCGAGCAGTTCCGCGATGCCCTGCTGCATCCTCCAGTCTGGCAGGAAGGCGGAAGCTGGCGGTTTATTCTGGGTACGGATGATGTCGGGCGGGATGTCTTGTCCCGTCTGATGTACGGCGCGCGCCTGTCGTTGCTGGTGGGCTGTCTGGTGGTGGCGCTTTCGCTGGTGCTGGGCGTGATCTTCGGTCTGCTGGCCGGCTATTTCGGCGGCGTGATTGATGCCATCATCATGCGTGTCGTCGATATCATGTTGGCGTTGCCGAGCCTGCTGTTGGCGCTGGTGCTGGTTGCCGTGTTCGGACCGTCGATTGTGAACGCATCGCTGGCGCTGACTTTTGTGGCCTTGCCGCACTATGTCCGTCTGACGCGCGCCTCGGTGCTGGTAGAGGTCAACCGCGATTATGTTACGGCTTCGCGCGTGGCGGGCGCCGGGGCGATCCGGCAGATGTTCGTCAACATTCTTCCCAATTGCCTGGCGCCTTTGATTGTCCAGGCGTCGCTTGGTTTTTCCAACGCCATTCTTGATATGGCTGCTTTGGGTTTCCTCGGTATGGGCGCACAGCCGCCAACGCCAGAGTGGGGCACCATGCTGTCCGACGTTTTGCAGTTTGCGCAAAGCGCCTGGTGGGTGGTGACTTTCCCCGGTCTGGCGATTTTGCTGTCGGTGTTGGCGTTTAACCTGATGGGGGACGGCTTGCGTGATGCTCTCGACCCCAAACTCAAGCAGTAACAGAGGTAGAGAGATGGCGTTACTCAACGTAGATAAACTGTCGGTTCACTTTGGTAACGAAGATCTGCCGTTCCGTGCGGTCGATCGTATCAGTTATCAGGTGGAAGAAGGACAGGTGGTCGGCATTGTCGGGGAATCCGGTTCTGGTAAATCGGTCAGTTCGCTGGCGATTATGGGACTGATCGATTACCCCGGCAAAGTGATTGCCGACAAGCTGGAATTTAATCAGCGCGATTTAAAACGAATTTCCGAGAAAGAACGGCGTCAACTGGTCGGTTCTGAAGTAGCGATGATTTTTCAGGACCCGATGACCAGCCTGAACCCCTGTTACACCGTCGGTTTCCAGATTATGGAAGCCATCAAGGTGCATCAGGGCGGCAACCGGAAAACCCGTCGTCAGCGCGCTATCGACCTGCTGACATTGGTCGGTATCCCCGATCCGGCCTCGCGTCTGGATGTCTATCCGCACCAGCTTTCCGGCGGCATGAGCCAACGCGTGATGATTGCCATGGCGATCGCCTGCCGGCCAAAACTGCTGATTGCCGATGAGCCGACCACCGCGCTGGACGTCACTATTCAGGCGCAGATCATTGAGTTGTTGCTGGAACTGCAACAGCGCGAAAATATGGCGCTGATCCTGATTACCCACGATCTGGCGCTGGTGGCGGAAGCGGCGCACCACATCATTGTGATGTACGCCGGTCAGGTGGTGGAATCCGGCAAGGCGGCGGATATTTTCCGCGCGCCGCGCCATCCGTATACCCAGGCGCTGCTGCGCGCGTTGCCGGAATTCGCGGCGGATAAATCGCGTCTGGCGTCATTGCCGGGTGTGGTGCCGGGGAAATATGACCGTCCGAACGGTTGTCTGTTGAATCTACGCTGTCCCTACGCCCATGACCGTTGCCGCCAGGAAGAGCCTGAGTTGCGGGATATTCCTGGCCGTCAGGTGAAATGTCATACACCGCTGGATGATGCAGGGAGACCAACCCTATGAGCGAACTGAACGTGACATCGCAGCCGCATTTACTGCATGCGATTGATTTGAAAAAACATTATCCGGTGAAAAAAGGGCTATTCGCGCCGGAGCGTATGGTCAAGGCGCTGGATGGCGTGTCATTCACGCTGGAACGCGGCAAAACGCTGGCGGTGGTGGGCGAATCCGGTTGCGGCAAGTCCACGCTGGGACGTTTGCTGACCATGATCGAAATCCCTTCCGGCGGGGAGCTTTACTATCAGGGACAGGATCTGCTCAAGCCGGATCAAACGGCGGAAAAGTTACGTCGCCAGAAGATCCAGATCGTGTTTCAGAATCCTTACGGATCGCTCAATCCGCGCAAGAAGGTCGGCCAGATCCTGGAAGAGCCGCTGCTGATCAATACCCCATTGTCAAAAGCCGAACGCCGTGAAAAGGCGCTGGCGATGATGGTGAAGGTCGGGTTGAAAACCGAGCATTACGACCGTTATCCGCACATGTTTTCCGGCGGTCAGCGGCAGCGTATCGCCATTGCCCGCGGGCTGATGCTGGACCCGGATGTGGTGATTGCCGATGAACCGGTTTCCGCGCTGGATGTATCGGTACGCGCTCAGGTATTAAACCTGATGATGGATTTACAGCAGGATATGGGGCTGTCCTACGTGTTCATCTCTCATGATCTGTCGGTGGTGGAGCATATCGCCGATGAAGTGATGGTGATGTATCTGGGGCGTTGTGTCGAGCAGGGCAGTAAAGACGCGATCTTTAACAACCCGCGTCACCCGTATACCCAGGCGCTGCTGTCGGCCACCCCACGGCTGAACCCGGATTTACGCCGTGAACGCATCAAGCTGACGGGTGAACTGCCCAGCCCGCTGAATCCACCGCCGGGCTGTGCGTTTAACGCGCGCTGCCAGCGTTGCTTCAGTACCTGCACGCAGTTCCAGCCGCAGTTGAAACGTTACGGCGAACAGAAAGTCGCGTGTTTTGCGGTCGATCAGGATGAACAAGACGCCTCATCCTTTCATGCCAACTGATAGATAGGTTGTCTCTGACCCACGCTTCCTCAACGGGGCGTGGGTTTTCTGTTTTTGTTTTCAGCGTGCTGTCACGCTAGTCACGATCAATCGCGAAAGGCGACCATGCCTGACGCACCGGCATAACCTCTATCCGGTTGATATTCATGTGATCGGGCAACGTCGCCACGGTATAGATTTGTGCGGCGATGTCTTCGGCGGTCAGCGGAGTGGTGCCGCGGTACAGGTTATCGGATGCGGCTTGATCGCCTTTGGTTCTCACCAGCGTAAATTCGGTTTCGGCGATACCGGGCGCCAGATCGGTGACCCTTACGCCGGTTCCTTGCAGATCACAGCGCAGGTTATAGCTGAACTGTTTGACGAACGCTTTTGAGGCGCCGTAGACATGGCTGCCCGGATATGGCCACTGTCCGGCGATTGAGCCGATATTGATGATGCTGGCGCCTTTTCCGGTGGCGATCAGCGTCGGTAATAAAGCATGGGTAACATTCACCAGCCCGGTGATATTGGTGTCGATCATGGTGTGCCAGTCGGCTAATTCAACCTGTTGAGCCGGCTGGGGGGATAACGCGAGTCCGGCATTGTTCACCAGCGTTTTGACCGCCCTGAATGCTTCAGGCAAGGTTGCCACCATGTTCTGCACGGCCTGCGCGTCACGCACGTCCAATACTGAATAGTGAACGGGTACATGCGCCGAAAGCTCATCCGACAGCGCTTTCAATCGCTCGTCACGCCGACCGGAGAGGATCAGCGACCAGCCATTGGCGGCAAAGTGCCGTGCCGCCGCGTGGCCGAAACCGGACGTCGCCCCGGTGATAAATACAATATTCCCCATGAAAACATCCTCTTTTAAGCGTGATAAACGGTTTCCAACTTTACGAAGGGATAGTCGTCCGCGACAGGGCCAGTTGCGCGTAATGGATGGGACAAAGCGGGCGCCGGCGCAACTGGCACATGGTTATTCGCGATCTGGCTCTATCCCCGTTGTCTTTTTTGTCTCTAGTCTGATTTTCACTACATTGATAAGGGTATGTATGGCGTCACACTGCATTTGTCGGCTGTTGCAACCCAGTGTGCGCGATATGCCGATGAAACGCTGAGGATGAAAAGATGACATCGAAGAATGAAGCTGAATTGTCTAATGATTATGTCCGTCAGTTGGACAGACAGTATGTTTTTCATTCCTGGTCGACCCAGGGCGCATTGAATCCGTTGGTGGTCGCTGGCGGAGAAGGATGTCGGCTGTGGGATTATGACGGGAACGCCTGGCTGGATTTCAGCAGCCAGTTGGTTAACACCAATATCGGTTTTCGTCACCCGAAAGTGGTTGCGGCGATCAAGGCGCAGGCGGATTTACTGGCGACCATTGCACCGGCAACCGCTAATCTGGCGCGCGGCGAGGCGGCGAAACGTATCGTGGCGCGAGCGCCCGAAAAATTCAACAAGGTGTTTTTCACCAATGCGGGCGCGGATGCCAATGAAAATGCCATCCGCATGGCGCGGCTGTTTACCGGCAAAGAGAAGATCCTGTCCGGCTACCGCTCCTACCACGGGAATACCGGCAGTGCGATCGGCGCCACCGGCGACTGGCGGCGGTTGCCCAATGAATATTCGCGCGGTCATCTGCATTTTTTCACTCCTTACCTGTACCGCAGCGAGTTTCTGGCAACCACCGAGGCCGAAGAGTGCCAGGCGGCATTGCACCATCTGCGCCGCATTATCGAGTGCGAGGGGCCGAATACCATTGCCGCGATCCTACTGGAAACCATTCCGGGTACGGCCGGTATTCTGGTGCCGCCGACAGGCTATCTGGCTGGCGTGCAGGCGCTGGCTAACGAGTTTGGCATCATGCTGATTATGGATGAAGTCATGGCCGGTTTCGGGCGCACCGGTTCCTGGTTCGCTTTTGAACAGTATGGCGTTGAACCGGATCTCATCACGTTCGCCAAAGGGGTGAACTCAGGTTATGTACCGGCGGGCGGCGTCCTGATTTCCGAGCCTATCGCCCATTACTTCGATACGCACATGTTCCCCGGCGGACTGACCTATTCCGGGCATCCGCTGGCGATGGCCGCCATCGTCGCGACGCTGGATGCGATGGAAGAGGAAAAAATCGTCGACAATGCCGCCCGGATTGGCAATGGCATTTTGGCGGATGGCTTACAGAAGATGGGGGAAAAATATCAGATTGTCGGCGATGTTCGTGGTCTCGGCGTATTCCATGCGCTGGAACTGGTTGCCGACCCGGTGAATAAAACCCCGCTGCCCGCGTCGGTGATGGGGGAAATAAAAACCCAGTTGCTGGCGAAAGGATTGCTGGGCTTTATCGCGGAAAACCGCCTGCATGTGGTTCCGCCTTGTATCGTGACCGCGGATGAAGCACATCAAGGGCTGGCGATCATTGATGACGTGTTGGGTGAGATAAACGGCAGGTTAAGGCGTCGCGGCGATTGAACACGCCTTGTCGGGCGCACTATAGCGATACCGTGAACCTCGCACCTGCAATCTCACCCAACCAGCATCCGTGGCAACACGCGCCCGGTAAAACCAAATATACATTTTTTGTATGCATCTTGCTACAAATGGAGGCAATTGCGCGGCGATTTGCACCAAATATGCTTATATGCGCCGCAACACCAGGGTGAAAGTCCGTGCTGTTCGTAAGGTCGGGAGAAAGAGAAACGTTGGCATGGAAATGGCATCAGTCAGTTCAGAAACCTAACCAGATAGTCAGAAATAAAATAGTCAGAAACCGCCATCAGGGGAGACCGGTATGAGCCAACTCATATATGCAGATGAGCCTTCTCTCATCACGACGACAGTAGCCCCGGCAACCGCCAGACCAGCAATCGTTGTACGTGACGCCAATGTTATCTATCCCGCCGCCGATCAGCCGGTACACGCGCTGAAAGAGGTGAATCTGACCATCCGTCAGGGGGAGTTCGTGTCTTTTATCGGACCGTCCGGCTGTGGCAAAACGACATTGCTGCGAGTGATTGCCGATCTGGAATCGATTACGTCAGGCGAGGTTTGGGTTAATGACATGACGCCATCGCAAGCCCGTCAGGAACGCGCTTACGGCTATGTGTTTCAGGCGCCGGTGTTGCTGCCGTGGCGTACCGTGCTGGCTAACGTCATGCTGCCGTTGCAGATCCAGGGCATGATGCCCGCCCGTATTGAAGAGATTGCCCGTGAACAACTATCACGCGTCGGGTTGAGCGGCTTCGAGAAAAAGTATCCGTGGCAATTGTCGGGCGGTATGCAGCAACGGGCCTCCATCGCCAGGGCGCTGGGATTCGAACCGAAAATCCTAATGATGGACGAGCCTTTCGGCGCACTGGACGAGTTGACCCGCGATAACCTGAATCAGCAGTTGCAGCAACTTTGGTATCACGAACAGCGCACGATGGTGTTTGTGACGCACTCCATTGCCGAAGCGGTTTATCTGTCCACCCGTATTGTCATTATGTCGCCGCGTCCCGGTCGTATTATCAAAGTTATTGATTCGCCGTTACCTCACCAGCGGGATTTATCTCTGCGTGACTCACCGGCGTTTATTCGTCTGGCGCAAGATGTGCGTGAAGCGCTGATCGAGGGACACCATGAACAGTAACGCCTTACGTTACCGGGCCTTGCCCGTTGGCGTGGTGATCGCCATCGCGCTGGCGTGCTGGTATCTGCTGGCGATCGGGCTGAATGCGCAGGGCGCGATTGAACGCACGCTGGCCCCTGAGGGTGACTGGAAATGGCGCGATCTGCTTTATTCCACGTTGAATATGACGCGTCCGGTGCTGCCGACGCCGCACCAGATACTGGCGGATATCTGGGCCAGCCTGACCAAATGGCCGGTCACGTCTCCCCGTAATTTGCTATTGCACACCTGGGTAACGGCCAGCGCCGCCTTGACGGGGTTTGCGATGGGGGTGGTGTTTGGTCTGCTGCTGGCGATTTGTATTGTGCACTCCCGCACACTGGACAAAGCCTTGTTGCCGTGGATTGTGGCGTCACAAACGGTGCCGGTGCTGGCTATCGCGCCGATTGTGCTGGTGATCCTGGGCAGCTTGGGGATTACCGGCCTGCTGCCGAAGGCCACCATTGCCATGTATCTCTGTTTCTTTCCGGTGACGATCGCTACCGTGCAGGGACTGCGTTCGCCGCAGAAACTGGAAATGGAGTTAGTGTATACCTACGCCGCCAGCCGTATTGATACTTTCTGGATGGTGAGGCTGCCATCCGCGCTGCCCTATTTATTTCCAGCGTTTCGTGTGGCGATTGCCAGCGGACTGGTTGGCACGATGGTGGCGGAACTGCCGACAGGCGCGCAGGCGGGATTGGGCGCGCGCCTGCTGACCGGATCATACTACGGCAACACCATTCAGATCTGGTCTGCGCTGGTGATGGCGTCGTTGCTGGGACTGCTGCTGACCGCGTTGGTCAGCCTGACGGAATATGTCGTGATGAAGCGCCGTAAAGGGGGGCAGTGATGCGTAAATTCGTTCCCGGCGGTATTGGCCTGGTCGCGGCATTGATCACCTCGTTGCTGGGGCTGGGGCAGACGTTGCCCGACGTATTCACCGGCGCTGACAGCGCGGTGACGGCGGTTTTACTGTTGCTGCTGTGGTCGACGCTGCTGGCGATGTTGCCGTTATCGTCAGCGTGGTATCTGGCTTTGCTGATGATCCTGATTGCGGCGGCGGCGTGGCTGCTGCTGCTTCCTGACGTAATGGCGCAGGCCGATACGTCGTACTGGTTGGCTATTTTGGCTTTGGGGCTATTGGCGTGCCATAGCGTACAGCGTCTGGCGACGTTCAACAGCCGTAAATTACCTGCCGGCGTGGTGGCGACCCTGTTTGGCGTATGGGTGATCTATTTCTGGCAATTGCTGGTGACGGCCTTTGCCGTCCCTCAGGTGCTGCTGCCCGCGCCGTGGGATATCGTTCAGGCGCTGTACGAAAACCGGGGGCCGTTGAGTGGTGATTCGGTACAAACGGTACTGAAATCGGTGCTGGTGGGCTATCTGCTGGGCAGCGGTATGGGCATTGCGGTGGGGATTCTGATTGACCGGCTGCCTTTCCTGCAACGCGGGCTGCTGCCGCTGGCTAACCTGACGAGCACCATTCCGCTGGTGGGCGTCGCGCCGATTGCGGTGATGTGGTTTGGTTTTGACTGGCCTTCCAAAGCGGCGGTGATCGTGCTGGTGACGTTTTTCCCCGCTCTGGTCAGTACGTTGGCGGGCTTGCAGGCCAGCGGCAAGCTGGAACGGGAACTGATGTATTGCTATGCCGCCACGCCGCGTAAAACGCTGTGGGTATTGCGGCTCCCGGCAGCGCTGCCCTTTATTTTCAATGCATTGAAAGTCAATTCCACGTTGGCGCTTATCAGCGCGATCGTCGCCGAGTTTTTTGGCTCTCCGACCTCCGGGCTGGGCTTTCGTATTTCGACGGAAGCTGCGCGTATGCATATGTCCACAGTATGGGCGGCGATCGTGGTGGCCTCCGTGGTTGGCTCGGTGTTTTATGCGCTGCTGGTGCGATTGGAGAAAAAAGTGAATTTTTGGCACCCCTCGGTACGCGGGGAGTCGTAGTCCGTTTGTCGTTGTGTGTTCCACTTTACCTCGAGGATACTCAGATGAGAGATCGTTCCGCTTTCCGCAAATGCCTTATCGTGGCCGCCGCAACGCTGGCGTTTTCCTTTACCAGCGGCGCCTGGGCCGCCGAGAAAATCACCTTGCAACTGAAATGGTTGCCACAGGCGCAGTTTGCGGGCTATTACGTCGCGCAGGCCAAGGGCTACTACAAGGATGCCGGGCTGGATGTGACCATCAGGCCCGGCGGCACAGACATTTCGCCGGTGCAGGTGATCGCCGGGAAATCGGCGGATGTGATCGTCAACTGGATGCCGGATGCGTTGGCGGCACGGGAATCCGGGGTGCCGCTGGTGAATATCGCCCAGATATTCGACCGTTCCGGCATGATGCTGACCTGCCGTAAATCCACCGGCATTAAAACGCCAGCGGATTTTAAAGGAAAAACACTGGGCGTCTGGTTCGGCGGGAACGAGTATCCCTTCTTCAACTGGATGCATAAACTGGGCTACAAGCCGGATACGGATATCAAAGTACTGAAGCAGGGTTTTAACGTTGATCCGCTGTTGCAGAATCAGGCGGCCTGTATTTCAACCATGAACTACAACGAATACTGGCAGTTGATTGACGCGGGTATGAAACAGGACGAACTGATTTCCTTCCCGTATGAGGATCAGGGCGTATCGACGCTGGAAGATGGTTTGTATGTGCTGGAATCAAGCCTAAATGATCCGGCATTTGTGGCGAAAATGGCGAAGTTCCTGCAAGCAACCTATAAAGGCTGGAATGAGGCGGTAAAAAATCCAGCCGAGGCCGCCGAGATTGTGGTGAATGAAGATATGTCCGGCTCTGCCACGCAGGAAGTCCAACAACGGCAGATGGAAAATGTCGCCAGGCTGATAACCAACGCCAACACGCCGAAAATCGGTTACCTCGATCCTGCGGCTTACCGTCGCACCGTGGAGGTATTGCTCAATGGCGGCGACGCATCGGTAATCAAAAAAGATCCCGGCGACAGCGCCATGACCCATGTCGTCTGGGAAGCGGCGGCGAAATAATCACGTACAGGCGAGGCCCGTAACTTTGGGGGTTACGGGCTTTCTGCGGATGTGTTGCATCCGACTACTGCGTAAGGTTTACCTGTCTCAATATTTCTCTATTCTTTTTTCAGTCCTATGTGATGCAATAAGATCATATTGAAATAAGGAACGATGACAGCCTCCAAGATAATAATGGTCACTTAGTCTCGTGTCCGTTATTGCTGGGAAAGGTCAAAACGGATATATCCATAGTCAAAGGAGAATAGTCAAAGGAGAATGACGATGCCGGGTGCCGCCCGTCTTAACGATATCGGAAGTGGTCATGACTGCTTCCCGGAAACTCCGATCATTGAAGGCAGCCCTGATGTCACCATCAACGGTCAGCCCGCCGCCCGTAAAGGAGACACCGTTCAGTTTCATGGTTGTCCTTGTCCTGATAAACCACACGGCATGCACTCGCGCGTTATTGCTGAAGGCCGACCGTCTTTATCAATGGCAAACCCGCAGCCCGCATTGGTGATGGGATTAGTTGGCGGCGTGATTATCTCGGGCAGCAGCAACGTCATTATTGGTGATACGCCCTATAAATCTCCGGTGCAGGAATGCGCAAAACAGGCGGTGTTGAATCGTTCTCCGCTGTTGGCGCTAACACCGATGCTGGCAATGGAACCCGTGTTTGCAATACCCTGTTTACGTCGCGCAGGCCGTACGGACGCGGGAACGGAAGCAGACCCGCAGACCAATATTGGGCAAATGAGCATGTATGTCGCTAAGCCTGTTGGTCATGCCGCCCCATCGTCAGAAAAACCGGTTGAAGTGGAGCAGTATGCGCAGGCGGCAAAAAAGAAAAACAGATCCCCCGGACTCATTCAGCTTTCTATTAAGTTGAAATATAGCATAAATTTTAATCGTAGGTGTTGTCAGGCCCCGTGGCTTGACCCGTATTTTTGCTTTTAAATCAAAATAATAGTTCCACATGCAAGAAAAAATATCCGGTTCGTTCCTTTGGTTCGATTCCCTTAGTAGATTTGTACGTGGCATGCCAGCATGTAGATAATCCTGTCAGAGCATTTTTTGCGTTTGAGCCAACTCGCTGTGCAATTGATTTGTGTACAGGTGATAAAACCGGTGTAAACGAGAAACACTTCTACAAAAATATGGTCTGACCTCATTTTTATCGTTGTGATTGTTGAAGCCGCCTGCCGTTCCTGGAGGCGTTATGTTCCTGGTAAAAGCATCGAACAACAGGATATGCCGTGTCTGCACCGGGTACGCCAACGGTTGATGAAGAACCGGACTGCATTGATTAATCAGATACGTGGGCTGGCTCTTGAATACGGTATCGACATGCGGGAAGGAGCACATAAGGGTAACTGTCTGGATAATGCCGTTACGGAGAGGTTCTTCCGCAGTCTGAAAGCAGAGAGAGTTGACTACCGTCGCTATGAAATCCGAAGTCAGGGCATTGCAGACGTCATCGATGATATCGACAATTTTTATAATCTAAAGCGTCAGCATTACATGCTGGGAAATATATCGCCGGATGAATATGAACGCCGATTATAACAATGTGCCTAAATTAGTGTCCGGTTTTAATTGACCATTACAGATGGCGATGGGCAGTGGCTGCGCGACTTTTTTGTCGATTTTGGCGTGTGTCTTGCACCACATAATTCAGGTAGAGTGATATGAATGGTTGGAAAGGAGTTGCAGATGCTAAAACAGACGCTGGCCGATGAAGCGGTAAAAGGCCGTATCCGGCTGGATAATGAAGCGATTATTCTGCTGGCGGCGGAGCGCGTGTTTGCCCGCTTTGGTTTTAAAGGCACCACGATGGCGTTGATTGCCGAAGAAGCCGCTTTGCCTAAACCGAACCTGCATTACTATTTTGGCAATAAGCAAAATCTTTATCTGCGCGTGTTGGACGGTATTCTGCATGACTGGCTGGCGCCACTGGAACATTTTCAGCCGCAGGCTGATCCCCGCACGGCGATTGCACAATATGTACGGGAAAAGATGACGTTAACCTTTGAACGTCCCTACGCCTCGAAGTTGTTTGCCAATGAATTGCTGCAAGGCGCGCCGATGGTGCATGACCTGCTGCGTACACAACTCCACGATCTGGTTGACAGTAAAGCGGCGGTTATTGATGGTTGGGTTGAACAAGGGCTGCTGGCGTCGCTGGACAGTAAACATCTTTTCTTCTCCATCTGGGCCATCACGCAGACTTACGCGGATTTCGATATTCAGATCGCTGCGGTGCTGGGCAGCGAGGCTGATGAACCCTGGGCGCGCCAGCGGGCGATGAACCATGTGTTGACCAGCGTGTTCAGAATGTGCGGCCTTAAGGACGCATTGAACCCTTAATCGGTTTTTCCCGCTTTGTCTCCCGGTCTTAAACGCGCTTTCCGCGCCTTTCCTGATTGATGCTCCCTTTGTTGGCGCAATCTTCGTCAATAGCGGAGCAATCTGCACCGAAACGATCCATAAAATCCGTCATCGTGAAAAGTTATGACCCGGTAACGCCTTGTTTTTGGGGTTATTGATCGTTTCTGAAGAAATGGCACATAAATCGCATGGTTGGATCGGAAAACTTAACCAATCGGTCAAGATTTTACGCAAGGCGTGGCGCCGCCGGCCTTTCCCTTCATCCGACGTTAACGGGAGAACCACCATGAGCCAGCGACAGCAAAACCGTATCGGCAGATTATGGCGCGAGTTACCGATGCGCTGCCCTCGTGACCTTGATTGTATCCAGCCACAGGAGTACGCCGCATGAAAACTTTATCGCCAGTCGGCATTGATGCGCCGGGTATTCAGGCTGGCCGACTCAGCGACGCGGAATATGCCGATAACTTTAGCGATAGCGCCGCGCCGCTCAGCAAAATTCAGGCCGTGATCGAATCCGAACGTTGCTATTACTGCTATGACGCCCCTTGTACCCATTCTTGTCCGGCGGACATTGACGTGCCGAGCTTTATTCATCGCATCGCGCAGGACAATGTTCGCGGCGCGGCGCAGGCCATTCTGAGCGAGAACGTGCTGGGGGGCATGTGCGCGCGAGTGTGTCCGACCGAAACCTTGTGCGAGCAAGCCTGCGTGCGCAATCAGCAGGATGGCAAGCCGGTACAAATCGGCCTATTGCAGCGTTATGCCACCGACGCCTATCTCTCCAATCCCGGTCAGCCCTTGTTCAGCCGCGCCGCGCCAACCGGTAAAAAAGTAGCGGTGGTCGGAGTGGGGCCGGCGGGACTGACCGTTGCGCACCGCCTGGCGCAGAGCGGGCATCACGTGGTGGTGTTCGATGCCAACGATAAACCCGGCGGGTTGAATGAGTACGGGCTGGCAATCTACAAGACCACCGGCGATTTCGCCCAGCGTGAAATCGCCTGGTTGTTATCGATCGGCGGCATTGAGTTGCGTCTTAACCATCGTCTGGGACAGCACATCACGCTGGAGGCGCTGCGTCAGGATTATGACGCGGTATTCCTCAGCATGGGGCTGGGCGGCGTGAATGCGCTTGGTGTGGAGGAAACGCCGCTGGAGGGGGTGTGCGAAGCGGTGGATTTTATTGCACGGTTGCGTCAGGCCGCGCATCCCGGCGCGGTCGCCATCGGGCGTAACGTGGTGGTCATCGGCGGCGGCATGACCGCCGTGGACGCCGCGGTACAGGCGAAAAAGCTGGGCGCGCGCGAGGTCACGATGGTCTATCGCCGTGGCGAACAGGACATGAAAGCCTCGCCATACGAGCAGGCATGGGCGAAAACCAACGGCGTCGCTATCCGCCATTGGGCGGAGCCGCAAGCAATTGAAGGGGAGAACGGCAAAGTGAAGGCGGCGTCGTTCATGATGATGCAGTTGCAGTCCGGCGCGCTGACGGCAACCGGCGAAACCTTCACCTTGCCTGCCGATATGGCGCTGAAGGCGATCGGGCAGACCTATGACGCCAGCCTGACCGGGGCGTCGATCGCCCTGAAAGCGGGCCGTATCGCGACGGATGAACAGGGACGCACCTCGCTGGCCGGGGTGTGGGCGGGCGGCGACTGTTGCGCGGACGGGTTGGATCTGACGGTCGATGCGGTGCGACAGGGTAAAGCGGCGGCGAAGTCCATCGACGCGGTACTGCGTCCCGAAGCCCATCAAGCGCTGTCCGGCAAACCTTCAATGAACTCGCGGGAGTATCAACATGGCTGATCTCAGTAGTCACTTTTTGGGTATCAAAAGCCCCAATCCTTTCTGGCTGGCTTCCGCGCCGCCGACCGATAAAGAGTACAACGTTGTGCGAGCTTTTGAAGCGGGCTGGGGCGGGGTGGTCTGGAAAACGCTGGGACAGGACCCGCATGTGGTCAACGTCAACGGGCCGCGCTACAGCACCCTGCGCACCACGGATCGGCGCATTATCGGCCTGAACAACATCGAACTGATTACCGACCGTTCGCTGGATACCAATCTGGAAGAAATCGCTCGCGTGAAGCGCAACTGGCCCGATCGGGCCATGATTGTGTCGATCATGGTGCCTTGCGAGGAAGATGCCTGGAAATCCATTCTGCCGCTGGTGGAACAAACCGGCGCCGACGGCATTGAACTTAACTTTGGTTGTCCGCATGGCATGAGCGAACGCGGCATGGGCGCGGCGGTGGGACAGGTGCCGGAGTACATCGAAATGGTCACCCGCTGGTGCAAACAGTATTGTCGCCTGCCGGTGATCGTCAAGCTCACGCCCAATGTCAATGATATCCGCTACCCGGCGCGCGCCGCGTTGCACGGCGGCGGTGATGCGGTGTCGTTGATTAACACCATCAACTCGGTGATGGGCGTGGATCTGGAGCAGATGAGCATTCATCCCAATACCGGCGGCAAAGGTTCGCATGGGGGATATTGTGGTCCGGCGGTCAAGCCTATCGCCTTGAATATGGTGGCGGAAATCGCGCGTGATGCGTTGACGCGCGGCTTGCCGATGTCCGGTATCGGCGGGATCGCCACCTGGCGTGACGCCGCCGAATTTATCGCGCTGGGCTGCGGCACGGTGCAGGTCTGTACCGCGGTGATGGTGCATGGCTTCCAGATTGTGCGTGACATGGTCAGCGGCCTGGCCAATTTTATGGACGAACAGGGTTACCGCACACTGGACGATTTTCGTGGCCGTGCCGTCGGCTCGGTAACGGACTGGCGCTACCTCAACCTCAATCACATCGACAAGGCGGTTATCGACCAGTCGCAGTGCATTAAATGCGGACGCTGCCATCTGGCCTGTGAAGATACCTCGCATCAGGCCATTACCCGCGTGAAAAATGGCGAACGTCATTACGAGGTGAAGGAGGAGGATTGCGTCGGCTGCAATCTGTGCGTCTCCATTTGTCCGGTGGAAAACTGCATTTCCATGCGCAGCTTGCAACCGGGAGAAGTGGATTTGCGTACCGGAAAAACCGTGAGCGGAGAGTACGCCAACTGGACGACGCACCCGAATAATCCAATGGCGACCACGGCCTGAACGATCGAATCGTTGCTTGATGTCCATGCCACATCGGGCCGTTCAGCGGCCATGATCAGCAAAATGAGGGGGATAATGATGAGTCATAACCTGTTAATCAAAGGCGGTACGTTGGTCAACGCCGATCGGATGTTTCGTGCCGACGTCTTGTGCGCGGACGGCGTCATCGTCGCGGTGGGCGAGGATGCCGCGCGACAGGCGCCAGCGGATGCCGAGGTGATTGATGCGGGCGGCCAGTATGTGATGCCGGGGGGGATCGATCCCCACACCCACATGAACTTTCCGTTTATGGGCACCGTTACGGTGGATGATTTCTACAGCGGCACCGCCGCGGGTCTGGCGGGCGGCACCACGACGATTATCGATTTTGTTATTCCCAATCCGCAGCAACCCCTGATGGAAGCATACCGGGACTGGCGCGGCTGGGCGGAAAAAGCCGCCGCGGATTACAGCTTTCATGTCGCCATTACCTGGTGGGATGAAAGCGTCCATCGGGATATGGGGACGCTGGTGCGGGAAGAGGGCGTCAACAGCTTCAAGCACTTTATGGCCTATAAAAATGCCATCATGTGCGACGATGAAACGCTGATGAACAGTTTTCGCCGCTCGCTGGAACTGGGGGCCATGCCCACGATACATGCGGAAAACGGGGAAATGGTTTATCTGCTGCAACAGGAAATGATCAAGCGCGGCATTACCGGGCCGGAAGGCCATCCGTTGTCGCGTCCGCCGGAAGTGGAAGGCGAGGCGGCCAGCCGTGCGATTTCCATTGCCGACGTTCTGGGCGTGCCCATCTATGTGGTGCACGTTTCCTGCATGGAATCGGCCGACGCGATCGCGCGCGCCCGTGCGCGTGGTCAGCGCGTCTATGGGGAAGTGCTGGCCGGACATCTGGTGGTGGATGACAGCGTGTATCGTCATCCTGATTTCAATCAGGCCGCCGCGCATGTCATGAGCCCGCCGTTTCGCCCTAAAGCGCATCAGGAAGCGCTGTGGCGCGGGCTGCAATCCGGCCAGTTGCACACCACGGCGACTGATCACTGTACTTTCTGCGCCAGCCAGAAAGCGGCGGGCAAAGATAATTTCGCCAAGATCCCCAATGGTTGCGGCGGCGTTGAAGAACGGTTGTCGGTTATCTGGGATGCGGGCGTGAATACCGGTCGCCTGACGCCCAGCGAGTTTGTCGCCATTACTTCGGCCAATACCGCTCGCCTGTTCAATATTTATCCGCGCAAAGGCCGCGTTTGCGTCGGCGCCGACGCCGATCTGGTGGTGTGGGATCCCGAGGGCAGCAAGACGATATCGGCGAAGACACACCACTCGAAAAATGACTTCAATGTCTTTGAGGGCCGCACCGTGCACGGTATCCCGACCTATACCGTCAGTCATGGCGTGGTCGTGTGGGCGGATGGCGATCTGCGTGCGCAGGCAGGCGCCGGACGCTATATCAAACGTCCGGCCTTTGGCCCGGATTTCCAAGCCGGCGCGCTACGCGAGCGTTTGCTGGCGCCTAAGGCCGTCCTGCGCTGACCGCCTGTGACCGCGTTCCATTCAAGAGGAAAACCGCGATGAATAATGAGATGAATAGTGAAGTGTTATCGGCAACGAAAAAAGGGACGGATATTACCGATCTGCGTGTCGATGGCGAACGTCTGTGGCAGTCGCTGATGGATCTGGCTGTTATCGGCGCGACGCCCAAAGGCGGCGTGTGCCGGTTGACGCTGACAAATTTGGATCGTCAGGGACGGGATTTGGTGGTGAACTGGGGCAAGGCTGCCGGATTGTCGGTCGAGATCGATAAGATCGGTAATGTGTTTATGCGTCGTCCCGGCCATAATAATGCGCTGCCGCCAGTGGTGGCGGGAAGCCACATTGATACACAGCCGACCGGCGGCAAGTTCGACGGCAATTTTGGCGTACTGGCGGCGCTGGAAGTGATCCGCACGTTGAATGATCAGCGGATTGAAACCGAAGCGCCGGTGGAGATGGTGTTCTGGACTAACGAAGAAGGCTCTCGTTTTGTCCCGGTAATGATGGGCTCCGGCGTGTTTGCGGGCGTGTTCTCGCTGGAACAGGCGTATGCCGCAGTGGATGTGGATGGCAAAAGCGTGGGGGACGAACTGACGAAAATCGGCTATGCCGGACCGCAAACCCCTGGCGATCATCCGATTGGCGCGTATTTTGAAGCGCACATTGAACAAGGGCCGATACTGGAAGATCAGGATATTACCATCGGCGTGGTGCAGGCGGTGCTGGGTATTCGCTGGTATGACTGCGTGGTGACGGGGATGGAATCCCATGCCGGTCCAACGCCGATGGCGCTGCGTAAAGACGCATTACAGGTGTCCACCCGCATTATGCAGGCGGTGATCGCCATTGCCGACCGCTTTGCCCCTCATGGTCGCGGCACAGTGGGGATGGTGCAGGTGCATCCGAACAGCCGTAACGTCGTGCCGGGCAGCGTGAAGTTCTCCATCGATTTGCGCAATCTTACCGATGCGCTGGTGGATGAAATGGATGCCGCGTTGAAAGCGTATATCCAGTCTGTGGCGGCGGAAACCGGGTTGGATATTCAACTGACGCAGGTTTCTCAGTATCGTGCCGCGCCCTTTCATCCCGAATGCAAAGACGCGGTGCGGCGGGCCGCCGATCTGCTGGGTTATTCCAATATCGATATTGTTTCCGGCGCGGGACATGATGCCGTGTACGTTGCTGAACTGGCGCCGACGGGGATGATTTTTATTCCGTGCAAAGACGGCATCAGCCACAACGAAATCGAGTATGCCTCACCGGAGCATGTCACCGCCGGGGCCAATGTCTTGCTGCATGCGGTGCTGGAGACTGCGGGTGTGGCGGGGAGAGGGGCGCAGTAAAAGACCAGTAGAAGAAGTGGAAGTACAAGTAAGAGGCGGTTTGGTGCGCAAGTAAGTTGCGCGCCAAACAAATATGATGACGTCACCTCATGCAGAAAATATTCCGCACGCTTACCCGTGCGCCATCGCCTTCTCGATCTCCTCCGCCAGAATCGCAATCCCGCGCTCGATTTTGTCGGGCTCAGGCACGTAATTCATCCGCAGGCATTGATGGGCGTGCGGCCAGTCCTGTTCCAGACCGGGGAAGAAATAGTGGCCCGGCACCATCAGTACCCCGCGTTTCTTCAACCGCTGATACAGCAATTCCGTGGTGATAGGCAGATCCTTGAACCACAGCCAGAGGAAAATCGCCCCTTCTGGTTTGTGAATCAGACACTGTTCGGGGGAGAGGTAACGCCGAATGAGGGCGATCGTTTCACCGACGCGCCGCTGATAGAACGGACGAACCACTTCATTGGAAAGCCGCAGCAAATCGCTGCGCCGGTCCAATCGCCCCTGGCGACAGGCTGATGATGCCGTTCATGTTGCCAATGGCGGAAATGACCTTTTCATCGGCAATCACAATACCGCAGCGTGAACCGGGCAGCCCCAGTTTGGACAGGCTCATACACAGGATGATGTTGGGGTTCCACAACGGCGTGGCATCGCTGAAAATAATACCGGGGAACGGCACCCCGTAGGCATTGTCGATCAGCAACGGAACATTATGCTGCTGCGCCAGAATATCGAGGTGCATCAGTTCGTCATCCGTCAGTACGTTGCCGGTCGGGTTGGTTGGGCGTGAAACGCAGATAAGCCCGATATCCTCGGTGATCGACAGGTGATCAAAATCCACGTGATACTTGAATTGCCCTTCCGCTAACAACTCGATTTGCGGACGCACGGACACAAACATGTTTTCATCCAGGCCGGAATCACTGTAACCGATATATTCTGGGGCCAGTGGAAACAGCACTTTTTTCAGACTGCCATCGGTGTGACGACCGGCAAACAGATTAAATAAGTAGAAAAATGCACTCTGACTGCCATTTGTCAGAGCAATATTCTGTGGTCCAATCTGCCAGCCTAATTCATCCTGCAGCAGGTCAGCCAGGGTGCTGAGCAACGTATCTTTTCCCTGTGGGCCATCGTAATTGCATAGCGCCTCGGTCAGTTTCCCCTGCTCCAGCATCTCCTGACAGAGTTGCTGGAAATAGGTATCCATCGCCGGAATATGCGCCGGATTGCCGCCCCCCAGCATGATGGCTCCCGGCGTGCGCAGTCCCTCGTTCAGATCGTCCATAAGCTGGGTGATGCCTGCATGACGGGTGAATTTGTTGCCGAAAAGAGAAAAGTTCATAGTTTGTCAGTAACTGTTCATACATGGGTAAGTGGCAACCATAGCCTGTGCGCGGCCAGTGTGCAATGTGGCTTGAAATCGGCCATTTCATATATTTAACTGCTTTTCTGGTGGTGACTTAGCATTATTGTCTGAAAAGCGGCGGATGGTTCAGTCATTCGCCGCTGTTGTCGGCAATCTGCTGAACGTTGTCGTCATGACGGTGGCAGGCGCGGCGATTTTCCGGCCAAAAGCTGAATCGATATCAGGAATAGCCGATCCATTTCCCATTTATAGTGCAAGGAATACGGTGATATTTAATGTAATCGTGATCTTGATTGCGAAAAACTCGCAACAACACAGAATTTTTCCATCTGGTGATAGCTGTCACATTCTGGCAACGGACAGATTTGTAGTCTTGATTTGCATAAGCTAAATCAATTCAGCAATAAGGGATCATGAAATGAAAAAATTACCGGTGATGGGGATCGCATTGGCGCTGACTTCGTGGCAACTCTCTGCCCAGACGTTCGTGCTGACAGATGCTGAAAGCAGTGTGGAAAAGGGAAATTGGCAAATCAGCAGCGACGCGCTGAAGGTTAAAGATCAGCATTTCAGCATTGAGCAGACCGTCTTGCACGGCGGGCGTCAGGAAGGCAGTAAAATCATTACCATCAATAGCCAGAATGGGTTGAAAATTGTACTCAGCCCAAGCCGGGGTATGGATTTGCTGCACGTAACGGGCAAGAACATCCGTCTGGGATGGGATTCGCCGGTGAAGGAGGTGGTCAACCCGAATAGCATTAATCTGGAAAGCCGTAACGGGCTGGGCTGGCTGGAAGGCTTCAATGAAATGATGGTGCGTTGCGGCTATGAGTGGACTGGTCATCCGGTTGTGGATAACGGCATGATTTATACGTTGCACGGTCGCGCCGGCAACACGCCAGCCTCAAAAGTAGTGGTGGACGTCAGTGAAAAAGCGCCTTATCAGATAACCATCCGCGGACTGTTGAAAGAGAGCAGCTTCAAGCAAGCCAATCTGGAAACCTGGACTGAACTGCGTTATACCCCAGGCAGCACATCCTTTACCGTACATGATGTGCTGACGAATAAAGCGGACTATGCCCGTGATTATCAGATTATCTATCACAGTAATTTTGGTACGCCGATCCTCGAAGAGGGCGCGCGGTTTATCGCCCCGGTAAAAGAAATTTCGCCTTTTAATGATTACGCCAAGGCCGGGTTACAGGAATGGCAAGCATATAAGGGCCCAACCAAAGACTTCGACGAAATGGTGTTTAATCTGACGCCTTATGCCGATAAACAGGGCAAGACACTGGCGGCGCTGGTAAACCGCGCAAGCGACAAAGGCGTATCGATCGAATTTGATACCCGCCAATTGCCGTTGCTCACATTGTGGAAAAACACCGATACCGTGCGGCAGGGTTATGTTACCGGCATCGAACCCGGCACCAACTACGCCTATCCGGTTACCATTGAGCGGGAACAAGGACGGGTGAAACAGCTTCAGCCGGGGCAAAGTACCGAATTTGAACTGACTTACAGTTTGCTCGACAGCGCGGACGCCGTTCAGAAAACAGAACAAAAAGTGTATGCTATTCAGGGAGAGAATAAAACCACGCTGACGGAAAAACCGATTGCGGTTGAGTGAACCCGGTTTTCGGCAAGGCCGCCGTCGCGCAGCCTTGCTTTTTTCACCGCATTCACCACGCGCTATTTCAGCACCTGCGGGTTGACGCAGTTTTCTTCGACCGTGCCGGTTAACGCGGCAATCAGATTATCCACCGCGCAAGCCGCCATGTCATAGCGCGTGTCATGGGTGGCTGAGCCAATGTGAGGCAGCGCCACCACGTTGGGCAGGCTTAACAGCGGTGAATCCACTGGCAGCGGTTCCTTAACGAACACATCCAGACCGGCTGCGTGGAGGTTGCCGTTGCTGAGCGCTTCGATCAGGGCATTTTCATCCACCACCGCGCCACGGCCAATATTAATCAGGATCGCGCTGGACTTCATTTTGGCCAGTTGCTCGCGGCCAATCAGATTTTTCGTCTCAGTGGTCAGCGGCAGCGTAATGCACAGAAAATCCGATTGGGCGAGCAGCGTATCCAAATCGCAATAACGGGCGTCAAAACGTTCCTCCGCTTGCGGATGATGGCGACGGGCATTGTAGAGAATCGGCATGCTGAAACCGAAATGCGCCCGCTGCGCCACCGCCAGACCGATGCGTCCCATGCCGAGGATGCCCAGCGTTTTATGATGAACATCGGTGCCGAACCAATCGCTGTCGATGCCGCTTTTCCACTCGCCTGCTTTGACGCGTTCCGCGACTTCCACGACCCGGCGGGCGCTGGCCAGCATCAGCGCCAGTACTGTATCGGCCACGGTTTCGGTCAACACGGTCGGCGTATGCATCAGGACGACCCCTTGTTCATTCATGGCATCCACATCAAAGTTATCGTAACCGACGGAGATGGTGGAGGCGGCCCGCAGACGCGGCGTATGCGCCAGAAACGCGCTATCCACGTTACCGCCGGCGCCAAGCAAGCCTTCCGCCTGCGTCAGTGCGGGATGATCGGCTGCCGGGAAGTCATCAAGCTCAGTGACGGTGAAATGTTGATCCAGGCGAGCGCGCAGGTCGTCAGGAATTTTTCTGTACAGAATGACGTGAGGTTTCATCGAAAACTCCGTTATGGTTAGGGAGGCAAAGCGGCAATAACAGTGGGAATCATCGCGTAGCGAGCGGGAGACTGCAAGCCATACCTGTCCGACGTCAGTCTGCGGCGAGTAACTGGCGAGTGATTAAAGGGAGAAGCGCAAGGGGAAACGCGCTATGATCCCCGCACTTTTCCTCAGCCATGCAAGCAGAAATGAATGCAAACGATACGTTGATTGAACGTCTGCGTGTGCGCTTTACACAGACGGATAAGTTGCCACTCTACATGAAGTTTTCACAGACGATCCAACGGCTGGTGCAAACCGGCGAACTGGCGGGCGGCCATTTTCTGCCGAGCGAGCGGGCGTTTGTTCAGGCGCTGGGGATATCACGTATCACGGTGCGTAAAGCGCTTGAGTTGCTGGAATCGCAAAATATCGTCATCCGCAATCGTGGATACGGCACCTATATCAACGATCAATTGGAATATCACCTCTGTGTGGCGCAGGGATTTTCCGATCAGGTGGCATTGAAAGGGAAAAAACCAGGTTCTCGCTGGCTGGAAAAGGCCCGGATCCCCTGTGAACCTAATATTGCCGAACGGCTGAATATTTCAGCGGGTAGCCCGGTGTATATCCTCAAGCGTGTGCGCGACATTGATGGTGAACCTGTCTCTATTGAAGAGTCTTATGTTCCCGCCAGTCTGATCGACGATGTGGAGCAGATTGGCGTTTCGCTGTACGCCTACTTTCAAAGCCAGAATATTATCTTGCAGCGTACTCGTAGCTGGGTATCCGCCCAGACGCCCAGCCAGGAATTTATCACGCATATCAAAACGCCGGCGTCTTTACCGGTGCTGGTGGTTAGAGAATTGGCGTTTGATAATACCGGCAAGCCTATCGAATACAGCATTAATTACTGTCGTTCAGACATGTACGTGTTCTTTTCGGCGTAGCCCTGTGTCGCGCGCGGGTTGCTGAGTCGCCTATTATAGCGCTTGTTCCCGCAGCATTCTTAATCGCAGCAACTCACTGCTGTAGTGTTCGATATCAATGTGATTGGCTTCATCCAACTGCTGTTTGAAGTGCGGCGCGATGCTGCCTATTCCATTTATCGCACCACAGATCGCGGTCGCCATCGCGCCGATGGTGTCAGTATCCCCGCCAAGGTTGGCGCACAGAATGGCGCAGCGATTGGGATCGGTTTCGGACAACTCGACCATGGCGATCGCGGCAGGAACGGATTCAATCATTTCAGCGCCCGTACCAATCAGATCATAAACGTTTTGCAGCGCGTGTTCCGTATCCTGCATCGCCCTCACCGTCTGTAAGGCCAGTGCGATCCGTGCCGATATGGAAGGACTGTAGGTGGTGACGCGTTTTTCCTGTGCCGTTTTCGCGACAGCGGGAAGCGCATCGCTGATTTCCTGCCATGAGGCGCCTTTGATCCCTTTTGATACCGCCCAAGCGATGACGGTAGCGCCCGCGATAGCCACATCGGATTTATGCGTCGCGCTGGAAGCGAGTTCGACATCGCGGATGAAATCGTCCAGGGAATGGGCGGGCGCCAGACAACCTAACGGCGAAATGCGCATCGCGGCGCCGTTGGTTAACCCGTTGTTGTCCAGTTCACTGATATCGGTGCCTTGCTGTAAGGCGGTCAGCGCCAGTTTTGAGGTTGGTCCGAGGATATTTTTCTCGAATGCGTTGAATGATAACGCCCAGTGGAGGATATGTTTACCGATGGTGACCGGATCGATCTCGCCTTCACGTTCGATTAGCGCATCTGCCAGCGCAAGGGCCATGGCGGTGTCGTCGGTATATTCCGCCGTGTTGAAATAACAGGCGGCAATGTTTTCTTCAGGGCCGGGCAAAAACCGATCAATCCAGCCGAAGTGAGCTTTGATGCGTGAACGCGGCCATAATTCTGATGGCATCCCCATCGCGTCACCCAACATTTGTCCGTATAGCGCGCCGGTGATACGGCTCTTTTTATTGAATGCCATGGTACGTCCTTAATGAGATGCAATCATCTCGTCACCGTAATCAATTAACGCATAGCGTAACATCAAATAATACCAATGTAGTACCTTTGCACCGGACTTTTACGCTTTATTCGCTACCGGGGAAGGACGGCGATACGTAATCGGCCGGTATCACGTTTCTGTTTCCTGATGACGGAAGCAGTCGATGGTATGGTCGTTCACCAACCCCGCCGCCTGCATAAACGCGTAGCAAATGGTGGAGCCGATAAACTTGAAGCCGCGCTTTTTCAATGCTTTTGACATGGCATCCGAGGCGGCGGTTTTAGCCGGAACCTCGGCAAGCGACGCGGGACGATTCATCAACGGCTGATGATCGACAAACGACCAGATGAAATGCGAGAAGCGCTCTCCCTGATTTTCCATTTCCAGCCAGACGCGGGCGTTGGTGATGATGGCTTCGATTTTTCAGCGATGACGGATGATGCCGCTGTCCTGCAGCAGCAGAGTGACGTCATCCCCGGTCATGCGGGCAATGCGCTCAGGATTGAACTGATGAAAACAGCGACGATAATTTTCCCGCTTTTTCAACACGGTAATCCAGGACAGCCCGGCCTGCTGACCTTCCAGACAAAGTAGTTCGAACAGCGCCTGGCTGTCCGTGCAGGGTTTGCCCCACTCATTATCGTGATAGTCCTGATAGAGGGCATCCTGAGTCACCCAGCCACAACGGTTCATCTTGTTTTCCTATCATGCATTGGCCTGTCGGCAGGTTGTTATTTGGCAGTGTTGTTGTTATTGATAGTGACGTCGCCAACCATATGGCGCGATCATGACATTTGAAGTGCTGTATAAGCAACCAGCTTTTTATATTACGGATCACAGATATCATGCTGCCAACGTGAGCGTATTAAGCTGTCCTGCAAAAACGATAACGTATGACTGATTGGGGAACGGGGAATGGCGGTTGAGTGGGTTTTTGCCTATCTGATGTTAGGCGCGGTAGTGGGTTTTATGGCCGGATTACTGGGGATTGGCGGTGGTGGCATCATGGTGCCGATACTTACCGCGATGTTTGCGGCCCAGGGCGTGCAGAATGAGCATCTGGTGCATATGGCGTTGGGAACCTCAATGGCGGCGATTGTGGTGACGGCGATCTCCAGTCTGCGCACGCATCATCAGCATCAGGCGGTGTTGTGGCCTGTCGTCTGGCGTATTTCGCCGGCTATCCTGCTCGGTACGTTCGCCGCCACCTGGCTGGCGACGCTGTTGCCGACGCGGGCGCTGGCGATATTTTTTTCCTGCTTTATGGCCTACGTTTCCCTGCAAATGGTGTTGAACATGAAGCCTAAGCCGCAGCGTCAGTTGCCCGGCACGGCGGGGATTTCGCTGGCTGGCCTGGTGATCGGCGGCATTTCCGCGCTGGTGGCGATTGGCGGCGGTTCGCTGACGGTGCCGTTTCTTACCTGGTGTAACGTGCGTATTCAACAGGCGATAGGCACCTCGGCGGCGGTTGGATTGCCTATCGCGCTGTCCGGGGCGTTGGGATATATGATCAACGGCTGGTCGACGACCGGACTGCCGGCATACTCTGTGGGCTATGTCTCGCTGCCGGCGGTCGTGTTGATTTCCGCCGTCAGCTATTTCACCGCGCCGGTCGGGGCGCGGCTGGCGCATCGTCTGCCGGTGGCGACCCTGAAGAAAGCGTTTGCGGCTTTGCTGCTACTGTTAAGCCTGAAGATGTTGCACACCGTGTTTATGGGGTAAACCTTGCGGGCGTCATGCTTGTGGGCGTAATTAAGCGCGGGCGACCCTTGCCCGCATGAAAAATCATCACCGATATGAACTTGTTGCCGCATTCTGGCTGTATATCTTGCACTCAGAGGGTATACTGGCGCATTCATTGTAAACCCACTTGTATCGCGTGCGAATCCAACATGCAAAAGTTTGATACCAAGACCTTTCAGGGCCTGATCCTGACATTACAGGATTACTGGGCGCGCCAGGGCTGCACCATTGTCCAACCGCTGGACATGGAAGTCGGCGCCGGCACTTCACATCCGATGACCTGTCTGCGGGCGCTAGGCCCAGAGCCGATGGCCGCCGCTTATGTGCAACCTTCGCGTCGTCCTACCGATGGCCGTTACGGTGAAAACCCGAACCGCCTGCAGCACTACTACCAGTTTCAGGTGGTGATTAAGCCATCACCCGATAATATTCAGGAACTCTATCTTGGCTCCCTGAAAGCGTTGGGGATGGACCCGACTATCCATGACATTCGTTTCGTGGAAGACAACTGGGAAAACCCGACGCTGGGCGCCTGGGGGCTGGGCTGGGAAGTGTGGCTGAACGGCATGGAAGTGACGCAGTTCACCTACTTCCAGCAGGTGGGTGGTCTGGAGTGTAAACCGGTTACCGGTGAGATTACTTACGGTCTGGAACGTCTGGCGATGTACATTCAGGGCGTGGACAGCGTTTACGATCTGATCTGGAGCGACGGCCCGCTGGGTAAAACCACTTACGGCGATGTGTTCCATCAGAATGAAGTCGAGCAATCGACCTATAACTTCGAATACGCCGATGTCGATTTCCTGTTTAGCTGTTTTGAACAATATGAAAAAGAGGCGCAGCATCTGCTGGCGCTGGAAAAACCGCTGCCTTTACCGGCTTACGAACGCATTTTGAAAGCGGCGCACAGCTTTAACCTGCTGGATGCGCGTAAAGCGATTTCCGTTACCGAGCGTCAGCGCTACATCCTGCGTATTCGTACCCTGACCAAAGCGGTAGCGGAAGCCTATTACGCGTCCCGCGAAGCACTGGGCTTCCCTATGTGTCATAAAAATGAGTGCAATAAAACCGTGTGCAATAAGAAAGAGTGCTAAGAGGCAGCCATGACTGACAAGACTTTTCTGGTGGAAATCGGCACGGAAGAGCTGCCGCCGAAAGCTCTGCGTAATCTGGCGGAATCATTTGCCGCCCACTTTACCGCCGAACTGGATGCAGCCGGATTGACGCATGGCGAGGTACGCTGGTTTGCAGCGCCGCGCCGTCTGGCACTGAAAGTGGCGGCGTTGAGCGCCTCGCAGCCGGATCGTGAAATAGAAAAACGCGGCCCGGCGCTAGCGCAGGCGTTCGACGCCGATGGCAAACCGACCAAAGCCGCTGAAGGTTGGGCGCGTGGTTGCGGCATCACGGTTTCTCAGGCGGAGCGTCTGACAACCGATAAAGGCGAGTGGTTGCTCTACCGTGCGCAGGTGAAAGGCGAGCAGGCGCAGGCCTTGCTGACCGCGATGGTGAACGCGGCGCTGGCGAAGCTGCCGGTGCCGAAACTGATGCGCTGGGGCGACAAGGAAACGCAGTTTGTGCGTCCGGTGCATACGGTGACCCTGCTGCTGGGCGACGAACTGATCCCAGGTCAGGTGCTGGGCATCGAGTCCGCCCGCACCATCCGTGGTCACCGTTTTATGGGTGAAGCGCAATTCACTATCGATAATGCCGATCAGTATCCTGAAATTCTGCTGACGCGCGGCAAAGTCATGGCGGATTACGAACGTCGCAAAGCCAAAATCAAGGCCGATGCCGAAGAAGCGGCGCGTAAAATTGGCGGTAATGCCGATCTGAGCGACAGCCTGCTGGAAGAAGTCGCCTCGCTGGTGGAATGGCCGGTGGTGCTGACGGCGAAATTTGAAGAAAAATTCCTCGCGGTGCCATCCGAAGCGTTGGTGTATACCATGAAGGGCGACCAGAAATACTTCCCGGTCTATGACCCTAGCGGCAAACTGCTGCCAAACTTCATTTTTGTCGCCAACATCGAATCCAGTGATCCGCAACAGATTATCTCCGGTAATGAAAAGGTGGTGCGTCCGCGTCTGGCGGATGCCGAATTCTTTTTCAACACCGACCGTAAAAAGCGGCTGGAAGATCATCTGCCGCGTCTGGAAACCGTCCTGTTCCAGCAACAACTGGGGACGCTGCGCGATAAAACCGATCGTATTCAGGCCCTGGCCGGTTGGGTCGCCGCGCGGATTGGGGCGGATGTGGATCACGCCACCCGCGCCGGTCTGCTGTCCAAGTGCGATCTGATGACCAACATGGTGTTTGAATTCACCGATACCCAAGGCGTGATGGGGATGCACTATGCGCGTCACGATGGCGAGCCGGAAGCGGTGGCCGTCGCGCTGAACGAACAGTATCAACCGCGTTTTGCCGGCGACGCCCTGCCGTCTTCTTCCGTCGCCTGCGCGCTGGCGATCGCCGACAAAATGGATACGCTGGCCGGAATTTTTGGCATCGGTCAGCATCCGAAAGGCGACAAAGATCCGTTTGCCTTGCGCCGTGCGGCGTTGGGGGTATTGCGTATCATCGTCGAGAAGCATTTGCCGCTGGATTTACAGACCCTGACGGAAGAGGCCGTGCATCTGTACGGCGACAAGCTGACTAACGCCAAGGTAGTGGATGATGTGATTGAGTTTATGCTTGGTCGTTTCCGCGCCTGGTATCAGGAAGAAGGTCACAGCGTGGATACCATTCAGGCGGTATTGGCGCGTCGTCCGACCCGTCCGGCGGATTTTGACGCCAGAGTGAAGGCGGTCAGTCACTTCCGCACGTTGGACGCGGCGGCGGCGCTGGCAGCCGCCAACAAGCGGGTTTCCAATATTCTGGCCAAGTCCAGCGATTCGCTGAAAGAGAATGTGGATGCGTCCGTATTGAAAGATCCGGCGGAAATCACGCTGGCGACGCACGTGGTGGTGCTGACGGATAAACTCCAACCGCTGTTTGCCGCCGGTCAATATCAGGAAGCGTTGGCGGAACTGGCTTCTCTGCGCGAACCGGTTGACGCGTTCTTCGATCAGGTGATGGTGATGGCGGAGGATGAGCAACTGCGGATTAATCGTCTGACGTTGCTCAGCAAATTGCGGGAATTGTTCTTGCAGGTTGCGGATATTTCGCTGCTCCAGTAAGCGTTTCGCGCTCCCTCTTCAGGATGAAGGGGGAGCTTTATCGTTCCGTTGTGATTAAATAAGATTGGTTGGCGCTAGGATTTTGATTACAAGAAGAATTAGAAGGATATTAAATCTCATCAATGCTCGTCTGATTGAATTCGTTAATTTAATGATATTGAAAATAATGATGGAAATTTTTTAACCGGGAGAAAAATAAATCTCTGCCCAGAAATGTTATGACTCCCTGAGTGTATTATTGCGACATTAACACATGAATATAAATTAAATATCATTACATTAACGCAAGATAACCGTTAGTATATCATTTCTTCAACAATGCGATAATTATTTTTCTGTATATCAATCATTACTGTCTAATCTAATACATATCCTGAATTAACTTGTGGTTTTTTATGCTGTTTCATATTTTGTGAAATAGAATGAAGATCACAATCTTCAGCCAATGGCGAGCTTATACTGAAAATAGTTTCTGGTTAGGGTCAATGTGCGTTGAAAGATTATTGAAATAAATAAAGTTAATTATTTTATTTATTAAATGGCTATTGATTAAGATGCAGAAAGAGGGTTCTTTATTGGTTCCGCATAACAAAAAGACAATGAAATAATAATCTAAGAATGCTGCGCTGATAACGTCGTTACGCTCTGTCTGCTGTAATACGCTTAATAGAATTTATTATTAATTACAGGGGATTATTATGACTTCAATTAACTTTTCCATTCCGCGTGATATTACCTACGATGAAAATGCGCTGCAACGGCTCGCTACTCTGCGCGGACGCAAGGCGGTGATCGTGACCGGCGGTAGTTCAATGAAAAGACACGGTTTTCTGGCGCGTACCGAGCAACTGCTCAATCAGGCCGGGATGCCGTGTCTGATTATCGACAATGTTGAACCCAATCCTTCGCTTGCCACAGTACAACGTGGGGCGCAAGCCATGTTGGAATTTGAACCGGATTGGATCGTGGCGCTCGGCGGCGGTTCCGCCATTGATGCGGCAAAAGTCATGTGGTGCTTCTATGAGCATCCGCATCTGACGCTGGAAGATATTTTACCGGTCGGCGCCATGCCAGCGCTGCGTAATAAAGCCAAATTTGTCGCCATTCCCTCCACCAGCGGTTCCGCGTCGGAAATTACCGCTTTTTCCGTGATTACCGATACCGAAAGCCATATTAAATATCCTGTCGTGGCAGCCGACATGGTGCCGGATATCGCGATCCTCGATCCGGCAATCCCGGCGACTTGCCCGCCGCACATCACCGCCTATTCGGGCATGGATGTCCTGACTCATGCCCTGGAAGCCTATGTGTCCACGGCCGCCACATCATTTACCGACCCTTATGCGCTGGAAGCGATTCGGCTGGTTTTTGAGAATCTGGAAACCGCGTATCTGTCGCCGGATAATATGCAGGCGCGTTATCACATGCATAATGCGTCGGCGCTGGCAGGAATTGCTTTTACCAACGCGTCGCTGGGGATTATTCATTCGCTGGCGCATAAACTGGGCGGTGAGTTCGGCGTCACTCATGGGTTGGCCAACGCCATTTTGCTGCCTTACGTCATCCAATATAACCGCCACTGGACCAACAAATATCAGCAGATCGAAAAGCGTTTCGGCATCCTTAATCTGGCCGCTGCCGTGCGGGATCTGAGCCGGCGGTTAAACATTCCCGACACCTTGCGGCAGTGTGATGAAGTGGATTTCTGCGAAGAGAAATTCACCCAGGTGCTCGATCGGATGAGCAGCAATGCGCTGGCTGATCCCTGTACTTTAACCAATCCCGGTAATCCGCAGGTGGAAGACATGCGGAAACTGTACACCGTCGCGTATTACGGGAAATAATTTTTACCTGTTGCTCTCGGGGATAATAGCCGGGAGCAATGATGCCAAAATCAACGGCGATCAGCCTGCTGGGTGATCGCCGTTTTGACTTGCGTGCGCCCATCCCGCCGGGCCATCCGGCACCTTGCGGTGCCATCGCCCGCCATAACCTGACGTTAAGTGAACTGCATCCCGGCACAGGTGATGTGATCCGACTATGCTTAACCGTAACGGGGCGAACATTGGGCATGTAAAACAGGAGCATGGAATGAGGCAAGTGATGGAATATCGCACACGCTGGCTGTGGCCGGTTTTGGTCTTTTTTATGGCGTTACAAATTGCGGGGTGCGGCGATAGCGAGTCTGATCAGCGCAAGGCCTTTACGGACTTCGTACAGAATGTCCAATTGCAAGCGGATGGCAAACTGCCTGCGCTGACAGAAGAGCAAAAGAAAAACTTCGGGCCATTTGTTAATGATTACGCGATTTTGACCACATTTTCCCAGCAGTTTACTCAGTCTGTGGCAGACAGCCTGACGCCAATGTTGGCGCAGGTTTCCCAGATTAGGGAGCCAAGGGATTATTTGTCTCAACGTGACGCGCTACGTCAATCCATTGGCGCCATCAATATGCTGGGGCAGCGCGTCCAGGCGGCAAAAGCGCAGGCGGATAATGCCCGCCGCGCACTCAAACAACCGGAAGAATTACAGGTTGGTTACGATCGGTTATATCAGCGTGTGGTGATGCAGCCGACCAACACATTGTTGCCGATTATCCCTAACGTGATCGCCTTTGCCCAGAACCTGATACAAGTGGGGGATTATTTGCAGGCGCAAGGCGATCAAGTGATTTTCAACGGGGCCTCGGTTCAATTTTATACGCCACAGCAGGTCGCTCAGTACAACGGCATGGTGTCGGGATTGCCTACGCAGCAACAGAACCTGTTGAATGCGCTTAAGTCACTGGGGGTCGCCGTCACGCCGTGAGCGCGATGGTCTGAAGGGGGAAAATTTCCCGTGAAGCGAAAATTTATTGTGATATGAATCACATAAATGGAACGAAGTTACCGTATAAAAATGTGATATTGATCACAAAATTAAACCAGTCGCACGTGCAAATAGCATTGTATTTGCGGTGTTTAATGCTTTTTTGTGAAGTAAGTCACCTATTTGTGGCGATGATGTAGGGTGGTTGTGTGATTTTTATCACGTTTAGGTCGTAGAGTTGCGGTACGACAACGGCGTGTTAGAGTCCGCGCTGTATACAGCAATGCTGACGGGGATGCTCATGTGATCACCCTGTCACATCATCTCACGATAATTATCACGCGCTCTTATTGTCAGCGCGTCTCAATAGGGGTGTGTTTTTATGCTTTCTCCAGACTTTAAGGTCAAAGTGCAAAACTTTGGCCGCTTTCTGAGCAATATGGTCATGCCCAATATTGGCGCATTCATTGCCTGGGGTATTATTACCGCACTGTTTATTCCTACGGGTTGGATACCTAACGAGACGCTGGCGAAGCTCGTCGGCCCGATGATCACCTATCTGCTGCCGTTGCTGATCGGTTATACCGGTGGCCGTCTGGTGTTTGGCGAGCGCGGCGGCGTGGTCGGCGCCATCACCACCATGGGGGTAATCGCCGGGACGGATATTCCTATGTTCCTGGGCGCCATGATTGTCGGGCCGCTGGGCGGCTGGACCATCAAGCGTTTCGACAAAATGGTCGACGGCAAAATCAAAAGTGGTTTTGAAATGCTGGTCAACAACTTCTCCGCCGGTATCATCGGCATGTTGTTGGCGATCCTGGCGTTTCTGGCGATTGGCCCGCTGGTTGAAATCTTCTCTCAGGCACTGGCGGCTGGCGTTAACGTCATGGTGCAAAACAACCTGCTGCCGTTTACGTCCATTTTTGTCGAACCGGCAAAAATTCTGTTCCTGAACAACGCCATTAACCACGGCATTTTCTCGCCGCTGGGTATTCAGCAGGCCACCGAAACCGGGAAATCCATTTTCTTCCTGATTGAAGCCAACCCTGGTCCGGGAATGGGCGTGCTGATGGCTTATATGTTCTTTGGCCGCGGCAATGCGAAAGAGTCTGCGCCGGGTGCGGCGATCATCCATTTCCTCGGCGGGATCCACGAAATCTATTTCCCTTATGTTCTGATGAACCCGCGTCTGATTATTGCGGTGATCCTCGGCGGTATGACCGGCGTGTTCACCCTGGGCATACTGGACGGCGGTCTGGTTTCTCCGGCCTCTCCTGGTTCTATTCTGGCGGTGCTGGCGATGACGCCGAAAGGCGCATACTTCGCTAATATTGTGGCGATTACAGCGGCATTTGCGGTGTCTTTCCTGGTTTCGGTGATTTTGCTCAAGAGCATGAAACAAAAGAACGAAGAGGATCTTAGCGAAGCCACTCGCCGTATGCAGGACATGAAAGCCACGGCCAAAGGGCAGAGCGGCGCGAGTACGGGTGTCAGCGGCGATATGAGCACCGTGCGTAAAATCATCGTCGCCTGTGATGCCGGTATGGGCTCCAGCGCGATGGGCGCGGGGGTGCTGCGCAAGAAAGTGCAGGATGCCGGGCTGACCAACATCTCTGTGACCAATAGCGCGATAAACAACTTGCCGGATGATGTCGATCTGGTGATTGCCCATCGCGACCTGACTGAACGCGCCATGCGCCATGCACCGCAGGCTCAGCACATTTCGCTGACCAATTTCCTCGACAGCAACCTGTACAACGATCTGGCGGCGCGTCTGGTTGCCTCCCAGGGCAAGGACGACGCGCCGTCCGCTGCGCCGGTCGCCGCCGCCCCGACCACCGAACCGTCAAACCTGTTCCAACTGAGCGCCGGTAATATCTTCCTCAATCAACAGGCGGCCAACAAAGAGCAGGCGATTCGCTTCGCGGGTGAGCAACTGGTTAAGGGTGGCTATGTCGACCCGGAATATGTCGATGCCATGCTGGAGCGTGAGAAACTGACGTCCACCTATCTGGGGGAATCCATTGCCGTGCCGCACGGTACGATTGAAGCGAAAGATCGGGTACTGAAAACCGGCGTAGTTTTCTGCCAGTATCCCGATGGCGTGCGTTTTGGCGATGAAGACGATGAAGTGGCGCGTTTGGTTATTGGCATTGCCGCGCGCAACAATGAACATATCCAGGTGATAACCAGCCTGACCAATGCGCTTGATGACGACGCGGTGATTGAACGCCTTGCGCGCACTCAGGACGTGCAGGAGGTTCTTGACCTGCTGTCCGGTAAAAAGAACGCATGATGATACCCGTCAGCTTTTAAGTTGCGGATGCGTTGGCTTTGTTGCTCGCCCCAGTCGCTTACTTGCGTAAGTTGCTGGGGATTCACGCGATTGCCGCCTTCCTGCGCCTTGAAATCTGTTGGGTATACGCGCTGCCGCCGTTTCCGGGCAGCCTCTTTTTATCTTTTCGTTTTTAAGGTTAAAGCATGATGAAAGCATTACATTTTGGCGCCGGTAATATTGGCCGGGGATTCATTGGCAAACTGCTGGCAGATGCCAATATCGAACTGACGTTCGCGGACGTCAGCCAGCCGCTTCTGGATGCCTTGAACAGTCGCAAAAGCTATCAGGTGCGGATTGTGGGAGAGCAAACGCAGCTGGATACGGTGAGCAACGTCAGCGCGTTGCATAGCGGCAGCCCGCAAGCCGTTGCGCTGATTGCTGACGTTGATCTGGTCACCACCGCCGTCGGGCCGCAGATTCTGGAAAAAATCGCCGGGACGATCGTGCAAGGATTGGTGAAACGTCATGCGGACGGCAACACAAAACCGCTCAACATTATCGCCTGTGAAAATATGGTGCGCGGCACCAGCCAGCTTAAGCAACACGTGGTGAAATTGTTGCCGGAAGCACAGCTTGCCTGGGTCGATGAACATGTCGGATTTGTGGATTCCGCCGTTGACCGCATTGTTCCGCCTTGCGAAGCCGGCAGCGATGATGTGCTGGCGGTCACAGTGGAAACCTTCAGTGAGTGGATTGTTGATCAAACCCAGTTCTGTGGTGAACCGCCGGCCATTCCGGGCATGGAACTGACCGACAACCTGATGGCGTTTGTAGAGCGCAAGCTGTTTACGCTCAACACCGGCCATGCCATTACCGCCTATCTGGGGCAACAGGCTCGCCATCAGACCATTCGTGATGCGATCCTCGACCCGGAAATTCGTGCCGTGGTCAAGGGCGCGATGGAAGAGAGCGGCGCGGTGCTGATCAAACGCTACGGTTTTGATGCCGACAAGCACGCGGCGTACATCAATAAAATCCTCAGTCGATTTGAAAATCCCTATCTGCACGATGATGTCGAGCGTGTGGGGCGACAACCGCTGCGTAAGCTGAGCGCGGGCGACCGCCTGATCAAACCGTTGCTGGGGACGCTGGAATATCAATTGCCGCATGACAACCTGATTATTGGTATCGCGGCGGCGATGCGTTATCGCAGCGAACAGGACCCACAGGCGCAGGAACTGGCTGAACTTTTGCAGAATCTCGGCCCGCAGGCTGCGTTGGCGCAGATTTCCGGTCTGGATGCCGACAGCGAGGTTGTCGCGCAAGCCGTGAATGTGTATAACGCCATGCAATAATTGATGCGTATGGTTCACGTCATGTCAGCTTCTGAACGCTGACATACGTTGATCCGGCGTGTTATCTGCGTAATGCGGGGCTTAGCCATCAATGTCATCGGGTTAAAAAGATGTCTGTGTGCGGGTTGAAGGTATGAGAAGTGACGATGGAAGAAACACAGGCGTTTGAAAACCGGGTGCTTGAAGCCTTGAACTCAGGCACAACGGTGCGTAGCTTTATGCTCAAGGCGGTTGATCTGCTGGCCGAGGCCGTTAGCATCCTGATGTTGCAGGTGTTTCGCAAAGATGACTACGCCGTGAAATATGCGGTTGAACCATTAATGACGGGAACCGGGCCGCTGGGTGATCTTTCTGTGCGTCTCAAGCTGATTTATGGTCTGGGCATGATCAGCCGTAAAGAGTATGAGGACGCCGAATTACTGATGGCGCTGGGCGAGGAACTCACCCATGATGAGCATGAATATCATTTTACGGATGATGAAATTCTTGGGCCGATTGGCGAATTGCATTGCGTCAGCGCGCTGCCTTCCTTGCCTGCGCTACCTCCCGGCGGCGAGCCGGCGGACCCATTGTTGGTCAGCATGCGCCAGCAGCGCTATCAGCAGATGGTGCGCTCGACGCTGGTGCTGTCGCTCACCGAACTGATTGCCCGAATTAGTTTAAAAAAGGCTTTTTGAATCGTATTTCTCTACGCTCGTCCACTGCACTGGCAAGACCTTTGGTGTATGCTTACGCCCCGCATGATCCCCCCGTTAAACAGGTTTATACGTTATGAAAGAGCAGGAAAAAGCAGAGATTAAACGCCTTAGCGATCAACTGGATGCGTTGAATCGTAAGCAGGATGCGTTGCTGACGCAGGGTGATGCCGAAGCGATAGCCGTTAATCAGGTGGCAAGCGAGAAGCTGGCGGCGGAAATCGAACGCCTGCGCAATGTACGGGTGCAGAAACTCAGTCAGGAAGCGCAAAAACTGTCGCGCCTGCCTTTCAGCCGGGCTATCACCAAAAAAGAACAGGCCAATATGGGCGCGTTAAAGAAAAGCGTGCGCGGGCTGGTGGTGGTGCATCCTATGACGGCGCTGGGGCGTGAAATGGGACTGAAAGAGATGACGGGGTACGCGCCGAAGCCCTTTTAAGCCGTCCGTGCCGTGGCCGCGAGGCGCGCAGCCCGAATGAGCTACGCGCGTCGATCAACGCGGCGGATTAGTGTTTATAACTCAGTTGCGTTGGCGATTGGGACGAGGCGATGCCAGCGGGCGTTGATTCATCCCGCATATTGGATAAACGGAACACGGAAACCGCCTGTTTCTGTTTCAGCAAGGTCGCCTGCTCTTCCAGCGAGTCGGCGGCGGCGGCGGATTGTTCCACCAGGGCGGCGTTTTGCTGGGTGGTGCTGTCCATTTCCACAATCGCCTGATTAACCTGTTCAATACCGCGGCTCTGCTCATCGGAAGCCGTGGCAATTTCCCCCATAATGTCATGTGCTTGCGTAACTGACGTCACAATGTCATCCATGGTTTTTCCCGCATTGCCGACCAGCACGGCCCCTTGCGACACCTGACGGACGGACTCGGCGATCAGGGTGTCGATTTCTTTCGCCGCCTGTGAACTCCGTTGCGCCAGATTGCGAACTTCGCTGGCTACCACGGCGAAACCTCGTCCTTGCTCACCGGCGCGAGCGGCTTCGACCGCAGCATTGAGCGCCAGAATATTGGTCTGGAAAGCGATGCTGTTAATCACAGAAGTAATTTCTGCAATGCGTTTTGAACTGTGCTCAATGTCATTCATTGTTTTCACGACGTTATGGACTTGCTCGCCGCCTTGTTTTGCGGTTTGAGACGCGCTGATGACCAGCTTATTGGCCTGATGCGCGTTATCGGCGTTCTGTTTCACCGTGGCCGTCAGTTCTTCCATGCTGGCTGCCGTCTGTTCGACCGCCGCTGCCTGTTGCTCGGTACGCGAAGACAGATCGGTGTTGCCGGCGACGATTTCGCCTGATGCGGTTGAAATCTGGCTGACGCCGATACGGATTTCATCGATCATGATATGCAGATTGTCGTTCATTTTCGCCATACTGCTCATCAATTGGCCCAGTTCATCGCGGCGGGCGGTTTTAATGGACATGGTGAGATCACCGGTGGCGATACGTTCGGCCATATCCAGCGTTTGATGCAATGGCGAGGTAATTTGCCGGGAAATAAACCAGGAAATCAGCAAACCAAGCACCAGCGTGATCAGTGCGGCGATGCCCAGTTGGATTTCGGAAGAGCGGATGTCTTGCTGCGTTGATTGCAGTTGGTTGCTGAGCAATGTTTCGACGGCCTCATTCATCTGGTTGGCGGTAGCGCCAATCTGTCGGGCTAACGCCATTTCCTCCTGATAGGCGGGCAGATAAGCCAGCGCTTGTTCTTCATAGGCATTCATGATGCTAAGCACCGGATTCAGCGTCGCCTGTTGCTCGGCGGGCAGGCTTTGATACAGCGTAGTCAGCGATGTTTGCGCATCATTGATGGCGTTTTTCAGCTTTTCTTCCGCCTCGTTATCGCGCGAGAGGAGAATGCCACGCACTTGATAGCGAACTTCGGCCAGTTTATGGGTGAGATCGGCGGCCAGTAACTGCGGCACAAAATTATCGCTGCCAGCTTTTAGTTGTTCATCAAGCTGTGTCAGGTATTTATTACTTTCCGAGAGATTCCAGCTTTCTCTGATGTCGTCTTTTTTATTGATGGCTGCAATGTAGCCCGCCTGCTTTTTCTGATATTCGGCAATGGTGGTCGTAATTTGAGAAAGCGTCGCGATGTCCTGTTCACTCCAACGCCATTGGTTCGCCTTAACCACCAAGTTTTCCATGTTATTGATGTGAAGAATGTTTTTCTCGATATGTTCGGGTTGGTAGCTCGCGCTGTAGAGCGCCCGATAATATTTCGCCTGGTTAATTTCATCACTGATATCATTGCTGAAATTAACCTTATCAATGCTTTGTTTTAGTTCCTCGATGTGCATGACGCCTGCACCGGCAATGATCATCGTCATGATTAAGATCAGGCAGAAACCCAACCCGAATTTCTTACCTACTTTGATATTCTCAAATTTTATTGCCATTCCGTTTCTACCACGCTCTTAAGATTTGAATTACTCATCGATGATATCTGCAATTTGCGAGTGGTATTGGCATCATGAGATGACCATTTATAAAAGGATATCCTCACAAAAATCACACGATAAAATTCCGAAAGAGTTATCGGCAATTTATTTAAAAACTTTATATTTACGTGATAATTAAATAGTTAAAGAAGAAAGGTAATAGAGAGTTGGTGATATTTCTTAATAAAAAACCGGAATAACAGTAAGTTACCCCGGTTTGTTTGACCACGGAGATGTTCCCTTCTCTTTTCGCTCGTCGTCTTCAGCACCCCGGAAACGATGGAAAGATATCCGCGATAGGAGCGAAAAGATTATTTTTTCGCTTGTGCAAAGCGGCTGGCCGCTTCGTCCCAGTTCACCACGTTCCAGAAGGCTTTGATGTAATCCGGGCGGCGGTTCTGATATTTCAGATAGTAAGCGTGTTCCCATACATCCAGACCAATGATCGGGTAGCCGGAGGCGCCAGAAATCGCTTCACCCATTAATGGACTGTCCTGATTCGCGGTGGAAACCACGGCCAGTTTGCCGTCATCTTTCAGCACCAGCCACGCCCAGCCTGAACCAAAACGGGTTGCGGCAGCCTGTTCAAATTTTTCTTTGAAAGCGTCAACGCTGCCAAAATCGCGCTCGATTGCGGCTTTCAGGTCGCCTGTCAGCGTCGTGCCCAGCTTCAGGCCTTTCCAGAACAGGCTGTGGTTGGCGTGACCGCCAGCATTATTACGCAGAACGGTTTTTTTCTCTGCCGGTACTTTGTCCAGTTGAGCGATCAGTTCTTCAGCAGACAGACTGGCAAGCTCTGGCAGGGATTCCAACGCTGCATTTGCGTTATTGACGTAAGTCTGGTGGTGTTTGGTGTGATGGATTTCCATCGTTTGCTTGTCGAAATGAGGTTCCAGCGCGTCATAAGCATAAGGCAGGGATGGCAGTGAATAACTCATGTTTAGCATCTCCGTGGTTGCAGTACTAATGATTGTAGTACTAAAAAGTGGTTGTACCGGACAGGATGACCGTACCGCAAGACACCGTAGTACGCCATATTCTGGTACATTTACGGCGCTCTCTTTTGTTAGCTCCGCGTAAGCATTAGGTTCATTATAGTTAATTAAATGATATTGAAAATGATTATTCTCATGTCTGCATCAGAAACGACACGCTTTTAGTCCGTTATAACAAGCGTTTATGTCATTATCTTTCCGGCTAAAAACAAATTGGTCTAAGGCGCCAGAGCGTTTCTTCTGCATGCACGTAACTTATTTCATACCACCGCTGCTTCACGCATCTTCTGCTTCATACCTCTTCTCCTTCAAACAATCGCTGCGGGTGAGAGTAAATGGTGGCGCGGCCCGGACGACAGAAGCCCACCAACGTCAGATTACAGCGTTCGGCAACCTCGACGGCCAGCGATGTGGCGGCGGATACGGCAAACAGGATCTCCACCCCGCACATGGCGGATTTCTGCACCATTTCATAACTCGCCCGGCTGGAAACCAGCGCCGCGCCTTGCCGCCAGGGTTGTTTTGCCCGCATGCCGAGTAGTTTATCCAACGCCACATGGCGGCCTACATCTTCAAAACCGCCTTGCAAGGCGCCATCCGGCGTTATCCAGGCGGCGGCGTGCGTACAGCCGGTCAACTGTCCCACTTGCTGCACGTTTTTGAGTTGCGCCAGCGCGCCGTCAAGTCGGTTGAGCAAGAAGGTCTGAGTGAACGGCAGCGGCGCGACGGATTTGCCAATCTCAGATAGTTGCTCCACGCCGCAGACGCCGCAGCCTGTGCGTCCGTCCATCGCCCGCCGCCGTGCTTTCAGTCCGGCAAAACGACGGCTCGATAGCTCTATTTGCACTTCGATGCCGTTGCATACCGGTTGAACGTCTATCCCGTAGATATCCTGTGGCGACGCAATGATGCCTTCCGACAGCGAGAACCCCAGCGCGAATGCCGCCAAATCCTTCGGCGACGCCATCATGACGACATGTGAAATGCCGTTGTAGACCAGCGCGACCGGCACTTCCTCCGCCAGCCAATCGCTCTGCGGCAACGACAAGGCGTTCTGATGGCGCACGCTACATTGCGCTGCGCCGGTAGGGACGGTAACCGCTTGTGGATGAAGGTTTTTCACCTGCAATACCCGTAAGTTGATAACCATAAATCGTGGATGGCATTATTTCACCGCCGCCTGATGGATGCGAGTTTTTCTCCGCGAAGGGTGAGCGTCTCCGCGATGCCATGTATTTGCATGATGAAACGAATAATAAATTGTGCGTCAACTCGAAGAGTTGTCATTCTCTCTGGTTTTTGCCTGTCGGAAACGCGGATCCCTGTATACGATTTATTCATGCTCTGTTATTCAGCGATGTTTTCATATTGGCTCTATTTTCACTGCGGCCCGACCGCGCATCGAGACAGCGAAAAGGAGACTGAAATGGTACAAGACACTTCTACAGGCCGGTTGAGCGCCGGCGAGTACGGATCTCTGAATCTGAAAAAGCGTTATGACAACTTTATCGGCGGCGCCTGGGTACCGCCCGACGGCGGCCAGTATTTTGTCAACCTGACGCCCATCACCGGACAGCCTTTATGTGAAGTGGCCAGTTCGACATCCCGTGATGTCGATCACGCGCTGGATGCCGCCCACAAAGCTAAAGCGGAATGGGGGGGGATGTCCGTGCAGGAACGGTCGTTAATCCTCAACCGCATTGCGGATCGAATGGAGCAGAACCTCGACCTGCTGGCGAATATGGAAACCTGGGATAACGGCAAGCCGATTCGTGAAACCAGCGGCGCGGACGTTCCGCTGGCTATCGACCATTTTCGCTATTTCGCCGCCTGTATTCGCGCCCAGGAGGGGGCGATCAGTGAAATTGATGGCGATACCGTCGCTTATCATTTCCACGAACCGCTCGGCGTGGTGGGACAGATTATTCCCTGGAATTTCCCGCTGTTGATGGCTTGCTGGAAAATGGCGCCCGCGCTGGCCGCCGGAAATTGTATCGTCTTGAAACCCGCCAAGCTGACGCCAATGTCGGTATTGCTGCTGATGGAACTGATTCAGGATATCTTGCCGCCGGGAGTGGTTAACGTGGTTAACGGTTCAGGCAGTGAGATCGGTGAGTATCTGGCGACCTCGAAGCGTATCGCTAAAGTGGCGTTTACCGGTTCAACGGAAGTGGGTCAGCAAATTATGGGCTATGCCGCTCAGAACGTGACGCCGGTGACGCTGGAACTGGGCGGTAAATCGCCGAATATTTTCTTTGCTGATGTGATGGATAAAGAAGACAGCTTTTTTGACAAGGCGTTGGAAGGGTTCACGTTGTTTGCCTTCAATCAGGGCGAGGTGTGTACCTGTCCAAGCCGGGCGCTGGTGCAGGAGTCGATTTACGATCGCTTTATGGAGCGTGCGATCAAACGTGTCGAATCTATCCGCATCGGCCATCCGCTGGACAGCAACACCATGATGGGCGCGCAGGTGTCTTCCGGTCAGTTGGATACCATTCTGAACTATATCGATATCGGCAAGAAAGAGGGGGCGCGCGTCCTGACCGGCGGTCGTCGTAAAGAAATGCCGGAGGATCTGGCGCAGGGTTATTATCTGGAACCCACTATTCTGTTTGGTAAAAACAGTATGCGCGTTTTCCAGGAGGAGATTTTCGGGCCGGTGCTGGCGGTGACGACCTTTAAAACAATGGATGATGCGCTGGAGATTGCCAACGACACCGAGTATGGACTGGGCGCAGGCGTATGGAGCCGCAACGGGAGTGTGGCGTACCGTATGGGACGTGGCATTCAGGCCGGACGCGTCTGGACCAACTGCTATCACGCGTACCCGGCGCACGCGGCGTTTGGCGGCTATAAACAATCGGGGATTGGACGTGAAAATCATAAAATGATGCTGGAACATTACCAACAGACCAAGTGCCTGTTAGTCAGTTATTCCGACAAACCGATGGGCTTGTTCTGATGTCGGCGTGACGATATTGTGTTTCTCTCCGGGCCGTTACATGTTAACGGCCTTTTTATGTTCGTTGCGCCGCTTGCCTCGGATTAGCCTGATTGTTGATTGTACCGACGTCGAACAGTCACTATTCTGTTGAATAGACGTCATATTTTAAGAGGTTGTGCATGACCGACAAGATCGGCTGGATTGATAATTTGCGGGCAGTGGCCTGTATGATGGTCGTTCTCATTCATAGCACCACCTATCCGATTACCGCCGGTGGGATGCCGGGTGAAGCGCATTGGGATGTGGCAAATATACTGAACTCGGCTTCACGGGTTGGTGTTCCGCTATTTTTTATGATTTCCGGTTATCTGTTTTTTGGCGAGCGCAGCGCCCAGAAAAAACATTTTCTGAGAATAAGTCTGTGTATCCTGTTTTATAGCGCGATTGCCTTGATTTATATCTCGACGCTGACGCCGATTAATAGTTTGAACGCGTTGCGTCATGCGTTACAGAAACCTATTTTTTATCACTTATGGTTCTTTTATGCCATTGTCGTGATTTATCTATGTTCTCCACTGATTAATATCAAACCGGTTTCAGGCAAGTATTTGTTGATATTTATCGTACTGTTGGCGGTTATTGCCAATCCGAATACCGGGCGCGTTGAGTTTTTCGGGGTCAGGCTATTGCCGGTCAATCTCTATATTTACGGCGATACTTTTTATTACCTGCTGTATGCCATGCTCGGACGTGCTTTGGGAATGTTGGAGATTCCAGGTAAAGCCGTGTTTGCCGCCATACCACTCTTTATTTTCTGCGTCGTGATGGTGGCGCTGGGAACCCAGTACCACACTTTGCGTAATGATAACTTTACTCAGACTTTCTATCTTTATAGCGGACCGCTGGTATTTCTGGCCGCGATCAGTCTGTTGGTGATATTCAAATATTATTTTAATCATCGGGTGCTGCCGGGGTTGGCTTTTATATCGCGTCATTCATTAGCTATTTATGGCTTTCACGCGCTGATTATTCACTATATTCGCACCAACGGTCTGGATTTCTCCTCTCGCCCGGTGTTGGACATTTTCTATATTTTTACCGTCGCGTTATTGGGCAGTTTGTTGCTGTCGATAGCGGTACAGAAACTGGATACGCGGCGTCTGGTTTCCTGAGGCGTTGGCAGGACAGCATGGCGCGGCATAGGCCGCGCCAGAGATAGGTTCAGGCCAGCACGCGCCAGTGATCGTAATCAATATGTTCAACCTGGAAGTTGGCGTTTCCCTTATCGCCCGTCAGACGGCTGGCGATGGTGAAGGCGAAATCGAATGCCACACCCAGACCTTTGCCGCTTAGCCCGCTTGAAAAATAGCGTTATACTCGTTGACCAGAGTTGGTAATTAAACACGAATTTTTTTGCATAAAATACCACGGTGCTCTTCCTGTACCGGCAAAAAGATGTTTAAATTATCACTCACTTATTTTGCATAAATATGCATTTATGAGCGTGCTGATGCTGACGATAGTCCCGGCCAATTCGTTTTGCGAAGCGGCAAAGGTATCAACTCTCATCAATGTATTGCGTAACATAATGGTGTGGCTGCTAAGCTTCTAACCATAGATCTTTCGAGCAGGGATTACATTTATGACAACGATTCTCAAGCATCTTCCGGTTGGTCAGCGTATTGGTATTGCGTTTTCAGGTGGTCTGGATACCAGCGCTGCGCTGCTTTGGATGCGTCAAAAAGGCGCGGTTCCTTATGCGTATACCGCGAATCTGGGGCAACCGGACGAGGATGACTACGACGAGATCCCTCGCCGCGCTATGGAATACGGCGCTGAAAATGCCCGTTTGATCGACTGCCGCAAGCAGCTTGTCGCCGAAGGGATTGCCGCGATCCAGTGTGGCGCTTTTCATAACACCACGGCGGGCGTGACCTATTTCAACACCACGCCGTTGGGACGCGCGGTTACCGGTACGATGCTGGTTGCCGCCATGAAAGAGGATGGCGTTAACATCTGGGGTGACGGCAGTACCTATAAAGGTAACGACATTGAGCGTTTCTATCGTTATGGCTTGCTGACCAATGCCGAACTGAAAATCTACAAGCCGTGGCTGGATACCGATTTCATTGACGAGCTTGGCGGCCGTCAGGAAATGTCCGAGTTCATGGCTCAGGCTGGTTTCGGTTACAAAATGTCTGCGGAAAAAGCCTATTCCACCGATTCCAATATTCTGGGGGCGACGCATGAAGCCAAGGATCTGGAATATCTGAATTCCAGCGTCAAAATCGTTAACCCGATCATGGGTGTTAAATTCTGGGAAGAAAACGTTAAAATCGCGGCGGAAGAAGTCACTATCTGTTTTGAGCGCGGCCACCCGGTTGCCCTGAATGGCAAAACCTTTGCCGATGACGTCGAGCTGATGCTGGGAGCAAACCGTATCGGCGGACGCCACGGTCTTGGCATGAGCGATCAGATTGAAAACCGTATTATTGAAGCGAAAAGCCGTGGCATCTATGAAGCGCCGGGCATGGCATTACTGCACATTGCTTACGAGCGTCTGGTGACGGGCATTCATAACGAAGACACCATTGAGCAATACCACGCGAATGGTCGTCAGTTGGGCCGCTTCTTGTATCAGGGCCGTTGGTTTGATTCGCAGGCGCTGATGCTGCGCGATGCTTCTCAGCGTTGGATTGCCAGCGCCATTACGGGCGAGGTCACGCTGGAACTGCGTCGTGGCAACGACTACTCCATCATGAATACCGTTTCCGACAATCTAACCTATAAGCCGGAACGTTTGACGATGGAAAAAGGTGATTCTGTCTTCTCACCTGACGACCGTATCGGTCAGTTGACCATGCGCAATCTGGATATCACCGATACGCGTGAAAAACTGTTCAACTATGTTGAAACCGGTCTGCTGTCGGCTTCCGCCAGTGCGGGCCTGCCGCAGGTTGGGCAGTTGCAGAATAAGTCTGATAAGTAATTGGTGATTCAAGTCTTGCAGAGAACCCGGAGCCGCTTGTCGACTTCGGGTTTTTTGTGCTGATGCTCGATCGAGTTCGAAATGCGCCAGCGCGTAGTCTGGGGCGTATCTGCAATTCGCCTATAGCGCTGTTTTTTCTCGCGGATGGTAGGGTTGCATCTGTACAACCGATGACAAAAGAGACAAAATATAAAAGCGATAATCAACGGTAATAATCATTTTTAAAGCGCCAACAAGATGTTGAGCGGTTTGATCATTCTTGATATCTAGCGATAAATTTTTAATGGAGGAAAAATGTTAGAGATATTTGACGTGAGTTATTCCCTGTTGTCAGAAGAAAAATCCGAAGAACTCTTCACGCTCAGAAAAGAGACATTTAAGGATCGCCTTAACTGGGCTGTACAGTGTACGAATGGCATGGAGTTTGATCAGTATGATAATAATAACACAACGTACCTTTTTGGTATAAAAGATGATTCTGTTATTTGTAGTCTGAGGTTTATAGAAACAAAATACCCTAATATGATTACCGGAACATTTTTCTCTTATTTTGAAAAAATAAATATTCCCACAGGGAATTACATTGAATCAAGCCGGTTTTTTGTTGATAAAGAGAGATCGAGAAATACTCTTGGCAGTAACTATCCAATCAGTTCCATGCTTTTTTTATCAATGATTAATTATTCCAGAAAGAATAGCTATGAAGGTATATACACCATTGTCAGTCATCCGATGTTAACAATATTAAAACGCTCAGGCTGGAAAATATCTGTTGTTGAACAAGGAATGTCGGAAAAAAATGAAAGAGTCTATCTGTTATTTTTACCTGTTGATGATGAAAATCAGGAGATCTTAACCCAACGTATTATTCGTAGCGGTATGGTTGTAAATAATGAATTAAAGCAATGGCCATTACGACTTTCAGTTTCTAATGTACTGGCTTGATAAGATGGAGTTCTACACCAAGCCGTATAGCATGTTTGGCGTTTAACACACCGAGTTTTTTTATAACATTGCCGATATGAAATTTTACTGTGCTGGTTTTAATGCCCAGAATCAGCGCTACCTCCTGGTAGGTCTTACCCATACTGGCCCAGTATAAAATATCATTCTCTCGTGGAGAAAACATTATTTTATCATTTAATGTTTTCTCTTCATTATTCTGAGCTATTTCTTCACAAAGAGATATGGTTTTTTCATAAGCAGTGATAAGCAACATTTGCAATGTATCTTTCTCGTTTTCAATAGTATCTTTCATATTCTCAACGTCTGGTCCATTCATAATTATGGATAATGTCACCAGATTATTACTGTTATCATGAAGAACAAAGGTATATCCGTGAGTGATATTATATTTTTTCGATAAATTAAATATTTTTGAGAGTTGTATCTTTGTATTCAAAATCAGACTTTCTTCCCAAGAAAAAGGGGCTATTTTATTAAAGGCGGCAAAAACGACAGGGTCAATTTGCTGATAATTATTTTCTTTGTATATGTTCACCCATTCATCTGGGTAGTTGGTGGTTATTATCACCTCGGAGGGGTTTTTCTTATTCATAATCATATAGGAAAACCTTATGCCTTTATAAGGCTTCAGGTTTTCCTCAAAAAACTTTTTTGTTACCCTGCTTATAATTTCATTGTTGGAAAATAATAAAGACATATAATAACCTCTATTCGAAGGTTCAACATCCTTGTGATGACAAAGTATATACTCATGCTTATGCCTAAGTCTAACGATGATTTCCTGATGAGATTACCTGTCATTTTCAAACAGAAATGAAATGATGAAAAATAACTGAATGATCCCCAAAAGGGGATGTATCTTCCCCCGCTTAGTGCCAGCGCCCCCAGATAACGATTAAGGCCAATGCGGTGATACACCAGCAAGCCAGAGCGCCGGCCAATGAATAGGATAATTTGGTCACGCCACTTAAATACCAGAGAGACGCAGGGTAGGCAAAATAAGGAATGATGGCCCACATACCGAACAATATCGTGGTGCGCAATGCTGCGACATTACGCTCAGTCGCAACAATGTAGTGGGCAATGAGGGCAAATGTAGGGAAGAGCGGAACCAGCCCGGCAATATAGTAATTCTTTGTCTTTGATAAATACCCGATGAGCAAAACCACAACCGCGCCTATCACCGCTTTAAAAACCAAGCCCATTTCGTTCCCCTGATATGATTCTTCTGGCGATATCCCAACATGAATAAGCTGATCTGTAAACCCTTAAAACAGGTCTTCCTTACTGATGACTTTGCGACTATCTGCTTATGTACAGACTACCACTACATAGGCGGGGCGGTGTCATTCAAATACATAATCCCCCTTCGATATGGCGATAATGAAAGCAATAATAATCGGCAACCTCAACATTGGACTCAGAAGTCCCATACATTTTTTTCATCTTTCATGGATAATGGATTTGCCGATTTTTTACATAACGCTTTTGAAATGGCATCTTGCAAATGGAATTTCTTCTGGATGAATAATGAGCGTTAATGTGTTATAAATTTATTATATTTCCAATTAATTTTAACTTGGAATAATTTTTTTATAATTGGTTCGTTATGGGCGAATTTTGTTATTTTTTATAAAAGATGGTTCTAATTTTTAAAATTGTTGTTGAGTTATTTTTATGATTTTTATAGACATTTATCGAGTGGCATAAATGCCATGTAAGATAATCAAATATTCGCTCCTCTTTTAAATAGAATACGAAGGAACTTCTCTTCTATTTTTCCTACATAGAACTGGCTGGTTATTTCAGCCAGAAAGGTAATTTTTACTGTTATCAGTTTACACAAGGACTTATTTATGAGTGCTAAGTTACGTTTATTGAGCGCAATGATTGGAGTTGGGGCGATATTGCTAAGTGTCGGCGCCAGTGCTGCGTCGCGACAGTATATTTACGTGACATCATCAAAAGAAGCGAGGTACAAATACTCGGTCTATGCCGATCTTTATGATGGAAAAGGCAATAGAGTTTATCACTGGCAAGAAAAAGGTAAAAAGCCGGGATCTTCACTGCGCTGGAATTATACCGATGGTGGAGACGGTGGTTGGCTGCATATCTGGATCGATCCATCACCCGCTCAAAGGGCTTCCTTTTTAACGTTGCCGCTGGGCCGTAATCATTGTTATGAAATTACGTCGCCTGTCATCGGAAGCATTTCGATGGTTAGGAAAAAGACCTGTTAGATAGCAAGCGAAATCTTATCGCAGCAGATTATCCACCTATTAACATTTAATTATTCGTTGAAGGCCCGGATTAATGGTTGAGCTTAATGACATTCGCCATGGTTATGGTGACGTGAACGTACTGAATAATCTTTCATTGCGTGTGGCGTCTGGAGAAACCTGCGCTATTTTAGGTGCCTCTGGCAGCGGTAAAAGTACGCTACTCAGTATTCTCGGATTGCTGGAGCCGTTAATAGCCGGAGAGTACTGTTTGGATGGCGAGAATATGATGTCTTGTACATCGCATCAGCGCGCCGAATTACGTAACCGTAAACTGGGGTTTGTTTTTCAGCATTTCCATCTGCTACCGCGACTGAATGCATTAGATAACGTGGTCTTGCCGCTGTTATATCGAGCTATGCCATTGGCAGTGTCCCGTCGCCGGGCCGCTGCCGTTCTTGAATCCCTGGGTATGACGCCCTGGCTGCACGCCTATCCGTCCATGTTGTCCGGCGGACAACGACAGCGGGTGGCTATCGCCCGTGCGTTGGTGGGAGCGCCATCTTTGCTGCTTGCCGATGAGCCAACGGGCAATCTTGATACGAATACCGCGCGCGACATTATATCTCTTTTGCTGGAATTGAACTGCCGGAAGGGGTTAACCATGGTGATGGTGACGCATGACGAACATCTGGCCGAATGTCTGCATCAGCGGTGGCATATGCATGGCGGAAAGCTCATTGAGGCGCGGTAAAAACGAATGACGCGATTTCAACAGTTAATCGAAGCATGCCGAAATCTATACGCGTTTCGTCAGCGCGCTACGCTGGCGGTCTTGGGTATCGGGGTGGGCAGCGCGCTTGTCGTCACTTTGCTTATATTAGGAAAAAGCGCGCAACAAAATGCGTTAAGTGCCTTTGATACCTTGGGCGGCGATATGATGGTGGCGGACATCGGTGCGAGAAGCGCGGATAGCTCGTCGGCACTTCCCATAAATTTGGATTTTTCGTCATTGCGATCCCGGTTTCCTGAGATCCGACGGGTGATCCCCGTTGCGCGTTGGGAGATTCAGTTAACAAAAAACGGCAAGGTACTCTCGATTCCGATTATCGCTACTACTCCGGATTTTTTTGACTTACTACATTTAAATCCTGCGTGGGGACGCACGTTGTCAAAATTTGATAGCCGCGCAAACTATGCCGTACTTGGTGCAAGTCTGGCTCAGCGACTTACCCTTTCCGTAAAGCATCTGCAACTTAATCATTATGCGTTTGATGTTATCGGTACTTTGCATCCAAGCGTCTCTATGACGCCTGGCGGCATGTTAATCGATGATATGGCGTTGGTGCCGCTGACGACAATTAAGAAAATCGCACCGTTCACAGAGCCGGATATGTTGCTGATACAAGCTTATTCTCGTCAGCGAATTGCATTACTGGAAACACCAGTACGCGGTTGGTTGGAGAATAACTTGCCAGGGCGGAATATCCATTTGATGTTACAGCAACAGTTGCTTGATGGCATTGAGCAGCAAACGCGAACATTCCGTTACTTGTTGAGCGCCCTTGCAGCGATAGCATTGCTGATGGGCGGGATCGGCGTCATGAACGTTATGGTGATGAGCGTCGCGGAACGACGTCATGAAATTGGTTTGCGTCAGGCTCTGGGGGCCACGTCGCAAGAGATAGGCATATTGTTTCTTTTGGAAGCGTTGCTCCTCTCCCTGCCGGGTTCTCTGCTGGGCAGCCTGATCGGTTTGGCATTCTCCGGGATCTATGCGCGTTATGCAGACTGGCCTCTGGTGATCGACCTGTGGGTTCTGCCGCTGGCGATGGGGAGTGCCTTAACGCTGGCCGTGTTTTTTGGGTTAAAGCCTTCTTTGGCGGCCGCACGCCTTTCACCTGCGGAGGCGCTGCGTGATGTTTAATCAATGGAGTCTGTTGCTGCTCTGTTTCATGCTGATAAGTATGAAATCCTATTCGTTTGATATTTCAGAAAAAAGATCACATCAAAGCATAACGATCACGCTGCCAGAGGCTGTGGCGCTGGGGATGCGTAACAGCAACGCGATTAAAAGTCAGGCGCTCCTGCGTTTGAACGATAAATTTGACCTGCGGGTAGCGCACGATGGCTTTCGTCCCCAATTGGTCTTCAATAGTAAGTACCTGCGCAGTATGAGCGGAAATCTCAATAGTCATCAGCGTTCATCAGGCTTTTCGGCGAGTCTGCTCTCGCCTTTAGGCACCCAATTGACGCTGGACTGGTCTTATCGCCGGGAGGAGCAGGATATGTCCCCACGTCAGCAGGGGGGGAATGTCACCTTTGCGCTGGTTCAGCCTTTACTGCGCGATGCTGGTACAGATGTGAATACTGTCGCGCTGCGTCTGGCGGAGATTGACGAGCGGATGGGACAATTGCGCTATCAGCAGCAGGTTGCTGAAACCATCACGGCTATCATTCTGGCGTATCATCGCTTACTCAAAGCGCAACAGCAGTTTGCGTTATCGCAACAAGCGCTGCATCGCGCCAACGCGCAGCGAGACGTCGTCGCTAAACTCATCACTTGTGGGCGGGTCGCGTCGCTGGAGCAATTGCAAAGTGATGCGGATATGGCCGAGCAGCAATTAAGGATCGCGCAGGAAGAGAATGAACTGAATGCCAGCCGCCTGACGTTGTGCGGTCTGCTGGGGATTGATAACCGCACGCCATTAAGCGCCAGCAAAAATCTTGAGATAAAAAAAATCGCGCTGAAAACCGACTGGGCAGTGGAAAAAGCTTTACAGACACAGCCGGATTATCTCATTCAGCAATTGGCATCGCAAAAACAGAAATTTTACCTAATTCAAGCGCAGAATCAGCGCCGCTGGGATGTCGATCTGGTGGCAGGCGCCGAGCGTAATGATATAAGAGGCAACGATATGCAGGACAATAGTCGTTGGCAACGCTATGTAGGGCTGAATGTATCCATTCCTTTTAATGATAGGCGCGCGCGTAAGGAAGAACTGCGCGCCGAGATAGCACAGAAAAATCAGCGGTTGGACATGGCTGATACCCGTCAACAACTTGAAGAGGCGGTGACCCAGCAGATTGATATGCTGAATAATAGCTGGCAGCAATATGTCATTGCCGATCGTCTCACCCGTCTGTCGGAAAAAAAACTTCAGGCTGAGCAGACCAAATTAGCCGCTGGACGCTCTTCCAACTTTCAAGTGCTGAGTTATCAAAATGATCTGCGTTTCTCTCAGAATGCGCGGCTTAATGCGCAGGTAGATTATCTGAATGTGCAAGCGAATCTGGATATGTTGATAGGCTATACGCTCAGCCGTTGGGGAGTGGAAGTGAATGGTTTTTAATTTTCTCCGCTGTCGAATGCTGTGGTGCGCGCTATTGGCAATGATACTGGCCCTTATTGGCTGGCGGTTGTCATCCTCTGACGAGCCGATCAACCCTGAACCGGTCTGGCGTTATGTGAAACTAACGCCTGTGGAAAGCCGCCTGATATTGATGGCCCGATTGCAAGCGCAGGAGCAATATCCGGTTAACGCGCCTTTTGAAAGCCACATCTCGCGAGTAGCGGTGCGAGAAGGCGATCCGGTGAAAAAAGGCGATGTGCTATTGGAATTGAGTACCGTTTCGCAACAAATACCTTTCAGAGACGCACAAGCCCAGTGGTTGAAAGCTCGTCAGGAACTGCAACGGGTACAATACTGGTCAGACAGTACGGAAGTCACTTCGGCCCGTCGGTCTTTGCAAAGTGCGGAAATTAGCGCCAGAAGCGCAACACAAAAAGTTAAGGAAGCGAAGCCGTTGTTTGATGCCGGCATTATTCCGCGTATGGAACTGGAGGCCTTAAGAGAGGAAGAGGAAAATCGGAAACTGGATCTTCAGGCTGCACAACAAACGTTGGCTGCGCTAATGGCACAAGGCGGTGCGCAAAATCTGGAGATGGCGGAGCTTGAGTTACGTAATGCGGAGCAAAAACTTCAGGAACTGCGCGATAGGCAGAGTAAGAGCATACAGTATGCGATGAGTGATGGTTATGTGATCGGGGTACGCAACGGGAGCAAAGAAAAGATGCCTTTTCCTCAGGAAGGGCAACAAGTCAGCCTTGGCGATCCTTTGTTGATGCTGGTGGGGATAGCGCGGTTTAACGCACAGGCGCGTGTGGACGAGTCTGATGTAGAGACTTTACGGCCAGGCATGTCCGCGACCTTGAGTAATGATGCTTATCCCGATACTCAATGGACTGGCAAACTGCGCGCCATCAGTCCTCTGGCAAATTATACCGAGGGACAGGCGGGTACGACCTATGATGTCTCGTTCGATATTGATTGTTGTCGTAAAGGCGAAGCCGTACCTCGTTTGGGGATGTCAACCATGCTGAAAGTCACGACCTTCTCAAATCCCGCGGGGATGGTGTTGCAACCTGATGAGATAATGCAGGATGAGCAAGGCCGCACCACTATCCTTTATCGACGCGATCTGCAATCGCCTCCTGTACGACAAAACGTAGAAATAGTTAAATCGCTGCCGCAAGGCGTGGTTGTAAAAATATGAGCGAAGGCTATGTGCAGAAAATCGGCGCGTCGCCGTGAAGTTGGCGTCAGGTACAGGGTTTCAACGCGGGAGTTTCTTTAAATACTCCCCGATTCGATTCCCCCACATTGACAGGTGGTTTTTGATGGTTTTCAAGCGAACTGAGTGGACGATTTTTTTGATTAAATTTTCTTAAAAACAGGCGTTATAGGATCTGATAGACTTGAGTGGAATGAATATGAATATAAAGTGATGGTCTGCTGGTATTGATTTTATTGTGTTTTTATTAATCTGTTTTGAGTTTACGTACACGGGAAACGAAGGTGCTTAACGCGTTGAACCAAAATTATCCACAAGTTCCCGTAAATGCTGCGCTAACTGGTCAACCGTCTTCTCTCCCGTAGCGGCTTTGACCGTTAAATTTTCCAACGTATTATCGTTATCACGGATCTGGATGCTGTTACGATAGAGAAAAGTCATAGTAACAAAAAACGCAGTGCGTTTATTGCCATCATTAAAGATGTGGCCTCTGGCAATAGCAACCCAATAAGAAGCGGCCAGTTCAAAAACATCCGTAACGCCTTCATAGTGTGCACGGTTTTGCACCCGATAGATGAGTGCCTCCGCTCTACCGGGATCGGGCATGCCAGCAACGCCGGAAAGCCGTTGCAATATACGATCATGAAAAGCAATAACCTCCTGTGCGCTGACCCATATCATCGGTTTGTGAGTGCCTCTACGGTACGACCATGACGCTGCATAATCACATCAAACTCTGCATCCAGCTTAGCGTTCTGGTATGCCTCGAATTCAGCCTTGCTGATAACCACCGCTGAGTTACCGTCTCTGCGTGTGATTTCTACCGGTTCACCTTGGGTGGCGATATCCAGTACTTCTGAAATATTGGCGCGGGCCTGAGTTGAGGTATATGTACGCATGATGTGCCTCCTGATATGTACGCTTATATTGTACACATTGATTGCTTATCATTCAATTTTGAGTCGTTACGCAGTATGATTGTATTGAAAATACCATACCAATCTGTTCTATATGTTAGTAAACCTGTTTTAGTTCCATGCACTTTTTGAAATTTCTTCTGGTAAGATAGAGACTTTCATCAAGGATATTATTACTATACATTAGCCCCTTAAGTAAGCTAAGAAACATCATGGCTCGGTCAGGTTGTGTAGTGGTCAACTAAAACTGGCCACGGGTTTAGAGTTTTTCCAGAATCGATTTTCCGATTCGTTTGGGGGTAATCCACCGTTATAGTCGTGTGGTCTGATCGTGCTGTAATATCCCACGATA
>NZ_QNRY01000007.1 GCF_003315515.1 Brenneria salicis ATCC 15712 = DSM 30166 | reverse complement strand
TGAATGCTATGATCGGCATAACTCAGTCCGGTTGGTGATTTGTTTTGATTTGGCGATTGATCAGATCGCTCAAACCGGATTGAGTTCCCTTCAGTGATCTACTATTAGGCGCAGTTATTTAGTTTTTGGCGTTGGGCGGTAATTAATTCATCAAGAACAAAAAAATTATCTGCGATTCTTTTCTGTTCATCCAGCTTGGGCAATAAAACCAATGTATTTCTTAAACTATCCATATTGGTTTTACACGGAACTGCATTCAATAATGATTTTCCATGTATTTCTGCTTGATATCGACTAGATTGCATAAAATAATGCATAAAGAAAGAGTTAAAATATTTTGATTTTTTTATTACGGCCAATGTGACATAAATACTAAAATCATAGTCCCAGTCGACTACTCTTGTATAACCAATTTTCCCGATTCTAGTTAATAGAATGTCACCTTTTTCAGGTTTGTTTTTTTTAGTGCTAATTTTAAAGTCATTTTCTGAAATGAATTTATTTTCTTTCCCACTGACAATATTTTCAACACTAAAAAATGGAATACCCTCATCTTTATAACTTGGGGTTTGATGTGTGCCATCAAAAATTGAAGAGGAAACTTCGGACAGTTTTCTTTCTTCCCATTCAGGAGCACCTTGAAACTCAGCAAATCGCAACTCTGGCAAAGTCGCCCCCTCGGCCGGAAACAGCTTCTGCATCAGTCCTTTTTTATGCTGCTGAAGTACATCAATTTTCTTCGTTTGTAATGAAATAACATTATCAAGTGAAGAAAGACAGTCGGCGATTTTTTGTTGTTCTCTGAACTCTGGGATATTTATAGTAAGACTGGAAATGAAGCCCTGAGTTACACCTTTTATCCCTGTCCCTATAGCATTTCTCTTTATTTTTTCAGCAATAAAATGTGCTGAATAGAAAAGAAAATTTGCATAAACTTCTTTATTAGGGTTAATGCATGTAATATCTTGGTTTATTGCATAGTCTTTTCTGGCGAATGCATACTTCCCAACCGAAACTCTGGTTATTAGCATTGTTGAATTTTGCTTGGCTATTGTTGCAGAGCTTTTTTTAAGGCCAATGGGTGTAATGTATTCTTCACCGATAATCTGGTTGTTCTCACCAAAATATTTAGACGAAATCCAAGGTATATTTCCTCCCCAGTAATCATTCTTTACTCGGGAAGGTGTTCCTCCACAACTGATATTACAGACATTGCGTAGTGGCCTTATTCTCCATGTTGCAACCTTCTGAAACTCCGGAAACCTCAATGCAGGCAACTGTTTTTCACCCTTTTTTTTACTCATGTCTGAAATCTTCATCTTACTGCTCATACGCCGCCAATCCCGAAATCTCACGCCCTTGCGCCAGCTTATGCAACAACGGCGCTAAATCTTCCATCAACGCCAGACTCTTCTGCGTTCTCGCCTTCCAGCCCAGATCCAGCGGTGCCAGCAAATCGCTCAGTTGCTCGCCGTCGAAAATCATCCGCTGCATAATCCCATCGACAAACGCCTGCAACGCGGCGCTGTCCAGTCCGTGCTGTTCCGCCACTGTTGCCAGTTCGCGGGTAAATTTCTGCGCCTTAAACTCTTCATACCCTTGACGTATCTCTTCCTCACTCATTCCTTCGCCCGCTTTAAGCGTATCAATATAGGCCGTAATTTCCTCGCGCTCATCGATAAATTTGGCCTCAGCGCAAATCAGGCCGATCAATTGCTCACGGGTCATTTTCTGCTTGCCGGGCTTATTCTGGGTATAACGAGCCAGCAAGCTCATAATGTAGTCATAATCAATCACCGCTGAAGCAAACAGTACGAACTCGAAATCCAGTTCTTGCACTTCACGAGCGATGGTATCGTCATTTTTTTCCTGCTGTGCTTTCAGACGTTGTGCAGTCTCCAAGTACACGCCACGGAAAGCGCGTAACGTATCTTCCGGCAGAGCCTGTTCAATGCTGGCGGTATTCTCCGGCGTCAGATCGGTATATTGATCGAGCTGGGTTTTTAGCCGCTGCACCTCTTTAAACAGGTTAATAAACTGACTCCGAGCCTCATCCCCTCTCAGATTCGCCACTTCTTCCGGCGCGCAGGGCAAACCCTGTGATGTCATAAAGCTGTCCAGCGTAGCGACCGCTTGTTCCAGTTTGTCGATGACCACAGGCGCGGGGTCAACCAGCCAGATTTCTCTGGCGTGTTCTTGCTTCTCACCGGAAAACAGCGCGATAGCGTCGTTAACCGCATCCTGCTGCTGGCGGAAATCCAGCACATTGCCGTAAGGCTTGGTGTCGTTCAACACGCGATTGGTGCGGGAAAATGCCTGAATCAAACCGTGATATTTTAGATTCTTATCCACATATAGCGTATTCAGGAATTTGGAATCGAAACCGGTCAGCAGCATATCGACCACAATCACCACATCGATTTTTTGCTCGTGGGGGTAATCCTGATTTGGGTACTGTTGCGCTTTAATGCGTGTCTGAACGTCCTGATAATACAGATCAAAATTATTGATATCGTGGTTGGTGCCGTAGCGGGTGTTGTAATCGGCGATGATCGCTTTCAGCGCGGCTTTTTTCTCTTCCGGCGCATCTTCGTTATCCGCTTTTTCCTGCGGCAGGTCTTCCTGAATCTGCTGGACATCTTTGTTACCATCGGCAGGTGGGGAGAACACGCAGGCTACATTCAGCGGCGTAAACGAACTTTCTTCCATCAGCCGTAACGCCTGAATATCCTGAAACAGGCGGTGATACTCAATGGCGTTGTTAATGGATGCGGTTGCCAGAATGGCATTAAATTTTCGTCCGGCGGTGGCGGTATCGTGTTTATCCAGAATCGCCCTGACCACAGCTTCCTGCGCCAGCATTTCTCCGGGTTTCAGACTGGCTTTTCCTTCCGCTTTGTAATAGTCGACATGGAAACGCAGAACGTTACGATCCTCTATCGCGTGGGTAATGGTATAAGCGTGGAGCTGCTTCTGGAACACATCCGCCGTGGTGACAATGGATTTTTCCTGCCCGTCAATCTGTTTGTAAGTCCCGTTTTCCGGGAAAATAGGCGTACCGGTAAAACCGAATAGCTGGGCGTTGGGGAAAAATTCTTTAATGGCCTGATGGTTATCACCGAACTGTGAGCGGTGGCACTCGTCGAATATAAATACCATGCGCTTATGGCGCAGCGGCTCAAGACGCGCCTTATAGTTGCGTTTGCTGTTACCGTCCAGCGCCAGACCGAGTTTTTGAATGGTTGTAACGATCACCTTATCGGCGTAATCGTCAGATAATAAACGCCGGACCAGCGCTTCGGTATTCGTATTCTCCTCTACGCATCCGGCCTGAAACCGGTTAAATTCCTCACGGGTCTGCCGATCGAGATCCTTACGATCGACGACAAACAGGCACTTTTCGATATCAGGGTTATCCTTTAGCAGCGTCGATGCCTTGAAGGACGTTAGCGTTTTTCCGCTGCCGGTGGTATGCCAGATATAACCATTGCCCCGGCGTTGGTGGATACAGTCCACAATGGCCTGCACGGCGTAAATCTGATAGGGCCGCATCATCAGCAGTTTCTGTTCGCTGGCGACCAGCACCATATAGCGGCTGATCGTTTCACCGAGCGTACATTTAGCGAGAAATTTACCGGCAAACGCATCAAGCTGAGTGATTTTTCGGTTGCTTTCATCGGCAAGCTGGTAAAGCGGCAGAAAACGTTCGTCCGCGTCAAAGCTGAAGTGTCGGTTATTATTGTTGGCGAAATACCACGTATCGCTGCGATTACTGACGATAAACAGTTGCAGGAAACAAAGCAGAGTACGGCCGTAACCGTTACCGGGATCATTTTTATAATCGACTATCTGCTGCATGGCGCGACGCGGACTGATCGCCAGCGCTTTCAGTTCGATCTGCACCACCGGAATGCCGTTGATCAGTAGCAGCACGTCATAGCGGTGGTGGCTGTTGTCGGTGTTTATCCGTAGCTGGTTAACACATTCAAAGGTGTTTTTGCACCAGTCCTTAATATTCACCAGCGTGTAGTGAAGGGGCGTACCGTCGTCGCGTTCAAAGCTGCTGCGCTCGCGAAGCTGCGTTGCAGCTACAAATACGTCCTGACTGACGATCTTCTCCATCAGGCGGGAAAACTCGCCATCGGTCAGATGTACACGGTTCAGCGCCTCGAACTTCTCGCGGAAATTGTGCTCCAGTGCGTCACGATCGCGGATATCAGAACGATAAACATATTTAAGGTCGGCCAGTTTGCCGATTAAGTCCTGTTCGATCTGCTTTTCTGTTGTTGTCATGGGGCAAACCTGATGGCTGCTACTGCCTGAATAATTCCCTGTATTTTTTAGCTATATCAGGGAAATGAATAAGTGTACTGTCGAGATAATTGATTGAGGTAGTATAAGCACCTTAATTCCTTGATGAAAGTCATTAATCAGCCAGCCGAAAAAGGATACTCCTTGCCGCCGCGAATCAATCGCGGTATCTTTTATAGGCACCTGCAAAATCAGGTGCCGGGATTGGTCTCCTGAAATACTTCATCGGCGACATAGGACGCGCCAGCGTCTTTTTTTATGTCGTATGCTTAGCTATGCCGAATTATGGTGGGCTGGGCGGGGGCACCGTAAGGTGCGCCGGTGTCCGATGAGGCCGGTAAGACCAACTCCGTTCAGTCCACCACCCGTAAGATTGGTCTCTTCGGTGGTGGTAATATTCCTTACTCATCGGAGGCTGCCACTATGGCTACAACCCTCACCCAGACTCACCCGTTACTTACCATTCCCTTTAGCACCGCCACGGATTTCACCGTACTGGCCGATCATTGTGAAAAGTGCGCAGATACTCAGGCGGAAAGCTACGATCCTGTATTGAAGATGGCCCTCTGCGGTCGGCTTGCCGCCGGTCTTGCGCTGCTGAAACCGGGCCTAAGCGATCCCATTCCGCCTCACCTGATAGACAGCCTAACCGTTGATACCTTGCCCACAAATTCTCCCCGTTTTGCCCCTGATGCAGATACGCTTTGCGATTACTGTTTTACCCTGACTCAGCTTCTGCTTTGCCGGATGTTTCCGCCACAAGCGGAAGAACAATTGCGCTGGCTTCTGGCGGAACTGGTTGATTACTTTGCCGCTGAACTGAAAGCCCCGCGCTGGATACGTACTGCTGACGGCGTGAAGTGTATTGATGAGGAGGCGGCATGAACCAACAGGATTGGCATCCCGCCGATATTATTGCGGCGTTGAAAAAGCGGGGAACAACACTGGCGGCGGTTTCGCGTAACGCGGGGCTGGCCTCTTCCACGCTGGCGAATGCGCTGACAAAACACTGGCCCAAGGGAGAACGGCTGATTGCGGAAGCGTTGGGTGTTGCGCCTGCGGAAATCTGGCCTTCCCGTTACCGCAAGCCAGAGGATCACTAAAGTAAAACAATCTCTTCCGTCCCGTTATCGGCGAACGCGGATAACGGGACGGGAGAAGGCAAGCGAAGCGCGGCAGCTTGTCATTCATAAAATGACGAAAAAATCAACAAACAACTCTATAAAAGCAAAAAACAGTTTTCCCTTTCTGCCTTGTTGCCACGGGTGTAAGTTTGCACCTGCACAAAATGCTTTATGACCTGAGAGAAGCGCCTGATGAATCAGGATGGTCAATCCCTTACCGGCGGCTACCTTTGCAAACTGCCGGACCGTCTAACAGACGGTTAAGGTCATCCTTCACTTCTGCACCAGCCTATAAACGTGACGGGCAACGGCCTGCATTGCCGTAAGGCTTTGCTGCCGCGTGACCGCTATCTTGCACCAGAATTTCAATTCTCAATCACTGCGCCAGTCCAGTGCGTCACTTTAACCGCGCAAAGCGGGAAAGTGACGCACCAGCGCCTTTTGACTGCACCAGACAATTCCACTGCGCCAGCGTGTGGCGGGATTCTGACACCTTAATTCAATCCACTTTCACTCACAGGAGAACTTGAACCGATACCGGAGGGGGAGCAGGATGATCCGGGGGATAACCAGCTAACGCTGGCGGCTGCTCAGAGAGCACAACCGAAGCCCCGCAACACCTCAACGGCTGCCGCCCCGGCGCTCAGGTATCGTTCGCAGCCCCGACAAAAATCAGGGGCTATCGGCCTATGCGCCGGGGAAGGTTGTATCTGTTTTGGATTTTGCGGCAATCATGAAAAGGGGAAAGCGAAAATGGGCATTCTGGAGCAGGAAATGAAAACGCTGGCGCGGCAGGCGGGCGGCAGTCATAAAACCGTTCATGACCGTATGGCGCTGGCTCAGCGATTTTGTGAGCGCTTACTGGGGCAGAATGTACAGATCCGGCGGGTGGAGCAACTGAAAGCCCGACATATTGAAAGCTACGTTCGTGAACGGTTGGAACAGGGCATAACGAAACGCAGCCTGCAAAACGAAATGGCGTCGCTCCGCTGTTTGCTGAAGCAGGCCGGGCGTGATCGATTAGCCACAAGTGAACGGCTGTCCAATAAATCGCTCGGCTTGTCTGGCGCATCCCGCAACGGCACCCGGCAGGCCATTACGATGGAGCATTACCGGCAGGTGCTGGAAATCGCTCGCGCAAAAGACGCCGGGATGGCGGCGGCGATGGAACTATCAAAGTTGATGGGCCTGCGTTCTCAGGAAGCGGTGCAGTGTGCGCAATCGCTTAGGACATGGAAACAGGCGCTGGAGCGTGGTGAAATCCGGCTGACCGTGGTGTTCGGCACCAAAGGCGGACGGCCCCGCGAGACGGTGGTTCTGGAGGCTGGCGCAGTCAGAAAAGCGCTGGGAAATGCGATGGCTGTGGCAGAACAACGCAATGGCAAGCTGATTGACAAGCCTGATCTTAAATCCGCGATGAAATATTGGCATGGTCAGGCGTCGCGTATCGGCTTGACTGGCGCATATTCCCCGCATTCATTGCGTTACGCCTGGGCGCAGGATGCCATTCGTCATTATCTGGCGCAGGGGTTCAGTAAAAAAGAGGCGCTGGCGCTGACGGCGATGGATTTAGGCCACGGCGACGGGCGTGGGCGTTATGTGGCGCAGGTTTATGGGCGTTGAAACGATGGATGATTCTTATCTCTGGTGCAGTAAAAAGAAAAAGGGCCGAAAGGGTAAAGGGATGCCAAGGGTAACAGCGCCAAACCGGAAAGGGCCAAAGGGCTGAAAAGGCCGTGATTGGCGCTGTTCTATGTTCGTTCGACGGGGAATCTGGTGCAGTTCTGCGATTTTCCGGCGTCAGTGAACTGGAGCAAATAAAAAAAGCAGATCCCCCGCTGGCGCAGAGATCTGCTTTTCGGCGTCAATCAGTCGCGGGTTCAGGCAACCTGAATATGCCTCTCAAAACGGTAAGCCGGGATGAATTTCTGCCGGCAGGCGTCGAGATAGTCCGACCACCATTGCATCATCTGTGTGCGTTCGTCTAGGTGCTCCGCCTTGTGGATATACGCGGCGCGGACGTGGTTGCGCTCCTGATGGCTCATCTGCCGCTCCACAGCATCTTTTGACCAGCGGCCTGATTCAATCAATGCGCTACAGGCCATGGTGCGGAAACCGTGGCCGCAGATGTCCACCTGTGTGTCATAGCCCATCGAGCGCAGCGCCTTGTTGATGGTATTTTCGCTTATCGGTTTGCGCGGATCGTGGTCGCCGGGAAACAGCAACTCACTGCTACCGGACAGCAGTTTTAGCTGCTTCAGTAATGTTACCGCCTGCGTTGACAGCGGCACCAGATGCGGTGTTTTCATTTTTGCGCCACGCTCCGAATAGCGCACGCCCGGAATGGGCTCCCGCTGCGCGGGGATGGTCCACATTACGCCATCCAGATCGATCTCCGTCCAGCGGGCAAAGCGTAGCTCGCTGGAGCGAATAAAGATCAGCAGGTTAAGCTGCACCGCCAGACAGGTTAGTAATCTGCCGGAATAGCCTTCGATCCGTTCCAACATCTCCGGCAGCTTCTCCAGCGGCAGGGCGGGGTAGTGGTTTTTTTGCAGCGGCGCAATGGCTCCGGCCAGATCGTTGGCAGGGTTGCTGGCGATGAGTCCTTCCTGTACCGCATAGCGCATGATCGCCGTGGTGCGCTGCTGTATCCGCGCGGCGGTTTCCAGATTGCCTTTTCTCTCCGCCACCCGCAGCGGGATTAGCAGATCGGCCGTTTTCAGGTCGGTAACGGGGAATTTACCGATCAGCGGAAAGACGTGCAGTTCCAGCGAGCGCAGGGCTTTGGCGCCATGGGCTTCAGTCCAACGGATATTACCGGCCACCCACTTGCGGGCGATTTCTTCAAAGGTATTGCCGTTTTTTCCCGCCTGTTTGTCCTGCTGTTTCTTTACGCTGGGATCGTCCCCCGAGCTGAGAATAGTCCGGGCTTCTTCACGCAGTTTACGGGCACTGGCAAGCGATACCGTCGGGTAAGCGCCAAACGCCAGCTTTTTCTCTTTGCCGCCGAAGCGGTACTTAAGATGCCAGAGTTTGGAACCGTTGGGTTTGATCAGTAGGTACAAACCTTGCGCGTCGCTGAGTTTGTAAGGTTTATCGAGCGGCTTGGCGTTGCGGATGGCGGTATCAGTCAGAGGCATGGTGGGGGCTCCGTAGTTTATCGAACCGACAGGCCCCCAATTAAGCCCCCAAAAACTACGGATGTCAAAAAAACTGGTAGTACCTATTGGTACTCCAGATTCTTATCAACTTACTGATTTTTCAACGTTCCCGGACGCATAAGGACATCCTGAAACTAAATTATGGTGCCCGGACTCGGAATCGAACCAAGGACACGAGGATTTTCAATCCTCTGCTCTACCGACTGAGCTATCCGGGCAACGGGGCGCATTAAACCGTATTTGGAGGCGCGTCGTCAACGGGTTTCTGTCACAAAGCCGCGTGCTTGCTCTATTTTCAAGCAAAATGAGGTTCTTTCGTTGTTTCTCCTCTCTTTTTTGCTCATCAGGATGCGTATTATTTTATTTGTGCCGCGACTTTGAGGCTGCTCCATTCTTTACTGTAAAAAGGTGGGCCGCCGTTTCTTGAATTTGATGAAAAATAATGCCAATATTGCGCGGCTTTTCACTTTCCGTTCGCTTGAACTCCCAGTTCACCTGAGGCTAAAAAGAGGGGCTGCCTGATATGCCGGATTCATTGTTCATGGTGCGAAATCAATGCGCCGGATCTTTGATGATGTCAGGGCCTATTCCCGCTTTTAGTCGTGTTGTTCGCGTTTTTTCCTGTCGATTATCCTCTGCCACCATGCGGTGAGGCGTTCGTATGCTCACTGTTAGGCATGAGTAAAAATAGAGCTCCCCTCTGATTTTACTGATGTCTATCGGATGGTGCTGGCTTCAGCTTTTCCATTCTTAACCTACAGTCATGATTGTGGGAATCATACGCTTGTCGTAGTGATTGATATTGTGATTGGTCGGGATTGTTATCCCTGCGTTGTGTCTTCCAGGCACGTACACTCATCCTTAACCGTTTGGATTTGGTTAAATGAAACAGTTAAAAATTGCGGCGAATGGGACGGTTGCCAGCCGTTTAATCACGACACGTGAAATTGTTGCGCTGAGTCAGACAGATTTTACTGATGTGGCGGCGGTGGTGGTTTCTATTGAAGAAGTCCGCATTGGGATTCTGTCGATATTGCATCACACCGGTTTTACCATTCCTGCTTTTGTTGTCAGGGATAATGACGCGGATTCACTGTCTGAAATGTTGCCGACAGGCAGCGAGTGGTTACTGTTGGATGAAGCCGGCGAACATGCGGACGTGCTGGAACAAGCTGCGCAAGATTACCAGGATGCGTTGCTGCCGCCATTTTTCGATACGTTGACCCGGTATGTCGAGATGGAGAATACGACCTTCGCCTGTCCGGGCCATCAGGGGGGACAGTTTTTCCGTAAGCATCCTGCTGGTCGGCAATTTTTTGATTTTTATGGCGAAAATATTTTCCGTTCCGATATCTGCAATGCAGACGTCAAACTCGGCGATTTGCTGATCCACGAAGGTGCGGCGAAAAAGGCGCAGAAGTTTGCCGCGCGTGTTTTCAACGCCGATAAAACCTACTTTGTGCTGAATGGCACGTCGGCGGCGAATAAGGTGGTGACAAACGCGCTGCTGACCCGCGGCGATCTGGTGTTGTTCGATCGCAATAACCATAAGTCCAACCATCATGGCGCGCTGATTCAGGCTGGGGCCACGCCTGTTTATCTGGAGACGGTGCGTAACCCTTTCGGTTTTATCGGTGGGATTGATGCCCGTTGTTTCGATGAGGCCTATCTGCGCAATCTGGTGCGTGAAGTCGCGCCGGAACATGCGGGTGAGCAGCGTCCGTTTCGTTTGGCGGTGATCCAGCTTGGCACCTATGACGGCACGATTTATAACGCGCGTCAGGTGGTGGACAGCATTGGCCATCTATGTGATTACATTCTGTTTGATTCCGCGTGGGTGGGGTATGAGCAGTTTATTCCGATGATGGAGCAGTGCTCGCCGCTTCTGCTTGAACTGAATGAAAACGATCCGGGGATCTTTGTTACCCAGTCGGTGCATAAGCAGCAGGCGGGCTTTTCCCAGACTTCGCAAGTGCATAAGAAAGATACCCACATCAAAGGACAAAAACGTTTCTGTAATCATAAGCGGTTCAATAATGCATTCATGTTGCATGCCTCGACCAGCCCGTTCTATCCGCTGTTCGCGGCGTTGGATGTGAATGCCAAAATGCACGAAGGCAACAGCGGGCGTCGTTTGTGGCTGGATTGCGTCAAGCTCGGCATTGATACGCGTAAACAGTTGCTGGCGCGTTGTTCTTTGATTAAGCCGTTCGTTCCCACCACGGTGGCGGGGCTTCCCTGGCAGGATCATGAAACGGACGTGATTGCGCATGACGTGCGTTTCTTTAACTTCGAGCCGGGCGAAAAGTGGCACTCATTTGCAGGCTACGCCCAGGATCAGTATTTTATCGATCCTTGTAAATTGCTGTTAACCACGCCGGGTATTGATGCGATCAGCGGCGAATATACCGATTTTGGTATTCCCGCCACCATTCTGGCGAATTACCTGCGCGAATACGGCATCATCCCGGAAAAATGCGATCTGAACTCGATCCTGTTCCTGCTGACACCCGCGGAAGACAGCCTGAAACTACAGCGTCTGGTGGATGCGCTGGTGCATTTTGAAGACATGATTGCGCACGATGCGCCGCTGAGCGAGGTGTTGCCTAGCCTGTATCAGAAATATGAGCAGCGCTATCGGGGTTATACGCTGCGGCAACTCTGTCAGGAAATGCATGATTTTTACGCCAGCCACAACGTGAAAGATTTGCAAAAAGCGATGTTCCGTAAAGTGGATTTCCCGCAGGCAGCGATGCTGCCGCAAGAAGCAAACAGCGCTTTTGTCCGGGGCGAGATAGAACTGGTGCCAATCGCGCAGGCCGCAGGCCGTATCGCTGCGGAAGGTGCGTTACCTTATCCGCCGGGCGTGTTGTGTGTGGTGCCGGGAGAAATCTGGGGTGGGGCGGTGCAACGTTACTTCTTGGCGTTGGAAGCAGGGATCAATCTGCTGCCGGGTTTCTCTCCTGAATTACAGGGCGTATACAGCGTCGCCGAAGAAGACGGCAGCAAACGTCTGTATGGTCATGTAATTGAGCGGTAATAATCCCAGGCCCGGTTATCCGGGCTTGTTTGTCTCGGTGAGTCAGATGGCGGCGGATTGCCGTTCTTGCGTCTCATCTTGATGAGACTTGCCTGCATATCATTAGTTATTCATGTCTTATTTAATAATCCAGTAAAGCGTAATGTTCTATTTATTTGTTTTATATCACTTTATTAAGCTGTTTTTGCCGATTCGAACATAATGTCACAAAATATCGCCAGGCTCCCCATTCAAAATAAAAGGTACTAAATAGTGTTTTAGGTCGCATCTGACGGTCATTCTCAGTAAAAAGGCGCCGTTCATCCTTATGCCTTGCTTTTTTCACATCGCCGGCGTATTTGTCGTCTGCGCTGTGAGCTTTATTGGGTTTCTGTCGGAGCTTTCAATTATGAAATTCTTATTTATCGTTTTTACCTGGAGTTCTCTGCTGTGTTTCCCGTTGCTGGCATCTTCATCCGTGGGGTATCGGCATCTGGACTTGGCTGACGAAAACACCGGGCGGCCACTGAGCGTGGCGGTGCTCTATCCGACCGACGCGGCCGCGGAAAGCGAGTCGCTTGGCGAAAATCCGGCTTTTTTCGGCGTGCCGGTGATTAAGCAGGCGCAGCCGCAGGCTGGTTTACATCCTTTCGTGATTCTTTCTCACGGCTATGGCGGAAATTGGCGCAATCAGCTTTGGCTGGCCCATGCGCTGGCGCAAAAAGGGTATGTGGTTACCGCGCCTAATCATCCCGGCATGACATCTTTTGATATGAATCCTGTGGCGGCGGCGAAACTTTGGCAGCGGCCTGACGATGTCAGCCGGGTGATTACCGCCTTACAGACGGATTCGGCCATCGCCGGTAATATTTCATCCGGGCAGATTGCCGTTGTCGGGCATTCGCTGGGCGGATGGACGGCATTAGCCGTGGCTGGCGCGCGTTTCAACGCCGAACAGTTTGTAAAGGACTGCCAGACTCAAAAGCAACTCGCTTCCTGCAAGATCTATCTGGCGATTGGCGCCGGAAAGGATGAAACGTCCAGAGCGCGGCTTGATGCGTCCGCGCGGGACCAGCGGGTCAGCGCGGTCGTTGCGCTGGATCTGGGATTGGCGAGAGGGTTTACCCCAACGAGTCTGTCAGCTATACCGGTGCCGGTACTGGTTATCGCCGCCGGCGTTCCCGACCCGGCTTTGCCCGCCTCGCTCGAATCACGCTATCTGATGCGGTATTTGCCGGCGAATAAGGCGCAGTATCAGGAAATCGCTGATGCTACGCACTTTAGCTTTATGCAACTCTGCAAGCCGGGCGCGGCAGCACTTATCAATGCGTCGGAACCGGGCGAAGGCATTATCTGCACGGATGGCGCAACGGGTTCCCGCGAGGCTATTCATCGCGCGCTGATCGAGAAGATCAATGGCTTTCTGATGCGGACGTGGCAACAGAATTAGCGGATGCTGATGGGGTGTTGGCGCGTCGCCAGTGACTGGGGGACATCCCTGTGAATTTTAAAAACTCCCGGTTGAAGTTTGATTTGGTCTGGAAACCACAGGCCAACATGATGTCGGTGATGCGTGAATCGGTCTGGCTGAGTAACCGTCTGGCTTCATCAATACGATAGCCATTCATGATCTGAGAAATATACGCCCATGAACGCGATTAATGGCTTCCGATAGTTGCCGGGTGGGGATGCCCAACCGTCGGGCAAGGCGTTGGATCGTCATAGAGGGATCGGTATAGAGATGGTGAGCGCGAATCAATTGATCCAGTTTGTCTGCCAGCGCCCGATCTTCAGGGCTGGCAGGCTGTATTTCGATGCCGTCTTTATTTTTCTCAGCCGTTTCCGCCAGAGAAGGATCCCTGGTTACAATCAGCAAAGTCAGGACAATCAGCGTGGCAATGTGGGCGGCGGCAATCATTCCGGGCGCCCGCCTGCCGCCAAAAATCTCCAGATCCAGCGCGATGGCGATATCAGCCATCCCTGAGCAGATGAAATAAACGCCTGCCAGAAAACCTATTTTCTTCCACCGATGGGATGCCGATGGAATAGCGCGTGACGAGTGAACCAGCGCCGTGCCATAGCCGGCGTAAATCATCAGCAGCGATAAATCGAGCAGCGGCAAGTTGATGTGGGCTCTCATGGTTATAAGGAGAGCCACGCCGATCACGGGAAGCAGATGCCGAAAGTAGCGTACCAGCGGTTTGCTATCGTTATTGACAGGTTTGCTGCAAAGCCAAAACAGCGGCGGCACAGAGGCTGCGGCAATCGGCTGAAAAAAGGCTGGCAGTGGAACCGATGTTCCCCAGTGGAGTCCGCACAGGGTGATAGTAAGACAACTGGCGGCAATAAACGCGGTTTCTGTTTTTGTCGAACGCGCTTTGCCGTTAATGTGCCGAATTCGCAGGAAAAGGACGATTAACAGAAACGCGGTGATAAAAGGTAGCGGTATCGCGGGCATGCCAGTTCCCTTATGCGGTCAGGTGGTTTTATGATATTGAGCCTCTGCTCATCCATGCCAGAGGCTCAGCCAGAATGATTGAAATAATCGCTAGCGACGGTAATTCTTCTGGGCGGAATTGACTTTATACAGATAACGTCGAGACTCGCCTGACGGATGTTTGGTGGTCAGCGTCTGATAAACATCGCTGGGCGACATATTATTGATAATGCCCACCGCGCGATCCCGGTCGCTGGAGAACACCCGCAGGACACTGCCCGCGCCGCCGTTATAAGCGGTGATCACCGCATAACGCCGTGAGGTTGGGTCTGCTATTCCGGCCAGATAGTTGTTCTTCAGAATCGACAGATAAGCAGTACCGGCATCAATGTTGTTTTCTGGATCAAACAGATAGCTGCGGCTGGGCTGTCCCCATTTTCCTTTCATTTTGAATACATCGCGGCCCGCACTGTGCTGGACGACCTGCATCAAACCGAGTGCGTCGGAGCGGCTGACCGCATAGGGGTTGAAACTGGATTCCGTCTGCATAATCGCCAGAATCAACGATTCTTCAATGCCATAGCGCTCGGCGGCTTTACGCACCAGCGGCAGATATTTGTGCGCACGTTTGTCCAGATGGTTGGGAACCAACTGAATGGTGACGGACCAGATAACATGCAGCCCGGAATTTTGTTGTTGCAACCGGTTCTGGAGCAGGTAATCGGCAAAGCTGGCGGCGCGCCCTTCCCAGCGGATCGGCTGGCCAGTGTTATCCAGCACCTGACCATACAGCATCGGTTCGCGGCTGATCTGAATATCATTGGCGTCGGAGTAAAGATCGGTGTTGGTGGCGTCATCGCCCATCAGCAAGGTGGTGATAATGGCCTGACGCAGGCTGGCGACGGAATTGGTCGCCGAAATAGTCTCAATGGTGATCGTACCCGCATCAAAATTGATGTGACTGCGTGTTTGATATTGGTCGCTATATTTTACGTAATCTTTCGGCCCGGCGATCAGGACTTCGTTCATACCCCAGATATTCTCAATGTTGTGGGCGAACTGCCCCATCAGAATATCGAACGCATTGGTATCCTTGATAAATTGTTCATTGACGGCGTTATCTTTGCTCCCTGAGCAGGAGATCAGTAACGGCGCGATAACCAGCAAAGCTAAAGTTTTCTTCATATAAAAAGCCGTGTCGGAATGAAAGACGTAACAGGATCGTCTGACCCTGCGGTATCAATGACTCGGGGGCGTATAGCCTTCGATATGTACGTCCTTCCCTTCGAACAGGAATTTAATCATTTCCTGTTCCAGCAGTTTGCGATCTTCGACATTCATCATGCTGAGTTTCTTTTCGTTGATAAGCATGGTTTGCTTGGTTTGCCATTGCGCCCAGGCTTCTTTGGAGATCTCGTTATAGATGCGTTTCCCCAGTTCGCCCGGATAAAGCTGAAAATCCTGCCCTTCGGCCTCACGTTGAAAAAAAGTACAAAAAATCGTTCTGCTCATGCTTGTTCCTCATTAATTGCTCAGGCGTTCAGCCATGCTGACTGCGGCGGGGCCAATTCCCGCAGCAGGCGCTTAACCGGGGTAGCCAATCCGACAGCAGGCGGCTGCGCTAAGTTATACCAGAGACCTGCGCCTTCATCCACGCAGGACCTTTGTAGTGAACGATCCTGCTCGCCGACGTGCAACCAGAACGGCACGATGTCCAGATGGAAATGGCTGAATGTATGACGAAACGCGTTCAATTGCTGGAGTGCGTTAACATTCAGACCGCGTTGTTGTACCCATTGTTCCAATTCATGGCGTGCGCTGAATTGCGGAAAGCAGAATAATCCTCCCCACAGCCCAACGGCGGGGCGTTGTTGCAGCCATACTTTTGAACCTTGTTGCAGCAACAGAAACCAACCGGTTTTTTCCGGCAGCGTTTGTTTCGGCTTTTTGCCGGGATATTGCGTCCAGTTCTGGTTGACATAAGCGATGCAACCTGTATTGAGAGGACACAGTTCGCATTTGGGACGACTGCGGGTACACACCATTGCGCCCAAATCCATCATCGCCTGGTTGAACTGGCTGACGCCGTCGGCTGGCGTCACCGCTTCGCTTAATGTCCACAGCCGTTTTTCGACCTCTTTTTTACCCGGCCAGCCATCAACCGCATAGCAGCGCGCCAGTACGCGTTTTACGTTGCCGTCCAGGATCGGGTAGTGCTGTCCCAGCGACAGAGACAGAATGGCGCTGGCGGTGGAGCGACCGACACCGGGTAAATCGGCCACCTCATCGAATGTGGTCGGGAAAACGCCGTCGTGTCGGGAAGCGATGGTTTGCGCGGCTTTGTGCAGATTGCGGGCGCGGGCGTAATAGCCCAGCCCGGTCCACAGGTGCAGCACTTCATCCAGCGGCGCATTCGCCAAGGCGTTCACATCAGGGAAGCGGGCCATGAAGCGCTGAAAATAGGGAATGACTGTGGCGACCTGAGTTTGTTGCAACATCACTTCGGACAGCCATACTTTATAGGGCGTTTTCTCAAGCTGCCATGGCAGGGTTTTGCGGCCATAACGCTGATACCAGTTCAGCACCTGGTGCGCGAACTGTTGCGCTTGCATCATAAAATGGGATCACTATCCGGCAGGTAAAAGTCTGACAGCGATTCCAGCACAGAGTCATGGTGCTGTAAACCGGAACTTTCCGAGGCGGCAGACTTGCTAAACCACAGTATCCTTGCATAATGCGCGTTTCCTTAATGAAATCGGACAGCCAGTAAGCACGCTTTATGATTAACAATGTCATCTCGCCGGAATTTGATGAAAACGGACGCCCGCTGCGTCGGATACGCAGTTTTGTTCGTCGTCAGGGACGTCTGACCAACGGGCAACAATTGGCGCTGGATAACTATTGGCCGGTGATGGGCGTGGAATATCAGACGGAACCGCTGGTATTTAGCTCACTATTTGGTCGTGAAGCGCCGGTGGTGCTGGAAATTGGTTTTGGCATGGGCGCATCGTTGGTGACCATGGCCGCGCAACATCCAGAACAGGATTTCATGGGGATTGAGGTGCATTTGCCCGGCGTGGGCGCCTGTCTTGCGTCAGCGCATGAGGCGGATATCGGCAACCTGCGCGTCATGTGCCATGACGCGGGGGAAGTGTTGGAAAACATGATCTCCGATGGTTCGCTGTCGATGGTGCAGCTTTTCTTCCCTGATCCGTGGCATAAAGCCCGGCATAACAAACGCCGTATCGTGCAGACGCCCTTTGTGGAACTGGTGCAACGCAAGTTGAAGATTGGCGGCGTCTTCCATATGGCTACAGACTGGGAACCTTATGCGCAACATATGCTCGAAGTGATGAGTGCTGTCGCAGGCTATCGCAATCTTTCTGACAATAATGACTACGTTGAGCGGCCGCGATCACGTCCGCTGACGAAATTTGAAGCTCGCGGCCAGCGTTTGGGGCATGGCGTTTGGGATCTTATGTTTGAGAGGATGAATTGACATGGCACAAGCTCGTAGCCGTCGTTTACGGAAAAAATTGCACATTGATGAGTTTCAGGAATTAGGTTTTTCCGTTAGCTGGCGTTTCCCGCAAGGGACCAGCGTCGAAGATATCGATCGCATGATGGATGAATTCGTTGATGACGTCATTGAACCGAATGGCCTGGCGTTTGAAGGCAGCGGTTATCTGCAATGGGAAGGATTAATCTGCTTGCAGAAGATCGGCCATTGCACCGATGAACACCGTCAACTGGTCAACCGCTGGCTGGAAGAGCAGAAACTGACCGATGTTAAAGTTAGCGATCTGTTTGACATCTGGTGGAATTTACCCGAAGACCTGTTGTAAATCAGGGCGCGGCTGAGTAACGCCACTGTTACTCATATCATTGTTATTCAGCCTTTTTCGTCTGGCTAGTGATTCTACCCGCCTCCGTCGTTGTTTCTTCAGGAGAAAATATGTTGCGTAAAATGACTCTCGGTTTACTGATGTTAATGTCCTGGCAGGCTCAGGCCGCGTATCAGTGTAGCGTTAATCCGCAGGACGATATCATCATCAGCCCGCAGCAGGTGCAGGTGGTTGGCGCCAGTGGGAATTTACAGATTTCACCGCAGGGAGATATGGTACGTAACGGTACGCCCTTGACGTTGAATGCCGAGCAACGCCGGCAGTCGAAAGCCTATCAGGACGATCTGCGCCAGCAGATCCCGTGGATCGATCAGGGGGCACGGCAACATCTGGAAAAAGCGCGCGTCGCGCTGGATAAAATCATTGTACAGGAGTTGGGCAGCGACAGTAATGTGCGTAACCGTCTGACGACGCTCGATAAGCAACTCAAGCAGCAGATGAATCGCATCATTGAACACCGCAGCGATGGATTGACCTTCCACCATCAGGCGATCAAACAGGTCGAGCAGGATGGCAAGCAACTGGTGCAGCAGAGTATGGGCGGCGTCTTGCAGGACAGTCTCAATGAAATGGGCGTAAAACAGATGTCCAGCGGCGGCAACCCATTACAGGCGATGATGGGCAATCTCGGCGGGTTACAAAAAGCGATTCAGACTGAGTGGAACAATCAGGAAATGGAATTTCAACAGTTTGGTCGTGATGTGTGCCAACGCGTCACTACATTGGAAAACAAACGTAATAATTTATTTCAGTCAGTCAAGTAAATTATTTTTAATAATTTTCAATCGATTATAAAAAGGCAACATTTTCGAATGTTGCCTTTTTCTTTTGTTATATCGTATTTTCTTACAATTATTATAGTTTCATAACTTTTTCTTTAGTAATGCTAACGCGGTATAACGTAAAGCGTTTGAAGGCGGTTTTTTGCCTGTGATGTGAAATACTATGGAGGGTATATGGAGATTTTTTCCAGGGTAATGCCTGGTTTCGAGCATGGAACGCACACGTCATGTCTAAACGTAATCAGTCATAAAACGAGATTCCGCCAGTGGTCACGGTTGTTGACGGTCGCACTCTGGGTAATGGCTTGTCTTCCGGCGACGTCATTGCTGGCGGCGACCGCTAAAGATTTTCGAACGCCGGAATATCTGAGCAATGCAGCGTCGCTGGATTCGATACAAGCGGCGGATGCTTACGCACTGGGATTTAGTGGTCGGGGCGTAACCGTTGGGATTATTGATTCCAGCGCCGATTTGTCAGGGCCGGAGTTTCTGGGACGGGTGGACGGTAGAACGCGCTGGATTAGCTCCGCTGCCGATGGATGGCCGCATGGCCGCGCTGTTGCCGGGGTGATAGGCGCGGCAAAGAATGGTATCGGCGTACATGGCATTGCATACAATGCCAATCTGCTGGCGCTCGGCACCGATCTCAGCATTGCCAGCGTCGCTCAGACGATAGGAGAAATCGCGGAATACCCGGATGTCAAAATTATCAATAATAGCTGGGGTCTTTCGCTCTATTATGATGATATCGATAGCTATTCTCCCGGGATCAGGGATGAGATAGACAATCTCTTGATACCCAGTTTTACCGATTTGGCGGAAAAAATCACTTCAGGCGGAAAATTGATGGTTCTATCCGCAGGGAATGAAGGACATCTGACACCCGCGTTGCTGGCCGGGTTGCCCACATGGTTGGAGGTTACTGGTCAGGAGAACCGGATTGGCAACAATTGGCTCAACGTGATGACGTATGATCCCCGGCAATCTTCCAATAGCGCGGCCTTTATCGCTCTATTCAGTAACCTGGCTTTGGGGGCCAGCGAATACAGTCTGCTGGCGCCAGGGGTGGATGTTTCCACCACCTCAGAAAAGAATTCTTATGCCAGGTTCAGTGGTACCTCGTTTTCCGCGCCCTACGTGGCGGTCGTCGGCGCGCTGGTTAGCGAAGCGTTTCCCTATCTGGACGGTAAACAGATTGCCGATGTCTTACTTTCCACCGCGACGCCGTTGCGCGACGATAATCGTCCCAAAGCGATAATGCTCGCCCGCGACGAATACGATGGCGACATGAATCTGCTCAATACTACGCTGAAATTTTATTCAACCCGACGCGATTTCACGGTCACTGAAGACGAGATAAATGCTCTGCTTGGCTCGTTAATCACAGATTTAACCCCCAACGATGTGAAGGAGCGGTTGCGAGATATGATCCTTGAAGCGGCCAGCGAGCAGAATATCACTGTGCTGCCTGAGGACGAATATCAATCGCTGTTCGGCCAGGGGATCGTGAACGCTTATAAAGCGGTGCAAGGGCCGGGCGCGCTGAACGCGCGGCGGCTGAGCGATGACGATATTGGCGGCGGGGCGAACGGCGGCGAGTATGCTTTGTATGGCATTGATACCCAGGGCGTGGATAGCGCCTGGCGTAATGACATTGTTCAGGTTCGCAATCAAAATCCCCAAAGCGCGTTGTTTGGGCGCGACGTCGGTTTGCGTAAGCAAGGTGATGGCACGCTTTATCTGACGGGCGATAACAGCTATGCCGGGCCCACCATCATCCAGGGCGGCGAGGTTGTGGTCGGCGCTGTCGCGGGGGGAACAGGCAGTCTGGCTGGCGATGTCTGGGTGCAATCCGCCGCGACGCTGAGCGGTCATGGCAAGATTGCCGGCAGCGTGACGGTTGATGACGGCGCTACGCTCTCGCCCGGCACGTCCATTGGAACATTGACCGTAGGCAATGTAACTTTCCGGCAAGGCGGCATCTATGCGTTTGAGGTTGATGAACAGGGCCGGACGGATAGCCTGAGGGTTACGCAGGACGCGCATCTGGCGGGAAAAGTCATGCTGACAAACGCGTATCCGCAGGCGTTTGGCGAGCGTTTTTCGCTGGTCAACGTGGGCGGCAAGCTAACCGGAGCCTTTGAACCGCTGACCTCGCCGCGCCAGACGCTTTTTCTGATCGATACGCTGAGCTACAGCGACCAGCAGGCTTATCTGGAGGTGGCGCGTAATAGCCGGGCATTCAGCGACGTGGCGCAAAATCTTAATCAAAGCGCTGTCGCCCAGGCGATTGACAGTCAGAAGCGTGGCCAGGTTTTTGCGATGATAGCCGATACAAGAAGTGAAGAAGCCGCCCGCGCCGCATTTGATAACCTCAACGGTGAGATTTATGCCGCGTCCCGTTCCGCAATGTTTCAGCGTAGTCGGTATGTGCGCGACGTTATCAATAGCTCGATGCGTGAAGGGAAAGCGGATGCGTTGTGGTTAAGTTCCTGGGCTAATGAAGAGCAGGTGGAACAACCGGGATTCGCCCAGGTGACGCATAGCGGTTATGGCTTTTTAATCGGCAACGGTAATGCAATCGGTGAAAACAGTACCCTGGGTTTTGCGCTCGGCAGTGAGAAAAGCAAGATAAAAATCGATGAGCGTGCGTCCAGCACGGATGTCACCGCCTATCATCTCGCGGGTTTCTGGGGGAGCACGCTGTGGGGCATGGACGTCCGCGCCGGTACGACATATAGCTATCTGGATATGGCAAGCGAACGTTCGATCACCGTGCCGGGGCTGGAGAGTCGGGCGCGATCGAATTACCGTGCTCATCTGGCACAGGGCTTTGCTGAGGCCAGTCACCGCTTTGCGTTTAACGATCATTTTAGCCTTGAGCCCTATGGCAACGCGGCTTATGTCTGGATGAACATGCCCGGCGCACGGGAAAACGGCGGTGAGGCGGCGCTAAACTGGCGCAAGCAAACTGGCGGCACAGCGTTTTCCACGCTGGGGCTACGCAGTGAACTGCGTTTTTCCGCTCCGTTGCCGGTCGCTTTTTATACGGATGCGGGCTACCAGCGCCGTATGCTGTCTGATGATAATCAAATGCGGCTGCGTTTTGCCCGTGGCGACGAATTCGCCATCAAGTCGGGCGCTGAACGCGATGCCTTGCTGCTGCGCGCAGGGATGTCTTTGGGGCTGATGCAAAGCGGAAAACTGTCGCTGGGTTATCAGGGCATGTTGGGGAAAAATACGCGTGACGACAGCGTCAGGATGCAGTTCAGCGCGACATTCTGAGTGAGTATGATGGTACGCCGCTCCGATAGGGGCGGCGCATCAAACGATATTGGCGGACATTACGGCGCTGGGATCGTAAAGCGGCGGTGGATCGCTTCCAGTTCGTCCATAATCTCGCTATTTAACGTCAGATCCTGACTCGCCAGGTTGATCTTGAGTTGTTCCACCGAGGTAGCCCCCAGCAAGGTGGTGGCGACAAACGGTTGCTGGCGGACGAAAGCCAACGCCATCTGCGCCGGATCCAGGCCATGTTTGCGCGCCATCGCGACGTATTCCTCGATTGCCGACTCAGTATGGGGCGCGGTGTAACGGGTAAAGCGGCTGAACAACGTATTACGGGCGCCAGCAGGTTTTGCGCCATTAAGGTATTTCCCTGTCAGCGTCCCAAACGCTAACGACGAGTACGCCAGCAGTTCCACCCCTTCATGCTGACTGATCTCCGCCAACCCCACTTTAAAACTGCGGTTGAGCAGGCTGTAAGGGTTTTGAATCGATACGATGCGCGGCAATTCGTGTTTCTCAGCCAGATGCAGATAGCGCATCACGCCCCAGGGCGTTTCGTTGGAAACGCCGATGTAACGAATCTTACCGGCTCTGACCTGCTCATTCAGCGCTTCCAATGTTTCCAGCAGAGTCACCGCCGGTTTGTCTTCGGTAAACTGATATCCCAGTTTACCGAAACAGTTGGTTTGGCGTTGCGGCCAGTGCAATTGGTATAAATCAATATAATCGGTGTTCAGGCGCTTAAGGCTGGCGTCCAGCGCGTCGCGGATGTTTTTGCGATCCAGCGCTTGTTGTGGACGAATAGCGTTATCATTGCCGCGGGTCGGGCCGCTAACCTTGCTTGCCAGAATGAGTTTTTCACGTCCGCCGCGGGATTTCAGCCATGAACCGATAAAACTTTCGGTCAGCCCCTGGGTTTCCGGTCGTGGCGGGACAGGGTACATTTCTGCGGTGTCAATCAGGTTAACGCCAGCGGCAATGGCGTGATCGAGCTGTGCATGCGCTTCAGCTTCACTATTCTGTTCGCCAAAAGTCATCGTGCCAAGACCCAGCACACTGACTTCTAAAGCACTATGGGGAATACGGTGATATTGCATTGCCAGCTTCCTTGTATGTCTGAAAATAACCGATGCATCAATGCCCGCTGAGCTTTCAGGCGACAGGCGCGTTGGTGCTTTTCTACAACCCGGAGTTTTTGGGGATGACACACCTGAATTTGACTATAACGAAGCCGCGCGATGGGGGGAAGCCTCTTTATTGTCTGGCGGCGTGGTAATGGCGTTCGGTTGTGAGAAGGGCATCCGGCAATCAGCGTTCGATAATCTGAGAAATATCATTACTGTTAATCTGTCTTTCGTTGCCTTGTTCATCAATGTAACTGAGCATTCCTGTTTCTTTATCCAGAACCGGCTTGCTTTGCGTCAACAGCATCTGTCCCTCTTTTGTCGCCATGACATACTGACTCGAACAGCCGCTAAGGGTGAATAATACCGCCAGTGTCACCGCTATTTTTACCCGTAATTTCATTGTTATCTTTACCTGTTTTCACCAGCAAAAAAATTGAAGATCATTCAATGAGTCTAGCAAAGAGTCTGGCGGCATTAAGTAGGAATAGTGGAAAAAATTAATGGAGAACACGTTAATTTTGGTTAATGCGATCGAGAAAATGGGTCAAAACGACGCAAGATGCGCAGATGACGCGGCGCGCTGATGCGACACCGCGTTTTCCTCATTGCGCCCGCCGTGATTGATGGGCGCGAGGATTGAAACCGTTTAGTCCGTTGCTTTAGCCTTTTTGCCGCGCAGCAGATTCAGGGCTTCAACAGACATTGAGAAGAACATCGCAAAGTAGATGTAGCCTTTCGGCACATGAACATCGAAACTTTCCAGAATCAGCGTGAAGCCGACCAGGATCAGGAACGACAGCGCCAGCATTTTGACTGACGGATGGCGTTCGACAAACTCGCCGATAGCGCGGGCGGAAAACATCATCACACCAACGGCGATAATCACCGCCGCCATCATAATAAACAGATGGTCGGAAAGGCCCACCGCCGTGATCACCGAATCCAGACTGAAAATGATATCCAGCAGCATGATTTGCACGATCGCGCCAAAGAAAGAGTGCACCTGCGACACATGATCCACCGAACTTCCTTCCACGGTTTCATGGATCTCTTTGCTCGATTTCCAGATCAGAAACAAGCCCCCGAAAAACAGGATCAGGTCGCGCGTGGAAATCTCATTGCCCAGCACGGTGAATAGGGGATGGGTCAGGCGGATCACCCAGGCAATCGAGGCCAGCAGCCCAAGACGCATCAGCATGGCGCCCATAAGACCGATATGGCGTGCTTTATTTTGCTGAGCTTTGGGGAGTTTGGCGACAACCAACGATAGGAAAATAATGTTGTCGATACACAGAACGATTTCCAGAATAGTCAGCGTTCCCAGCGCTAACCAGGCATTCGGATCAACAATCCAATCAAACATGTATCAATACACCTTAAACGAAACGTGAACGACATTATACGCCGCTACATCAGTGAGTGGGCAAGTGAAAGTGTTGCTAACGAAACGCTTTATCTTTTTGATATGTGCGGTTCCTGGTTTGATATTGTTACCGCTTTACTCCTGAAATCCATTGTGTGAAGACCGTCATAAAAAATGACGAGCAAGTAAGGGCGCGGTGAACGTTTTTTTCAGATAGAACCCGCGCGGCAGCGTCATGATGGGTTGCCCGAACTCACCGATGGCCTCCGTCAGCGCGCGGCTATTGGCGGCTTTGGGACGCAATTGCAGCACTTCGCCATGACGTGCGGTGATGCTTTCCACCTTGCCGAGCACAATCAAATCCATTAACTCTTCCCAGTCACGGCGCAGTTGCTCCTCTTCCTTTTCGTTGGGGCTCCAGATAAGCGGCGTACCAATCCGTCGTTCACCTAAGGGAATTGGCCGTGAACCTTCAACCGGGATCCACAGCACGCGCGCCAGCTTATGCCGAACGTGGCTGTTTTCCCAGGTAACGCCGCTGTTGCCGGTCAGGGGGGCGACGCAGACGAACGTGGTTTCCAGCGGATGGCCTTGTTCATCAACAGGGATGGTTTTCAGTTCAATACCGATATTGGGGAAATCCTGCTCTGGTTTGCTGCCCGCGCTGGCGCCCAGGAAACGCTCCAGCAACACACCTATCCAGCCTTTATCACGTTTCAGATTAGCGGGCAGTGGCAACTTCGCAATACTGGCCAGTTCAGCCAGGTTATAACCTGCCAGCACCTGAGCGCGTTGCAGCAGTTCCAGTTCGTTATGTGGTGGCGCGGTAAGCACGGATGGTGAATTCATGGCTGTCTGACCTGATGTTTACCGCTTAAAAAAAACACAGCGGGTGAAAAACATTAATGTACAGCGTGCGAAGCTGTTAAAGAATTCAATAATAGCATGATTCGTAGAACTTTTTTTTGATACGAAAACCAAGTGGGATGCGCTTTTTTAAACTGTGCACGTATAGAAACCAACAATGAACAGGATCTTACACCAGGTTATCCACAGATTTCTTGGATAACCTGCGTGAAGATGGATTACTGGTTTGATTTACAGCCTTGACGTCATGGGTTTTTGCTGTTTTTGCCTATTTATTGCCTGATGTCGTCGTTGTCTCTGTGGATAAAATCGACATAGAACGATCTTTCGCCAGCAGCGCGTTGATAAGAATTCACACAGGATCCTTTGCAATGATCTTTCTGTGAAGTGGATACTTAATATTATGAAAATAAAACTATATTTTTTAGTTAGTCCGATAATTCTTTATCTGCAAAAAGTAAGTTTTACTCACTTCTTCATGGGTTCTGCACAAAGATGTCCACAGAAATAGTGAATAAACCGCTATTCTGTGGTTGCACATGTTTATAACTTTGGTTCTATCTGTGGGTTATCTGCTTTTTATTAGAGCGATAACAGCGCTAAGCAGTGGTTTACCGCCTGCCGGGAGTGTGAAACAATCAGGTCATCTTTGCATTTAAAGTATATCGAGGTAGTCCGGTGATCGATGATGATGGCTACCGCCCGAACGTGGGTATCGTAATTTGTAATCGGCAGGGGCAGGTCTTATGGGCCCGTCGTTACGGTCAACACTCCTGGCAGTTTCCTCAAGGGGGGATAAACCCCGGCGAGAACGCAGAGCAGGCAATGTACCGTGAACTGTTTGAAGAGGTGGGACTGAAGAAAAAAGATGTCCGCGTGCTGGCATCTACCCGCAACTGGTTACGTTATAAATTACCGAAACGTTTGGTGCGTTGGGATACTAAACCGGTCTGTATCGGCCAAAAGCAAAAATGGTTTCTGCTACAGTTAATGTGTAATGAGTCTGATATCAATATGCAAAGCAGTGGCACGCCTGAGTTTGATGGCTGGCGTTGGGTCAGTTACTGGTATCCGGTACGTCAGGTTGTGTCTTTCAAACGCGATGTTTACCGTCGTGTAATGAAGGAATTTATCAGCCCGGTAATACAACTCCAGGAGAGTGCGGCGACACGCTCGGCATCTCCGTCTGACTCCCGACGAAAAAGAGGGTAATTCAGGCACATCATGCTCACGCGCTTGCGAGAAATTGTTGAAAAAGTAGCGGCGGCGGCTCGCCTTAATGATGCGCTGGAAATTCTGGTCAATGAAACCTGTCAGGCAATGGACACGGAGGTCTGTTCGATCTATCTGGCTGACCACGATCACCAATGCTACTACCTGATGGCGACGCGTGGTTTAAAGAAACCGCGTGGTCGAACCGTTACGTTGGCATTTGGGCAAGGCGTGGTCGGTCTGGTCGGCCAGCGCGCCGAACCGATTAATCTGGCTGATGCCCCGACTCACCCCAGTTTCAAGTATATCCCTGCGGTAAAAGAGCAGCATTTCCGCTCTTTTCTAGGGGTTCCCATTATTCATCGTCGTCAGTTGCTGGGGGTATTGGTCGTCCAGCAGCGAGAGCATCGTCAGTTTAACAAGAATGAAGAGTCATTCATGGTCACGCTGGCGACGCAAATGGCCGCCATTTTTTCTCTGTCGCAGATCAAGACGCTGTTTGGCCAATACCGTCAGACGCGCATCAGTGCGCTGGTAGCCTCACCCGGCGTGGCGATCGCACCGGGCTGGCAGGATTGCAGCCAGCCTTCCCTGGATCAGGTTTTTCCCGCATCGAGTCTGGATAGCGAACGCGAACGTTCTCGTCTGATGCAGGCGTTAGAAGATGCGACGGCGGAGTTTCGGCGCTTCAGCAAACGTTTCAACGCCAGCGCCCAAAAAGAAAGCGCCGCGATTTTCGATTTGTATACCCATCTGTTGAATGATGCGCATCTCAAGCGTGAACTGTTTCAGGAAGTGGACGCAGGCAACGCGGCGCAATGGGCGGTTAAACTGGTGATCGAACGCTTCGCGGCGCAGTTTTCCAATTTACAGGACTCCTATCTGCGTGAGCGTGCCGGGGATTTGCGGGCGCTTGGGCAACGATTGCTATTCCATCTTGACGATAATGCGCAGATTACCGGGCAGTGGCCTGAACGTTTCATTCTCGTCGCCGATGAACTGACCGCCACCTTGCTGGCGGAGCTTCCGCCGGAGCGTCTGGCCGGCGTCGTGGTGTATGACGGCGCCGCCAATTCTCATGCCGCGATCCTAGTGCGCGCCATGGGGCTGCCGACATTGGTCGGTGCGGATATTCAGCCTGATATGCTTCATCAACGTCTGCTGATTATCGACGGTTATCGTGGCGAACTGCTGGTGGACCCTGAACCGGTGCTGATGCAGGAATATCAGCGTCTGCTGATTGAAGAAAACGAGCTTACCCGCCTGGCTGAAGACGATATGGAACGTCCCGCGGTGCTAAAAAGCGGCGAGCGCATCCAGATTATGTTGAATGCGGGTTTGAGCGCGGATCATGAGAAACGGTTTATTAATCAGGTCGATGGCGTCGGCCTGTATCGCACGGAAATCCCCTTTATGCTGCAAAGCGGTTTTCCGTCGGAAGAGGAACAACTGGCGCAATACCAAAGCATGCTGCAACTCTACCCGTCGCGTCAGGTAATGTTGCGAACGCTGGATATCGGCGCGGACAAACCATTGCCTTATCTGCCCATCAGCGAAGAGAATCCTTGCCTCGGCTGGCGCGGTATTCGTATTACCCTCGATCAGCCGGAAATCTTTCTGATTCAGATCCGCGCCATGCTGCGGGCGAATGCGCATCTCGGCAACCTGAATATTCTGCTGCCGATGATCAGTAGTCTGGATGAGATTGACGAAGCCCGCCGCCTTATCGATCAGGCGGCGGGTGAAGTGGAAGAGATGCTGGGCTTTCCACAACCTAAACCGCGGATCGGCATCATGGTGGAAGTGCCGTCAATGATTTTCTTGTTGCAGCATCTGGCTTCCCGTATCGATTTTGTTTCGGTTGGCACCAATGATCTCACCCAGTATCTGCTGGCCGTCGATCGCAACAATGCCCATGTCGCTTCGCTGTATGACTGCCTGCACCCGGCTATGCTTCAGGCGCTCAATCTCATCGCCGTTGAGTGCCTGCGACACGACCTAGCGCTTTCGGTATGCGGCGAGATGGCCGGAGAAGCGTTGGGGGCGCTGCTGTTGACAGGGCTCGGATATCGCACGCTGAGTATGAATGGTCGCAGTGTTGCCCGCATCAAGTATCTGCTGCGCCAGATCGCGCTGCCTGACGCGCAATCTCTGGCGCAACAACTGCTGAATGCGCACACCGCCAGCGAGGTCAGACAATCGGCTGCGCATTTTATTGAAGAGCGCGGGCTGGGCGGATTGGTGCGAGGCGGGCGCTGATTTTTCGATTTTGAATAAAGGTTTACAGATCTTTTTCCGCACGGCAACCATCGAATCCGATGCGCTATGCTATGATGCGCAGCCGCGCCTGGCGGGAAAGGATGATATTCCTGCCCTGGCCAGGGAATGCCCCGTTCGTGGGGGACATACAACAAAATATGTGGTGAACGATGACAACGAGCTATCTGGCGTTTCCTCAGTTTGATCCAGTGATTTTTTCAATCGGTCCGGTGGCGCTGCATTGGTATGGACTGATGTATTTGGTCGGTTTTGTGTTTGCCATGTGGCTGGCGGGACGTCGGGCTAACCAACCGGGCAGCGGCTGGAAGAAAGAAGAAGTCGAGAACCTGCTTTACATCGGCTTCCTCGGCGTTTTTGTCGGCGGGCGTCTGGGCTATGTTCTGTTCTATGCCTTTCCCTCCTTTCTGGAAAATCCGCTCTATCTGTTCAAAGTCTGGGATGGCGGCATGTCGTTCCACGGCGGTCTGGTCGGCGTTATCGTCGTTATGATGTGGTTTGCTTACAGGACCAAACGCCATTTCTTTCAGGTATCTGATTTTATCGCGCCTTTGATTCCATTCGGTTTGGGGGCGGGACGTCTGGGGAACTTTATCAACGGCGAACTGTGGGGACGTGTCACTATCAATACGCCTTGGGCCATGTTGTTTCCCGGCTCACGCGGCGAAGATCTGGAACTGGCGGCCAGCAATCCGCAATGGCTGGCGATTTTCAATCAATACGGCATGTTGCCGCGCCACCCATCCCAGTTGTATCAAATGCTGCTCGAAGGGGTGTTGCTGTTTATCCTGTTGAATCTGTTTATTCGCAAACCCCGGCCTATGGGGAGTGTTTCGGGCCTGTTCCTGATTGGTTATGGCCTGTTCCGCATCATCAGCGAGTTTTTCCGTCAGCCGGATGCGCAACTAGGGTTGTTTGGCGGCGTATTCAGTATGGGGCAGATTCTATCGTTGCCGATGGTGATCGCCGGTATCCTGATGATGGTCTGGGCCTACCGTCGTCAACCGGTACAATCCTAGTCGGGTATCATTCTTTAATTTTGTGGTGAGGTAGTATGAAACAGTATCTGGATCTGATGAAAAAAGTGCTTGATGAAGGAACGCCCAAAGCAGACCGCACCGGCACTGGCACCCGCTCTATTTTCGGCCATCAGATGCGTTTCAATTTGCAGGACGGTTTTCCGCTGGTCACAACCAAGCGTTGTCATCTGCGCTCCATTATTCACGAATTGCTGTGGTTCCTGAATGGCGATACCAATGTTGGTTATCTGCATGACAACAACGTCAGCATCTGGGATGAGTGGGCGGATGACAACGGCGATCTCGGCCCGGTATACGGTAAACAATGGCGCGCATGGGACGCGGCCGATGGACGTCAGATCGACCAGTTGAAAAACGTGCTGACACAGTTGAAACAGGATCCTGACTCCCGCCGTATTATTGTTTCGGCCTGGAACGTCGGGGAATTGGACAAAATGGCGCTGGCGCCTTGCCATTCCTTTTTCCAGTTCTATGTCGCCGACGGCAAATTATCCTGCCAGCTATACCAGCGTTCCTGCGATGTCTTCCTGGGACTGCCGTTCAACATCGCCAGTTATGCGTTGCTGGTGCATATGGTGGCGCAACAGTGCGATCTTGACGTGGGCGATTTCGTTTGGACCGGCGGCGACACGCACCTCTACAACAACCATATGGAACAGACGCATCTGCAATTGAGCCGCGAACCGCGCGCGCTGCCGACACTGGTGATAAAACGCCGTCCTGATACGTTGTTTGATTACCGTTTTGAAGATTTCGACATCGCAGGTTACGATCCGCATCCGCCAATCAAAGCGCCTGTGGCGATTTGATGCTAGCTCCCTGCATTGATGATCTTAAAGGGCCGCTTTTGCGCCCTTTTTAATTGGCGCACCCTGTTTGCCTGTTTCCTGCGTCGGTTTATTGCCGCTTATTTTTTCCCGTCTTCCCGCAGGTCTGTTTTGTCGTTACATCGTTGCAATAAAACATTGCGTATCGGTATGCAAAAAAAACGCTAATCAACTGTATTGAATGATAAAAATATCTACACTGCCGCTATGAACACAAACAATCGGCAATCGCGGGGGTTTACCTTGCTTGAGATACTGGTCGTTTTGACCATTGTCGCGTTATTGGCTGGCGGCGGCATGCAGGCGTGGATAGGCTATCAGCAGGCGTTGCGTCTGGAGCAGGGCGCGCAGCAACTGATGGATTTTCTTAATCGGGTTCAGGCCAATGCCTATTGGCATAATCAAACCCGCACGGCGCAACTGGTACGGCAGAGAGAACGCTGGTGTGTGGTTAGTGATGCCGAACGTCGGGCGGAAAATATGTTGTGCCGTGAAGCAAGCGGCCAGCAATATGTCAGCCCCACCCAGACGATGACGGTGGCGAATGCAACCAGCAATCGCTTTGTTTTTTATGGTTTGCGCAGTACGGCGCAGGCGGGGCATATCACGTTGATGAATCCGGCAGGAAAGCTACGCCTGATCATCTCCGTGCGTGGGCGTATGCGGTTGTGCAGTGAAGAACGGCAAGTTCTGGCGATCCCGTTATGCTGAGGCTTGCGCACCGGGGTTTCACCCTGCCCGAAATTCTGCTGGCGCTGAGTTTGAGCAGCCTGATTATGTTGTCCGCCGCCCAGTGGTATCCCATTTTGCGTAGTCAGAGCCAAAACAGCGCGCAGTATTTTCGGCTGGAACAGCTATTTAGTCAGGTGATTGCCGGCATGGAAAAAGATATCCGCCGTGCGGGTTTTTGTGCGGGCGCGTGTCAGGGCGCGGTGATGACGCTGGCGCGCTATCCGGGAGAAATGCCCAATAGTTGTCTGAACGTCTCTTACGATCTGAACCGCAATGGCATCTGGGACGGAGGAGAGCAGGAACAGGAATCGTTTGGCTATCGGCTGCGTGCCGGAGCGTTGGAGATCCAAAGCGGCGCGCATAACTGCCGTGGCGATCGTTGGGAGAAGCTCTTTGATCCACAGGAAGTGATGCTGACGCATTTCCGCATACAACCTGTGGCTGGCAAGGCCGGGGCTAAACTATACCAATTGCAACTGACCGGATTCTGGACAAAACGCCCAGCCGTTCAGCGTAACGTCACGCGTTTGATCCTGGGACGCAATCAATGAACAGGAGAGAACAGTATGGCGGCGGCACGCTGGTCATGGTGATGTTGATTGCGGTTATCGGGCTGCTGCTCATGTCTGGCCTGCAACGCCAGCTTGATGCGACGATACAAATGGGAAATGATGAGCGCCATTACCTGCGGGCGTTTAATCAGGCATTATCTTCGCTGAACTGGGGTATACATGTGGTCTGGCCGCAGGTACAGAATGACTGGACATGCCAGACGCTGGCAAGCGACGCGTTGAACGTCTGTTTGAAAAAAGCGTCTGATGAGGGGCTGGGGTTATTGCGGGGCGAGGGACTGCTGCCATCCCAGCGTCGTCCGCTTTTCCTGTATCAGCGGGTGGTTTTCTCGGGTCTGACATCCGATCGGATCACGCTTCAGGCGGTATCCCGCGGCTGGCTGGATTTCTGCCCGGATAGCGAGGCCGAACGCTGTGCTGACCCGGAATAACGCCATGATGTTCAGGCCGTTCTACTCGCAGAGGGGCTTTAGCCTGACAGAAACGCTGGTTGCGGCATTATTGTTAACCCTATCGCTGCTGGGTTTACTGCAATATCACCAGCTATTGCAACAGTCGTTTCTGCATCAGTGGCAACAACGGCAGGCATGGCGTCTGGTTGCGCAGCAACTGGACGCGTATGAGGCGGGGGTCGCGTACACGGGGATACTCAATGATGGCATGGCGTCTGATGACAAGATTCATGACAAAACAATGCTTGATCCCACCACAGGAATCGGACGAAAGTGGCAGTCCGGCTTGTCAGAGCAAAGACTGACGGCTGAGTGCAGGAAAGTGACGGCAACCGTCACGACGCCGACAAACTATCAGGCGCGGCTTACCCGCTGGTTTTGTCAGGCGGCGCAATCCATTAGTGGATAATTTGGTCACACTTAGCGGCATGACAGGAGCCAGGATGTTTACGGTTTATCATTCCAACCAGTTGGATATTTTGAAAAGACTGATGGTCGAACTGATTAAACGTCAGCCGCTTCAGGATCCTTTTCAGCAGGAAGTGATTCTGGTGCAAAGCCCTGGCATGGCCCAGTGGTTGCAGATTGAACTGGCCGGACATTTCGGCATCGCCGCCAATATCCATTTTCCGCTTCCCGGCGTTTTTTTGTGGGATATGTGCCGTCATATTTTTCCCGACATACCGAAAGAAAGTGCTTTCAGCAAAGAGATGATGACCTGGAAGCTGATGCATTTGCTGCCTGAACAATTGGAACAACCTGATTTTGCTCTACTGCGCCATTATCTACAGGATGATGACGATCAGCGGAAGTTGCACCAACTTGCCGGACGTATCGCCGATCTTTTCGATCAATATCTGATTTATCGTCCGCAGTGGATCGCGCAATGGCAAGCAGGCCGTCAGGTGGACGGTCTTGGGGGTAACCAACTCTGGCAGGCCGCCCTGTGGCGGGCATTGGTCGATTACACCAGGGAACTGCAACAACCCGAATGGCATCATGCGATGTTGTACCAACGTTTTATTCAAACGCTGGAAAAGGCAAAAACCTGTCCGCCTGGATTACCGCCGCGGATTTTCATTTGCGGTATATCCGCGTTGCCGCCGGTCCATTTACAGGCGCTGCATGGATTGGCCCGCCATATTGATGTGCATCTGCTGTTTACCAATCCTTGTCGTCATTACTGGAGCGACATTCAGGATTATAAGTTTTTGTCCAGGCTGAAAAATCGCCATCGCCGGCTGCATCGCTGGGACAGCGCTCAGCCTGAAAGCCACCGCGCCTTATTTCGTGATCCGCAACAGGCTGATGGGTTGTTCAACGCTGAGGGGGAACAGCGGCTTAATAATCCGTTATTGTCGTCCTGGGGAAAGTTAGGTCGTGATCATTTGTATCTGCTGGCCGAACTTGATGCGCTACAGGAGGTGGACGCGTTCGTGGATTTGGATGCGGATAGCCTGTTGCGCACCCTGCAACGCGATATTCTGGAACTGGAAGATCATGCGGTGGTGGCCGTCAGCAAGGCATCGCTGGAAACCAGCGTGAAGAAACGTCCGTTGGATCGCCGTGATCGTTCCGTCGATATCCATGCTTGCCACAGTCCGCAACGTGAAGTTGAAGTGCTGCACGATCAGATTTTATCTATGATGGCAGATGATCCGCAACTGACGCCGCGCGACATCATTGTCATGATGGCGGATATTGATGGTTATACGCCGTTTATTCAGGCCGTATTCGGTAATGCTCCGCCTGAGCGCCATTTGCCGTATGCAATCTCCGATCAACGGGCACGCTACGCTCACCCAGCGTTACAGGCGGTGATCAACCTGCTGGATTTGCCCAATAGCCGCTTTACCGCCGAGCAGGTTCTGGCGTTGTTGGAAGTGCCTGCGTTAGCGGCGCGTTTCGGCATCCAGGAAGAGGGGTTGCGCCGTTTACGTTTATGGGTCGTGGAGTCTGGTATTCGCTGGGGACTGGACGACGATAACGTTCGGGAACTGAGGCTTCCTGCCACCGGACAGCATACCTGGCGCTTTGGGTTGACGCGCATGTTGCTGGGTTACGCTATGGACAGTCAGGCCGGCGAGTGGCAAGGGGTACTGCCTTACGACGAATCCAGCGGTCTGGTGGCGGAACTCGCCGGACAATTGGCTGAATTGCTAATGCAGCTTCATGGGTGGCGCCAGCGTCTGAGTCAACCGCGTGAGTTGACGCAATGGTTGCCTGTGTGTCGCCAACTGCTGGAAACCTTTTTTGAAGCGGACAGCGATACGGAAGCTGCATTGGCGTTGATTGAGAAACAGTGGCAACACGTGCTCGGCATGGGTACGGCGTCCCAGTATCCCCAGGCGGTGCCGATATCGATCCTGCGTGATGAGCTCTCCCGCAGGCTTGATCAGGAGCGACTCAGCCAGCGATTTCTGGCAGGCGCCATTAATTTTTGCACATTGATGCCCATGCGTTCGATTCCCTTCAAAGTGGTATGCCTGCTGGGAATGAATGATGGCGTATACCCGCGCACGTTGCCGCCTCTGGGGTTCGATCTTATGGGGAAAAGCATCCGGCAGGGCGATCGCAGCCGTCGCGATGACGATCGCTACCTGTTTCTGGAAGCGATGCTGTCCGCTCAGAACAAGCTGTATATCAGCTATATCGGTCGTTCGATACAGGATAACACCCGACGCTATCCTTCCGTGCTGGTCAGTGAACTGACTGAATACATTGCGCAAAGTCACTACCTGCCGGATGATGCGGCGCTCGATATTGATAGCAGCGCGGAGCGAGTTATTCGCCATTTGTGTCACGAACATAGCCGGATGCCGTTTGATGCAAAAAACTTTCTCGCGGAACCGGTGCCGCAAAGCTTTGCCGGGGAGTGGCTGGCGGCGGCCAACCGGCAGGGACGAGCCGCGCCTGATTTTGATCGTGAATTGCCGCAGGAACGCTATACCGACATCAATCTGGACGATTTAAAACGTTTTTACCGGCATCCGGTGCGGGCGTTCTTTCAGCATCGGTTGGGCGTTAGGTTTATGCTGCAAAATGACGAACTTCTTGATGAAGAACCGTTCACCCTCGACAACCTGAGTCGCTATCAACTGAATACCGAATTGCTTAATACGCTGATTGCCCAGGAAGATCCCGCACGATTATACCGGCGTGTTCGTGCCGCGGGCGGTTTGCCCTTCGGCGCGTTTGGCGAACTATACTGGCAGGCGCAACAAGAGGAAATGGCTGAACTGGCCGCACGCATACGTGAGGAAATGACGCCGGGTGCGGCGGAAAGCATGGAAATCGATATCCGCATTGATGATGTCCATCTTCGAGGCTGGTTGGCTCAGGTGCAACCTGATGGTCTGTTGCGCTGGCGTCCCGTAAAACTCGCCATGACGGACGGCATGATGTTGTGGCTGGAACATCTGGTCTATTGCCTTTCGGGGGGGCAGGGGGAAAGCCGGATGTACGGGCGTGAAAAAACGGCCTGGCGATTCGCTCCTATACCGGAGAAACAGGCTTTGGCATTGCTGCAACAACTGCTGGACGGCTATCAGCAAGGGATGAATAAGCCGCTCCTGCTGCTCAACAAATCGGGCGGCGCGTGGTTGGCGCAGTGCTATGATCGCGAAAGTGATAGTATTCAATGGGATGATGAAACACAGAGCAAAGCTCGCGCCAAACTGTTATCGGCCTGGCAAGGGAATAAGGGAGCGCCGGGCGAGGGAGAGGACGACTATCTGCATAGAATTGTGCGCGAATGGGATGAAAAACGAATGAATGAAATTATTGAGGCGGCGCAAATCTGGCTGCTGCCGCCGATTCGTTCTAATCTGGCTTGATTCAGTGAAGTAAAGGCTCTTGGAGAATTGCATGCGTAAACCGTTTGTCTGGATTATCGGATTGTTTTTTTTATTCACTTTCTGGCTTCCGTTGAGTTGGGCTGAAACAGGCTGGCAGCCTGTTGCTCAAACTATCCGTAAAAGTGAGAAGGATCCGCGTCAATACCAGGCGATAAAACTGGATAACGGGATGACAGTACTGCTGGTTTCCGATCTGCAGGCGACTAAATCCCTGGCTTCATTGGCCTTGCCGGTAGGATCGCTTGACGATCCGAACAGTCAGTTGGGGTTGGCGCATTATCTTGAACATATGGTTTTAATGGGCTCCAAACGTTATCCAAAGCCTGAAGCGTTGTCCGAGTTTCTTAAAAAACATGGCGGCAGTTACAATGCCAGCACCGCGTCTTATCGCACGGCATTTTATCTGGAAGTGGAAAACGACGCGTTGCAATCTGCGGTGGATCGGCTGGCCGATGCCATTGCCGACCCGTTGCTTGATCCGCTGAATGCCGACCGTGAACGTAATGCCGTTAATGCCGAAATGACCATGGCGCGCTCGCGTGATGGTCAACGCATGGGGCAGGTAGGCGCAGAGACGTTGAACCCCGCGCATCCCAGCGCGAGGTTTTCCGGCGGTAATCTGGAAACGCTCAGCGATAAACCGGGCAGCAAATTGCATGATGAACTGGTGAAGTTTTATCAACGTTATTACTCAGCCAATTTGATGAAAGGGGTGATTTACAGCAATCAGCCTCTGTCTGCATTGGCAAAACTGGCTACGGAGACATTTGGCCGCATTGCCGATCAGCAAGCCAGCGTCCCGGCCGTTACAGTGCCGGTGACCACGCAAAAACAACGTGGTTTGATGATTCACTATGTCCCGGCGCAGCCGAGAAAACAGTTACGTATCGAATTCAGAGTCGATAACAACAGCCAGGCGTTCCGCAGCAAAACCGATACTTATATCAGTTATCTACTGGGCAACCGCAGCCATAATACGTTATCCGACTGGCTGCAAAAGGAAGGGTTGGCGGAATCGATTGGCGCGGGCGCCGATCCGGTCATCGATCGTAACGGCGGTATCTTCGCGATCTCAGCCTCTCTGACGGATAAAGGGCTGGCGCAACGTGACGACGTTATCGCCGCCATCTTCAGTTATTTGCGGCAGATCCGCCATGAGGGTATCCAACAGCGTTACTTTGACGAGATCGCCCGCGTATTGGATCTGGATTTCCGCTACCTGTCCATCAGCCGTGATATGGATTACATCGAGTGGCTGGTCGATACCATGTTGTGGGTGCCGGTCGAACATACGTTGGATGCAATGTACCTGGCTGATCAGTTCGATCCCGCGGCGATAGCGCAGCGTCTGGATGTCATGACGCCGCAAAATGCCCGTATCTGGATGATTAGCCCGAATGAACCGCACAACAAAGTGGCTTACTTTGTCGATGCGCCTTATGAAGTGAATAAAATTCCGGCAGAGACGTTTGCCAAATGGCAAACGCTGGGAGAGAAAATTTCACTGTCCCTCCCCACTACCAATCCTTATATCCCGAATGATTTTTCTCTGATCAAGAGCAATACCCGTCCGACGCATCCGAAAATCCTGTCGCAGGAGCCGGGGTTGCGTGTGCTGTATATGCCGAGCCGTTATTTTGCCGATGAGCCTAAAGCCGAAATCACCTTGCTGCTGCGTAATCAGGATGCCCGCAATAGCGCGCGTAGTCAGGTGCTGTTTGCACTTAATGATTATCTGGCCGGTCTTGCGCTGGATGAATTGAGCTATCAGGCATCGGTTGGCGGGATTAGCTTTTCAACCAAAAGCAATGATGGCCTGGTGATTGATGCCGGCGGCTACACTCAGCGTCTGCCGCAGCTTTTGCTGGCGCTGGTTGATGGCTATTCCTCGTTTACCTCGACGGAAGAACAACTGGAGCAAGCCAAATCCTGGTATCTGCAACAGTTGGAGGCGGCGGAAAAAGCAAAAGCGTTTGAACTGGCTATACAGCCAATCCAGTCGTTGTCGCAACTGCCATACAGTGAACGCGAAGAACGTCGTCAGTTGCTGAAAGACATCAAGTTGCAGGAACTGGTGAATTATCGCAGGGATTTACTGCAAAAAGCGACGCCGGAGATGCTGGTGGTCGGTAACTTGTCGTCAGATAAGGTGAAAGAATTGGCGCAAGCGTTGAAAACCCGCTTGAACTGCGGTGGTAAAACGTTATGGCGCAGTAGAGAGGTGAGGATCGATCAACCGCAGCGAGCGAATCTACAACGTGCCGGCAGCAGCACGGACTCCGCATTGGCGGCGGTTTACATTCCCACCGGCTATAGCGAAACCCAGGGAATGGCCTATAGCTCGGTGCTGGGGCAGATTATTCAACCCTGGTTCTATAACCAATTAAGAACGGAAGAACAACTTGGCTATGTGGTGTTTGCTTTTCCGATATCAATTGGCCGCCAATGGGGGATGGGTTTCCTGCTGCAAAGCAACAGCAAACAACCCGCCTACTTATACCAGCGCTATCAGGATTTTTATCAGAAAGCGCAAAAACGCCTGCGTGGGATGAAAAAAGAAGAGTTTGAACAATACAAACAAGGCGTTATCAATGAGTTGAGTCAGCGGCCACAAACGCTGGACGAAGAAATCAGCCGTTTGCGCAATGATCTGGATCGGGAAAATTTCGCGTTTGATACCCGTGAGAAACTGATTGCTGAAGTTAAACCGCTGACGGTGGAGCAACTGGCCGATTTCTTCCGGCAGGCGTTAAAACCAGAGGGGCTGGCTGTGCTGTCGCAAATTTCCGGTAGTCATCATGGCAAGGCGGATTACGCTGCTCCGCAGGGATGGCGGACCTACCCGAACGCGTCTTCATTACAGAAAACGTTGCCGGTTGAGAACGCGCCGACCATGAAAAGCGGCGGCGCTTCCGCGTCTGAAACCGATAACGCCTTCAATAAGGCAACGTTGAAATGAAACATCCCGCGCCGCAATCACTCAACGTCATGACGTTGCCGCTCCTGGGGGAGCGGCTGATTGAGGCGTCGGCGGGAACGGGGAAAACCTATACGCTGGCGGCACTGTATCTGCGTTTGCTGCTGGGTTTGGGGCGGCAGTCCGCTTATCCGCGCCCGTTGTTGGTCGAAGAAATTCTGGTGGTCACCTTCACCGAGGCGGCGACAGAGGAACTGCGCGAACGTATCCGGGAGAAAATCCATGTCTTGCGTATCGCCTGTATCCGTGGAGAAAGCGACGACCCGCTGCTGAAATTATTGCTGGCCGAGATCCCGGATTATCAGGCGGCGGCGGAAATCCTGTTGTCTGCCGAGCGACAGATGGATGAAGCGGCGATCCACACTATTCACGGCTTTTGTCAGCGGATACTGAGCGCCAATGCGTTTGAATCCGGCGTCCTGTTTGAGCAGGCGCTGATCGAGGATGAGCAGCCATTACGCCGTCAGGCCTGTGCGGATTTCTGGCGTCGCTACTGTTATCCGTTGCCTATGGATGTCGCCCGTGTCGTCGGTCTGGAGTGGAGCGGGCCGGAGAGTCTGCTCGCTGATCTGATGCCTTATCTGCAAGGCGAAAGTCCGGTTTTTCGTCATCCGCCGGAGGAGCAGGAAACGCTGCTTAGCCGGCATCAGAAAATGATTGCGCTTATTGATGCTTGCAAACAGCAGTGGCAGGCGTCAGCGGCGGAACTGGAAGGGCTGATTAACGCGTCTGGCGTGGATAAACGCAGCTATAGCAGCAAACACCTGCCTAACTGGTTGCAGAAAGTCACGGAGTGGGCGGCACAGCCAACGCAGAATTATCAACTGCCAAAAGAGTTGGAAAGATTTAGCCAGCAGGTGCTGGTGGAGAAAACTAAAAAAGGCGCGGCGCCTGAACATCCGGTGTTTGCGGCGGTTGATCGTTTGCTGGGGGAGTCGCTTTCGTTGCGTGATATCGTCATGGTGCGAGCGCTGAGCGAGATTCGTCAGTCGGTGCGTCAGGAAAAGCGGCAGCGTGCGGAGTTGGGATTTGACGATCTGCTTGGTCGGCTGGATGAAGCGTTGCAACAGCCGGGGGGCGAACAGTTGGCTCATACCGTGCGGGCGCGTTATCCCGTGGCGATGATCGACGAGTTTCAGGATACCGATCCCCAGCAATACCGTATTTTTCGCTCATTGTATGGCGGGCAACAGCAGTGCGGCCTGCTGTTGATCGGTGATCCCAAACAAGCGATCTATGCCTTTCGCGGCGCGGATATTTTTATTTATATGCGCGCCCGATCTGAAGTCAGCGCGCATTATACATTAGGCACTAATTGGCGCTCATCTCATCAGATGGTGCGGGGCGTGAACCGTTTATTTCAGCGTCTTGAAAATCCGTTTCTCTTTAAAGAGATTCCGTTTCTGGCAGTTGAACCGGCTGAATCTAAACGCGATCTGGTCTTTGAGATCGGCGGTGCGCCGCAGCCCGCGCTACAGTTTTGGCTGACGGGCGAAGAGCCCATTGGCATTGGCGATTATCAGCAGTTAATGGCGCGTCAATGCGCGCGACAGATCCGTGACTGGCTGGTCGCCAGCCAAGGTAAACAGGCCTGGCTGAGTACGGGTAAAGATCGACGTCTGGTTCAGGCGTCAGATATGAGTGTGCTGGTGCGCAGTCGTCATGAAGCCGCGCTGGTGCGGGAAGCATTAGGTAAACTTGCTATCCCGTCGGTCTACCTGTCAAATCGCGACAGCGTGTTCACCACGCCGGAAGCGCGCGATATTCTGTGGATCTTGCAGGCGGTGCTGACGCCTGAGCAAGAGAGAACGTTACGCAGCGCGATGGCCACCTCGCTGATGGGGTTGGATGCGCCGGGTTTAGATGCGCTAAGCCGTAGCGAAGAGGCCTGGGATGTGCTGGTTGAAGAGTTTGCCGGCTATCGTTCTCTGTGGCGACAGCGCGGGGTGTTGCCGATGTTGCGTGGGCTGATGAGTCGGCGCCAGTTGGCGGAAAACCTGCTGGCCGGCGGTGACGGTGAGCGACGGTTGACGGATGTGCTGCATATCGGTGAATTATTGCAGGATGCTTCATCGGCGCTGGATAGCGAACACGCGTTGGTTCGCTGGCTGTCGCAGCAAATTACCCAGCCCAATCCGCAGGCGGAGAATCAACAACTGCGTCTGGAAAGCGATCATCATCTGGTGCAGATCGTGACGATCCATAAATCGAAAGGGCTTGAGTACCCGCTGGTCTGGCTGCCTTTTATCAGCAATTTCCGGGTGCAGGAGCAGGGCATTTATCATGACAGAAGCAGCTATCAGGCGTTGCTTGATCTGAATAACAGCGAAGAAAGTCAGGCGCTGGCCGAAGAAGAGCGGTTGTCCGAGAATTTGCGGCTGCTTTATGTGGCGCTCACCCGCGCGATTTACCACTGTAGCGTTGGCGTCGCGCCGCTGCAACGTTCGCGCCGCAAAGGTGACGGCAGCGATATGCATCAGAGCGCGCTGGGTTATTTGCTCCAGCGCGGTAAGGAAGCGGAGGCGGCGACGCTGGTGGTTGAGTTTAACGGTTTGATCGGCGACGGCGTGGCGGTCACGCCGGTTCAACCTGGCGATGAGCAGCCGTGGCGACCCGATGAACCCGTTCAGTCGACATTGTCGGCCCGTCACAGCGAGAGCGTGTGGTTCAATGGTTGGCGCGTGACCAGCTATTCCGGTTTGCAGCAACACGGTTCTTCCACCATGCAGGAGTTGCTGCCTCGCCTGGATATAGAAGCGATGGGTGAGCGGCAGGAACAGTCTGAAACGCAGTTTACCCCACATACTTTTCCACGAGGCGCAAGCCCTGGGACGTTTTTGCACAGTCTGTTCGAAACGCTGGATTTCACCCAGCCGGTAGATGACGCATGGCTGGCGGAACAACTCCAACTGCACGGTCTTGACCCGGTCTGGCATCCGGTGCTGCGATCGTGGATGGCGGTGATTTTAACTATACCGCTCAACGATAATGGTATTACGCTGTCGGCGCTGGATACACAACATAAACGTGCGGAGTTGCAGTTTTACATGCCGATTGAGGCGCCGATGCAGGCGGCGCAACTTGATGCGCTGACAAAGCGCTATGACCCGTTATCCGCCCGCTGTCCTCCGTTGTCGTTTCAGCAGGTGCAAGGCATGCTGAAGGGGTTTATCGATCTGGTGTTCTGCTGGGATGGGCGTTATTTCCTGCTGGACTACAAATCCAATTGGCTGGGCGCCGATGCCGGTGCTTATACGCAGCCCGCCATGATGCAGGCAATGGCCGAACATCGCTATGACTTGCAATATCAGCTTTATAGTCTGGCGTTACACCGCTATTTACGTCATCGCCTGGCGGATTATGACTACGAGCAGCACTTCGGCGGCGTGTTTTATCTGTTTTTACGCGGTATCGACCGTCGTTACCCCGGTAACGGGGTATTTTATTGTCGGCCACCGGCTGCTTTTGTCGCCGGATTGGACCGGTTGTTTCAGGGAAACCAGGCAGATGGGGCCGATACGCCATGACCACCATGATTGACTTGCTCGACACGGCATTACAGCGGCGGTTGCTGCGGCCATTGGATATGCAGTTCGCCAGAATGTTGGCGGATGACGCACATCCTCATTTATTGCTGGCCGCAGCCTGTCTGAGCGCTCAGTCGGGCGCGGGCAACGTTTGCCTGCCGTTAGAGAGGTTGCATACGCAATGGTTATTCGACGGGCGCGACCATCAACTGGCTCATGAGATAGGGGAATTGGCGGGACAACCGGATGTTGCGGGCTGGCGGCGGTATTTACTTGCGTCGGAGGCGGTCAGCGACGGAAGCCGGCCAACGCCGTTGGTATTGCAACAGGACAGGCTGTATCTACAGCGTAGCTGGCAATATGAAGGACGCGTCGCGCATTTTATTGCCGGCAAGGGGCAGGATTTGCCTCATGATGAATCGCAGATCCGCACCGTGCTCGATAGCCTGTTTCCCACGCCAGACCGTGATATTGACTGGCAGAAAATTGCTGCTGCGGTGGCGTTGACCCGACGTGTCGCTATTATTTCCGGCGGGCCGGGAACCGGAAAAACCACGACTGTCGCCAAATTGCTGGCGGCGCTGATTCAGTTGAATAATCGCGGCGACGCGTTACGGATTCAGTTGGCGGCGCCGACGGGGAAAGCGGCGGCCCGGTTGACCGAATCATTAGGAACGGCATTGAACACGCTTGCACTGAGCAAGGCGCACCGTGATGCTTTTCCCCAGGAAGCGGCAACTTTGCACCGTTTATTGGGCGCGGTGCCGGATAGCCAGCGTTTACGTCATCATCCGGGCAATCCGCTGCATCTGGACGTGCTGGTGGTGGATGAAGCTTCCATGGTTGACCTGCCGATGATGGCTAACCTGATTGCCGCTCTGCCCGAACAGGCCAGGCTTATCCTGTTGGGTGATCGCGACCAGCTTGCTTCGGTGGAGGCGGGGGCGGTACTGGGCGATATCTGTCGTTTTGCCGAATCAGGATATAGCCGCGACAGGGTACAGCAGCTACAACGGCTGACGGGCTGCCCATTGGCGGAAACAGGCGCGGAAAGTCCGGTTACTGTTGCGGACAGCATCTGTCTGTTGCGCAGAAGCTATCGTTTTGACCAGCACTCAGGGATCGGCCAGTTGGCGCTGGCGGTGAATAACGGCGACGATCAAGGGGTGCGTGCGGTACTGAACGGCGATTTTACTGATATCGCCTGTTACCCGCTGGCGGAAACGGAGGATTATCAGCGTATTCTCACCGCAGGCGTTGAGGGATATCGTGACTATTTACAGCGTATTGCGGCGGGCGAAAGCCCTGACGCGGTATTGCTGGCGTTTCAGCGTTATCGTCAGTTATGCGCGCTGCGAGAAGGACCGTTTGGCGTGGCGGGGTTGAATCAGCGGCTTGAACAGGCACTGCAAAAAGCCGGGTTGATAAGTCGGAATCGCAATCCGCTCAACCGTTGGTACATTGGGCGTCCGGTGATGATCGAACGTAATGACGCGGTGCTGGGGTTGTTTAATGGCGATATCGGTATCGCGCTGATGAGTGAAAAAGGCGAATTGTGCGTTTATTTCCAACTACCTGACGGCAAACTGAAAGCGGTGGCGCCCAGCCGTTTACCTCCCCATGAAACCGCCTATGCCATGACGGTGCATAAATCACAGGGATCGGAATTTGAGCATACGGCGCTGGTGTTGCCGAATCACTATTTGCCGGTATTAACGCGCGAACTGGTTTATACCGCCATTACCCGCGCTCGTCAGCGTCTGTCTTTGTATGCGGATATGAAAATACTGTGTCGGGCGGTAAAAACGCCATCCCAACGGCACAGTGGGCTGGTGGAACGGATTACCGGATTAATGCGGGGTGAATAAGCCGCATCGCGTTTAAATATATCGGGAAATATTTCTTCATAAAATATTTCAGATATAAGTCATATAACTTAAATAATGACTATCCCCGTCATCTTTCAATTCTTCTCTTTATTGAGTAGCAAAATCATGATTTTTATTAATATTATATTTCTTTAAATTATATAATATAAGATAACGTTTTTTGTGTTTTTTAATTAATAACACTTGTTTTTTGATCGGGATAATGGAATATTTTCGGGGTTTGTATTTATTGGGATATTATCATAAGGGAGTAATAAAATGTTTTTTTCCAAATCGTCTTTTAAAGGAAACCGGATGTCCTCGTTTTTTACCGTGAAGAAGTTTATTTTTACCGCGCTTTTATTCAGCCTTTCTCAGTACAGTTATGCCGATTCGCTTGATACGCTGTCTGATATTAAGAGTGTGCTCAATAAGGGCGAACGAATCAATATGACGGTCGATTTAACACAGTGCGCCAACCCCGAAACCGGCGCCACGGGGACGATGAAAGGAGGACTGGTTATTAATTCCTATCTGATCAGACCGGACGGTTCTCTGGCTTTTTCGGATACCCGCCAGACGGTGAGTAATGAAAGCAAACCAGTGGCGCAAATTCTGCGTTACAAGTCTAAGGATGAATATACGATAACCTTCTCAATGCGGTTATTTTCTCTTCCAGACTGGCAACCTGTCGGCAATAGCGTGCAATATGATTGCCTGATTAATAAAGGCATCATATTTTATTCCCATGATTGATATTGCCCTGTACACGCCACGCTTTGCCGTGGCGTTTTCGTTCATCGTAACATCATTATGTTTTAAAACTATCAGGCCGATTCCCGCTCAATCAGTGAAAATCCAATATCGACGATGGGGTCGCTCACGGGTTTGCCTTCAATTTTGTCCGCCAGCATAATGGCCGCATCTGTGCCGATTTTCCAGCGGTCGATTCTGATCGTGGTGATCGACGGCTTATTATGGGCGGCAAAATTCAGATCGCCAAACCCGATCACCGCCAGTTTGTCCGGCACGTTCAACGCTCTTGTCTCTGCTTCCATGATGGCGCCCTGAGCGAGGGTATCAGAACTGCAAATGATGGCATCGAACGGGTTATCTTTCGCCAGCAGCGCGCTGAGTCCCTGGCGGCCCAGCGCCAGCGTCGCTGGCAAAGGCAACGTAATTTCCCGAACCTGGCAATCAGGTTTTTTCTGTATAATCTCATAAACTCCTTTTTTCCTCTGTCCCGCTCTTCTGTCTTCTGTCCAAAGCAACCCGAATCGTGAATAGCCTTTATTTAACAGGTAGCGACCAATCGCATTGCCAATTTTTTCATGAGAAAACCCGACCAGCATGTCAAGCGGTGTTGGCGTTAAATCCCAGATTTCAACAACGGGAAGATTGGCATTAAGAATGATTTTCTTAAGTTCAGGGGAATGATGAATACCGGTGAGAACAATACCATCCGGGCGACGAGAGAGGATCGTCGTAACGATATCGGCTTCGGATTCATGCGAATAACCAGCAACGCACAACAGCATGTGATAACCGCGCGTGGCCAGTTCGTCGCTGATGGCCTGAACCGTGTCAACAAACATACTGTTATTGATTTGTGGAACGATAACCGCGATGAGTTTGCTGCGTTTCGACGCCAACCCGCCGGCCAACATGTTGGGAATGTAACCCGTCACACGCACCGCCTCCATGACGCGAGACACGGTTCCCGCACGAACGATTTTGGGATTGTTCAATGCCCGGCTGACGGTCATCGGAGAAAGCCCCGCGGCACGGGCCACATCTTCCAGCGTGGGGGGGCGGTTCGGGTTATTGACGGCGTGTTTATCACTCTTCACTCGATATTCCCCAATATGTTCCTGGCTTCCTGTCTGTCAGATTATCGTTGAAGTAGGGTATTTTCCAGCCAAGATTGATGAATGGCGATAATGCAAGTCAGCACGCGCGCTTCCGACAGGGCGCACTTATTTCCCCTATGTGACTTTAGCGTGGCTTTTGTGCGTTTGCATAATATGATTGCGTTATCATTATTGTTTTTCATGAAAGCTATTCTCGTGGTTTTTATATGGATTTTACTGATAAAATTCATTTGTTGATTAATTTGTGATCTGTTTTGCATCCTTTTGTTCTTTTTATGTTCATTTGTGGCGTTTGGATTAAATATGTTAGCGCAATCATTTTTAAAGGAGAAAACACATGACTCTTAGCGCTAATTCAGATGCCGTAAGCTACGCGAAAGCGACTAATGCCAAAACTGCCGCCGATACCGGCGATCGGATCGAGTGGGTAAAAATGTCATTGGCTTTTTTGCCGTTGGCGGCGCCCGTCAGTGATGCCAAGGTTCTGACCGGACGACAAAAGCCGCTTACCGAAGTCGCTATCATTTTTGCTGAAATCAGCACCAGAGATGGGTTTGAAGGCGTCGGCTTCAGCTATTCGAAACGCGCAGGCGGGCAGGGCATTTATGCCCACGCCAAAGAAATCGCCGATAACCTGATCGGCGAGGACCCTAACGATATAGACAAAATTTACACCAAGCTGCTGTGGGCCGGCGCGTCTGTCGGTCGCAGCGGCATGGCGGTACAGGCGATTTCTTCCATCGATATCGCGTTGTGGGATATGAAAGCCAAACGCGCCGGGTTGCCGCTGGCGAAGCTGTTGGGATCGCATCGTGATTCCGTGCAGTGCTATAACACTTCCGGCGGGTTCCTGCATACGCCACTGGAACAGGTTTTAAAAAATGTGGTGATTTCGCGTGAAAGCGGCATTGGCGGGATCAAACTGAAAGTAGGGCAACCCAATACGGCGGAAGATATCCGGCGTCTTACCGCTTTGCGCGAGACGTTGGGCGATGATTTCCCGTTGATGGTGGATGCGAATCAGCAATGGGATCGCGAAACCGCCATTCGTATGGGACGGAAAATGGAAGCATTCAACCTTATCTGGATTGAGGAGCCGCTCGATGCTTACGATGTCGAAGGCCACGCGGCGCTGGCCGCCGCCCTCGACACACCGATCGCCACCGGTGAGATGCTGACCAGTTTCCGTGAACATGAGCAGTTGATCCTCGGTAACGCCAGCGATTTTGTTCAGCCTGACGCGCCGCGAGTCGGCGGGATCTCGCCCTTCCTGAAAATCATGGATCTGGCAGCCAAGCATGGTCGCAAGCTTGCGCCACATTTCGCGATGGAGGTGCATTTGCATCTGGCGGCGGCTTATCCGATTGAGCCCTGGCTTGAACATTTCGAATGGTTAAACCCACTATTTAATGAGCAGCTTGAGTTACGTGATGGCCGCATGTGGGTTTCCGATCGTCTGGGGCTTGGCTTTACCCTGAGCGAGCAGGCAAGAAAATGGACGGAAGTGACCTGCGAGTTCGGTAAACATCCCTGATGTGTCCCGTGACTGATATTTTCTCTATCAGTCACGGTAATTAACTGTACCTCTACTTATCCAATTAAATGCAACCCTCGTTGACAGGAGTTGTCTGCCATGAATACATTAAAAAAACGCACGAATGTAAGATATACAATATTAATTTTTCTTTTTTTAGCCACGGTTTTTAATTATGCGGACCGTGCGACGCTTTCCGTTGTCGCACCTTTTATGAGTAAGGAATTAGGCTTCGATCCGGAGGCTATGGGACTGGCGTTTTCAGCCTTTGGTATTTCCTACGTGATTATGCAAATTCCCGGTGGATTATTACTTGATAAATTTGGCTCGCGGTTAGTATATGGTTTTGCTTTGATTGCCTGGTCTGTTGTGACGATGTTCCAGGGGACGATTTATCTATTTACTTCCCCTCTCGTGGTGCTGGTTATTTTGCGTTTGCTCATGGGCGCGATAGAGGCGCCCGCATTTCCGGCCAACAGCCGTCTCAGCGTTCAATGGTTCCCGAATAAAGAAAGAGGGTTCGTCACTTCGGTTTATCAGGCCGCCCAATATATTTCTCTGGGCGTGGTAACGCCTTTAATGACGGTTATTTTATATCATTTAAGCTGGCACTATGTTTTTTATTATATTGGCGCTATTGGCGTCGTTCTGGGGCTATTTTGGTTTATCTACGTACAGGAACCATTTAAACATAAAAAAATCAATCAGGAGGAGCTTGACTACATTCGTTCCGGCGGCGGGGAGCCCAGTCTCGGCGTTAATATAAAGAAAGAGAAAATCACTTTTTCACAAATTAAAACCGTCTGTGTTAACCGCATGATGATTGGCGTTTATATTGGTCAATTTTGCGTTACCTCCATCACCTGGTTTTTTCTTACCTGGTTCCCCACTTATTTATATCAGGCCAAAGGGATGTCAATATTGAAAGTCGGTTTGGTCGCATCCATCCCCGCGATTGCCGGTTTCATCGGTGGGATCATCGGCGGCGTATTTTCTGACTATTTGCTGCAACGCGGCTATAGCCTGACGATATCTCGCAAACTGCCGATTATCTGCGGCATGTTGCTGTCATGTACCATTATTGCCGCGAATTACACCTGTTCAGAAGTCGTCGTTATAGCCGCGATGAGTCTGGCGTTTTTTGCCAAAGGGTTCGGTAATCTGGGGTGGTGTGTCTTAAGCGATACCTCGCCCAAAGAAGTGTTGGGCATCGCGGGCGGCGTTTTTAATATGTGCGGCAATATGGCCAGCATCATTACGCCGCTGATTATTGGCTTTATTTTATCTTCCACCCAATCGTTTGATTACGCCATTTTGTATGTAGGTTCGATGGGGGGAATTGGGCTTATCGCTTACTTGTTTATTGTCGGGCCGTTGGAGCGGATCACCATCGCGTCGGCGCCAGCCCAATAATCAGGGATTCGTGTCGCTGTGACACATTGCTGTTGCGTAGATTTGAACTCCTCCGAGGCAGCAATTTTTTATTCTTGTCGATGACAATGGTGCGTAACGCCAGCACCATTGTCATTCGTCCGGTGAGTTTCACAGATCCAGCACCAGAATTTTTGAGCGGCGATGATAGTTGTACAGTTCCTGTTTTCTTTTCGGCAGCATTTCCACTTCCGCAGGTAAAAAACCACGCTCCTGAAACCAGTGGATGCTGTGGGTGGTCAACACAAACAGTTTGCTCAACCCCTGTTGACGCGCTTGCGCGGCAATTCTTTGCAACAACATGTCGCCGCGTGAGGAACTACGATAGTCCGGGTGAACCGCGACGCAGGCCATTTCGCCAATACTCTCTTCCGGGAACGGGTAGAGCGCGGCGCAGGCGATAGTCAGGTTATCACGCACCACCACAGTGAACTTATCGATTTCCATTTCCAACTGTTCACGCGAACGTCTGACCAGAATACCCTGCTGCTCTAGCGGACGAATCAGTTCCAGAATCCCGCCGATATCGTTAATCGTTGCCCGGCGCACCTGCTCGGCGCTTTCCATCACGATCTGCGTGCCGATGCCGTCGCGGGAGAACAGTTCTTGCAGTAGAGCGCCATCTTCCTGATAGCTGATCAGATGGCTGCGGCGGACCCCGCTACGGCAGGCTTTAACCGCACCACGCAGGAATCTGACCGTACCGGAATGGTAATCGCCTTCCGCTTCCATCGCTTCGATATGCCGTTGGGCATCGTCTGGAAACAATTCGGAGATTATATTGCCTTTGTCGTTGATCACGCCCTGTGAGGAACAGAAGCCGATCATCTTCTCGGCTTTCAACTTGATCGCCAACTGGGTGGCGACTTCTTCCGACATCAGGTTGAAGCTTTCGCCGGTAACGGAAACCGCGACCGGCCCCAGCAGAACAATCGCCCCGCTATCCAACTGGCGGTGCAGCGCTTCTTGATCAATGCGGCGGATGCGTCCGCTATGGCAATAATCCACGCCGTCATCAACGCCAAGCGGTTGAGCGATAATAAAGTTACCGCTGACGACATTGATATGCGCACCCTGCAACGGCGTATTATTCAGACTCATGGACAGCCGGGCGGTAATGTCCAACTGCAACATACCGGCGGCCTGTTTGACCAGTTCCAGTGTAACGCTGTCCGTGATACGGGTATTTTTGTGATAGCGGAGCTCGTAGTGATGGGTTGTCAGGTTGGCATCAATCTGCGGGCGAGCGCCGTAAACCACGACCAGCTTGATGCCCAGACTATGCAGTAGCCCGATATCGTTGACGATGTTGGCGAAGTTTTCATGTTCGATGGCTTCTCCACCCAGCATGATGACAAACGTTTTGCCGCGGTGGGCATTGATATAAGGGACTGAATGGCGGAAGCCTTGAACCAGTTCTGTACTACGTTCCTTCACTGCGAGCCCTCTTTGAATTTTTATTCGTAATTTTTGTATTTTTATTCTTTGTGAGGCAAAAGGCAAGGGGTAAGACAAGCCCTTTCTTCGCCTCATTCAAGGCGCCAACAGGATTTTTGCATGACAGCGCAGGGGAGATTGGTTAAAGTTTTTGATAATTTTCATATTCCTGCTTTCAGCTTTTGGCAAGAGCACAGTAATCAGACCGGGGTTGCATGTCTCATTTGAATCACAATCTGACTCGGCGACGCCTGTTACAAAGCGCAGCGGCAACCTGGCTGTTAAGTGTGAGCGGCGTTGGGCTGGCTGCGGCAGCACAGATGATTGCCGTGCGTGTCTGGCCTTCTTCTTCTTATACCCGCGTCACGCTGGAATCAAATCTTGCGCTGAAATATAAGCAGTTTATGCTCAGTAATCCGAACCGCATTGTGGTGGATATTGAAAATATTCATCTCAATAGCGTGTTAAAGAACATTCCGAGTCAGTTTCAACAAAATGATCCGTTAATCAAAGCGGCGCGTATTGGTCAGTTTGATAAAGATGCGGTGCGGCTGGTGCTGGAACTGAAACAAAGCGCCAGCCCCAAGCTGTTTACGTTGGCGCCGGTGGCGGAGTTCAAACATCGTCTGGTAGTGGATCTCTACCCGGATGTCGGTAAGTATGATAACGAAGAAGATCCGCTGCTGGCGTTGCTGGAAGACTACAACAAGGGTGACCTTGAGCGTACCTTGCCGGCGGAAGCGCCGCAGCAAGGGAAGGCGGGACGCGATCGTCCGTTGGTTATTATGCTCGATCCCGGCCACGGCGGTGAAGATCCCGGTGCGATTGGTAAAAACAAGACGCGGGAGAAGGATATCGTTCTGCAAATCGCCCGCCGTCTGCGCACATTGATCGATCGCGAATCCAATATGAAAGCCTATATGACCCGCAATGAAGATGTGTTTATTCCCTTGCGCGTGCGAGTGGCGAAAGCGCGTAAGCAGCGGGCCGATCTGTTTATCTCTATTCATGCGGATGCGTTTACCAATCGCGCGGCCAGAGGTTCATCGGTTTTCGCGCTTTCCAAGAAAGGCGCAACCAGCACCGCCGCCAGTTTTCTGGCGCAAACCCAGAATGAATCGGATTTAATCGGCGGGGTCAGCATGAGCGGCGATCGCTACCTCGACCATACTATGTTTGATCTGGTGCAGACGGTCACCATCAACGACAGCCTGAAATTCGGCAAAGAAATCCTGACCCGGTTGGGCAAAGTGAACCGTCTACATAAAAACCGTGTCGATCAGGCGGGTTTTGCGGTATTGAAAGCGCCGGACATTCCCTCCGTTCTGGTGGAAACCGCCTTTATCAGCAATCTTGAAGAAGAGCGCAAGCTGCGCACCGGTCATTTTCAACAGCAGATCGCGGAATCCATTCTTGCCGGAATCAAAGCCTATTTCGCCAGCCGGTCGGGGCTATAAGCGTGGGCGGGTAGCAAGCGCAGGATAAGGCGCGGGTTTTGAGGAATGAGGTAGTGGGGCGAGGTGCGCCAGAAAGCAAAAAAACACCCGGCAGGGTGTTTAATAACTTGATAATCAATTGGTTGCGGGGGCCGGATTTGAACCGACGACCTTCGGGTTATGAGCCCGACGAGCTACCGGGCTGCTCCACCCCGCGTCCGTCTTGATATCTTTTTTTCTGATGGTTAGCACACATCGGTAATTGGTTGCGGGGGCCGGATTTGAACCGACGACCTTCGGGTTATGAGCCCGACGAGCTACCAGGCTGCTCCACCCCGCGTCCGTGGATGCGCACTATACTCCCCACTCGCTTCTATGCAACCTATTTCTGTAAAAAGTATGGGATTGCCGGTGCGGATGCTGAATTTACCGCCGGATAGTCTATTTTTTAAACGCGGCGTGCCGGGTTTTATGACCGGATAGCCGTAAATGGCGTATTGCGGGCGCACCTTTAAAAATCGCGGGGGCGATTTTTGGGTAGGCGCATTTCTTTATCTATAGCCGTTTGTTATCGTTCGGCAGTGGATCTACATGATGTCAAAAGAGAGCGCGACGAAGATGAAAGGAAGTTGGGGAAAATATGTGCTGACCGGCCTGGTGATTGCGATTCTGGCGGGTTGTCAGTCCAGACCGACCGATCGCGGACAGCAATATAAAGACGGGCGTCTTAATCAGCCTCTGGAACTGGTGAATGAACCTAACGCCAAGGGAAAACCGGTCAATGCGCGCGATTTTATCACGCAGGTTGCGGAAATCAGAAACGCTTCTCCAAACCTCTATGCCAGCAACACCAACACCTTTCAGGCGATCGAAAACTGGATGATGTCTGGCGCCGATACACGCGAGTTGAGCAAATTCGGTTTAAGCGCCTGGCAGATGGAAGGTGTGGATAACTTCGGCAACGTTCAGTTCACGGGTTATTACACGCCAGTGCTGCAAGCGCGTTATACCCGTCAGGGCGAGTTCCGCTATCCGCTGTATGCCATGCCGTCACGCGGCAAGAAGAATCGTCGCCTGCCGGATCGCGCCGCGATTTATGCCGGCGCATTGGACGAGCGTCTGGTGCTGGCCTGGAGCAATTCGCTGGTGGATAATTTCATGATGGAAGTGCAAGGCAGCGCCTATATTGATTTCGGGGATGGACGCCCGCTGACGTTCTTTGGTTATGCCGGTAAAAATGGACATGCCTATCGCAGCATAGGAAAGGTGCTGATCGATCGTGGCGAAGTGGCGCGTGAGGATATGTCCATGCAGGCTATCCGCAAGTGGGCGGCGGAACATAGCGAATATGAAGTTCGAGAACTGCTGGAACAAAATCCGTCCTTTGTGTTCTTCAAACCCATGATGTCCTCGCCTGTTAAAGGCGCCAGCGCGGTGCCGCTGGTGGCGAAAGCCTCTGTCGCTTCCGACCGCTCGCTGATCCCGCCGGGAACCAGCATACTGGCGGAAGTGCCGTTGCTGGATAATCAAGGCAAGTTTACCGGTAAGTATGAAATGCGGCTGATGATTGCGCTGGATGTCGGCGGGGCGATTAAAGGCCAACACTTCGATATCTATCAGGGGATTGGTCAGGATGCCGGGCATGCGGCTGGTTTCTATAATCACTATGGCCGGGTATGGGTGCTGAAAAATAATCAGCGCGACGGGACGCTCTTTAACTCAGGTTCGTTATTGGTCAATAATCCGCAAAATTAATTTTACCTTCCTGATATCCCAGCTAGCGCTGGGATAAATGTTATCTCCGATTTATTATCCATCCTGCTAATTATTTATCCTGAGGTTGTCATGTCGATTAAGCGTTATCCACATCTTGCGCATTGGGGCGCGTTTACCGTCGTCGTTGAGGATGGAAAATTGATTCGCTGTGAACCTTTTGCCGATGATCCTTCTCCTTCCGCCATGCTCGACTCAATTGTGCCGCTGGTCTATTCCGAACGTCGGATCCGGCGTCCCGCGGTGCGCCGTTCGTGGCTGCAAAAGCGTGAGAACAGCGATCGCACGCTACGGGGCAGGGAAGATTTTGTCGAGGTCGACTGGGATGTGGCGCTGGATTTGGTCGCCACGGAGAACCGCCGCGTGCGCGATCAATACGGCGCCGACGGGCTGTTTGCCGGCTCTTATGGTTGGTCTTCCGCCGGACGTTTCCATCATGCCCGTTCGCAGGTACGGCGCTTTTACTTTTCCGGCGGCGGCGCGGTCGATCAAGCCGGCAACTATAGTTGGGGCGCCGCGCAGTTTTTCCTGCCGTATGTCATTGGCACATTTCATCCCCTGACCGGCAAAGTGACGGAATGGCGCAGCGTCGCCGAGCATTGTGAGATTTTCCTCGCTTTTGGTGGTCTGGCGCTGAAAAACGCCCAGGTCGCCTCCGGCGGCGCCGGACATCATACGCTCCGGCCAGCACTGGAGAAGCTGGTGGAGAAAGGCATTCCGGTGATAAACGTCAGCCCGATGCGCGATGATTGTCCTGCGTTTGTCAACGCCGAATGGATACCCATTCGCCCGAATACCGATGTGGCGTTGATGTTGGCGCTGGGATATGAAATTCAGCGACTGGGCGCGGACGATAAAGCATTTTTGCAACGCTACTGCGTGGGCTACGAGCAACTGACGGATTACCTGCAAGGACGCGGCGACGGTATTGCTAAAACCGCGGATTGGGCCAGCGCCATTACCGGCATTCCGGCGGTGCGTATCCAGCGTTTGGCGCGACAGCTTATCGGCATGCGCAGTTTTATTACCTGCTCCTATTCGGTGCAGCGCGCGCACCGCGGCGAGCAGCCTTACTGGATGATGATTGCGCTCTCTTCCATGCTGGGACAGGTTGGTTTACCGGGCGGCGGTTTCTCGTTCGGACATGGCTCCATGAACAGTGTCGGCAACGAGCGTATTGCTACACCCGCGCCCGCATCGCCCGCCTACCCGAATGCGGGGCGGACGATCCCGGTCGCGCGCATCGCCGACATGCTATTGAAGCCGGGCGAACCCTATACATTTCAGGGAGAAACGCACACCTATCCTGATATTCATCTGATTCACTGGGCCGGGGGCAATCCTTTCCATCACCACCAACAGTTGAATCGGTTGGTGGAAGGCTGGCGCAAGCCGGACACGGTCATCGTTCAGGATATCGTCTGGACGCCAGCGGCGCAGATGGCGGATATCGTTCTGCCGGTAACCACCTCACTGGAACGTAATGATATCGGCGGTTCGTCGCGCGATCGGTTCATTTTTGCCATGCATCAGGCGATTGCGCCGCAGCATCAGGCCCGTCATGACGTTGATATCTTTAGTGAACTGGCCGAGCGGCTGGGCTATCGGGAGATGTTCACGCAGAATCGCAACGAGCGGCAATGGCTGGAAACGCTTTATGATGAGTGCCGTGCCAGACAGAAAGAGGCGGGGCAATCCTGGCCGTCATTTGATGCGTTCTGGCGGCAAGGGCATGTCGAGATCCCGATGGATGAGCAGCCGTTTGTGTTCTTTGAAGATTTCCGGCGCGATCCGCAGCAGCATGCGTTGCAAACAGCAAGCGGTAAGATCGAATTGTTCAGTTCGACTATCGCCGGGTATAACTATCCCGATTTCGCCCCGCATCCTGAATGGCGTCCGCCAGTGGAATGGCTGGGCGCGCCGGCGAGCAAAACATGGCCGCTGCACTTTATTTCTATCCAGCCCGCCGATCGACTGCATAGCCAACTGGCGGCGACGCCGCAGGTTGCGGCCAATAAAACCGCAGGCAAGGAAACGCTGTATATGCATCCGCAGGATGCGGCGGCGCGCGCGATCACCGATCGTTCCCAAGTGGAAGTCAGGAACGATCGCGGACGTATTTTGGCTGGCGTGCAGATTACCGACGGCGTAACGCCGGGGGGTGGTGATTATGTCCACCGGCGCCTGGTTTGAACCGGGGTTTGGTCGTCAGCAATGGCATCCGGTGGAGCAATCCGGGAATGCGAACGTACTGACGTTGGATATCGGCACTTCTCCACTGACTCAGGGCCCGAATGCCATGAGTTGTCTGGTGGATGTGGTGCGGGTTTAGCGCTATCCTGTGGCGCGTTTATTTTCCTTGAGTGAAGGTTGGTTGTCATGAGTACGCAATTATCCGAAGCCTATTTACAACGTTTCGGCGGCACCGCGCGGTTATATGGTCAGCAGGCGCTGGCGCTGTTTTCCCAGGCACATGTCTGTGTGATCGGCATCGGCGGCGTGGGCTCATGGGCGGCGGAAGCCCTGGCGCGCACCGGTATCGGCGCAATCACACTGATTGACATGGATGACGTATGCGTCAGCAACACCAACCGACAGATCCATGCGCTGCGCCAGCATACCGGACAGTCAAAAACGGAAGTGATGGCGCAACGCATTCTGGCGATTAACCCGGAATGTCAGGTTAGCTGCGTGGATGATTTCATAAGTGCCGAAAATGTGGCGGAATTACTCGACCGCAATTTCAGCTATGTCATTGACGCGATTGATAGCGTGCGTCCCAAAGCCGCGCTGCTGTCATACTGCCGGCGCTATAAAATCCCGGTGGTCACGACCGGCGGCGCGGGCGGGCAAATTGATCCGACGCGTATAGAAGTGGCGGATCTGGCGAAAACCATTCAGGACCCGTTAGCCGCCAAGCTGCGTGAGCGTTTAAAGCACGACTTCAACGTGGTGAAAAACAGCAAAGGAAAACTGGGAATTGATTGCGTGTTTTCCAGCAAACCGCTGGTCTACCCGCAGCCTGATGGTTCGGTATGTGCGTCCCGCAACACCGCCGAAGGCGTCATGCGCATGGACTGCGCTTCAGGTTTTGGCGCCGCGACGATGGTGACCGCCACGTTTGGTTTTGTGGCGGTTTCACATGTGTTGAAAAAGATGATGGCGAAGATGGCGCGGGAAACCGCGTATCGCTAATTGTGTGACGCATTATTCGACGCGTTATTACTCTCCCGCGGCGACTAATCCTGCGATGCTCCTGATCTTGGCCGATAGCGCGGCCAGACCGCTTGAACGCGAGGCGCTGAGTTGAGCGTGTAGCCCCAACTGTTCAAACAGCGCCAGCGGATCCTCCTGTAATAAAACCTCAGCCGTTTTTCCTTCAGCGGCGGTAAGCAACACGGCGAGTAAACCGCGAACAATACGTCCATCACTGTCGCCGTAAAAGTGCAACGTGCCGTCTGCCTGAAGCTGATAGCCCAACCAGACACGGTTTTCACACCCTGACAGTGAAATAGCATCGTCTTTCAGCGCTTGCGGCAGGGGAGGCAAGTCTTTCGCCAGTAAAATCAACTGCCGGTAGCGCTCTTCCCATGACCGGCAGGCAGCGAAACGCGCCTGCAAATCTGTTGCGCGGATTTGATGTCCAAAAGGGTGAGCGGTGTTTGTCGTGTCGGTCATGGCGCATGGTGTCCGTTAATCTGCAAGAAGTTCAAGCTCATTGCCCATCGCCGTGATGAACGAGGCGACATCCTGCTCATTATTATAGGGCGCAAACGAGGCGCGTAGCGTGCCGTTGATACCCAACGTCGCCATCAGCGGTTGCGCGCAATGATGGCCCGCTCGCAGCGCAATGCCGCTTTCCGCCAGTAACGTTACCAGATCGCTAGGATGGACGCCCGCAAACTCGAAGGACAACAGGCTGGCATTGGCACAGCGGAAACTACGAAAGCCTGGGAACCGCGCTAACTGGGCTTCTGCAAGTCCCGCCAGATCCTGGCTATACTGCTCCGCCCCCCGCCAGTCCAGTTCTGACAACCAGTCCATGGCCGCAGACAGGCCAAGTACCCCGCCGATATGCGGCGTACCGGCTTCAAACCGATAAGGGATCGTCTGCGGCGTAAATCCGTCAAAAGAGACATGGCTCATCATCTTGCCGCCGCCTTGCCAGGGAGCCATCTGCTCCAGCAGTGCGGTTTTCCCGTATAGCACGCCCAACCCGGTCGGCGCATACAACTTATGTGCGGAAAACGCATAAAAATCAAAATCCAACGCCTGAACGTCAGGTGGACAGTGCGCCATGCCCTGTGCGCCATCGACCATAACCACCGCGCCGTACTGATGGGCAAGCTGAATGGCTTTTTGGCCAGATCGGGCTGACCGCCCGTGACGTTGGACATCTGTCCCAATGCCAGCAACCGGGTTTTCGGCGTCAGTAAATCGGCAAGCTGAGCGATTTCCGGCAGCCAATCCGCGCCGATGGGCAGTTTTATCACGCGTGCGCCGGTCTGTTGCGCCACCATCAACCAGGGAATCAAATTGGCATGGTGTTCCGCTTCGCTGACTATGATTTCGTCACCCGGTTGCAGACGCGGACGGGCATAGCTTTGGGCAACCAGATTGATCGCTTCCGTGGTGCCTTTCGTCCAGACAATGGCGCGAGGATCTTGCGCATGCAGAAGGGCCGCCACCTGTTCCCGCGTATGCTCAAAACGTTGCGTCAACGCACGCGCCGCTTGATGCTGACTGCGGTGAACCGTCGCGTTTTCGGTACTGTAAAACTGCTGTACGGCATCAATGACGGGCTGTGGTTTCAGGGTGGTGGCCGCGCTGTCCAGATAGACGGCGGCATCCCTGAGCGCGGGGAACTGCTGGCGAAACATTGTGGCGTTAAACGGTGTCATGATCGTCCTCTTTTGGCGAGCCAGATCCTGTCCCATTTTGCCGGGGGAAACAAGTTTAAGACTATACTTAATACGACTTTATGGAAAAGCGGTGAAAGCTTGCTAAGCTTTAAAATGTTAAGTTTTAGTATTTCCTTATGTATATAGTCAACAAAAAGACATTTTAATTCACATGGAGTTAACGATGAAGAATAAAATCTCTATTTTCGCCGCTGTGGTATTGGCCTTTTCTCTGGCAGGCTGTTCCAGTAATTACGTCATGCATACCAATGACGGACGCACTATCGTCGCTGATGGTAAGCCTAAAGTGGATAATGAAACCGGTATGATCAGTTATACCGATGCTTATGGTCAGAATCAGCAGATCAGCCGTGATAATGTGCGGGAGATGGTTGAAGCGAAGTAATCATGATCGCCGCCATCCTGGGATATGCAGATAACATTCACGTATAAAAAAAGCACCGCGATCGCGGTGCTACATATAAAAATCACTTTGGACAGACAGGGTAATTGTACAATAAGTGAAATAAGGTAGACTCGCTACCGCGTCTGAAAAGCAGACAGTAAATAGCAAACACAACATCACAACCACAAGCCAAAAGCACCTCAGGTCACCCCTCCGCACTTTTCGTTCCGGCTCAGGAAGTTGCGCTAATATAGGTATTTGCTGGTACATCCTCAACGGACAAATTATAATGCCTCGGATTATAAAAACTAATGGTTAAATACACGGATTAACTGTGCTATTTACCGGTAAATAAAAGAATTTCATCCATGTCGAAACGTCTGCCTCCGCTTAATGCTTTGCGTGTATTTGATGCCGCCGCCCGTCACCTCAGTTTTACTAAAGCGGCGGAGGAGTTGTTCGTTACCCAGGCCGCGGTCAGTCATCAGATCAAGTCGCTTGAAGATTTTCTGGGGCTTAAGTTGTTTCGCCGCCGTAACCGTTCGCTGCTGCTGACGGAAGAAGGTCAGAGTTATTACCTTGATATTAAGGAAATTTTCTCATCGCTTAATGACGCCACGCGAAAATTGCAGTCGCGCAGCGCCAAAGGCGCGCTGACGGTCAGCCTGCTTCCCAGCTTTGCCATTCACTGGCTGGTTCCCCGGTTATCGAGTTTTAATTCCGACTATCCGGGGATTGATGTGCGGATCCAGGCTGTTGATCGGGATGAAGACCGGCTATCGGACGATGTGGACGTCGCCATTTTCTATGGCCGTGGCAACTGGCCGGGATTGCGGGTAGAAAAATTGTATGCCGAATACCTTTTGCCGGTCTGTTCGCCGGTGTTGTTGACGGGCAACCATCCGTTGAAAACGCCAAACGATCTGGCGGCGCATACCTTACTGCATGATGCGTCGCGCCGTGACTGGCTGGCCTATACGCGTCAGCTTGGCGTGCAGATTAATGTCCAGCAGGGGCCGATTTTCAGTCATAGCGCGATGGTGCTCCAGGCGGCCATTCACGGTCAGGGCGTGGCGCTGGCCAATAACGTCATGGCGCAGACCGAAATTGAGGCCGGGCGGCTGGTCTGTCCGTTCAACGATGTTTTGGTCAGTAAAAATGCTTTTTATCTGGTATGTCATGACAGTCAGGCGGAACTGGGTAAAATAGCCGCCTTCCGTCACTGGATACTGGCTCGTGCCGCCAGCGAGCAGGAAAAATTTTGTTTCCGCTATGATAACACTACACGCTGAGGCGAAGGTTATTGCGCCTCAGATATTCACAGATGATTTTATTGGATAACAACGATGAATAGTCGTTTCATGCTGGTGTTTTCCGCCGTCAGCGGTTTTGTTTTTGTCGCGCTGGGGGCATTTGGCAGCCATGTGTTAAGCAAAACCCTGGGACCGACCGAACTCGCCTGGCTGCAAACCGGGTTGGAATATCAGGCATTTCATACGCTGGCTATCCTGGCATTGTCCGTCACCATGTATCAGCGCACTAATCTCTGGTTTTACTGGAGTAGCGTCCTTCTAGCCCTCGGAACCGTGTTGTTCAGCGGCAGTTTATACTGTCTGGCGCTTTCGCATCTAAAGCTTTGGGTTTATGTCACGCCGATTGGCGGATTCTGTTTTCTGGTTGGCTGGTTATTAATGTTGGTTGGCGCATTGCGCCTGAAGAGAAAGGCTGAACGCCATGAATAAAGTTATTCTGTACTGTCGTCCGGGGTTTGAAAAAGAGTGTGCGGCGGAAATAACGGAAAAAGCAACGCACTATAATGCTTATGGTTTTGCCAGAGTAAAAGAAAACAGCGGCTATGTGATTTTTGAATGCTATCAGCATGAAGATGCTGAACGACTGATAAAAGAATTGCCGTTTCATGAACTGATTTTCGCGCGTCAGATGTTCGTTAGCGGTGAGTTGCTGCGCGACCTGCCGCCGGAAGATCGCATTACGCCGATTGTCGGCATGTTGACGGGGGCGATTGAGGGGGCCGGCGAATTGCGCGTCGAAGTCCCGGACACCAATGAAAGCAAGGAACTGATGAAGTTCTGCCGCAAGTTTACCGTGCCGTTGCGTGCGGCGCTGCGCGAGAACAAGATCCTGTTGGGGTATGAGAAAGCTGACCGCCCTGTGTTGCATGTGCTGTTTATCGCGCCCGGTTGCTGTTATGTCGGTTACTCTTACAGCTTTAACCATTCACCGTTCTATATGGGGATCCCTCGTCTTAAGTTTCCGTCAGATTCGCCTAGCCGCTCGACGTTGAAACTGGAAGAGGCTTTCCATGTTTTCATCCCGGCGGATGAATGGGATGAGCGGCTTGCCAGCGGGATGTATGCGGTTGATCTGGGCGCATGTCCCGGTGGCTGGACTTATCAACTGGTGAAACGCAGCATGATGGTGCACGCCGTGGATAATGGCCCGATGGCACCCAGTTTGATGGACACCGGACAGGTTATGCATCATCAGGCCGACGGTTTCCGTTTTGAACCGCCGCGTAGCAACGTTTACTGGCTGGTATGCGACATGGTGGAAAAACCGGCCAAGGTCACCAGTCTGGTTGCCGACTGGTTGGTAAAAGGCTGGTGCCGCGAGGCGATATTCAATCTGAAACTGCCGATGAAAAAGCGTTATGAGGAAGTTTCGCAGAATCTGGCTTTACTTAATGAACGGCTGGCCCAGAGCGGCATCAATGCACAAGTGCGCGCCAAACAGTTATACCACGATCGTGAAGAAGTGACGGTGCATGCGCGGCGCTTCTGGGCCGCGGTGCCGGGACGCCGCGACGAGCGCTAGAATATGTTTTCATGGGCGATCTGTCAGCGGCAACCTTAACTGTTGCAGATTGCCATTCAGCGCCAAATCCGTGCTGAGGGTTGAGACTCGGCGGCTGATAAACGCCATTTCCCGCTGTTGTTCAAGCTTGTTTCGCCATTTCTCCGGTACACTCGCCAGATCCTGATACAGCGTTTCCAGACTACCGGCCTGTTGCAATAACTGGACGGCACTTTTGGGGCCGATACCGCTGACGCCAGGGATTTTGCTGCTGCCGATGCCCGCCAGTCCCCAATAATCGGTAAGCTGTTGCGGCAACACGCCAAACTCCTGCTCAACGAAAGGTAAATCCAACCAGCGTTTCTGAAAGTAATCACGGATCTGGATGGTTGGCGCCAGTAGCTGACAGTAGCCTTTATCCGTTGACACGATTGTCGCCTGATGTCCGGAAGCCGCCACCTTGGTTGCCAATGTCGCGGCCAGATCGTCGGCTTCATTGCCCGGCGAGTGCCAACTGACTACACCCATTTCGGCAAACGCGGCTTTGATCTGCGGCAGTTCCTGTTTGAGATCTTCAGGCATTGGGGGGCGTCCGGCTTTGTAGTCAGGTAAAATCTGATGTCGCCAACTGGTATCGCGTTCTTCGTCGTCAAAGACCGCAACGGCGTGGGTCGGCTGGCTGTGTTGCAATAACTGATGCAACGCATGTTGGCAGGCCGGTACGCACGGGGAACCCTGAACCGCATGAATGCGGCGGATCAAATTAAGCGCATCGACAATCAGCAGATGGACAGGCATAACGAACTTCCTGATGGCGTTTGTAGGGGGAAGGGTGGCTTCCCCATTGGTGATGATGAATCGGATTGCGCGTTGTAAAAGCCAACCCGATTGCTCTTCGACGACGCTAGAGGCGCAGTAGCGTTAAGCGCAGATCTCGTAGCAAGGAATGTATGCGCTGCCGGGAAGCTTCATGCGTTGTTGCGCGACAAATCCCTGTAGCAGTTTGTCCATGCTCTTCATGAGCGCCGTATCGCCGTGGATCTTATAAGGCCCTTGATCCTCTATTGCCTTGATCCCCACTTCTTTGACGTTCCCCGCCACGATGCCTGAAAACGCCCGGCGCAACGCTGCTGCCAGTTCTTCCGCCGGCTGATCGAGATGCAGATTCAGGTTAGCCATGTTTTCATGTGTGGGCTCGAAAGGCATCTGCAAGTCCGGTGCAATCCGCAGTGACCAGTTAAAGCTATAGGCATCGCCTGTGTGTCTGCGGCTTTCTTTGACCAGCGGCATCGATTTCTTCATTTGATGCGCCACTTCCGCCGCGTCATTAATGATAATGGAGTAGTAGCGGCGGGCCTGACGTCCCAACGTGCCGACAATAAATTCGTCCAGTACGCGGAAATAATCGGCGCTTTCTTGCGGGCCGGTCAGGATAATCGGCAGCACTTGCTCGCTGTTTTCCGGGTTCATCATAATGCCTAGCAGATAAAGGAATTCTTCCGCGGTTCCCACCCCGCCGGGAAAAATGATGATGCCGTGTCCGATACGAACAAACGCTTCCAGGCGTTTCTCAATATCCGGCATGATAATCAGTTCATTCACCAGCGGATTCGGTGGCTCGGCCGCAATAATGGAGGGCTCCGTCATCCCGATAAACCGGCCATCTTTGTAGCGTTGCTGCGCGTGTCCGACAGCAGCGCCTTTCATCGGCGCTTCCATCGCGCCGGGACCGCAACCGGTGCAGATATTCAGTTCACGCAGACCAAGCTGGCTGCCGACTTTACGGGCATACAGATATTCGGTTTCGTTAATGGAATGGCCGCCCCAGCACACCACCATATTCGGCTCTTCGCCGACATGCAGGGAGCGGGCATTACGTAAAATGGAAAATACCAGATTAGTGATATGCGCTGAGTTTTCCAGATTCAGATTCTGATAGTGACCCGCGCTGGTTATCTGTCCGTTAACAAACAGAATATCGCGCAGCACGGCAAACAGATTGGCCTGTAATGAACGAATGAGATAACCGTCCACAAAGGCTTCTGCCGGCGGGTTGATCAACTCCAGTTTCACGCCGCGTTCGCGCCGTAGCACGTTGATGTCAAAGTTTTCAAAGCGTGAAAGCAGTTCCTTACTGTTGTCCGTCTGGCTGCCTGAGTTTAAGACGGCGAGGGAACAATTACGGAACAAACGGTAAAGATCGCTGCTGGCTGTGCTTTTCAGCATGTCCACTTCCAACTGCGATAACAAATCCATAGACCCTAATGGGCTGATATGTGTAATCAATTTTACTCCTTGAACGCAGTGTAATCCGCCATTTCGTCGATGGCTTAAATGAGCCGGGACAAGTACTCTGGCTTTCCCGTGACTTCACCTTAACGTGCCGCCATCATTTTTTCCAATCATGGCGGTGGGCAAAAACATCATATTGCGTAACGTTTCGCAATTATTGACGCGGCAACCGTCCATTCGGGGCGATGAATGCGCCGTTGCTGCGCCACGGATTGATATCCAACCCGCCCCGACGCGTGTAACGGGCATAGACGCTGAGTGTTTCCGGTTGGTAATAACGCATCAGGTCGTTAAAAATACGCTCCACGCATTGCTCGTGAAATTCATTATGATGACGGAATGATACGATGTAGCGCAGAAGCGCTTCCCGGTTAATACGTTGTCCTCGATAACGGATCTGCACCGATCCCCAATCGGGTTGATGGGTTATAAGGCAGTTGGATTTCAACAGGTGGCTGACCAGCGTCTCTTCGACGATCTGATTCGTTTCTGCCGACGAACGCCCCCCCTGTGAACCGGCGGCCAGATAATCCGCGTTAAACGCGTAGCTATCGATGCGAATATCCTGATCGTCGATACATTCGCCTGCAAATCCGGCGATTGGCTGACCTTCCAGTTCACTGAGCTTAAACAGTGCGACGCTGACCTGACCTTGCGCACATTGACCGAGATCCTTTATCAAGGTCGTGCGAACCTCCTCCCAATTGGCAAATTGGGTCTGGTTAAAACTGTTGAGATAAAGTTTGAAGCTTTTAGACTCAATCAGATTCAGGCTATTTGCATCCAGATGCATTTCACCCACGGCCACCTGAGGCACGCCGTTGGGGTTGAGCCAGGAAAGTTCGTAGAGTGTCCAGATATCGGCGCCATGAAATGGCTGACTATCCGGGAAAATACCGAGTGGCTCGCGGTTGAGGCTGCGCGGCACCGGTTGTAACAGTCCCGCATCATAATGATCGTGATAAGGTGTGGGTTTGCCCAGCGTCAGTGCGCTCAGGGCCTGATGCTTGTCATAGATGGACATGCCGTTGCCTGATGTAAAAAGATATCATGGTGAGTAGTGTAACCTGACTAACAGAATGATGAGAAAAATTATGGATTGTGGAGTCACCCAGGCATTGGCGGCATTTACCCGGCGTTATATCGATCTCTGGCAGCAGGGAACCGGTCATCCGCCAGCCAGTGACGCATTATATGGCGTACCTTCGCCCTGCATTACCGAAACCGGGGAAGAGACGGTTTACTGGCTGCCGCAGCCGTTTTTGCCCGCTAGCTCGCTGGATGGCGTGGAGCGAGCATTGGATATCAGTCTGCATCCGGATATTCATGCTTTTTACACCGCGCAGTATGCAGGGGACATGGCGGCGCAATTCGATTCGCGTTCATATACCTTGTTACAAGTCTGGAGTGAAGACGATTTCATCCGCATGCAGGAAAATCTGATCGGGCATTTATTGACTCAGAAACATCTGAAATTATCGCCGACGCTATTTTTAGCCACTACCGACTCTGAAATGACGATACTCTCTCTGTGCAATGTTTCCGGGCAGGTTATGCTGGAAGAGTTCGGTACTACGCGACATCAGATAGTGGCGCCCACGCTGGCTGAATTTCTTTGTGCGCTTCGTGCACAAATACGTTAATGGTTAATCGGGTTTCACTTTCCCTGATGTAAGAGATCTCTTACATTTACTGTGCGATATCTCTTATCTTTCGTGTGAAAGTGAGGTTTCTTTTTTATTTTTATACTATTAATCAGGTAATTATCTTTACGCTTTTCATTTTTTTGTAAGCTAATCGATAAAGACTGTCAGTTACCTCTTGCTGAATACTAACAATTAATACATCTTATTACTTAATTTGGTTACCGGTAACACTGAGTGTTATGGTTATCATCGGTAGTTGGCGGTCTTTTCATCTTGTATTTGGTTTGCCGCTTTCTTTCAGGATGAAACCCGTTTTCAGGATGAAATCAGGGACACCTCCAGGACGGAGACTGAGAGCCGATTAGGAGTGTTGGTGGGGCAGGAGCCTAAAAGGATTGGATCATGGATGATATACAGGGATGGCCAAGTCAGGAAGAAAGTTGGACGACAGCATGGATGGCTGGTTAGGAAGACCATCAAGGAAAAGTTTTCATGGATGAGCAGGGATGCAAAGGTTTAGCGGGATAGCTATAAAACGAATAGGGGGTACTGAGTGATCAGTACCCCCATTTTTTTGTACTGTAGCCACGCTAAAGCGCGAATATTGGGCGAGACTGATATCAATGCTATGCTTTGCCGCCAATTGAACTAGCTTCAGTCGTGAGAAACCGCATGAGTATTGAGAATCAGGTTCGTCAGGCTTTATTTGATCTTGAACGTGCCTTAAGAGACAGCCCTTTCTGGGAATTATCGCCGCCGCAAGCTGCTGCTTTTAACAGCGTTGAACCTTTCTGCGTCGATACCATGCCGGCAGCCCAATGGTTGCAGTGGGTGCTGTTGCCCCGTATGCACGCATTGCTGGATAGCAGAGCGCCACTGCCTGAAAAATTTGCGCTATCGCCTTATTTCGAAGAAGCGCTGGATGGCGCGCCAGAAGAGATCGAACCGGTTTTGCGCTATATCGACCAACTTGATGCGCTGTTCATCCAGCATGCGCAAGATGGCTTTGATATGGATGAAGATGAAAAGCATCGTGCTGATGAAAACCGCAATGCTTGAAATCATTTATCAGGATGAGCATCTGGTCGCGATCAATAAGCCTGCTGGTTGGCTGGTGCACCGCAGTTGGTTGGATCGTAAAGAAAAAGTGGTGGTGATGCAGACTCTGCGCGATCAGATCGGGCAGCATGTCTATACGGTTCATCGTCTGGACCGCCCGACATCCGGCGTACTGTTGCTGGCGTTGTCCAGCGAAGTGGCGCGTTCATTGTCTCAGCAGTTTGAACTGCATCGGATGCGGAAAATCTATCATGCGGTGGTGCGTGGCTATATAGCGGATGACGGAGTAATTGATTATCCTCTGACGGAAGAACTGGATAAAATTGCGGATAAATTCGCCACCCCTGATAAGGCGCCTCAGCCAGCGGTCAGCAATTATCGCGTGCTGGCGCAGACTGAAATGCCCGTGGCGATAGGGCGTTATCCAACATCACGTTACAGCCTGCTGGAATTGAGCCCGCAAACCGGGCGCAAGCATCAGTTGCGTCGTCATCTGTCGCATATTCGTCATCCGATTATCGGGGACAGTGCGCATGGCGATTTACGTCAGAACCGTGGGATGGCGGCGCATTTTTCCTGCGGGAGATTGATGTTGCATGCCAGCCAATTGACCTTGCCCCATCCGGTGAGTGGGGAGCAGTTGAATTTGCAGGCCCGTTGGGATGCGCCCTGGCAAGGCGTGATGTCGCAGTTTGGCTGGCAGGGTATTCTCCCTGACGTTGAAAGGGTTGAGTTTCCCGGCGCATCGGGTCAGGATAGCGGGCGTTTGATTCAGTAGTCAATAAACCACGCGTTGAATAAAGAGGGAGTGGGAAGCATGGCGCAGATTGGTATTTTTGTCGGTACAGTCTACGGGAATGCACTTCTGGTAGCAGAAGAAGCGGAGAATATCCTCAGAGAACGTGGACATGAAGTGAAGATTTTTGAGGATGCCTCGCTGGAGCAATGGCTTGAGTACCGTGGGCGCTATGCGCTGGTGGTGACGTCCACGACGGGGCAGGGGCAGTTGCCGGACTCCATCGCGCCTCTGTATGTGGCGTTGCGCGAGAAAGGCGGTTATCAGCCCGACCTGTGTTATGGATTAATCGCTCTGGGCGACAGCAGCTATGAGAATTTTTGCGGCGGCGGTCATCAGTTTGATGAACTGTTGCAGAACATCGGCGCCAAACGCCTGGGTGATGTTCTGGATATTGATGTTATCGAAAACCCTGAACCGGAAGTGCTCTCCTGCCCGTGGGTTGAACAGTGGGCGGGGCTGGTGGAAGCGCAGTGATGCAGTAATATGAAAAACGGGAGCGAACGGCTCCCGTTTTCTCGGCAAGGCGAGTAAAACGCTGTTAGCGATTTTTGGTCAGTTTTTCCAAATCAGCCTCAATCTCGGCGATTTTGTTGGAGACCACGCTTTCAAGATGGCGCAGATCGTCAAGGATCTTGCGCTTCAAATCCACTTCCACCTGCTCGTGTTGGCAGATTTGATCCAGTTCATCAATCACATAACGTAAATTTGGGCTGATTTCGTTGATCTCTTTATAACCCTGCCCTGAGTTGTCGGCCATGATGGTTTTGCGCTGACGCGGATACTTAAATTTTACGCTCTTGGCGAAGAACTCCCCTTTGTCCTTGTGGAAGTATATTTTCAGAATGTCGTTGCTTTCCTCCTGGCGCAGGCTATAGCGATCGATATCGTCGGGATTGGTGATCCCCAGGCTTTTCAGATTGTCATACATAGCGCCACCTCGTTATTTTTAAAATAGTTGTTTTTTAAAACATAGTTTTTTAAATCATGGTTTTTAAAAATAGTGGTTTTTAAAATAGTGGTTTTTAGATAACTCGGTTTATTTTACTGATAAACGATCCGTTCCATCTGTGACAGCCCACCCTATTTGAACCACAGTAAAAATGGCGGGTTAAATAGCCCGCCAGATTCAATTAGTCGATGGTGCGCAATAACTCGTTAATGCCCACTTTACCGCGGGTTTTCGCATCCACTTTCTTCACAATCACGGCGCAGTACAGACTATAGCTGCCATTTTTGGACGGCAGGTTGCCGGAAACCACCACCGAACCGGCAGGGACCCGACCGTAGTGAACTTCGCCTGTTTCACGATCATAAATCTTGGTGCTCTGGCCGATAAACACGCCCATAGAGATAACCGAACCTTCTTCGACGATCACGCCTTCAACGACTTCAGAACGGGCGCCGATGAAGCAGTTATCTTCGATGATGGTCGGGTTGGCTTGCAGTGGTTCCAGAACACCGCCGATACCGACGCCACCTGACAGGTGAACGTTTTTACCAATCTGGGCGCAGGATCCGACGGTGGCCCAGGTGTCGACCATGGTGCCTTCATCAACATAAGCGCCGATATTGACATAAGAAGGCATCAGTACCGTATTACGTGCGATAAAGGCCCCTTGACGCACACTGGCTGGCGGTACAACGCGAAAGCCTTCGCGTTGAAAACGTTCCGCATCATAATCAGCGAATTTCATCGGGACTTTATCATAGTAGCGCGTTTCCGTGCCTTCCATCATCTGGTTATCATTAATGCGGAAAGAGAGCAGCACAGCTTTTTTCAGCCACTGATGCGTGACCCATTGGCCGTCGATTTTTTCCGCGACACGCAGCGCGCCGCTATCCAGCAGGCTGATAACCTGATTAACCGCTTCGCGTGTGACCGTGTCTACGCTTGCCGGGGTAATCTCGGCGCGGCGCTCGAAAGCAGTTTCGATAACGTTTTGTAGTTGTTGGTGCATCCTGTTTTCTCTTTCCTGATAGTGAAAATTAACTCAATGGTACTTTATCGTTTGGGTTTAGGGCCTCTGTCAACCGTTCTTGCAATTTAAGGCGCAATTCCGGTTTGAGAGCCCGTCGGTCTTTATCGGCGAGGATAAATAAATCTTCTACCCGCTCACCAATAGTGGAAATACGGGCGCCGTGCAAGGAGAGGTTCAGATCGGCGAAAATTTCACCGACACGGGCCAACAGACCTGGCTGATCGAGTGCGATGAGCTCCACATAGCTGCGTCGATCGGTATGCGTAGGCAAAAAATTGACTTCGGTCGGGACGCTGAAATGACGTAACTTCGGCGAAGGACGACGCCCGCGTGGGTGCTGATAATCACGCTGCGTCAGCGCCTGCTCCAACGCATGGCGAATCATCTCGTGACGATCCCGCGCCAGCGGGCTGCCGTCGGGTTCCAACACGATAAAGGTATCCATCGCCATGCCGTCCCGACTGGTAAAAATCTGGGCATCGTGCACGCTCAAATTGCGGCGATCCAGTTCTCCTGCCACCGCCGCGAACAGGTAAGGTCTGTCCGGGCTCCAGATGAAGATCTCAGTACCGCCGCGGCTTGCCTGGTGACTGATAAGCACCAGTGGTTTATTAACATCGTGCTCCAGCAGATGACGGGCATGCCACGCCAGTTGGTTGGGTGTATGACGCAGGAAGTAATCGGCGCGGCAGCGGCTCCAGATATGATGCAGCGCTTCTTCATCGATATTATCCATACGCAGCAACGCCAGCGCTTGCAGACGATGGTGGCGTACGCGTTCACGCAGGTCCGGCGTATTTTGCATTCCGCGGCGCAACTGTTTTTCCGTGGCGAAATAGAGCTCGCGCAACAGGCTCTGCTTCCAACTGTTCCACAGGGTTTCATTGGTCGCACAGATATCCGCGACGGTCAGGCTAACCAGATAACGCAGACGGGTTTCGCTTTGCACTTCGGTGGCAAATTGCTGAATGACGGTGGGGTCTTGGATGTCCCGACGCTGTGCGGTAACCGACATGAGCAGGTGGCAACGCACCAGCCAGGAAACCAGTTGGGCTTCCCGTGAGTTCAAACCGTGCAGCGCGGCGAATTCGAACACATCTTGTGCGCCAAGTTCTGAGTGATCGCCGCCGCGTCCTTTGGCGATATCGTGAAACAATGCGGCAAGCAGCAGCAATTCGGGCTGGGGTAAACGCGGGTAGAGTTCCACACATAGCGGATGGTGCGGACGCGTTTCCTCATCGGCGAAGCTTTCCAGTTTCAGCAGCACCCGGATGGTGTGTTCGTCAACGGTGTAGGCATGGAATAAATCAAACTGCATCTGCCCGACGATATTTCCCCACAACGGCGTATAGGCCGACAGAACGCTGTGACGATGCATGGGCAGCAGCGCACGGCTCACGGCATAGGGATGGCGCAGAATATTCATAAACAGATTTCGGGCTTCGGGAATGGTGCAGAGCGGGCTGGCGAGGTGGCGCCGGGCATGACGAAGCTGACGCACCGTGGTCGAGTAAATCCCTGTAATATCGTGGTTGCGCACCATCAGGTAAAACATGCGCATAATGGCTTCCGGCTTGTGGATGAACAGCGCCTCATCACCCAGATCGATCAGATTGCCGCGCAGTTGAAACTCCTCATCGATCATACGCGGCTTTTCATTGGCTTCCAGCGCGAGAATCGCTTCATCAAACAATTGCAGCAGCATCTGATTCAACTCGCTGACGCGCAGCGTCATACGGAAGAAATCTTTCATCATCCGTTCGACCGGGGCATTGCCTTCTCCCTGATACTGAAGCAATTGCGCGACGTTGAGTTGTCGGTCGAACAGCAACCGGTTGTCGTAACGCGGCAACATCAGGTGTAGGGCAAATCGAATGCGCCACAGAAAGCTCTGACATTCGTTCAGTTCTTTGCGTTCCGCTTCGGTCAAAAAGCCAAAGCCTACCATCTCATCCAGCGAGGTGGCGCCAAAATGACGGCGCGCCACCCACAGCAGGGTATGAATGTCGCGCAATCCCCCTGGGCTGCTTTTGATATCAGGTTCAAGATTGTAACTGGTGCCGTGGTAGCGCTGGTGACGCTCCTGTTGCTCGGCGATTTTGGCTGGAAAGAAGTCTGATGACGGCCAAAATGTATCGCTGAAAATGTGTTTTTGTAGATTAAGAAACAAGGCGACATCGCCGCATATCATGCGGGATTCGATCAGGTTGGTTGCCACGGAAATGTCGGCACGGCCTTCTTGCAGGCACTCTTCCAACGTTCTGACGCTGTGGCCGACTTCAAGCTTGATATCCCACATCAGGGTAATGAATTGGCCAACGCGCTGTGATTCCTGCTCGCTGAGCTTATCCTGACTCAGGAACAGCACATCGATATCGGAAAGCGGATGCAATTCCCCGCGCCCGTAGCCGCCAACGGCGATCAGGGCGGTGTGGGCGATGGTTTCAAAGTCGTAGTAGAACCACAATCGTTGCAGCAGGCGATCGATGAAAAGCGTTCTGGCATCAATCAGCGTTTCCGCGCTGACGCCAGATGTGAACTCGCTGCCCAACCAGCTTTGAAATTGTTCCAGTTGCTGTTTCAGCGTCTGGCAGTCCAGCATGTCGTCGCGGTAAGTCAGCGGCGAGGCTGGCGGTTGTGCAACCACGGTGGATTGCGCAGGCGTATCTGGCGAAGGATTTTTTTGGATCATATGCGCAACCCGTAACAAATCGCTGTGAGCGAGTTAAATGCCGAATTCATTGCCCAGAGGCGCGAAGCGAGGTGGGCGGGGGAAAGCCCGCCATAAAAGCTGGCCGCCGTAGGCCCACTATTACCATTACCCTTGATGCACGATGATATTGGGGATGGTGTCATCCTTGTTCAACGTCATGATTTCGCAGCCGTTTTTGGTTACCACAATCGTATGCTCGTATTGCGCCGACAAGCTACGATCTTTGGTTTTGACCGTCCAACCATCTTTCATGGTGCGAATCCGATAATCGCCGGCGTTGACCATCGGTTCAATGGTGAACGCCATGCCAGGCTGTAGCACCACGCCGCCGTCATCCGCATCGTAGTGCAGGACCTGCGGTTCTTCGTGGAATCCTTCGCCGATGCCGTGTCCGCAATACTCACGGACGACGGAAAAGTTGTTCGCTTCAACAAACTTCTGGATCTCTTTTCCCAGCGTGCGCAGACGAATGCCCGGTCTCACCATTTTCAACGCCAGATACAGACTTTCCAGGGTAATGCGGCACAGACGTTCGCCCAGAATGGTCGGTTTACCCGCAATGAACATCTTCGACGTGTCGCCATGAAAACCATCTTTGATAACAGTAACGTCAATATTGACGATATCGCCATCTTTCAGGATTTTTTCATCGCTGGGAATGCCGTGGCAAACCACTTCGTTAACGGAAATGCAGACTGATTTCGGAAAACCATGATAGCCCAGACAAGCTGAAATGGCGTGCTGCTTATTGACGATATGATCGTGGCAGATTCTGTCCAGTTCCCCAGTGCTTACGCCGGGAACAATATGGGGTTCGATAATATCCAGCACTTCGGCGGCCAGACGACCGGCCACGCGCATTTTCTCGATGTCTTCAGGAGTTTTGATTGATATTGCCATAAAATTATTGTCCGCAGGAGTCCTGTGCAAACCACAGGAAATTAAGCTCGGTGATAAGTAATAACTTATGTTATCAGCCCTGCTATTGGCTTGCCAAATTATCATTCCGGGCGGCGGCGTGGGACACAACAAAAGTTGGTGTCTCAGGGGGAATTATGGTATAAAGCGCGCCGATGATCCGGTTGGATATATCTGTATGATATTTGACCGCATCGACTAAACTCACTTTGTGTATATAACACACACATGTCGGCACGTTCGCCGGGGTGCTCCAACGGTTTTCGACCTGCGGAGTCGGCGCAATGGGACATGTGGAGGCATAACCCCATACTTAATTAATAGAGGTAATCATGGCAACTGTTTCCATGCGCGATATGCTCAAGGCTGGCGCACACTTTGGTCACCAGACTCGTTACTGGAACCCGAAAATGAAGCCGTTCATCTTCGGCGCTCGTAATAAAGTGCACATCATCAACCTTGAGAAAACTGTACCGATGTTCAACGATGCTCTGGCTGAACTGAGCAAAATTGCTTCTCGCAAGGGTAAAATTCTGTTCGTTGGTACGAAACGCGCAGCAAGCGAAGCGGTAAAAGACGCTGCCAACAGCTGTGATCAGTTTTTCGTGAATCATCGTTGGTTGGGCGGTATGCTGACTAACTGGAAAACGGTTCGTCAGTCAATCAAGCGTCTGAAAGATCTGGAGACTCAGTCCCAGGATGGCACTTTCGACAAGCTGACCAAGAAAGAAGCGCTGATGCGCACTCGTGAACTGGACAAGCTGGAAAATAGCCTGGGCGGTATCAAAGATATGGGCGGCCTGCCGGACGCGCTGTTCGTTGTTGATGCCGATCATGAACACATTGCAATCAAAGAAGCTAACAACCTGGGGATCCCGGTATTCGCTATCGTTGATACCAACTCCGATCCAGATGGCGTTGACTTCATTATCCCTGGTAACGATGACGCAATCCGTGCAGTTAACCTGTACCTGAGCGCTGTTTCGACCGCCATTCGCGAAGGCCGTTCTCAAGATTTGGCTGTGCAGGCGGAAGAAGGCTTAGTAGAAGCTGAATAATAAGGCCGGCTCATTGAGCCCTTATTAACCAGGTATTGACATATGTTGGTTAGAGGGGCCTGACAAGGCCCCTTTTTTACTTATCTCCCCGTGAGATAAACGAGGAAAAGATAATGGCTGAAATTACCGCTGCTCTGGTAAAAGAACTGCGTGAGCGTACTGGCGCAGGTATGATGGAATGTAAGAAAGCGCTGGTTGAAGCGAATGGCGACATTGAACTGGCTATCGACAACATGCGTAAATCCGGCCAGGCGAAAGCCGCCAAGAAAGCAGGCCGCGTTGCTGCTGAAGGCGTTATCCTGACTAAGATCTCTACTGACGGCAAATACGGCGTCATCGTTGAACTGAACTGCGAAACCGATTTTGTCGCCAAGGACGCCGGCTTCAAGGCGTTTGGTGAGGAAGTCGCCGCCGCCGCCCTGAACGATCGCATTTCCGATGTTGAAGCCCTGAAAGCGAAATTTGAAGAACAGCGTACCGCGCTGGTGGCTAAAATTGGTGAAAACATCAATATCCGTCGCATCGCTGTTCAGGAAGGCGACGTGCTGGGTTCTTACCTGCACGGTGCGCGTATCGGCGTGATGGTCGCAGCACAGGGTGCTGATGAAGAATTGATCAAGCACATCGCCATGCACATCGCCGCCAGCAAACCGGAATACGTCAAAGCTGAAGATGTTCCTGCCGATGTGGTTGCCCGTGAGCACCAGATTCAGTTGGACATCGCGATGCAGTCTGGCAAGCCGCGTGAAATCGCGGAGAAAATGGTTGAAGGCCGTATGCGTAAATTCACTGGTGAGATCTCTCTGACCGGTCAGCATTTCGTGATGGACCCAAGTAAAACCGTTGGCGCTCTGCTGAAAGAGCACAATGCCGACGTAATCAGCTTCATCCGCTTTGAAGTGGGTGAAGGTATTGAGAAAGCTGAAGTTGACTTTGCTGCTGAAGTTGCGGCAATGAGTAAGCCGTCTTAATCGTAAAATAAAGGGGCCGCCAGTTGGCGGTTCCTTTTTATCCAGCCAAAAATTTCAGTACACTTAATCGTTCACCTTGCGGTGAAGGAGTGAAGTGTGACAGTAACGATTCCCAATACGACGACAGCCTGTAGGACAAGAACACCATGGCAACCAATGCAAAACCCGTATATCAACGCATCCTGCTTAAGCTGAGTGGCGAAGCTTTACAGGGAACCGAAGGTTTTGGTATCGATGCGAGCATTCTGGATCGCATGGCTCAGGAAGTAAAAGAACTGGTTGAGTTAGGCATTCAGGTCGGCGTGGTCATCGGCGGCGGCAACCTATTTCGTGGCGCTGGTCTGGCGAAAGCGGGTATGAACCGTGTTGTAGGCGACCACATGGGAATGCTGGCGACCGTGATGAATGGCCTGGCGATGCGTGACGCGCTGCATCGCGCCTATGTGAACGCTCGCCTGATGTCGGCTATCCCGCTCAATGGCGTGTGTGACAATTATAGCTGGGCTGAGGCCATCAGTTTGTTGCGCAATAACCGTGTGGTGATCTTCTCCGCGGGTACGGGGAATCCTTTTTTTACGACGGATTCGGCTGCCTGTCTGCGCGGCATTGAAATTGAAGCCGATGTCGTATTGAAAGCGACGAAAGTTGATGGCGTCTATTCTGCCGATCCGGTGCAAGATCCTGCCGCGACTCTGTATGAAACACTAAGCTATCAGGAAGTATTGGAGCGTGAGTTAAAAGTCATGGACCTGGCCGCCTTCACCCTGGCGCGCGATCATAATTTGCCTATCCGGGTGTTCAACATGAACAAACCCGGCGCACTGCGCCGAGTGGTCATGGGTGAGAGAGAAGGGACGTTGATCAGTAATAACGGATAACCTTAAAAATAAGGTAATATCCTGTTTTGTTGACAGATATCGCCAGCCTGCGCTGGCGCTAATTATTCACCGGGTCGCGCGGCGCGCGACCTGTCAGGCAACCAGTATTGAAGGGTTACAACGTGATTAATGAAATCAGAAAAGATGCTGAAACTCGCATGGAAAAATGTGTAGAGGTTTTCAAAAATCAGATCAGCAAAATTCGTACTGGCCGCGCATCACCCAGTATTCTCGACGGTATTCAGGTCGAGTACTATGGCAGCGCCACACCGCTACGCCAGTTGGCTAATATCGTGGTGGAAGATTCCCGCACGCTAGCGATCACCGTCTTTGATCGCACTCTCGGTCCGGCGGTCGAGAAAGCGATTATGACGTCCGATCTGGGGTTGAACCCCTCTTCCTCCGGTACGGTCATCCGTGTTCCGTTGCCGCCGTTGACGGAAGAACGTCGTAAAGATCTGATTAAGGTGGTGCGCGGCGAAGCTGAACAAGGCCGTGTTTCCGTGCGCAACGTGCGTCGTGATGCCAACGATAAACTGAAAGCCCAACTGAAAGACAAAGCGATCAGCGAAGATGAAGAACGCCGCGCTCAGGATGAGATTCAGAAATTGACGGATGCTTTCATCAAGAAAGTGGATGTCGCGCTGGCAGAGAAAGAAGCGGAACTGATGGCGTTTTAATCTCATCGTCCTGAGAAGCGTCGCTGGAATGGCGGGAGTCTATTATTCCGCCTTTTCCGCGGCGCTTTTGTTTTTATCGGACACGGCGCCTTTGGGCGGTAAATCATCTTTTATTATTGATAGTATGGGCGCCTTATGGCAATCGTCTCAGATTGGTGTACCGTTCTGTAATCAAATCCAGTAATTCAGAGCACTTCAATGAAGCAACTGACAATTCTTGGTTCTACTGGTTCTATTGGCCTCAGTACACTGGCGGTTATTCAGGCGCACCCAGACAAATTCGCTGTTAAAGCGCTGTCGGCCGGGCGCAATGTCGAGGGTATGCTGGAACAATGTCTGACATTCCGCCCAGCCTACGCTTCAATGGCGGATGAAACGTCCGCCAAAAAATTACGCGTGAGTTTGGCGCGGCATGGATGCCGGACTGAAGTGTTATCCGGCCAGCAGGCCGCTTGTGAATTGGCTGCGCTGGATGATGTCGATCAGGTGATGGCGGCGATTGTCGGCGCTGCGGGACTGTTGCCGACACTGGCGGCGATTCGGGCGGGCAAGCAGGTTTTGCTGGCTAACAAGGAGTCTTTGGTTACCTGCGGACGTCTGTTTATGGAGGCTGTCGCACAGAGCAACGCAAGAGTTTTGCCGATAGATAGTGAACATAATGCGATTTTTCAGAGTTTACCTGAGCAAATTCAGCGGCAATTAGGCTACGCTTCATTAGCGCAGTACGGTGTTGAGCGCATTGTCCTGACCGGTTCCGGCGGGCCATTTCGCGAAACGGCGATATCGGCGTTGGCGGAGATGACGCCCGATCAGGCGTGTGCGCACCCGAACTGGTCAATGGGACGCAAGATTTCCGTCGATTCCGCCACCATGATGAACAAGGGGTTGGAGTATATTGAAGCGCGCTGGTTGTTTAATGCTTCTGCGGAACAAATGGAAGTCATCATTCATCCCCAGTCAGTCATTCATTCAATGGTGCGCTATCGAGACGGCAGCGTGCTGGCGCAGTTAGGTTCGCCGGATATGCGGACCCCGATAGCCCACGCGATGGCTTATCCTGAGCGTGTCACGTCAGGGGCCAGGACACTGGATTTCTGTCAGATGGGCGCGCTGACGTTTTCTGCGCCGGATTATGCGCGTTATCCGTGTTTAAAACTGGCGATCGACGCCTGTAATCATGGGCAGGCCGCGACGACGTCGCTAAACGCCGCCAACGAAATCTCAGTGGCTGCATTTTTACAGGCGCAGATTCGTTTTACCGATATTGCTGCGGTTAACCAGCATGTGATTGAGCAACTGACATTGCCTGAGCCGGCAAGTGTCGATGAGGTTCTTTCTATCGATCTCTGGGCGCGGGAGGCTGCGAAGCAGGCGCTGATGCATTACGGGTATGCCCGATAATGTGTGCGGAAGGCGCGATTTGTTCATGTACGGTTGAGGTGGTATAGTCTGCGCCACTCAATGGTCGGCTCTGCGACACGCTTCGCGCCGGCGGTGACGTTAAGCCGTGATCGTTCACGGCTTTTTACGTTAACCGAGTCTGATGTTACGGAAGGACTGTTGTATTTCTTACTTGAGGAAATAAGTACGCGTTATGCCGTCCGATAATCAAAAAAATGTCGATAATCTGTCGTTTGCCAGGCCGCGGCATGTTGCCATCATTATGGATGGGAATGGTCGCTGGGCGAAAAACCGAGGAAAACTACGGATATTCGGCCATCAGGCTGGAGTGAAATCTGTACGTCGGGCGGTGAGTTTCGCCGTTAGCCATGAACTTGATGCATTAACGCTTTACGCGTTCAGCAGTGAAAACTGGAACCGCCCCGCCCAGGAAGTGACCGCATTGATGGAGCTTTTCGTCCGTGCGCTGGATAGTGAAGTAAAAAGTCTGCATAAACATAATGTTCGCTTGCGCATCATTGGCGATATCAGCCGTTTTGGTCCGCGTTTACAAGAACGTATTCGCCGTTCGCAAGCGCTGACAGAAAATAATCAGGGCCTCACACTGAATATTGCCGCGAATTATGGCGGCCGTTGGGATATCATTCAGGGAGTAAGGCGGCTTGCAGAGCAGGTGCAGGAAGGCACATTACGTCCTGACAGCATTGATGAAGAGGCTTTATGCCAATATATTTGCCTGAACGAACTGGCCCCGGTCGATTTGGTAATCAGAACCGGTGGAGAACATCGCATAAGTAACTTTTTATTGTGGCAGATCGCTTACGCCGAGCTTTATTTTACCGATGTCCTCTGGCCTGATTTCGATGAACAAGTTTTTGAAGGTGCGCTGAATGCATTTGCTCAACGCGAGCGTCGCTTCGGGAGAACAACACCTATCGATGCGGATGCATCCTAGGGGGAACTTTTGCTGAAGTATCGCCTGATTACTGCTTTAATTTTAATTCCGATCGTTATTGCGGCATTGTTTTTGCTGCCCCCGCTTGGATTTACGCTGGTTACGCTGGCCGTCTGTATGCTGGCCGCCTGGGAATGGGGACAACTGTCAGGGTTTGTGTCCTATAGTCAGCGGCTCTGGCTGGCTATTTTGTGTGGTTTCTTACTGGCGCTAATGCTGCTGACCCTTCCAGCTTATCATTATTCGGTTTATGTTCCGCAAATCAGCGCAGCGCTTTGGGTCGCGTTGATCTGGTGGAGCGTTGCGTTATTTCTGGTTCTGTTTTATCCCGCTTCCGCATCGTTGTGGCGACACTCACGCATTTTGCGGCTGGTGTTCGGGCTTGTTACGATCGTGCCTTTTTTCTGGGGCATGGTCGCGCTGCGTCAATATAACTATGATGTGAATCCTTTTACCGGCGCATGGTGGTTGTTATACGTTATGTTGCTGGTGTGGGGCGCGGACAGCGGTGCTTACCTGTTCGGCAAACTGTTTGGCAAACGTAAGCTGGCGCCAAAAGTTTCACCGGGAAAAACCTGGGAAGGTCTTATCGGCGGGCTGGTCACATCGGCGGTGATTTCCCTGTTGTTCAGCCGTTATGCGCCGTTGACGGTATCGTCATCAACATTGCTGGTTTGTTCCATCGTGGCGGCGTTGGCTTCGGTGCTGGGTGATTTAACCGAAAGTATGTTCAAGCGGGAGGCCGGGATTAAAGACAGCAGTCATTTGATTCCCGGACACGGCGGCGTATTGGATCGCATTGATAGCCTGACAGCGGCCGTACCGGTATTTTCCTGTCTGATGTTGTTGATATTTAAAACTGTTTAGGATGAAACGGTAAAATATGATGAATTTCCTCTGGAGTCTGGCCGCTTTTATTATCGCGCTGGGTGTGTTGATTACCGTGCATGAGTTTGGTCACTTCTGGGTTGCTCGTCGTTGTGGCGTCAAGGTTGAGCGTTTTTCTGTCGGCTTTGGCCGGGCCTTGTGGAGTCGACGGGATCGACTCGGCACGGAATATGTGATCGCGCTGATCCCGTTTGGCGGCTATGTCAAAATGCTTGATGAGCGCGTCGATACCGTCGCGCCAGAACTTCGCCACCAATCATTTAATAGCAAGACTGTCTGGCAGCGTGCTGTTATTGTCAGCGCAGGGCCTATTGCCAATTTCCTTTTTGCCATCGTTGCGTATTGGCTGGTATTTATTATCGGCGTCCCTGGCGTCAAGCCAGTGATTGGTGAAATATTGCCCAACTCCATCGCTTCCCAGGCGGAAATGTCGGCAGGAATTGAACTAAAGTCGGTTGACGGCATCGAAACGCCTGACTGGGATACGGCGCGTCTGGCGCTGTTAGGCAAGATCGGCGGGCATGAAGTTGTGATTGATGCCGCGCCTTTAGGTTCCAGTCAAATCGTGCGGAAAACGCTGGATTTGCGTGACTGGCAGTTCGAGCCGGATAAGCAGGATCCGGTGATGTCGCTGGGGATGGTGCCTCGCGGACCGCAGATTGAAGCGGTGCTGACTCAGATCCAATCGGGGTCGGCGGCGGAAAAAGCGGGTTTGCAAGTTGGAGACAGGATAGTTAAAGTCGGCGGGCAGGATTTGACGCGCTGGCGTGATTTTGTCGCCGCCGTGCGTGATAATCCGGGGCAACCTATTGCGTTGGATGTCGAAAGGGGCGGATCAACATTGCCTCTGACGCTGACGCCGGACAGTAAATCTGTCGGCAATGGCAAGGTAGAAGGACTGGCGGGCGTGTTGCCGAGTGTGGCGCCGCTGCCTGAAGAATATAAAACGGTGCGTCAGTACGGGCCGTTTAGCGCCATCTATCAGGCGACGGATAAAACCTGGCAATTGATGAGATTGACCGTCAGTATGTTGGGCAAACTGGTAACGGGTGATGTTAAGCTGAATAACCTGAGCGGTCCGATTTCGATCGCGCAGGGAGCGGGAATGTCGGCGGATTACGGATTAATCTATTACCTGATGTTTTTGGCCTTGATCAGCGTCAATCTGGGGATCATCAATCTGTTCCCTCTGCCGGTGTTGGATGGTGGACACCTGCTCTTTCTTGCCGTTGAAAAAGTGAAGGGCAGGCCGGTTTCTGAGCGTGTGCAGGACTTTAGTTACCGCATCGGCGCTGTATTGCTGATGTTGTTAATGGGGTTCGCACTTTTCAATGATTTCTCTCGCCTCTAGGCGCGGGATTAGGTTAGGAAAAACGCATAACAACGATGGCGATGAAAAAGTTGCTCATAGCGTCGCTGCTGTTTAGCAGCGCCACCGTATACGGTGCAGACGGGTTCGTAGTGAAGGACATTCATTTCGAGGGCCTGCAACGGGTTGCCGTCGGGGCGGCATTACTCAGTATGCCGGTCCGTGTTGGCGATACCATCAGCGATGATGATATCGGTAATACTATCCGTGCCTTGTTCGCTACCGGAAATTTCGAAGATGTCCGGGTCCTGCGTGATGGTGAAACGCTGATCGTGCAGGTGAAGGAGCGTCCGACCATCGCCAGCGTCACTTTCTCCGGCAACAAGTCGGTAAAAGACGACATGCTGAAGGAGAATCTGGAAGCGTCAGGCGTGCGGGTTGGCGAAGCGCTGGATCGCACAGCGCTTTCCAGCATCGAGAAAGGTCTCGAGGATTTCTACTACAGCGTGGGCAAATACAGCGCGTCGGTGAAGGCCGTCGTCACGCCGTTGCCCCGTAACCGCGTCGACCTGAAACTGGTGTTCACGGAAGGCGTTTCCGCCAAGATTCAGCAAATCAATATTGTCGGTAATAAAGCCTTCAGTTCCGATGAACTGATTTCCCGCTTTCAACTGCGTGATGAAGTGCCGTGGTGGAACGTGGTGGGCGATCGCAAATACCAGAAACAGAAGCTGTCGGGTGATTTGGAGACGCTGCGGAGTTTCTACCTTGATCGCGGCTATGCCCGTTTCAATATTGATTCGACGCAGGTCAGCCTGACGCCTGACAAAAAAGGCATCTACATCACCATCAACATGTCGGAAGGCGATAAATACACGCTTTCCGGCGTGGTGGTTAACGGTAACCTGGCCGGTCACTCCGCGGAAATTGAAGGATTAACGAAAATCGAGCCGGGCGAGTTGTATAACGGCGCCAAAGTGACCCGAATGGAAGAAGACATCAAAAAGCTTCTGGGCCGCTATGGTTACGCTTATCCGCGTGTTGTCACTCAGCCGGAAATCAATGATGCCGATAAGAGCGTGAAACTGAACATCAATGTTGATGCCGGTAACCGCTTTTATGTCCGCCGAGTCCGTTTCGAAGGTAACGATACCTCCAAAGATTCTGTCCTGCGCCGTGAAATGCGTCAGATGGAAGGCGGCTGGTTAGGTAATGATCTGGTTGAGCAGGGTAAAGAGCGTCTTAACCGTCTGGGGTACTTTGAAAGCGTCGACGTGGAAACGCAGCGCGTACCGGGGACTGCCGATCAGGTGGATGTGACCTATAAAGTCAAAGAGCGTAACACCGGTACATTTAATTTTGGCGTAGGTTTTGGTACGGAAAGCGGCGTCAGCTTCCAGGCCGGCGTCCAGCAGGATAACTGGCTGGGCACAGGTAACTCCGTGGGCATCAGCGGTACGAAAAACGATTATCAGACTTATGTTGAATTGTCGCTGACCGATCCCTATTTCACGGTCGATGGCGTCAGCCTCGGTGGTCGTATCTTCTACAACAAATTTGAAGCCTATGATGCGGATCTGTCCGACTATACCAATGTCAGCTATGGCATTGGCAGTACGTTGGGCTTCCCGATCAACGAAAATAACTCGCTGCGTTTAGGGTTGGATTATGTTCACAATGACCTGTCGGACATGAAACCGCAGGTTGCCATGTGGCGTTATCTGGATTCAGTCGGTGTTAACCCGGATGTCGTTACTGAAAACGATAAATCCAGCGCTGACTTCAAAGCGAATGATTTCTTCCTCAATACCGGTTGGTCGTACAACAATCTGGATCGCGGTTATTTCCCGACCAAAGGGTCGCGTGCGTCCGCCAACGCCAAAGTAACCATCCCTGGTTCGGATAACGAATACTACAAGCTGACGTTTGACTCGGCGACCTATTATCCGTTAAGTGACAGTGGACAATGGGTCATTATGGGTCGCACCCGCGCGGGTTATGCCGATGGTCTGGGCGGTAAGGAAGTGCCGTTCTACGATAACTTCTATGCGGGTGGTTCGAGTACGGTGCGCGGCTTCCAGTCGAATACCATCGGCCCTAAAGCGGCATATTATCAATGCGCTTCCGGCGCGGCTTCTTACGCAAATTGCCCGATTGATAAAGACAATCTGGATGATGCGATCGGTGGTAACGCTATGGCGGTCGTTAGCGCCGAACTGATCGTGCCGACGCCATTTATCAGTGACAAGTATGCCAACTCGGTTCGTACTTCATTCTTTATTGATGGCGGTACGGTTTGGGATACCAACTGGGAAAACACCCAGGCCACGATTGATGCGGGCGTGCCCGATTACAGCAAACCGGGCAATTTCCGCGTTTCCAGCGGGATCGCCTTGCAATGGATGTCTCCGCTTGGGCCATTGGTGTTCTCCTATGCCCAGCCGGTTAAAAAATACGATGGAGACAAGTCGGAACAGTTCCAGTTTAATATTGGCAAAACCTGGTAATGTGACGTCGGAAGGTCGTATGCAAGACAAATCGTATGGCGGAAGTAGCCAGGGATCCTGATAATGCTATGACGCTATACACATTGAATGTGTCAAGACACAAATTAGGTTAGGTTGAGGAGTTTATAGTGAAAAAGTGGTTGTGTGCCGCAGGCCTCGGTTTAGCATTGGCTGCCTCTGCAAGCGTTCAGGCTGCCGATAAGATCGCGGTTGTTAACGTATCGAGCATTTTCCAGCAGTTACCGCAACGTGAAACGGTCGCCAAACAACTTGAGAACGAGTTCAAAGGCCGCGCTTCCGAGTTGCAGACAATGGAAAACAGCTTACAGACCAAAATGCAGAAGTTGCAGCGTGATGGTTCTACCATGAAAGCGAGCGATCGCAGCAAAATGGAAAAAGACATCATGGCGCAACGGGAGCAGTTCTCTACAAAAGCGCAGGCTTTTGATCAGGATAACCGCCGTCGCCAGATGGAAGAGCGTAATAAAATCCTGAGCCGTATTCAGGATGCGGTAAAATCGGTTGCCAGCAAAGAAGGTTATGATGTTGTGATTGACGCCAACGCCGTTGCGTATGCCGCCAATGCAAAAGACATTACCGCCGATGTGCTGAAACAGGTTAAATAATACATGTATTCAATTCGACTGGACGCGTTAGCCCAACAGTTGGATGCACAATTACACGGTGATGGCGATCTCGTCATCACCGGCGTTGCTTCTATGCATTCGGCAAAGGCAGGACAGATTACGTTTCTGTCTGACAGCCGCTATCGTGAGCAATTGACGGGAACTCAGGCTTCTGCCGTGGTGCTGACGGAAGCGGATTTACCTTACTGTCAGGTTGCTGCGCTGGTAGTGAAAAATCCTTATCTGACTTATGCGCGCATGGCGCAGTTGATGGATGCCACGCCACAGCCGGCAGCGGATATCGCGCCCAGCGCGGTGATTGCGCCAGACGCTGCATTAGGCAAACAGGTGGCGATCGGCGCAAACGCGGTGATTGAATCCGGCGCGCAACTGGGTGACGGTGTGATCATCGGTCCGGGTTGCTTTATTGGTAAAAATGCCCGCATTGGCGCTGGCACCCGGCTTTGGGCGAATGTCACGATTTATCACAATGTTGAACTGGGTGAACAGTGTCTGATTCAGTCTGGTGCGGTGATCGGCGCTGATGGTTTTGGTTATGCCAACGATCGCGGTAATTGGATCAAGATCCCGCAACTGGGCACGGTCAGAATTGGCGACCGGGTTGAAATCGGCGCCAGCACCACGATCGATCGCGGCGCGTTGGACGATACTATCATCGGCAACGGCGTCATCATTGATAATCAATGCCAGATTGCGCACAACGTGCTGATTGGCGACAATACGGCGGTCGCAGGCGGCGTCATTATGGCGGGTAGCCTGAAGATTGGCCGTTATTGCATGATCGGCGGCGCCAGTGTGATTAACGGACACATGGAAATCTGCGATAAAGTGACCGTAACGGGAATGGGAATGGTCATGCGACCAATTACCGAACCTGGAGTATACTCGTCAGGCATTCCGCTACAACCCAATAAAGTTTGGCGTAAAACTGCGGCGCTGGTGTTGAATATTGATGATATAAGCAAACGGTTGAAAGCCGTTGAACGAAAAGTCGATAACCGCTAATCATTGGCGTTTTCTTATTTGCGGCCTGCCTGAAGATCCCCCTTTTTAGGGTCTGAGCAGGCCGTGTTGTTGATGGCATCAGTTTTTTTGGACAGGAAGAGTATTTTGACTACTGACACTCATACTCTGCATATTGAAGAGATTTTGGAATTATTACCGCACCGTTTCCCGTTTTTACTGGTTGATCGTGTATTGGATTTTGAAGAAGGGAAATTTTTACGGGCGGTGAAAAACGTTTCTTTCAATGAACCTTTCTTTCAGGGGCATTTCCCAGGAAAACCGATTTTCCCTGGCGTGCTGATTCTGGAAGCGATGGCGCAGGCAACGGGGATTCTGGCGTTTAAAAGCGTCGGTAGACTGGAGCCAGGTGAGCTTTATTACTTTGCGGCAATTGATGAGGCGCGCTTTAAGCGCCCTGTGCAGCCAGGGGATCAAATGATCCTGGAGGTTGAATTCATTAAAGAGCGTCGCGGCGTTGCACGCTTTAAAGGTGTAGCCAAAGTTGATGGTGAAGTAGCCTGTGAAGCGTCAATGATGTGTGCTCGTCGTCGGGAGGCCTGATATCGTGATTGATCAAACCGCCTTTATTCACCCCAGTTCCATTGTTGAAGACGGCGCCATAATTGGTGCCGGTGTTCGTATTGGCCCATTCTGCTATATCGGTGCTCAGGTTGAGATCGGTGCGTGGACGGTGCTGAAATCGCATATTGTGGTCAACGGTATTACCCGGATTGGTCGCGATAATCAAATCTACCAATTCGTCTCCATTGGCGAAGTGAATCAGGATTTGAAATACGCAGGAGAACCGACTCGCGTTGAGATCGGCGATCGCAACCGTATTCGCGAAAGCGTCACCATCCACCGTGGCACGGAGCAGGGCGGCGGGTTGACTAAAGTCGGTAGCGATAACCTGCTGATGGTCAACGCCCATATCGCGCACGACTGCGTCGTTGGCGACCGTTGCATTTTTGCTAATAACGCGACATTGGGCGGCCATGTTTCCGTTGATGATTTCGCCATCATCGGTGGTATGACGGCGGTGCATCAGTTCTGTATTATCGGCGCACATGTGATGGTCGGCGGTTGCTCTGGCGTCGTACAGGATGTTCCGCCTTATGTGATTGCGCAAGGCAACCATGCCACTCCGTTTGGTTTGAACATTGAAGGGCTGAAGCGGCGCGGTTTTAACAAAGACACCCTGCATGCGATCCGCAATGCTTACAAACTGCTTTACCGCAGCGGGAAAACGCTGGATGAGGTGAAACCGGAGATCGAAGCGCTGGCGGTGCAGCATCCCGCGGTTCAGGCGTTTATCGATTTCTTCGCGCGTTCTACCCGCGGCATTATTCGTTAAGCTATGTCGAAACGCCCTTTAGTGATCGGATTAGTCGCCGGAGAAACCTCCGGCGATATTCTTGGCGCGGGCCTGATCCGCGCCCTGAAAGTACGGATGCCGGATGCACGTTTTGTCGGCGTCGCCGGGCCGCGTATGCAGGCTGAAGGTTGCGAAGCCTGGTACGAAATGGAAGAACTGGCCGTCATGGGCATCGTTGAGGTGCTTGAGCGGTTGCCGCGTCTGCTCAAAATCCGCCGGGATTTGACCCAACGTTTCACCGAGCTCAAGCCGGATGTTTTTGTCGGGATTGACGCGCCTGATTTTAATATCACGCTGGAAGGGAAGCTGAAACAGCGCGGCATCAGTACGATCCATTATGTCAGCCCGTCGGTCTGGGCCTGGCGTCAAAAGCGCGTTTTCAAAATAGGTAAAGCGACCAATCAGGTTCTGGCCTTTCTTCCTTTTGAAAAAGCGTTTTACGATCGTTTCAATGTTCCCTGCCGTTTTATCGGCCATACCATGGCGGACGCGATGCCACTGCACCCGGATAAAATAGTGGCGCGAGCTACATTGGGCATTAAGCCGGACGCCTTGTGTCTGGCGTTGTTGCCGGGCAGCCGCGGTGCTGAAGTTGAAATGCTGAGCGCGGATTTTCTTCATACGGCTGTGCTGTTGAAGCAGCGGTTCCCGGCGCTGGAAATTGTGGCGCCGCTGGTTAACAGTAAACGTCGCGAGCAGTTTGAACATATAAAACAGGCGGTAGCGCCTGATTTGCCGGTACATATGCTGGATGGTCAGGCGCGGGAGGCGATGATCGCCAGCGATGCCGCGTTACTGGCTTCAGGCACGGCGGCGCTGGAATGTATGCTGGCCAAATGTCCGATGGTGGTGGGCTATCGCATGAAGCCCTTCACTTTCTGGCTGGCGCGGAAACTGGTGAAAACGCCGTGGGTGTCCTTGCCGAATCTATTGGCTGGATGCGAACTGGTGAAGGAGCTGCTACAGACTGATTGCACGCCGGATAAACTGGCTGAAGCGTTACTGCCCTGGTTGACGGATGCCGCCAAGACAGCGGAGCTACAGACAACGTTTTTGGCGTTGCACCAGCAGATTCGCTGTAATGCGGACGAGCAGGCGGCCCAGGCGGTACTGGAATTGGTAAAATCATGAATGAGGTGTTTCTCTACCCGCAGGCGCACTGCATTGCGGGCGTTGATGAAGTTGGGCGCGGGCCGTTGGTTGGCGCGGTGGTGACCGCTGCGGTTATCCTTGATCCGACCCGTCCGATTATCGGTTTGGCTGATTCAAAGCAGCTAAGCGAAAAACGACGTCTAGCGCTTTATGATGAAATCAAAGAGAAGGCGCTATCCTGGAGTCTGGGACGCGCCGAGCCTGAAGAAATCGATCAACTGAATATTCTGCATGCTACCATGCTGGCAATGCAGCGTGCGGTTGCCGGACTGACAATCACGCCTGATTTTGTGCTGATCGATGGTAATCGCTGTCCTGCTTTGCCTATGCCGGCGCAAGCGGTGGTGAAAGGCGATAGCCGTGTGGCGGAAATCAGCGCGGCTTCCATCATGGCGAAGGTCACGCGCGATCGTGAAATGGTGGCGTTGGATAAACTTTTCCCTGCATATGGTTTTGCGCAGCATAAAGGTTATCCGACCGCCTTTCATTTAGAGAAACTGGCGTTGTTTGGCGCCACCGCGTTCCACCGTCGGAGTTTCGCGCCGGTTAAACGGGTGTTGGGGCTGGCGTAAAACGCCGTCATCATTAACTCTCAATGCTGTGATGTCATTATTGCAGCGCTGACTAATCGATAAATTCTGGGATCTGGAGATGGCCGAACCACGTTTTGTTCACCTGCGTGTTCACAGTGACTATTCCATGATCGATGGTCTGGCAAAGATCGGGCCGCTGGTCAAAAAAACGGCGTCGCTGGATATGCCGGCGCTGGCGATCACCGATTTCACCAATCTGTGCGGACTGGTGAAGTTTTATGGCGGCGCGCACGGCGCGGGCATCAAACCCATTATTGGCGCCGATGTGTTGGTCGCCAGTGAAGAACTGGGCGATGAACTGGCGCAGCTTACGATACTGGCGATGAACAATGAGGGATACCAGAATTTAACCCTGCTGATTTCACGCGCTTATCAGCGTGGCTATGGTGCGGCTGGCCCGACAATCGATCGTGCCTGGCTCATTGAGCATCAGCACGGTCTGATTCTGTTATCGGGCGGACGTCATGGCGATGTCGGCAAGTTCATGCTACGCGGCAACCAGACGCAGGCCGAGCAGTGTCTGGCGTTTTATCAACAGTACTTCCCTGACCGTTATTATCTGGAATTGATCCGCACCGGTCGTCCCGACGAAGAAAGTTATCTGCATTCCGCTATTGCGCTGGCGACCAAACACGGCATTCCCGTGGTGGCCACCAACGATGTGCGTTTTATCAGTGAAGAAGATTTCGACGCGCATGAAATTCGGGTTGCTATCCACGACGGTTATACGCTCGACGATCCCAAACGTCCTCGCAATTACAGTCCGCAGCAATATATGCGCACGGCAGATGAAATGTGCGAGCTCTTTGCCGATGTGCCGGAAGCATTAGTCAACAGCGTCGAAATCGCCAAACGTTGCAACGTTACCATCCAATTGGGCGAATACTTCTTGCCGCAGTTCCCCACCGGGGACATGAGCACCGAAGACTATCTGGTCAAACGCGCAAAAGAGGGACTGGAAGAACGCCTCGAATTTCTGTTTCCTGAGGCGGAAGTCCGCGCACAAAGACGCCTCGAATATGATGAGCGTCTGGATATCGAGCTTGGCGTTATCAACCAGATGGGGTTCCCCGGTTACTTCCTGATCGTGATGGAATTTATCCAGTGGTCCAAGGATAACAATGTCCCGGTGGGGCCGGGACGAGGTTCCGGCGCCGGATCGCTGGTGGCTTATGCGCTGAAAATTACCGATCTTGACCCGCTGGCATTCGACCTGCTGTTCGAACGTTTCCTTAATCCTGAACGTGTCTCCATGCCTGACTTTGACGTCGATTTCTGCATGGAAAAACGCGATCTGGTGATTGAACATGTTGCGGAAATGTATGGCCGCGATGCGGTTTCGCAGATTATTACGTTCGGTACGATGGCGGCGAAAGCGGTTATCCGCGATGTGGGCCGGGTGCTGGGCCATCCTTATGGTTTTGTCGATCGTATTTCCAAACTGGTGCCGCCCGATCCGGGAATGACGCTGGAAAAAGCCTTCGCCGCCGAACCTCAGTTGCCGGAGATTTATGAGGCTGACGAGGAAGTCAAAGCCCTGATCGATATGGCGCGCAAGCTGGAAGGGGTGACGCGCAATGCCGGGAAACATGCCGGCGGGGTGGTGATATCGCCCACCAAAATCACCGATTTCTCGCCGTTGTATTGCGATGCGGAAGGTAATCATCCGGTTACCCAGTTTGATAAGAGCGATGTGGAGTACGCCGGACTGGTTAAGTTCGATTTCCTTGGCCTGCGCACGCTGACCATCATCGACTGGGCGCTTGAAATGATCAATGCCCGGCGGGCGAAACAGGGGCTTGAGCCGATAGATATCGCCGCGATCCCGCTTGATGACAAGAAGAGTTTTGACATGTTGCAGCGTTCGGAAACCACGGCGGTATTCCAGCTTGAATCGCGCGGCATGAAAGATTTGATCAAACGCCTGAAGCCCGACTGCTTCGAAGATATGATCGCATTGGTGGCGTTGTTCCGTCCCGGCCCGTTGCAGTCCGGCATGGTGGATAACTTTATCGACCGTAAGCACGGACGTGAGGCGATCTCTTACCCTGATATCGAGTGGCAGCACGAATCGCTCAAACCGGTGCTGGAACCGACCTATGGTATTATTCTGTATCAGGAACAGGTGATGCAGATTGCTCAGGTTCTGGCTGGCTATACGCTGGGCGGCGCTGACATGTTGCGGCGGGCGATGGGTAAAAAGAACCCGGTCGAAATGGCCAAGCAACGCGGCGGTTTTGAAGAAGGGGCCAAATCGCGCGGTGTGGATGGCGAACTGGCGGTTAAAATTTTCGACCTGGTGGAGAAATTCGCGGGTTACGGCTTTAACAAATCGCACTCGGCGGCCTATGCGCTGGTTTCCTATCAAACCTTATGGCTGAAAGCGCACTATCCCGCGGAGTTTATGGCGGCGGTGATGACCGCCGATATGGACAACACCGATAAGGTGGTGGGGTTGGTTGACGAATGCTGGCGGATGGGGTTAAAAATCCTGCCGCCGGATATCAATAGCGGGCTTTACCATTTTCACGTCAATGATGAAGGTGAAATCGTTTACGGCATCGGGGCGATCAAAGGCGTCGGCGAAGGCCCGATCGAAGCCATTATCGAGGCGCGTAACCGGGACGGTTATTTCAAAGAACTGTTTGATCTTTGCGCCCGGACGGACATCAAGAAACTGAACCGTCGGGTATTGGAAAAGCTGATTATGTCCGGGGCGTTTGATCGTCTTGGGCCGCACCGCGCCGCGCTGATGAATTCGCTGGGCGATGCGCTCAAAGCAGCCGATCAGCATGCCAAAGCGGAAGCCATCGGTCAGGTTGATATGTTTGGCGTGCTGGCGGAAGCGCCCGAACAGGTTGAGCAATCCTACAGCACGGTTCCGCCGTGGCCGGAACAGGTGGTGCTGGATGGCGAACGGGAGACGCTGGGGTTGTATCTGACCGGCCACCCGATCACGCAGTATCTTAAGGAGATCGAACGCTATGCCGCCGGTTTGCGTTTGAAAGATATGCACCCGACGGATCGGGGCAAAATGACCACTGCCGTCGGGCTGGTTTTAGCGGCCCGCGTCATGGTGACTAAGCGGGGAAACCGCATTGGCGTTTGTACGCTGGACGATCGTTCCGGTCGCCTTGAAATTATGCTGTTTACCGATGCATTGGAAAAATATCAGCATTTATTGGAAAAAGACCGTATTCTGATCGCCAGTGGACAGGTCAGCTTTGATGACTTTAGCGGCGGACTTAAAATGATGGTCCGCGAATTAATGGATATCAGCGAAGCGCGGGAAAAATATGCGCGCGGGCTTGCTATCTCGCTGACTGACAGGCAAATTGATGACCAGCTATTAAACCGTCTTCGTCAATCGTTGGAACCCCATCGTTCGGGGACGATCCCAGTGCATCTCTACTACCAGCGGGAAGATGCGCGAGCCCGGTTACGTTTCGGCGCCGCATGGCGTATAACGCCGACGGAGTCGTTACTCAATGAGTTGCGCACATTAGTGGGTAATGAGCAGGTGGAACTGGAATTTGACTAATATAGGAATACTATGAGTCTGAATTTTCTTGATTTTGAGCAGCCGATTGCAGAGTTGGAAGCGAAAATTGACTCGCTGACCGCAGTCAGCCGTCAAGACGAAAAATTAGATATTAATCTGGACGAAGAAGTACAGCGTCTGCGTGAAAAGAGCGTTGAACTGACGCGTAAAATCTTCTCCGATCTTGGCGCCTGGCAAGTCGCGCAATTGGCGCGTCACCCGCAGCGTCCGTACACGCTTGATTATATTAAGCATATCTTTACCGACTTTGATGAATTAGCGGGCGATCGCGCCTATGCAGACGATAAAGCGATTGTCGGCGGCATTGCGCGGCTGGATGGGCGTCCGGTGATGATCATTGGTCATCAGAAGGGACGCGAAACCAAAGAAAAAATTCGTCGCAACTTCGGCATGCCCGCCCCGGAAGGTTACCGCAAAGCGTTGCGCCTGATGGAAATGGCTGAACGTTTCAACATGCCGATTATCACCTTTATTGATACGCCGGGCGCTTATCCTGGCGTTGGCGCGGAAGAGCGTGGTCAGTCCGAGGCGATTGCGCGTAACCTGCGTGAAATGTCGACGCTGCGGGTGCCGATTGTCTGTACCGTGATTGGCGAGGGTGGTTCCGGCGGCGCGCTGGCTATTGGTGTCGGCGATAAAGTGAACATGTTGCAATACAGCACCTATTCCGTGATTTCCCCGGAAGGTTGTGCCTCAATTTTGTGGAAAAGCGCGGACAAAGCGCCATTAGCCGCAGAAGCGATGGGCATTACGGCGCCGCGTCTGAAAGAACTGAAACTGATTGATTCGGTTATCCCTGAACCGTTGGGATCGGCGCACCGCAATGTTGCTGCGATGGCGGCGTCCTTGAAAGCACAACTGCTGGCCGATCTGCTCGATCTGGATAGCCTGAGCGAAGAAGAACTGTTGAACCGTCGTTATCAGCGGCTGATGAATTACGGCTACTGCTGATTTTATTCATAATGCCGTCATTCAAAAGTCCGCTGTCAGCAATGAGAGCGGACTTTTGCTATGCTGACGACGATCTGAGACGATGCGGAAAGGCGCGTCCGGCTGCTGGTCTGCGATTATCACCAAATTCGTCATATATCGTACAAACAGGTGATCATGCTAAAAATACTCGATATTCATCATGTGGCGATTATTTGCGCTGACTATCAGCGCAGCAAGGCATTTTACTGTGATGTGCTGGGTTTTTCGCTGAAAAACGAGGTATATCGCGCCGGGAGAGATTCGTGGAAAGGCGATTTGTCGTTGAACGACCGTTATGTCATCGAACTGTTTTCCTTTCCTTCTCCACCGCCGCGGGTCACTCAGCCTGAAGCGTGCGGCCTGCGACATCTGGCTTTTGCTGTTGAGAATGTCGGGCAGGCGATGGCTTCGCTGGCTGATGCCGGTGTGAACTGCGAACCAGTGCGTATCGATCCTGAAACGCAGCGGCGATTTACTTTTTTCTGCGATCCCGATGGATTGCCCTTAGAACTGTATGAGGTTTAACCCGTGAAGAACACGGAAACCTTACTCAACGCGGTAGCTGAATGTACCGCAGGCCATCGGCAGATCCTGGTGGCGTATAGCGGTGGATTGGATTCCAGCGTGTTATTGCATCTTCTGGTTACGTTACGCCAGCGCGATGAGCGGGTTATCCGCGCCGCGTATGTGCATCACGGCCTGAATCCGCTGGCGGACAGTTGGGCGGAACATTGTCGGCAACGCTGCCAACAGTGGCAGGTGCCGTTTGCTTCGTTGCCTGTCGCCGTGGATGCGCAAAACGGGGGGATTGAAGCGGCGGCGAGGACGGCGCGTTATCAGGCGTTGAGCGCACATTTGCACCGCGATGAAATCTTGCTGACAGCACAGCATCTTGATGACCAGTGCGAGACTTTTTTGCTGGCGCTCAAACGCGGCAGCGGGCCAGCCGGTCTTTCCGCCATGGGCGTTAGCGCGTCGCTTGCTGAGCACCGCTTATTACGACCATTGTTAGGTTTCTCCCGTCAGCAGTTGGAGCAATACGCTACGCGGCATCAACTAAGCTGGATTGAAGATGACAGTAATCAGGACGAACGCTTTGACCGGAATTTTTTGCGGCGTCAGATCCTGCCGCCGCTGACAGCGCGTTGGCCGCATTTTCCCACCGCCGTGGCGCGTAGTGCGCAACTGTGCGCCGAGCAGGAACAACTGCTGGATGAACTGCTGGCTGAATCGCTGCATGCATTACGTCAGTCTGACGGGGCGCTGAGTATTGAGGGATTGCGTCCGTTGAGCCCAGCGCGGCGCGGCGCATTACTGCGTCGTTGGCTATCGGAGCATGATGTGCCAATGCCGACACGTGGCCAATTACAGCGATTATGGCATGAGGTGGCGATCAGTCGTCAGGATGCCGAGCCGCTGCTACAGCTTGGTCGATGGCAAATCCGGCGCTTTCGTCAGCATCTTTATGCGCTGCCGCTGATGTTATCGCTGAAACGCTGTGTATTACCGTGGCAACCGCTATGGGGGCCGTTGACCTTGCCGGATGGATTGGGATCGCTGGCATTAGCGCAACACGGAACCGCGATACGCGTGCCGCGAGCGGATGAGCCTGTCAGCATCCGCTTTACGGTAACTGGCATGATCCATATGGTTGGCCGATCGCGTGGGCGTCAGATCAAGAAACTCTGGCAAGAACTGGAGGTGCCGCCGTGGTGCCGCGACAGAACGCCATTGGTGTTTTATGGCGACCAATTGATCGCCGCACTGGGACGGTTCGTCACCTGGGAAGGTCAGGCGGAAAAACAGCGTCCCTGCTGGCATATCGCCTGGCGAAAAAATTGAGTCATTTTTGCTAAAGGTTGAAATGAAAACGGACAACCAGGGGGTGTTCACAGGTTGTCCGTTTTGCAGGAAAGCGGGCGGGGCGTCAGGATTCGCTGACGACGACTTTTCCTATTTCGGGATGGCTGAAGCTGACGATGTGATCCAGTCGCAGTTCGCGTGTCGAACCCGCTTCTTCGATCACCAGGTATTCCACATGTTTACGCGAGATCATATCACTGGCTTTGCCGGTAACGATCTCACCATTACGCAGTTCCAGCGTCAGCGTTAAATTCTGCTGACAGGTCGCTTCCAGGTTGTCGTAATCATCACAGTTGATGGGTTGATATTCGTTACTCATTGACATAATCGCTCACCAATAAGTTAGCGGCGGCGTAGGCCGCCTGTTCCCTGACAGAGGATGGCAATGCCGTATTCGCAGCGATTTCATCCAGGGTTTTCAATACACAACCCAGCGCGTCGGGTATATAGCCCAGATCGCCACTGGCGATCTCTGCGTATAAGCGGCGTACTAATTCACAGTATTGCTGCACTATATCCTCCCTTCAAAGCTTAACCCGGTAGACATTCATGCATCATCACTTTGACGGCACCTGATGTTATAAGCCCTTTAAGATAAACTCTTTATCTAAACGACTATAGCATAGGCTCCGGCAGGATATCAGTATTCCTCAGACACCTAATCCACCCATTATGTGGCGAATATCACCATTACTGTGAGGATAGTACGAACTCAAGTACACTGTGGGCGGATAAATACGAGGTAACAGATGGCATTAAAAGCAACGGTTTACAAAGCAACCATTAATATTGCGGACATGGATCGCCATTTTTTCCATGATGCCAGCCTGACTATCGCCCAACACCCTTCAGAAACCGAGCAACGCATGATGCTGCGCTTGCTGGCCTGGATCGGTCATGCGGATGAAAACTTGCGCTTCACCAAAGGATTGAGTGCTGATGATGAGCCTGAAATCTGGTTGCGTAATGACACGATGGAACTTGAATTATGGATTGAGTTAGGGTTACCGGATGAACGGCGCTTGAAAAAAGCGTGTAATCAATCCCGTTCGGTGGTGTTGTACGCCTACAGCGAGCGTGCCGCGCAGGTGTGGTGGCAAAATATCGCGGATAACGTTGCCGGATATAAAAACCTGACTATCCGTTTTCTTGATGATCGCCAGTTAGCTCAGCTTGCTACTCTGGTCCAACGGAACATGACATTACAGGCCACTTTGCAGGAAGGTACGATCTGGCTGTCGGATGATAAGAATAGTCTGGAAATTACCTTTGCCGACTGGCAAATTGCCCGCATATAACAGGGAGAAATCAAGGTGCCGCGATAGGCACGGCGCCTTGATTTCTCTTCGTCCCGCTTACAGCATTTTCTTCAATTGATACAACCAGTCCAATGCCTGACGTGGCGTCAGCGCATCGGGATCGATTGATTCCAACGCGTCCAGCGCCGGTGAAGATGCTTCTTGCCCCAGTAAGGCCAGTTGCGCGCCGTCAATATGGCTGGCGGATGCGTTGTTGGATAGCGTCTCCAACTCTTTGAGCTTTTGGCGCGCTCGCTTTATTACATCTTTCGGGACACCGGCTAAGGCCGCCACCGCCAGCCCATAACTCTTGCTGGCGGCGCCGTCCTGAACGCTGTGCATAAATGCGATGGTATCGCCATGCTCGCGCGCGTCCAGGTGCACATTGAAAACGCCTTCCATTTTTTCAGGCAAGTTGGTCAATTCAAAATAGTGGGTTGCGAACAGCGTCATGGCTTTGATGCGGTTAGCCAGATTTTCAGCACAGGCCCAGGCTAAGGATAAACCGTCATAGGTTGAGGTTCCGCGACCGATCTCGTCCATCAGCACCAGACTGTTTTCCGTGGCATTATGCAGAATATTGGCGGTTTCCGTCATTTCCACCATGAAGGTTGAACGACCGGAGGCCAGATCGTCCGCGGCGCCAACACGGGTGAAGATGCGATCCACCGGACCGATAACGGCATGATCAGCAGGAACGAAGCAGCCAATATGCGCCATCAGTACGATCAGCGCCGCCTGACGCATATAGGTGCTCTTCCCGCCCATATTCGGACCAGTCACGATCAGCATGCGACGCTGAGGGGAGAGCGCCAGCGGATTCGAGATAAAGGGTTCGCTGAGAACCTGTTCCACTACCGGATGACGACCGCCGCTAATCTTGATGCCGGGTTTATCGCTGAGCGTCGGACACACATAGTTCAGCGTATCCGCGCGTTCCGCCAGATTCGCCAGCACATCCAACTCGGCGAGGGCCGCCGCGCTTTGCTGAAGTTCGGCCAGATGGGGTAGCAGCAGGTCGAACAATTCTTCATAAAGGGCTTTTTCCAATGCCAGCGCTTTGCCTTTGGATGTCAGCACCTTATCTTCATATTCTTTCAGTTCAGGAATAATATAGCGTTCGGCATTTTTCAGCGTTTGGCGTCGCACATAATGTATTGGCACCAAATGGCTTTGGCCGCGACTGACCTGAATATAATAGCCATGTACGCCATTAAAACCGACCTTAAGCGTATCCAGCCCCAGCTTTTCACGTTCACGGATTTCCAGCTTGTCCAGATAATCGCTGGCGCCGTCAGCCAACGCCCGCCATTCATCCATTTCGGCATGATAACCCGGCGCGATTACGCCGCCGTCACGAACCAGTACCGGCGGCGTTTCGACGACGGCGCGCTCAAGCAGATCCTGCAACGCGTCGAATTGACCAATCTGATCCACCAACTGTCGGATAGCGTCGGTTTCCAACGGGGCCAGTTGCGCCCGAATAGCGGGAAATTGCTGGAAAGCGTGACGCATGCGCGCCAGATCGCGCGGACGGGCAGTGCGCAGCGCCAGACGCGCCAGAATTCGCTCCAGATCGCCGACCTGCCGTAGATAAGGCTGCAAATCTGGCGCAATGTCCCGTAACGTGCTGATAGCCTGCTGACGCCGTGTCAACGCGGCGATCTCCCGGATCGGCATATGGATCCAGCGTTTCAACATCCTGCTGCCCATGGGGGTTACGGTGCGATCGAGCACCGCCGCCAGTGTATTTTCTGTTCCGCCGGACAGATTCTGCGTCAGTTCCAGATTACGCCGGGTGGCGGCATCCATGATGATGCCGTCCTGCTGCCGTTCCATGGTGATGCCGCGAATATGCGGCAGAGACGTGCGCTGGGTATCTTTGGCGTATTGCAGCAAGCAACCGGCTGCTCTCAGCGCCAGCTTCGCCTGTTCAACGCCAAATCCGCTGAGATCGCGCGTACCAAATTGCAGATTGAGTTGCTGACGGGCGGTATCCAGTTCAAATTCCCATAATGGGCGGCGGCGCAGACCGTGACGATGTTCAATCAACGGCATGGATTCAAACGATTCCGGATAAAGCAATTCGGCTGGATTGGTGCGTTGCAACTCGGCAGCCATGGTTTCCTGATCGCCCGGTTCGGCAACCCGGAAACGGCCGGAACTGATATCCAGCGTGGCATAGCCGAATCCACGGCCATCCTGCCAAATCGCAGCCAACAGGTTGTCCTGTTTTTCCTGCAATAAGGCTTCGTCGCTGATGGTGCCGGGGGTCACGATACGTACCACTTTGCGTTCTACCGGTCCTTTGCTGGTGGCCGGATCGCCGATCTGTTCGCAAATAGCGACTGACTCGCCCAGTTGCACCAGCTTGGCAAGATAGTTTTCAACCGCGTGGTGCGGGACGCCGGCCATGGGAATCGGCTCGCCGGCGGAAGCGCCGCGTTTGGTCAGGGAGATATCCAGAAGCTGAGAAGCGCGTTTGGCGTCGTCATAGAATAGCTCATAGAAGTCGCCCATACGGTAGAACAGCAGAATTTCCGGGTGTTGCGATTTCAGCTTGAAGTACTGCTGCATCATCGGTGTGTGGTTTTCCGTGCCTTTAATTATAACATTTTTGTCGTTGATTTTACTGTATTTTTCCATTTTATAAAGCTCTGGAGTGAGTGTGTTTTGGTATACATAAACACACGCACTGCAAAAAATGTATACTATATGTATATCAGCCACTCTTGCTGCTGAACAAAAAAAGAACTGGTATACAAATCATATGAAAATCAATCTAAATCAACAGCTTGTAGCTAAGACATTATCTATTGATTATAAGCCGAAGATCTTAACTGACGGCCAATTGATCTTTGAACTGAACGAAGACCGTAAACCGTACTTTATCACAGATGCTCATCGTGACGCGCCAGTCGGGTTTGGTGTAAAGGTTTCAACCAACAAGAAGGTTTACTATATCCAGAGAAGGGTTTCTGACTCGGATTCTGGAATGCAAGTGATTCGGGCTACTCTTGGTAGCGTTAGCGACTTTGATAACATTGCACAAGCCCGTGATGAAGCCCGTCGTTATGTTCAACAGATGAAACAGACGAAGCGTAATCCAAATAAAGTCAAACGTGAAACACATGCTTCGGAACTAATGATAAAAGAGATCTTCGAGCAATACAGAAGGCATTTAACTACACGCTCAAAGCCAGCTAAACCCAATACTTTAATTGTCTTCGATAAAGCACAAAATAGGCTATCTGATTGGGCTAAATTACGAGTTAAAGATCTCACTGGGAATGAGATCCTAAAAAAGTTTGACGAAATATCAGTTAAAGCACGGACTGCCGCAGAACAAACATTTAGATGGATCAATGTTGCAGTGAAATATGCTATTGAGATTGAGGCTATTAATGCACAAACACAACAAAGACAGTCTAGCATTATTTATAATCCATTTACAATTTTGGCGGTGCAGAAAAAAATATAGAACACGTTCAGAGTTAGAAGATAGTTATAGAGAAAAGAACATCCGAAACCCTCTATCACCTCGCGATACTTTAAAACAGTTCCTAGATGCACTTTATTATAAAAGGTTTACTAACAGGTTAGGTGCTGACTATTTACTCGTGACAATTCTATCTGGGACAAGGAAAGAAGAATCAGCATCATTATGTTGGCGTGAAAAGTTAACAGATGAAGAAGCTAAGCGAACGAACTACGTAGACCTTAATAACAGGATACTTTTTTTCTATGATACTAAAAATAGGAATAATCATACGTTGCCTATATGCGATGCAATGTATCGTATTCTTGATGAAAGAAGGTCTTTGATCAACGAAGTTAGTATTGGTTCTATTGGAAAAGAAAAATATGTCTTTCCAGCGAGATCAAAGTTTAGCAAAACAGGGCATTATTCGGATTCGAAAGAACTACGTATTAAAATCTGCGAGGAAGCTGGAATCGTTAAGTTAGGTATGCATGATTTAAGGAGAACATTCGGACGCATTGCAGAAGAGCTAACCTCTTATGCAGTAGTCAAAAGGTTGCTAAATCATAGAAATACTGTTGATCCAACTGAACGTTATGCGGAACCTGAGTTTAAAAGGCTAAGAGAAGCTTTACAAAGGATTGAACTAAACATATTATCAAAATCACCTATTTTATATAACTCTTTGTTAGCATCTAAAGAATATCCGCCATTACCCCTTTAATTTATTATTTAATTATGGAGATGATATGACTAAGGATTTTTATAGGTTTAGAAGTGTTGAAAAACTGATTGGTGAAAAATACAAAGAGTTAGAAAAGCAAGTTATTTATTTTGCTGAACCATCGTCATTAAATGATCCAATTGAAGGGTTTAGGGATTTTTTTTGGGACGGGGATGAGATAATTTGGAATAACTTATTTAAACACTATTTGTTTTGCCTCGAACGAAGTTATTCTTTATTATGGATATCAGGGGAAGAACATCCGCTGTCAGAAGAAGATATACCAGTGTTGACTGACTTTACATTTCCAATACCTGAGTATGAAAAATTATTTAATGAAGTATCAGAATCATTCTTTTCAAAAGAAATAATAATAAATCTAATAAATGCTATTTCTAAAAGAAGCTCTGCCGTAAGACGAAATGAATTATTTTTTTATATTAGGATGGTGCATTTTTTAGCAATTGACATCATTCATAGTTGTTATCAGAAAAATGGATTAGTTCCGCAAGATAATGCTACGCCTGATATAGATTATGAAAAGCCAATAAAGGATGTAATTGATTCTGGTTTTATTAATAATATTGAAGAAAATGTAAAGTCAGAAGATATTGATACTTTATTCGCAGATCAAAAGCATACGTTGGGGCAATTAGATATAATAAACTACTTAACCAATAAAACATCTACAAAGACTAAAAATAAGAACTTGGTTTTCTTGGTTTTCTTGGTTTTCTTGGTTTTCTTGGTTTTCTTGGATTTCCCTAATGAATATATCCAACAATTGGAAAAGCTAGTCTTCCCAAACTGGTATACAGCTTGTTTTATGTCAGAGTGTAGAAACTCATCAGTTTGGGGGAGCTATGGTGATAACCATACAGGAGTATGTCTAATCTTTAATGGTGAAGAAAAAAACGGAGAGCATTTTATAAATTTAAAAAGTAAAGTAGGGCATGGAATGAACGGTGCAGTTTACGATAATGTGCTGCATAAATTACATGCGATAGACTATGTGAAAGGCTACGGTGAAGTTGATTTCTTCAGGAAGTTAGGGCGATTACCGATACCAACCCTCAATAAAGTTTGGTACTCCTTTGAGGGTGAAATGAGTTTGTGTGCGAAGCAGATGAATGAATCAATCTCATTATGGAGAGAAAATTACTGGAAGGAATTTTATAGAGATATTACAGTTAAATCCAAAGATTGGGAATACGAAAATGAGTACAGAATGATAATTTCAGATATGTTTTCAGAACATAATAAATTAGCTGACAGACTGTTGCCTTATGATTTTCATTCATCGAAAGGTATCATATTTGGTATCAAAACTAAACTGGATGACAAAATAAAAATCATGAAAGTTATCGAGAAGAAATGTGTAGAGTCAGGAAGAGAAGATTTCAAATTCTATCAGGCTTTTTACGATAAAAATAGGAAGGACATTTCTTTTAGTGAGTTGGGTTTGATAAAAATAAAAGTTTAAATTTTTTAAATAGGAATATGGGAAGTCTGAACCATAATTATCTTAACTTATTTACTAATTGTCTTTCTATGATCATCAATGGCGCTTGCTAACCCCCCCTGTCAGGATAGATGGCACTCCCTACTGAAAATCTAATTGGGGGTAGTGGAGCCTGACATGAAACGTTATTCACCTGAACGTAAAGCTGCTGTTTTGGACAAATTATTACCTCCTCACAACATGACTGTTAGCGCACTTGCACAGCAAGAAGGAATATCGGAAGCTACCCTTTACAACTGGCGTATTCAGGCCAAATTGGAGGGAAAGCCCGTGCCCGGAG